>NZ_BAAJNP010000004.1:0-634175 GCF_054558395.1 Pseudomonas sp. No.117
TCGAAGCCGGCAGGTCGGGTGGCTGGGGTTGCCCTCACCCCAGCCCTCTCCCGGGGGGAGAGGGGGGTTAAGAGCGGTGCTGCGGGCTTGGGTGCTGCCGCTGGGCCAGGTGCCGCTTTGAAGCCCGCAAGATCAAGAGCCACAACAGCCCGGCTGCGCCGGGCCCTGGCGGCTCTAATGGTGCGCCGTTGCGGCTGCGCCTGCATGGCATCCACCGTAGGAGCGGCCGCATTGGCGGATCGCCATGGCCGCGATCAGCGTGACCACACAATCGTAGGTTGGGCTGAGCTTGCGAAGCCCAACGTTCGAGCGGTACGTGGGATAGGGGCTAGGGGCTAGGGGCTACAGGCTACAGGCCACGGAGCGGGCCTGGAGGTTGGGCTTCGCTGCGCTCAGCCTAACCTACCCAAATGAAGACATGAAAAAGCCCGGCACGGGCCGGGATTTTTCGCAGTGGACCAGAGCGGAAACTCTATAGAGCCGCTATAGCTCGGCCTTATGCCCAGGTCTGGCTTCCCATCTCGGCAATGAGTAGCGGTATGGATAGACGGTGGAGTACCGCTGGTAAGATCGCGCCTCTCACACCTGGGCACGCTGCCGGATCCGCTTCATTTTCCTGCGTTTTTTCGGTATACAATGACCAATGGCCTAGGGCCGGTAGCCAAAGGGGGTGCGGACGTCGTACCCCTTTTTTCTTTATTGGCTCGGCACAATTTATAGCTCAGTCCGGGATCTTACGTCGTTAAGGTTTAGGTCTGTGGGATCGTTCAGTTAGGTGACGCAGGCGATGAAAGCGCAAGCGAAGGGGATTCGATTTTGATCAAGGTGCTGGTTGTCGACGATCATGACCTTGTCCGTACCGGTATCGTCAGGATGCTGTCGGACGTTGCAGGGATTCAGGTCGTTGGCCAGGCAGATAGTGGCGAGAATGCGCTCCGGTTGGCCCGTGAGCTCGAGCCAGACGTGGTCTTGATGGACGTGCGGATGCCCGGTATCGGCGGTCTCGAAGCCACCCGCAAACTCCTGCGCAGTCGCTCCGATCTCAAGGTCGTCGTGGTTACCGCCTGCGAGGAGGATCCTTTCCCTACCCGTCTCCTGCAGGCGGGTGCCGCGGGCTATCTGACCAAGGGGGCGGACATCGAGGAGATGATCACTGCCATCAAGCAGGCCTTCGCCGGTCGCCGCTATATCAGTGCGCAGATCGCTCAGCAGCTGGCCTTGAAACCCTTCCAGTCTAAGGCGGAAGCCTCGCCGTTCGATCAGTTGTCCGAGCGGGAGATCCAGATAGCCTTGATGATCGCCGGCTGCCAGAAGGTCCAGGTCATCTCCGACAAGCTGTGCCTGTCACCCAAGACCGTCAATACCTATCGCTATCGGATCTTCGAAAAATTATCGATTACCAGCGATGTCGAACTGGCCATGTTGGCTGTTCGCCACGGCATGGTAGATGCAACGAGTTGATATGAGTCAATCTTTCGATGCTGCAGCTTTTCTAGCCGGCTGCAGCGGACGTCCGGGTGTTTACCGGATGTTCGATGAGGGCGGTAAGCTCTTATACGTAGGTAAGGCCAAGAATCTAAAGAACCGGCTTTCAAGTTATTTCAGGAAGACCGGGCTCGCTCCCAAGACCGCTTCCATGGTGTCGAAGATCGCGCAGATCGAGACTACCATCACCGGTAATGAGACCGAAGCGCTGCTGCTCGAGCAGAATCTCATCAAGCAGTGGCGGCCGCCCTACAACATCCTGCTGCGCGACGATAAATCCTATCCCTACGTCTACCTCTCCACGGAAGACCAGTATCCGCGGCTGACCATCCATCGCGGCGAGAAGAGAGGGAAGGGCCGTTATTTCGGACCTTACCCGAGCGCGGGTGCGATACGCGAAAGTCTCAATCTCTTGCAGAAGGCCTTTCAGGTCCGGCAGTGCGACGACAACTATTTCCGCAATCGCACCCGTCCTTGCCTGCAGTACCAGATCAAGAGGTGCAAGGGGCCCTGCGTCGCCTTGGTTAGCGAGCAGGAATATGCCGAGGATGTCCGCCATTCCGCCATGTTCCTCGAAGGCCGTAGCAATGCCCTGGCCGAAGAGCTGCAAGCCAAGATGGAAAGCGCCTCGGTCAACCTGCAGTTCGAGCGGGCAGCCGAGTTGCGTGACCAGGTGGCACTGGTCCGGCGTGTCCAGGATCAGCAGAGCATCGAAGGCGGTAGCGGCGACGTCGATGTCATCGCGGCCCTGGTCAATCCAGGTGGTGCCTGCGTCCATCTGGTCACCGTGCGCGCTGGCCGGGTGCTGGGCAGCAAGAATTTTTTTCCGGAAGTCGGCATCGAGGAAGATTCCAGCGAAGTCCTCGCGGCCTTCCTCGAGCAGTATTACCTGGCTTATCTGGAGCGGGATCTGCCCGACGAGATCATCGTGAATTCCGTGCACGAGGATTTCCCCACTCTGGTCGATGCCTTCGCCGAGGTGCACAAGCGGCAGCTGGTGATCGCTCACCGTGTCCGGGGTACCAGGGCGCGCTGGCAGCAGTTGGCGGTGACCAATGCGGAACAGGCACTGAATACGCGGCTGGCCAACCGGCAGCACATGGGGGTGCGGTTCGACGCTCTGGTGCAGACGCTGGACCTCCCAGAGCCGCCCCAGCGGCTGGAGTGCTTCGATATCAGTCACTCCAGTGGCGAGGCGACGGTGGCCTCCTGCGTGGTCTTCGGACCGGAGGGGCCGCTCAAGTCGGATTATCGGCGTTACAACATCGAAGGCGTGACGCCTGGCGACGACTATGCCGCCATGCATCAGGCGCTCACCCGCCGCTTCAGCCGTCTGAAGGCGGGCGAGGGCAAGCTGCCCGATATCCTGCTGGTCGACGGCGGCAAGGGCCAACTGGCCATGGCGCGCGAGGTCCTTAGGGAGCTGGCGGTGCCGGATCTGGTCTTGCTCGGCGTCGCCAAGGGCGTCACGCGCAAGCCTGGCCTGGAAGTGCTGTATCTGGACGATCCGTCGAATGAATTCACCCTGCCGGCGCATTCGCCAGCGCTGCATCTGATCCAGCAGATTCGCGATGAGGCCCACCGCTTCGCCATCACCGGGCATCGGGCTCGCCGCGGCAAGGCGCGCCGGACGTCGTCCCTGGAGGAGGTGGCCGGTATCGGTCCCAAGCGCAGGCAGGAGCTGCTCAAGCACTTCGGTGGGCTGCGAGAGCTGCAACGTGCGAGCATAGAGGAAATAGCCAAGGCGCCCAGCATCAGCAAAAAGCTGGCCGAGCAGATTTATGCCGCCTTGCACAGCGAGTAGAATCGCCCCACGTTCATCAACAGCCGCGCCAATGAATATTCCAAATCTGCTTACCGTACTGCGCGTCTTCCTCATTCCTCTCTTCGTCATCCTGTTCTACCTGCCGGTCCATTGGAGCTACTGGACGGCCAGCACCGTCTTCGCCATCGCCTGTGCGACGGATTGGCTGGATGGCTATCTCGCCCGGCGGCTAGGCCAGAGCACGCCCTTCGGGGCCTTCCTGGATCCGGTGGCGGATAAGCTGATCGTCGCCGTGGCCCTCGTTCTGCTGGTCCAGGAGCACGCCAGTGCCTGGCTGACGTTGCCTGCCGTCATCATCGTCGGGCGGGAGATCGTGGTATCCGCCTTGCGCGAGTGGATGGCGGAGCTGGGGGCACGCGCCCAGGTGGCGGTCTCCAATCTCGGCAAGTGGAAGACGGCGGCGCAGATGCTGGCGCTGGTGATCCTGTTGGCCAACCCGCCGCAACTGACCTTCTGGGTCATCACCGGCTACGGCCTGCTGATGGTCGCCGCCGCACTGACGCTGTGGTCCATGTGCACCTACCTGATGGCTGCCTGGCCCCATCTGATGAGCGCCGAGAAAAAGAAATAAGTTTTTGAATCAATGGCTTGACATGCAGGGCGGCTGATATAGAATTGCGCCCGTCACCAAGCGGGAATAGCTCAGTTGGTAGAGCACGACCTTGCCAAGGTCGGGGTCGCGAGTTCGAGTCTCGTTTCCCGCTCCATGTTTACGTGAGTGTCGCAAGACATTCAGGTTTGAGGCCGGGTGGCAGAGTGGTCATGCAGCGGATTGCAAATCCGTGTACGCCGGTTCGATTCCGACCTCGGCCTCCACTATTGAAAGCCCCGTAGATGTAAATCTACGGGGCTTTTCATCATCCAGGGATGCGTAAATACTGGATTAGGTGTTACGAATCCGGCGTCTGAGGATTCGGTTCTGCCCGAGTGGTGAAACTGGTAGACACAAGGGACTTAAAATCCCTCGACTTCGCGGTCGTGCCGGTTCGATTCCGGCCTCGGGCACCAATCAAAGCAAAAGGCCACTCATGCATGAGTGGCCTTTTTTGTTCAGGAGGGGATCGTCCAGTAGGGCGTTTCGTCCGCGTCGCGCTCGATGCGGGAGCGACTGTCGAGGATGAAGGCTTCGAGCATGGCGGCGTCCAGCAGCTCGGTACGGGCGATGGGGCGTTTGAGTACCGACTGGCCGCTACGGGAAAAAACTTCCACGTCGTAGGCGCGCTGGTCTCGTGTCGAAATCACGCAACGCAACGGCTCGAACCCGCCCTTGAGGGTGTTGAAGGCGCTGGCGAGTTCCACATAAAGGGTCATCCGATAAAGCTTCCTGTTCAAAGGTGGCACTGTGACAGCATTGGCTGCTACAGGGTTTCACCTTTGCAGAGAAGTGCCGCCATATCGCGATGCTAGTCGCAAAATCCCGGCCTTGCGTTCGGAGTTTCATTGCCAGCCTTGCAGCCAGCATTCTGCATCCAGCAACTCATGCCAGTCCAGCGTCCAGGTACGTCGAGTGAGAACGGCTTGCAGATCTATCTGCCTGATGGGATCGGTCTCGACTTCCGGGGTGTGCACCCGGGTCACGATGAAGTGGCGCTGGCGGTCCCGCGGCTGGACTGCGGTCCATTTGCTGAGCAGCAGCTTGTGGGGGTTGATTTGACGCTGCTTCATCCCTGCAGGGCCTCCAGCAGCGGCGCGCTGCGGTAGCGTTGCAACAGGGCTTCGAGATTGCGATCGGGCATGGCGTGGGCACGGAGTGCCGAGATGGTGCGCTCGACGTATTCCAGGGTGGTGCCGAAATGGCCGCAGGCTTCGGTCAGGACCCGGTTTAGGACGTCGTCCGGGAGGCTGCCGGCGTAGCAGGGCAGGTTACGCTTCAGGACGAAGCCGAGCGCCTGGACCTTGCTGCCGTCCTCCAGATGGCAATGCAGCCAGCGCGGCCGGTAGGAGCCGTCGGGCATCTCGCGTTTCCACAGGGCCAGCAGGTGGTCGTCCAGCTGTTCATCGGGCAACTGGTAGGCGAAGCCCGCGCAGGAGCCGCCACGATCCAGCCCCAGCACCAGGCCGGGTTGCTCGGGCGTGCCGCGATGCAGCTGGGACCAGATATAGAGCCCGCGGTGGTAGCCATGGACGCGCGCCCGGCGAACGGCGACTGCGGGGCATTCGGGACGCCAGATCAGCGAGCCATAGGCGAATAGCCAGACGGGACCGGGCTGGCGTTGCGCCAGGGTCGCTTCGAGGGAGGCAACGAGTTCCGGGTGGGTGAGGGGAGTGGCAGGTGCGAGCTTGGGCGGGTAGCAAGCGAGAGTATTGGGGGAGATCTGTCTATGCATGTGTGCCTGGTCCTCAACCGCAAAAGCTGCCGAGCCTTTAGGAGCCCGGTCATAAGATCCTAACGAAGTGTGCCGGGAACCCATAGACCGTTCGTGCCCATCTTTATGACGCCTGGTTAGAGCGCAGCGAGAAACATGCCAGAACCAGGACGATTCAGCGGGCGAAAAAAAGCCCGGCAGGCGCCGGGCTTTGCATGGCACCGCGGATCAGGCGCTGGTGCGGATCAGATGATCGAAGGCGGCCAGCGATGCCTTGGCGCCTTCGCCCAGGGCGATGACGATCTGCTTGTAGGGCACGGTGGTGACGTCGCCCGCGGCGAAGACACCGGGCAGGGAGGTCTGGCAACGGGCGTCCACTTCGATCTCGCCACGCGGCGACAGCTCCACGGTACCCTTGAGCCAGTCGGTGTTGGGGACCAGGCCGATCTGGACGAAGACGCCTTCCAGGTCGATGTGGTGGAACTCGCTGGAGTTGCGATCCTTGTAGACCAGGCCGTTGACCTTCTGGCCATCACCCTTGACTTCGCTGGTGAGGGCGCTGGTGATGACGGTAACGTTGGGCAGGCTGAACAGCTTGCGCTGCAGCACGGCATCGGCACGCAGCTGGCCGTCGTACTCGATCAGGGTGACGTGGGCGACGATGCCGGCCAGGTCGATGGCGGCCTCGACACCGGAGTTGCCACCACCGATGACGGCGACGCGCTTGCCCTTGAACAGGGGACCGTCGCAGTGCGGGCAGTAGGCCACGCCGCGGTTGCGGTATTCCTTCTCACCCGGGACGTTCATTTCGCGCCAGCGGGCACCGGTGGCCAGGATCAGCGTCTTGGCCTTGAGCGAGCCACCGTCGGTGAAGCGGACTTCGTGCAGGCCGCCGGCTTCGTGGGCCGGGATCAGCTGCTCGGCACGCTGCAGGTTCATGATGTCGACTTCGTACTGCTTGACGTGCTCTTCCAGCGCCATGGCCAGCTTCGGGCCTTCGGTCTCCTTGATGGAGATGAAGTTCTCGATCGCCAGGGTGTCCAGCACCTGACCGCCGAAGCGCTCGGCAGCGACGCCGGTGCGGATGCCCTTGCGCGCGGCATAGACAGCCGCCGCGGCGCCGGCCGGGCCACCGCCGATGACCAGGACGTCGAAGGCGTCCTTGGCGTTGAGCTTGTCGGCGGAGCGGGCAGCGGCGCCGGTGTCGAGCTTGGCGACGATTTCTTCCAGGCCCATGCGGCCCTGGCCGAAGGGCTTACCGTTCAGGTAGACGCTCGGCACGGCCATGATCTGGCGGCGCTCGACTTCGTCCTGGAACAGGGCACCGTCGACGGCGACGTGCTTGACCCGGGGATTGAGCACGGCCATCAGGTTCAGGGCCTGGACCACATCGGGGCAGTTCTGGCAGGACAGCGAGAAATAGGTTTCGAACTGGTAGTCGCCGTCGAGGGCCTTGACCTGCTCGATGACGTCCTGGCTGGCCTTGGACGGATGACCGCCAACCTGCAGCAGGGCGAGTACCAGGGAGGTGAATTCGTGGCCCATGGGCAGACCGGCGAAGCGCAGGTCGATGTTCTGACCGGGGGTCAGCAGGGCGAAGGAGGGGCGGCGCTCATCGCTGCCGTCGGTGCTCAGGCTGACCTGGTCGGACAGGCTGGCGATGTCCTGCAGCAGGCTGAGCATTTCACGGGATTTCGCGCCATCGTCGAGGGACGCGACGATCTCGATGGGGCGCGTGACGCGTTCGAGGTAGGTCTTGAGCTGGGCTTGCAGATTGGCGTCCAACATGGCGACGTGGCTTCCGTAAAAAATGGGCAAAAAAAGAGCGCGCGGGCAAGGCGCCCGGGCGCTCGGGCTAGATCAGGCGGGCGTTAGATCTTGCCGACCAGGTCCAGCGAGGGGGTCAGGGTCGCTTCGCCTTCTTTCCACTTGGCGGGGCAGACTTCGCCCGGGTGGTTGGCGACGTACTGGGCAGCGCGGACCTTGCGCAGCAGTTCGCTGGCGTCACGGCCGATACCGTTGTCGTGGATTTCGCACAGCTTGATCTGGCCTTCCGGGTTGATCAGGAAGGTGCCACGTAGGGCCAGGCCTTCTTCTTCGATCAGCACGTCGAAGTTGCGCGCCAGACGAGCGGTGGGGTCGCCAACCAGCGGGTAGTTGACCTTCTTGATGGCGTCCGAGGTGTCGTGCCAGGCCTTGTGGGCGAAATGGGTGTCGCAGGACACGCCGTAGATCTCGACGCCCAACTTCTGGAACTCGGGGTACAGGTCAGCAAGGTCTTCCAGCTCGGTGGGGCACACGAAGGTGAAGTCAGCCGGGTAGAAGACGATGGCGGACCACTTGCCCTTCAGATCGGCCTCGGTCACCTGGACGAATTTGCCGTTGTGGTAGGCAGTCGCGGTGAAAGGCTTCACTTCGGTGTTGATCAGGGACATTGATGACTCCTTGAGGGTTTGAAGACGAGGATTGAAATCGATAGGTCGCATACTAATCGCCTTTTGACGATTTGCCTCATTGTTAAAGGCGATGTCGGTGATTAGGCGCCTCTATCGGATACTACAGGTTTCTAGCAAAATCAAAGCCTTGGCGATGACGCCGAGCGGCTCAGGCGGGGCCCAGGGCCTTCGCTGTCGCCGGGTGCTGGCCCCATTCGCTCCAAGAGCCGTCGTAGAGTCGCCCATCGGGCAGGCCGGCGACGTTCAGGGCGAGCAGCAGGACGGCCGCGGTGACGCCGCTACCGCAACTGGTGATCACCGGGTGCAGGCCGTCGACCCCCAGCGCCTGGAAGCGCTGGCGCAGCTCCTGTGGCGGCAGCAGGGTGCCGTCTGCACCGAGCAGACTGTCATAGGGCAAATTCTGGCTGCCGGGCATATGGCCGGACGCCACACCCGGGCGCGGCTCCGCGACCTCGCCGGTGAAGCGCTTGGCGCCTCGGGCATCGAGTATCTGGGTCTGGCCCACGGTGAGGGCGGTCTGGACATCGCCCAGGCCGCACAGCAGCCGGTTGTTCAGGGTGGTTGGATAGGGCGGCTGAGCTTCGCGCCGATTCACGCCCGCCTCCAGAGGCAAGCCCAGCTCGCGCCAGAGTGGCAGGCCCCCATCCAGCACCACCACCTGATCATGACCGAACAGCCGGAACAGCCACCAGGCGCGGGCGGCGGAGAACAGGCCCTTCTGGTCGTAGACCACGATGAAGGTGTCGGGCGTCACGCCCAGTTCACCGGCGAGCCGGGCGAAGCGCCCGGCGCTGGGGACCATGTGCGGCAGCGATGTGTCCGGATCGGAGAAGTGCTCGATATCGAAGCGCAGCGCGCCGGGGAGGTGCTGCTGGCGATAGGTCTCGTCGGCCACCTGCGGCTCGTTCGGCAGGTAGAGACTGGCATCGAGGATCATGAGATCGGCACGGCCGAGTTGTGCCTGCAGCCAGGCGGCGGTGACCAGGGGGGAGGCGATCATGGTGGCGCTCCTGGGTTGGCGAAGGTCGGACAGCTTACCGCGCCTCACACGGCACGGGCTGTCAGAGAGCAGCGGATACTTTATCCTCGACGATCTGGCAACTGGGTAGAAGACTTATGAGCGACAATAACGGGCATTCCTCGGGTGGCAACGATTGGCAACTCAGTCGTATCGTCGGCGAACTCCATGCCGCACGCAGCCATTGGCGCGAAACGCACGGCCGCTTCCGCGAGTTCAGCGGCCGCGAACTGCCTTCACGCAGTGTGATGGCCAGCGTGATCGAATCCCTCAGCGGTGCGCTCTTTCCGTTGCGCCTCGGGCCGGATCAGCTGCGCCAGGAGAGCGAGGATTTCTACGTCGGTTTCGAGCTGGAACGCGCGCTCAACGCCCTGGTGATCCAGGCGAAGCTGGAACTCGATTATTTCGCCAAGCAACGCGGCGAGAACGGCAGCAATCGCGCCGACGAGGCCCGCCAGCTGGTGCAGGGCTTCGCCCTGGCGCTACCGGACCTGCGGCGCCTGCTGGACACCGATGTGATCGCCGCCTACCAGGGCGACCCGGCGGCGCGCAGCGTGGACGAGGTGCTGCTCTGCTATCCGGGGATCTACGCCATGATCCACCACCGCATCGCCCACCATTTCTACCGCAGCGGCTTGCCGCTACTGGCGCGCATGGTCAGCGAGCGGGCGCATTCGGCGACGGGGATCGACATCCATCCCGGCGCCCAGATCGGCGAAGGCTTCTTCATCGACCATGGCACCGGCGTGGTCATCGGCGAGACCTGCATCATCGGTGACCGGGTGCGTATCTACCAGGCGGTGACCCTGGGCGCCAAGCGCTTCCCGGCCGATGCCGAGGGCAATCTCAAGAAGGGTCACCCGCGCCATCCCATCGTCGAGGACGACGTGGTGATCTATGCCGGGGCGACCATCCTCGGCCGCATCACCATCGGCCAGGGCTCGACCATCGGTGGCAACGTCTGGCTGACCCACGGCGTGCCGGCCAACAGCAACGTCAGCCAGGCCAGCCTGCAAGGCTGCGCCGGTCTGGCTCAGGAGTAGTCGGCTGCCTGGTCGCGGACGAACTTGGCGAGAAAGCGCCGGGTTCGTTCCTCGCGCGGCTGGTTGAAGACCTCGGCCGCGCTGCCCTGCTCGACGATGCGGCCACCGTCCATGAACAGCACCCGGTGGGCGACATCACGGGCGAAGGCCATCTCGTGGGTGACGATGACCAGGGTACGCCCCTCCTGGGCCAGCCCGCGAATGGTCGCCAGTACCTCGCCGACCCGCTCGGGATCGAGCGCCGAGGTGGGTTCGTCGAAGAGGATCGCCTGGGGGCGCATGGCCAGCGCCCTGGCGATGGCGACGCGCTGTTGCTGGCCGCCGGACAGCTGCCCCGGATAGGTATCCGCCTTTTCGGCCAGGCCGACCTTGGCCAGCAGCTCGCGACCGTGGGCAAGGGCGCTGGCGCGGTCCTCGCCCTGGACGACGATGGGCCCCTCGATCACGTTCTCCAGCGCGGTGCGATGGGGAAACAGATTGAAGTTCTGGAAGACGAAGCCCATGCGCTGGCGCAACTGGCGGATGACCGTCTGCTGGGCCTTCAACGGCTTGGCCGCGTCGATGCGCAGCTCGCCCAGGCTGATGCTGCCGGCGTCCGGGGTCTCCAGCAGGTTCAGGCAGCGCAGCAGGGTGGTCTTGCCGGAGCCGCTCGGGCCGATGATGGCCACCACTTCACCCTGGGCGACGTCCAGGTCGATGGCCTGGAGGACGGTCTGCTGGCGGAAGGACTTGGACAGCCCTCTGACCTCGATCATGACGGGCCTCTTTCGTTGAGGTGGCGGCCGTAGTGGCGCTCCAGGCGTTCCTGCAGGGTCGACAACAGGCTGGCCAGGATCCAGTAGAGCAGGGCCGCGGCGAGATAGAGACTGAAGATCTCGAAGGTACGGGCGGTGATCAGCTGGGCCTGGCGGAACAGCTCGGGTACCTGGATGGTGGCCGCCAGCGAGGTGTCCTTCACCAGGGAGATGAAACTGTTGCCGAGCGGCGGCAGGGCGATGCGCAAGGCCTGGGGCAGGATGGCGCGCCTCAGGGTCTGCAGGGGCGTCATGCCGATGCTGGCTGCCGCCTCCCACTGGCCCCGGTCGATGGCACCTATGGCGGCGCGGATGATCTCCGCCGTGTAGGCGGCCATGTTCAGCGAAAAGCCGATCAGGGCCGCCGGCAACGGATCGAGCTGCACGCCGAGCTCGGGCAGGCCGTAGTAGATGACGAACAGCTGGACCAGCAGCGGGGTGCCCCGGAAGAAGGAGATGTACAGCCGCGCCAGGCTGCGCGGCAGGACGTGGGCCGAGCGGCGCAGCAGCGCCAGGCCGAAGCCCAGCAGCAGTCCGAAGAACATGCCGCCGAGGCTCAGGACCACCGTCCAGATCGCGCCCTTCAGCAGGAAGGGCAGCGAATCGAGCAGGAGCTGTAGCGTGTCGCTCATTGGGTGACGTCAGCCTTGAACCACTTCTCGGAGATCTTCGCCAGGGTGCCGTCGGCCCTCAGCTTGGCGATGGCCTGGTCGATCGCCGCATGGAATTCCGGATCCCCCTTGCGTTCGGCGATGCCCGACTCCTGGCGACTGAAGGGCTCGCCGGCGAGGGCCAGGCGGTCCTTGGTCTTGGCCAGCAGTTCCAGGGCGGCCAGGCGGTCGACGAGGATGGCGTCGATACGGCCGACGCGCAGGTCCTGATACTTGGTCGGGTCGTCTTCGTAGGTGCGGACATCCGCCTTCGGGACGTTCTGACGCAGCCACTGCTCGTAGTTGGTGCCCAGACCGACCCCTACCTTCTTGCCGGCGAGATCGGCGGCGGTCTTGATGCTGGACGCGTCATCCTTGCGCACCAGAGCCTGGATGCCGGAGACGGTGTAGGGGGTGGAAAAATCGTACTTCTTCTTGCGCTCGTCGCTGATCGTCACCTGGTTGATCACCACGTCCAGGCGGCGGGATTCCAGCGCGGCCAGCAGGCCATCCCACTTGCCCGGCTCGATCTTGGCCTTCACGCCCAGCTCCTTGGCCAGCGCCTTGGCGAAGTCGACCTCGAAGCCGGTCAACTGCCCTTGTTCGTCCTGGAAGCTGAAGGGCGGGTAGGTGCCTTCCAGACCGACGACCAGCTCGCCGCGTTGCTTGACGGTCTGCAGCAGGTCCTCGGCCTGGGCGGTGGCCTGGTGGGCCAGGCCCAGGGCCAGCAGCAGGGCGGCGCTACGGAAGAGACGCTGGGAGAGAGGTTTACGCATGGAGGTGATCCTTGTTGGTAGGGGTGCGCCACTATGAAGGTGTCTGATCAGACCACCTTAGTTCGAAAACTGCTGACCTTATGCCAGCATCCCGGGCGGAGAAGCCCGGTCAGGCCAGCCAATCGCCATAGGCGAAGGTGCCCGGGGCGCCGCCGGTGTGCAGGAAGACCAGGGGGCCAGGCGGCAGCTCAGCGCGGGTCGCCAGGTCCAGGAGCCCGGCCATGGCCTTGCCGGTATAGACCGGATCCAGCACTAGGCCTTCCAGCCGGCCCAGGCGGCGAATGGCTGCCAGGGTGGCGGGATTGGGTTCGCCATAGCGCGGCCCGTAGTAGCCGTCGCGCAGCTGGGGTGGCGCCTGGGGGACCGGCACGCCGAGCAGCTCGGCCAGCTGTTGCCGCAGCAGCGTCACCTTCGGCAACTGGTCGGCGCTGCGGCGTGACACGGTGACGCCGATCACCGGCAGCGCGGGTCGCAGCTGGTGGAAGGCCAGGTCCAGCCCGGCCTGGGTACCGGCGCTGCCCGAGGCGAGGATGATGGCGGCCGGGTGCAGGTCGAGCGCCTCCAGTTGAGCGTTCAGCTCGATGCCGGCGCGGACATAGCCGAGGGCGCCCAGGGCACTGGAGCCTCCGACCGGGATCACCCAGGGCGTGCGTCCCTGCTGGCGCAGGCGCTCGGCCTCGGCTTCCAGCTGGCCGGGCGGATCCTCGAGCGCGGCGACGGGGATGACCTGGGCGCCGAAGAGTTCGAGCAGCAGTCTATTGCCGCCATGCAGGTAGCCGGGATCCGTGGTTCCCAGCGGATTCTCCAGCAGGGCGACGCAGGCGAGCCCCTGCTGCGCGGCGACTGCGGCGGTCTGGCGCACGTGGTTGGACTGGATGGCGCCCGCGGTTACCAGGGTGTCGGCGCCTGCCGCCAGGGCCTCGGCGACGAGATATTCCAGCTTGCGCACCTTGTTGCCACCCAGGGCGAGGCTGGTGGTGTCGTCGCGCTTGCAATAGACCTTGCGCCCGAGCTCCGCCGACAGCCGCGGCAGCAAGTCCAGTGGCGTGGCGGAGGCCTGCAGTGTCAGGCGCGGAAAGCGGACGAGGGCGGTAGCGAGCATGACGGGACCTTGGGGTAGGAGTGGCGTCACTCTAGGCCTAAGCCGTACCTACCAGCAATCCCAGCCTCAGGCCGCATCGGGCCGCTGCGCCCAGGCCTGGGGTATCAGCGAGCGCAGCAGCAGGCCGTAGAGCGGTACGAAGAGGATCAGGCTGACCGTCAGCTTCACACCGTAATCGACCAGGGCGATCTCCGGCCAGTGGGCCGCCATGAAGGGATTGTCGCTGCGCCAGAAGGCCACGGCGAAGAAGGCCAGGGTGTCGAGGGCGTTGCCGAACAGGGTCGAGACGGTGGGCGCCAGCCACCAGTGGCGCGAACGGCGCAGGCGATCGAACACCTGGATGTCGAGCAACTGGCCCAGCACATAGGCGCAGAAACTGGCCAGGGAGATCCGCAGGACGAAGACGTTGAGCGCGGCCAGTGCCGCCCAGCCCTGGAAGCTGCCGTCCTGGAACAGCACGGAGACGCCGTAGGAGGCCACCAACGCCGGGATCATCACCCGAGCGATGACCTGCCGCGCGGACGCCTTGCCGAGCAGGCGGACGGTGAGGTCGGTAGCGAGAAAGATGAAGGGGAAGCTGAAGGCGCCCCAGGTGGTGTGCCAGCCGAACAGCTGCAGGGGCAACTGCACCAGGTAGTTGCTGGCGATGATGATGAGGACGTGGAAGGCGACCAGCGCGGCGACTGCCGTGCGGCGCGCGGAATCGAGACGTGCGAGCATGAAAGGGCCTTTTTGAAGGTACCTGGGGTGAGGGAACCCAGGCCCCGGACTTCGGGGCGGCGCCATCCTAGCCCAAACCGGGCGCCCATCACCAGCGAGCGCCCGAACAGAGGAGGGGGTCGCTCGTTCCCGAGCGCTCCTTGCCAGCCCAGAGAAACTCAGGCGGCTGGCTTGAGTACCACCTTGGTCCAGCCGTCGTCACGGGCATCGAAGTGCCGATAGGCGTCCGGTGCTTCGGCCAGGCTCAGGCGATGGGAGATGATTTGCGAGGGTCGCGCCTTGCCGACATGGATCAGCCGTGCCAGTTCGCGGTTGTAGTTCTTGACGTTGGCCTGGCCGGTGCGGATCTGCTGGCCCTTGAACCAGAAGTTGCCGAAGTCGAAGGCCATCTTGCCCTGCTTGGCCAGGTCGTTCTGGCCGCCCGGATCCTGGGGCACGAACACCCCGACCACGCCGATGCCGCCGGTGGCCCGCGTCGAGGCCACCAGGTTGTTCATGGTGAGGTGGTTGGCCTCGCGCCCATGGTGGTCACAGCATTGGTAGCCGACGCACTCGCAGCCGCGGTCGGTCCCCCGCCCGTGGGTGAGATTGAGGATCTGTTCCACCGCATCGGCCTCCTTGGCATGGATGGCCTTGGCCCCGAGCTTTTCCGCCAGCGCCAGGCGATCCGGCTGGTCATCCACCACATAGACTTCGGAAGCGCCGCGGATCATGGCGGCGTGGGTGGCCATCAGGCCGACCGGGCCCGCGCCGTAGATGGCGATGGATTCGCCCGGACGCAAGCCGGCCAGTTCGGTGGCATGCCAGCCGGTGGGAAAGATGTCCGATAGCATCACGTAGTCGTCTTCGCGTTCCGCGGCGTCCTCGGGCAGTACCAGGCAGTTGAAGTCTGCATAGGGCACCCGCAGCAATTCCGCCTGGCCGCCCTGGTAGGGACCCATGTCGGCGAAGCCATAGGCCGCGCCGGCGACCCCCGGGTTGGCGGTGAGGCAGAAGCCGGTCAAGCCGCGTTCGCAGTTCTCGCAGAAGCCACAGCCGATGTTGAAGGGCAGGCAGACCCGGTCGCCGACCTTGATGCGGTCGACGCCAAGGCCGACCTCGACCACCTCGCCGAGGTTCTCGTGGCCGAAGACCCGGCCGCTTTCGAAGCTGGTGCGGCCTTCGTACATGTGCAGGTCCGAGCCGCAGATGTTGGTGGTGGTGATCCTGACGATGACATCGGTGGGTTTTTCGATGCGAGGATCGGCTACGTTCTTGACCGCGACGTCGCGCGGGCCCTGGTAAACCACAGCTTTCATGATGTGCACTCCGGAGTGCCACGCCGGTCCGCTACGGGCACCCGCTTGGGTTGAGGGAAATCGTCCCTAGGCTCTGTACGAAAACTGCCTGCGCTCGGTGATGCTTCGTTGAAAAAGGCTTCGGAATGCTCATTTACCACTCGTAAACTCCGCTTCCTCAGCCTTTTTCGCCTCGCCTGACCGTCGCTCGGCGACTTTTCGTACAGAGCCCAGGAGAGAGCGGCTTTAGCTGTCGCCTCAAGGGGAGGGCACCGTCAAGCGGATGGGAGTTCAAATCGTCAGACGAGTTGGGCTGCGCTTGGGAGTCCTGCTAACGTTGCGCTTTTGACCCCCAAAGAGGCTTGCCATGCACTATCGATCCCTGGGCCGAACCGAGCTGAAGGTGAGCGCCATTTCCCTGGGCACCATGACCTGGGGCGAGCAGAACACGGAGGCGGAAGCCTTCGAACAGATCCGCGCGGCCAAGGCGGCCGGTGTCAATCTGCTGGATACCGCCGAGATGTACCCGGTCCCGCCGCGGGCCGAGACCTATACCCGCACCGAGACCATCATCGGCAATTATTTTCGCCAACATGGGGATCGTGCCGATTGGGTGCTGGCGAGCAAGGCGGCTGGCCCCGGCCGCGACATGGACTACATCCGCGAGGGCGGCCTGGCCTTCACCAAGGCCAATCTCACCGCGGCGCTGGAGGCGAGTCTCAAGCGGCTGAACACCGATTACCTGGATCTCTACCAGCTGCACTGGCCCGATCGCCGCACCAATTTCTTCGGCCAGCTGGGCTACGTGCACAACGACACGGCCTTCACCCCTATCGAGGAGACCCTGGAAGCGCTCGACGGCCTGGTGCGTTCGGGCAAGGTCCGCCATGTGGGGCTGTCCAACGAAACGCCCTGGGGGGTGCAGCAATTCCTGCACCTTAGCGAGACCCGGGGCTGGCCGCGCGTGGTGTCGATCCAGAATCCCTACAACCTGCTCAATCGCAGCTTCGAGGTGGGGCTGGCCGAGCAGGCCATTCGCGAACAGGTCGGGCTGCTGGCCTATTCGCCGCTGGCCTTCGGCGTCCTGGCCGGCAAGTACCTGGACGGGGCGCGCCCGGCGGGTGCACGGCTGACCCTGTTCGAACGCTTTCAGCGCTACAGCAATCCCCAGGCGCAGCGCGCCGCCCAGGCCTATGTCGAGCTGGCACGCGAGCGCGGCCTGGACCCGGCGCAGATGGCCCTCGCCTTCGTCACCAGCCGCCCCTTCGTGACCAGCAACATCATCGGCGCCACCTCGCTGGCCCAGCTGGAAAGCAACCTGGCGAGCAGTGAGCTGGAACTCGACGGTGAAACGCTGAGCGCCATCGAGGCGATCCACCTCGGCCAGCCCAATCCGGCGCCTTGACGAGGAAGGCGCTCACGTTCGATACGGCAGCCTGGCCGGGTAGCGCGCCCGGCCAGGCTGCGCTGGCGTACGGTGCTGCGTCCTGCAACAGGGCGACACTGCAAGGCCAGTTGACCGGGACGCCCATTAACAGGGGGTTCCGGCCACTCTAGAGTGCCTCGGACCTTACTGCCTGTCGGTGTCCGCCATGAATTCCTATGAGATCGTCCTCCTGGGTGACCAGGATCCTGCCATCGTCGCGCACCAGGCCATTCCCCAGGCCCTGGCGCTCACCGCGGCGGCGCTAGGGGTGACGCTACGGACGCGGTGGTTGCCGTCGGTAGCGGCCACCGGACAACTCTCGGCCTGCGATGGCCTCTGGTGCGTGCCGGGCAGCCCCTATCGCCATGGCGCGGGGGTACTGGCCACGATCCGCACGGCGCGTGAGCGGCACCTTCCCTTTCTCGGCACCTGTGGCGGCCTGCAATACGCCTTGCTCGAACATGCCCGCTCGGTGCTGGGCTGGGCCGATGCCGCCCATGCCGAGGAGGAGCCCCTGGCGCAGCGTCCGCTGCTGGCGCCGCTCAGTTGCTCTCGCATCGAGGTGCGCAACAGGCTGCGGCTGGTAGCGGGGTCGCGACTGGTGGGCCCGGATGGCCGCGCGGAGGCGCAGGCCGCCTACCACTGTCGCTTCGGGGTGAATCCCGAGTACCTGCCGGCCTTGCTGGACGCTGGCTGGCGAGTGCTGGCATGGGACGAGGAGGAGTTGCCGGTGGCCTTCGAGCTGGCGGGCCAGCCCTGCCATTTCGGCACCCTCTACCAGCCAGAGCGCGAGGCCCTGGCCGGGCAGGTGCCCATGGCGGTGCGCGCCTGGCTGACGGCCGTGATCGCCGCCCGCGGGGCCAGGCCGTGAGCCGGCTGGAGTTGCCCGAGGACTACGTGGTGGTCGCCTTCGTCTCGCAACGCGCGGCGGTGGCGGCGGGCTATGGCGAGATGGCCGAGCGCATGCTGGCGCTGGCGCGCGAGCAGCCGGGCTTCCTGGGCGTGGAAGCGGCAAGGGGCGCCGATGGCCTGGGCATCACCCTGTCCTACTGGACCGATGAGGCGGCGGCCGCGGCCTGGGGTGCCCATCCCGAGCATCGCGAGGCCCAGCGTCTGGGGCGCGAGCAGTGGTACGACTGGTACGTCACCCGGGTGTTGAAAAGGTCGCCACGGCCCGCGGTCGAGGTCACTGCAGGCGGATCGCCCCCAGCGCCGGCGTGACCCGGATCCAGCCGACCCGGCTATCTTCACCGACCAGCATGACCTTCTTCCAGGGCCGGAAGGGGGCACTGTCCAGCACGATGATGCGATCACCTGGCTTGAGCACGGCGATCAACTGCCGATTGGCCACCACGCTGCGCTCCGGCATCGCCGGGTTCTGCATCAACGGGATCTGGCCGCCCCGGAGTTCCCAGGTCTGGCCGCTGGAGGCATTGATGAAGGTGGGCAGCCGCGTCAGCAGGATGGCCAGCGCGAAGAACCCGATCAGCAGCAGGACGAGGCGCTGGGTGACTGTCCGGGCGCCGGCTAGATCGGGTGACAGGTTTTTTCCAAGCGTGGACATGGAAAGGGCTCTGGCGGCAGGGCAGTAGAGCCTCGATGCTACCGTCAGGCGGCCAATTGACATCATCCAGATGGAGGAAAGGTCAACGGCTGCTCATTTGCCCGCTCCAGAGTGTGACCGGACGCAAAGGCGCCGGCCAGAGAGGCGCGTTCAGGGTGCCAGTTGGCGGGTGACTTCCAAGGCCTTGTCGAAGGACGGATAGCCACTCTTGGCCACCGCGAGGTCCCCATAGGCGCTCTTGTAGGTCTGCGCCTGGATGGGATCCGCTTCGGCAACCAGGAAGGGATCGGTGTACATGCGATAGAGCAGGGCATAGGCCAGGGGGTAGCGATGATCGGCGGAGGCGTTGAGCAGTTCCAGGACGTCATCGGTCTGGGGGCCCTGCTTGATGGCCACCACCGCCCGGTAGAACTCCACTTCGCCATCGGCGCTGCTACCGCCATTGCGCAACAGCAGGGCATCCGCGAGCTTGAGCTGTTCTTCACTGCCACCCAGGACCAGCAGCTTGGCCTGGAGGAGGTCGTTCTGGCGCAGCAGGGTGGTCTGCTCCGCGCTGAGCAGGTCCCGGTCCGCGACCTCGTGCTGACCACCGAGGGAACAGCCAGCGAGGGAGACACACAGCAGGGGGAGCATCCATTTCTTCATGTCGAGATCTATCCGCGGAGTCGTGACGCTGTTTCCAAACTTTGGACGATAGCAGTTCTTTGGCGCTTTGCGCAGAACCGCAGGGCAATCCTGGAGTCGTATCCGCACGTCCATTGAGCGCCCATGCCTGGCTATTTCCAGCGTCGCGCGCTTCGGGCATTGTATGCGACAAGCGGCTGGATAGACCGCCGTTCGTTTTGCCTTCACGTACAGATCAAAGGACTCCCATGATCACCAAATGTCTGTTTCCGGCAGCCGGCTATGGCACTCGTTTTCTCCCAGCGACCAAGGCCATGCCCAAGGAAATGCTGCCCATCGTGAACAAGCCTCTGGTGCAGTACGCCGTGGAGGAAGCGCTGGAGGCGGGCCTGCATCAGATCGGGATCGTGACCGGTCGTGGCAAGCGTTCGCTGGAAGACCACTTCGATATCAGCTATGAGCTGGAAAGCCAGATCAAGAACACCGACAAGGAAAAGTACCTGGTCGGCATTCGCAAGCTGATCGACAACTGCACCTTCTCCTACACCCGCCAGGTGGAGATGAAGGGCCTGGGCCACGCCATCCTGACCGGCCGCCCGCTGATCGGTGACGAGCCCTTCGCCGTGGTGCTGGCGGACGACCTGTGCCTGAACCTGGAGGGCGACAGCGTCCTCAAGCAGATGGTCAAGCTCTACAACCAGTTCCGCTGCTCCATCGTGGCGATCCAGGAAGTCCCGGCCAACGAGACCAACAAGTACGGCGTGATCGCCGGTGAGATGATCCGCGACGACATCTACCGCGTGAACAACATGGTCGAGAAGCCCAAGCCGGAAGATGCCCCTTCCAACCTGGCGATAATCGGCCGCTACATCCTGACCCCGGACATCTTCGATCTGATCGAGCAGACCGAGCCGGGCAAGGGTGGCGAGATCCAGATCACCGACGCCCTGATGAAGCAGGCCCAGGACGGTTGCGTGCTGGCGTACAAGTTCAAGGGCCAGCGTTTCGATTGCGGTAGCGCGGAAGGCTTCGTCGAAGCCACCAACTTCTGCTTCGAGAACCTGTACAAGGCGCTGTAAGCTGCTCGTACAGTAGACCGGGCCACCTGCGGGTGGCCTTGTCGTTTTCGGCGTTCGACTCCCGGCGACCGTGGCCAGCGCCGGCCTGGGTTATGCTGGTGCCAGCAGAAACCAAGAGAGTGTTCCATGACGACCTATGATTTCGACCTCTTCGTGATCGGTGCCGGTTCGGGCGGGGTGCGCGCCGCGCGCTTCGCCGCCGACTTCGGCGCCCGGGTGGCGGTGGCGGAAAGCCGCTACCTCGGCGGCACCTGCGTCAACGTCGGCTGCATGCCCAAGAAGTACTTCATCTACGGTGCTTCCTTCCGCGACGAATTCCGCCAGGCGCGTGGCTATGGCTGGGATGCCGAGGTGCCGGCATTCGACTGGAACACCCTGGTGGCCAGCAAGGATCACGAAATCCGCCGCCTTAACGGCATCTACCGGGCGCTGCTGGTCAACAGCGGGGTCACCCTGCTGGAAGCCCATGCGCGCATCCTCGATGCCCATACCGTTGAGGTCGAGGGCCGGCGCTATCACTGCGAACGCATCCTCATCGCCACCGGCGGCTGGCCGGACGTACCGGACTTCCCCGGCCGCGAGCACGCCATCACCTCGAACGAGGCCTTCTACCTGCCGCAACTGCCTCGGCGCGTCATCGTGGTGGGTGGTGGCTACATCGCCGTCGAATTCGCCTCGATCTTCCAGGGCCTCGGCGCCAAAACCACCCTGCTGTATCGCCGCGAGCTGTTCCTGCGTGGCTTCGACCGTGGTGTCCGCGAGCACCTGCGCGACGAGATGCAGAAGCGCGGCCACGACCTGCAGTTCAATGCCGACGTCGCCCGGATCGACAAGGCCGCGGACGGCACCCTGCAGGTAACCCTGAGGGATGGTCGCGTCCTGGAAGCCGATTGCGTGTTCTACGCCACCGGGCGGCGCCCGATGCTGGACGACCTGGGCCTGGAAAACACCGCGGTCACCCTGGACGAACGCGGTTTCGTGGAGGTGAACGAAACCTTCCAGACCCGGGAGCCGTCGATCTTCGCCATCGGCGATGTCATCGGCCGGGTACAGCTGACCCCGGTGGCCCTGGCCGAGGGCATGACCCTGGCGCGCCATCTGTTCAATCCGGAAAGCTACCGCCCGCTGAACTACGACCTGATCGCCAGCGCGGTCTTCAGCCTGCCCAACCTGGCCAGTATTGGCCTGAGCGAGGAGCAGGCGCGCGAGCGCGGCCATCGGCTGAAGATCTTCCAGAGCAGCTTCCGGCCGACCAAGCTGAGCCTGACCGATGTCACCGAGCGCACCCTGATGAAGCTGGTGGTGGATGCCGATAGCGACCAGGTGCTGGGTTGCCACATGGTCGGTCCGGATGCGGGCGAGCAGATCCAGTGCCTGGCCATCGCCCTCAAGGCCGGTGCGACCAAGGCCTGCTTCGACGACACCCTGGGGATCCACCCCACGGCAGCGGAGGAGTGGGTGACGATGCGCAAGCCGGTGCACGAGGACACGGCGCCCTAGAGCGCGCCTGCGTCCCCACGGGTATCACTTGGCCAGCGGCGCGGCGACCGGGTTGGCGGCGACCGCCTCGCGCCGGGCATAGCGCTGGGCCAGCACCGCGCAGACCATCAGCTGGATCTGGTGGAACAGCATGATCGGCAGCAGCACCGGGCCCATGGTGCTGCCGGCGAACAGCACCTTGGCCATGGGCACGCCGGTGGCCAGGCTCTTCTTGGAGCCGCAGAACACCACGGTGATCTCGTCTTCCTTGCTCATCCCCAGCAGCCGCGCGCTGTAGCGGGTGGCCAGCAGCACCAGGGTGAGCAGGGTGGCGCAGATGAACACCAGGCCGACCAGCGAAAGTATCGGCGTCTGCCGCCAGAGGCCTTCGATTACCGCCGCACTGAAGGCGGTATAGACCACCATTAGGATCGAGCCCTGGTCGACGAACTTCAGCTTGCCCTTGTGCCGGTCCACCCAGGTGCCGATCACCGGGCGCAGCAGCTGGCCGGCGATGAAGGGCAGCAGCAGCTGGACGCAGATCTTGACGATGGCGTCCAGGGTGCTCTGGCCGTCCGAGGCGCCATGGGCATCGAGCAGCAGGCGCACCAGCAGCGGGGTGAGGAAGATGCCGATCAGGCTGGACAGCGAGGCGCTGCAGACCGCGGCCGAGACGTTGCCGCGGGCCATGGAAACGAAGGCGATGGACGACTGCACCGTGGCCGGCAGGGCGCACATGAACAGCACACCCAGGTAGAGTTCCGGCGTGACCAGGGGGGCCAGCAGCGGCCGCAGGGCCCAGCCGAGCAGCGGGAAGGTGACGAAGGTGAAGGCGAACACCAGCAGGTGCAGCCGCCAGTGGGTGATGCCGGCTACCAACGCCTGGCGCGACAACTTCGCCCCGTGCAGGAAGAACAGCAGACCGATGGCGATGTTGGTCACCACGTTGGCGACCTGGGCCGCAAGGCCGCGGCAGGGCAGCAGGCTGGCGAGGATCACCGTGGCCACCAGCAGCAGGGTGAAGTTGTCGGGCATCAGGCGGGGACGAGCCATGGTCTCTCTCGGGTTGTCGTGGGATAGCCACAAGGCTATCGTTCCCTGACCTAGCCGACTAACGCGAAAAGCCCCAATGATGTCGTCGAACGGACAGAGTGCGGTCGAACGCCCCGTGCCCGCGCTCGCCAGCCTGCCACGGCGGCTCTATGCGCGCGTGGAATCCCTGGTGCAACCCGCCTGGACCCCCTGGCATCGCCATCCCTGGGGGCAACTGTCCTATGCCATCCGCGGCGTGCTCACCGTCACCACCGGCGAAGGCAGCTACGTGGCGCCACCCCAGCGCGCGGTATGGATCGCTGCCGACGTGGAGCATCAGGTGCGCTCCTCGCCCAAGGCGGAGATGCGCAGCCTCTACGTGAGCGCCGAGGCGGCGCCCTATGTCGGGGAACGCTGCCGGGTGGTGGTCGTCAGCGGCCTGATCCGCGAGCTGATCAAGACCTTCAGCGGCTTCGCGCGGGAGTACGACGAGCAGGGGGCGGAGGGACGGCTGGTATCGGTGATGCTGGATCAGCTGCAGGCGGCGCCTGAGGTAGGGCTGTCGCTGCCAGCGCCCCAGGATGCCCGGTTGCGCCAGCTGTGCGAGGCTTTGGCGGCCAATCCCTCGGATGAGCGCACTCTGGCGCAGTGGTCGAAGGTGCTGGGCGCCTCGGAGAAGACCCTGAGCCGGGCTTTCCTGCGTGACACCGAACTGACCTTTCGCAGCTGGCGGCAACGGTTGCGCCTGATCAGCGCCCTGGAGCGGCTGGAACAGGGCGGTTCGGTCACCGAGGTGGCCCTGGATTGCGGCTACAACTCGCCGTCGGCCTTCATCGCCGCCTTTCGCCGGCAATTCGGCATGACCCCGGGGACCTTCGCGCTGGACGTCTAAACTCAGGCGGTGGCGCCGAGCAGGCTCAGGTAGTCACCGAAACCGCCACGGGCGCGGCAATCGAGCCGCGAGCTGGTACGCACCCGGACACTGTTGCTCCAGGCGATACGTGCCCCCTGGGTCTTGAGCGCCGTGACCAGGCTGACATCCTCGTCCACTGTCATGGCCGGGAAGCCACCGGCCTGCAGGTAGGCCGCCGTGGAGATGCCGAAGTTGGCACCGTGGATGTGCTGGTGGCCTTCGCGATCGTGGTAGGCCGCCTCGTAGCGAGCCCTCAGGCCGGGGGAATGGAGCGTCCAGTCGTCCACCTCGACCACCCCGCAGACCGCGTCGGCGCCGTAGGCCAGCTGGGCGGCGAACCAGTCCGGCGCCACTTCGGAGTCGGCGTCGGTACAGGCGAGCCAGCGGGCACCGCGTTGGATCAGGTGGGCAGCGCCGGTAGCCCGGGTCAGTCCCACGTTGCAGGCCCAGACCTCCAGCGCCGTCACCGGCAGCCGCCGGACGATGTCGGCGGTGCCGTCGGTGCAGCTGTCCAATACGATGACGATCTCGACCTCTTCACCCAGCAGTGCCGGATGCCTGGCCGCGCGCAGCACCGACTGCAGGCAGCGTTCGACATGTTGCTCTTCGTTATGTGCAGGTATCACGGCACCTATCATAGAAGCTGCTCCCGGCGGGCGACGGAGGTGGGGTCGGAAGACCAGAGGGTGAGGAGGAAATCAGATTCTTCGAGATGACTGAGGCGGTGCAGGCCGGGTAGGGCGGCGAGGCGCTCGTGGACCTGGTCGCCGCTCAGGGCGCAGCCCTCGATGGGATGCCGCCAGTGGCAGCCGAGCAGGACCCCGCCCGGTGCCAGGGCGCTGTGGGCGTGATCGAGCAGCGCCGCGAGCCCGGCTTCGCCGAGGTAGTAGCCGATCTCGCTGATGACGATGAGGTCGAAGGCGCCTTCCGGCCAGGCTTCGGGCAGCAGCAGGTGGCGGACTTCGACGTGCGGCTGGTCGGCCAGCCGCGCGCTGGCGGTAGCCACCGCCGAGGCATTGCCGTCGCTGACCAGCAGGCGATCGCAGCGCTCGGCCAGGCGGCGGGACAGCTCACCGGTGGAGCAGCCCGGCTCATAGCCCAGCCCATAGCGTCGATGCGGCAGCATGGCCAGGGTGAGGTCGCGCTTACGTGCCTCGTACCAGCGATGACGGTAGTCCCAGGGGTCGGCATTTCCGGCGTAAAGGGAGTCGAAATAGCTCATGGAGACCGTCACGTCAGGTAGACCTCCCAGGCGCGGGTGAGCCGGGCGACCACCGTGGGCGGCAGGATGGGCCCCTGGCCGGTGCTGGTGTCCGCGTTGAGCTGGCTGCCGAAGGCGTTCACCGCCTGCTTCTTCAGGGCCAGGACATCCTCATCCAATTCGAGTCGGCAGGCGCGCTCCCAGGGCACCCGTGCATCGCCGGGCGCTGCCCAGTGCCAGGTCCAGATGGGTACCTCGATGCAGCGGGCGCCGCGCGCCTGGCAAGCCTGCACCGCGGCGCGACCGGTCGCCTCGTGATCCGGATGGCCGTCCAGTCGCCAGGTGACGAAGACCACGTCCTCCGGCGTGATGAAGTCGAGCAGGCGTTGCTGGAGCGCCGCTTCCTGCTCGCTCACCTGGCCATCCGGAATCGCCAGCCGGGTGACCGTGGCGCGCTCCAGGTGCAAGCGGCGCAGGGCCTCCCGGGATTCCAGGGGCCGGGTGTTGCGCAGCCGACTGGCCGGCCAGAGGCTGGAGTGCGGATGGCTGCCATCGCCGTCGGTCACCGCCACCAGGGCCAGGCGCCGTCCCAGCTCGCCAAGCATGCACAGCAGGCCGCCACAGCCGAGGATCTCGTCGTCCGGGTGCGGGGCGACCACTACCGCCCGTTGGCCTGGCGGGACCAGCTGGGCGGCGGCCACCGTCGGCATGGTGTTGAAGCCGGCCCATTGGGCCCAGGCCTCGGGTGAGGTGCCCGAGCCTTGGATCTGACGATCACCTACAGTTGCCAAGGGGCACCCTCCAGCAGATTGAGATCACCCAGAACCGCCAGGTCGCGCTCGGCGTGACTCTGGCGCAGGTAGACGGGGAGGTCCGCCATATGCCGGGCGCAATAGGCATCGCGGCACAGGGGGGCGGCGCCGAAGGCCCGCCCGGTGTGGCGCACGACGATCTCGGCGCATTGTTCGACCAGCGCCCGGAGCTGGCAGATGGGGTAGCGGGCGTCGGCGGTAGGGTTGTGATCGATCCAGTTGGCGGCCTGGCGCAGGGCGGTGGCGGCGCCCAGCAGGGCGGCGTCCACGTGGCCGAGATGGGCCAGGGCATGGGGTTCGCGATGGCGCTTGCAATAGGCGCGCAAGGTGTTGGCCAGGGCGGTCGCCGAGCCATACCAGCAGGCGGCGATACCGCCACCACCGTGCCAGAAGCCTGGGCGATGCAGATAGCGCCCGGGAGCGCCGACCAGGACGCCGGCCGCACCGTCGAAGACCACGTCGACGCTGCCGGTGGCCTGCATGCCGATGGCGCGCCAGCCATCCTGGGTGACCTCGACGCCGGGCTGGTTCATTTCCACCGCCACTAGCATCGGGTGATCGTCCATCCAGGCCGTCACCAGGGCGTGGCTGACCAAGGCCGCGCCCGAGCACCAGGACTTGCGGCCATGCAGCGTCACCATGCTGTCGATGCTGTAGCGCACCAGCAGGCGGGCGTCCGGCGGCTCGGCGGCCCAGACGCCCCAGAGGCTGTCCAGGGGGGCGGTGAAGCCATCGAGTTCGGCGAGGATGGCCAGGGCATCGGTGTGGCCTTCGTACAGCTTGACCAGGCCCAGGTCGTGGTTGGCTACCTTGGCCAGGGCGCGCCAGCGCTCCAGGGTCCGCCCCTGGCCAGGCAGGGGCAGGCGGTCGAGACCGCGCTGGTTGAGCAGTTGCAGACGCTGATGCAGCAGTGCGGGAGTGACCTCGTCATAGGCCCACTCGTCCAGGGTGTCCTGAAGGCTATCCAGATCGATCGACATCGGCTCCATCCCGTGGCTGGCGACGGCGCTGTCCACGACAACGCTCGTAAGTGCAGACCACGGGCGAGGACACCGGGTTTCGCAGCGCCGCTCCGCTGCCGACGGCAGGCGCGGGCCTAGGGCGCGCCGAGCCGCTTGCGGCGGGCTGCGGTAAGGCTTTGCCGGACCTCGGCATAGCCCTGCCAGGGGTCGTCCTTGAGCGCTTCGAGTCGTTGCAGCAGGGTGTCGAAGTGCCACTGGTCGCTTCGTTCCAGCGCAGCGAGCTCGCGACGGGCCACGGGTACGGAAACACCCAGCTGTGGGCGGGCGCGCAGCGAGAAGGCGCTGACCGTGGTCGCGCCATGGCGGTTGCGCAGGTAGTCGACGAAGATCCGCCCCTGGCGATTCTGGGCCCCCATCTTGGCGGCGAACAGCTTGGGCAGGGTGTTGGCCAGGTGCTGGGCCGCCGCCTGGGCGAAGCCCTTGACGGTATCCCAGTCCTGGCGGCGATCCAGCGGGACCACCAGGTGCAGGCCACGGCCGCCACTGGTCTTGACGAAGGCCTGCAGGTCCAGTTCGTCGAGCAGGGTGAGGGTGAGTTCCGCCGCTTCCACCATGCGTGACCAGGGCAGGGCGGGATCGGGGTCGAGATCGAGGATGAAGCGGTCGGGACGCTCGATGCGGTCGGCGGTGGCGTTCCAGGTATGCAGCTCCACCGTGCCCATCTGGGCGGCGCCGATGAGGGCGTCGCGACTGTCGATGACCATCAGCGGCGCGTGGCCGGGGTCCAGTGCAGGGTCGAGTTCGCGGATATGGGGGATGGCCAGGGTCTGCTTGTGCTTCTGGAAGATCTGGTCGCCGGCGATGCCTTCGGGCGTACGCACCAGGGCCACCGGGCGATTGGCCAGGTGCGGCAGGATCCAGTCGGCGACGGCGGCGTAGTAGCCCGCCACGTCGAGCTTGCGCGCGCCGCTGGCCGCGTCGATGACCCGCTCCGGATGACTGATGCGCACGCCGGCCACCTCGGCGTCTCTTTGCTTGCCACTGGGTTTGCGCGTGGCGGTAGCGCTGGACGCTTCGGCTGCCTGGGCCGGCTGCGCCTGTTCCAGGCCGATCTCCTGGGCCGGCTTGTCGTCGCGCAGACCATGGAAGACGCCCTGGCGCACGATGCGGTCCTGGGTCATCTCGGCATAGGCGATCTCGCACAGCTGCTCGGGCCTGAGCCAGGTCACCCCGCGGTAGGCGGCGCCCTTGGGCGGATCCACCACCGGTGGCCGGTCAATGACCAGCGGCTGGAACCGCTCGTGCAACTGCTCGAGCTTCGCCGCCGTGAAGCCGGTGCCGACCTTGCCGGCGTAATGCAGCTGGCCCCGTTCATCGTGCAGGGCGACCAGCAGGGCGCCCAGGTGCTGGCGGCCCCCCTTGGGTGGGGTGTAGCCGACGATGACGAATTCCTGGCGATGGGCGCACTTGAGCTTGATCCAGTCCTTGCTGCGCCGGGAGCGATAGGGGCTGCCGAGCCGCTTGCCGATCACCCCTTCCAGGCCCAGCTCGCAGGCGCTGGCGAGGATACGGTCGGCCGGCACCTCGAAGGCCGCGGAAAAGCGCAGCAGCTCACTGTCGTTGCGTTCTTCCAGTAGTTTGTCCAGGAGGTCGCGCCGCTGCTCGACCGGCACCTCGCGCAGATCCGCGCCGTTGAGATAGGGCAGGTCGAAGAGGTAATAGGTGATCCGTGTGGCCTTGCCGGTCTCGAAGGCGTTCTGCAGAGCCTGGAAGCTCGATACGCCCTTGGCGTCGTTCACCACGATCTCGCCATCCAGCCAGGCATTGTCCAGCCCGAGTGCCGCCAGGGCCGCGGCCTGTTCTGGCAGCCGCGCGGTCCAGTCATTGCCGCTGCGGGTGAAGAGACGGACCTCGTCGCCGTCGATGCGGGCCAGCAGGCGGTAGCCGTCGTATTTCACCTCGTACAGCCAGTCGCCGGCGGGAGGACCATCGACCAGGGTGGCCAGCTCGGCGTCCAGGGTCTCGGGCAGCGTGGCCTTGCGCGCCTTGGCGGTAGGCTTGGACGCGGTCGCCTTGGCCGCCCTGGGCTTGGCCGGGGTCTTGGCCTTGGCGGGTGCCAGGCGCGGTAAGGTCTTGTCGCTCAGCACGCTGTCGGGTTCGGCCGCGGTCACCTCGTAGTCGGCGGTATCCCGGGCCTCGTCGTCGCGCTCCTTGATCAGTAGCCACTGGGGCTTGTCGCTGTGCCCTTGCAGCCGGGTACGGACCAGGGTCCAGTGGCCGCGCAGCTTCTCGCCCCGCAGTTCGAACTTGAGCTTGCCGGCGGCATAGCCTGCCGCCGGGTCGCCGTCGGCCTGCCACTCGCCGCGGTCCCAGACGATGACATCGCCCGCACCGTACTGGCCCTCGGGAATGTTGCCCTCGAAGCTGCCATAGGCGAGCGGGTGATCCTCCACCTGTACCGCCAGGCGTTTCTCCCCGGGGTCGAGGCTGGGCCCCTTGGGCACCGCCCAGCTCTTGAGGGTGCCCTCCAGCTCCAGGCGGAAATCGTAGTGCAGGCGGCGGGCGTCGTGCTTCTGGATGACGAAGCCTAGGGCGCCCTTGGCCTTGCGCGGGCGGGGACTGTCGTCGTCGCGGGGTTCGGCGGTGATGGCGAAGTTGCGCTTGCGGTTGTATTCGCTGGTCGAGCTGGCCATGACGGCGCTCCTCACTTGGCCTTACGGGTGCGACTGGGGGTGGAACTGCGCCGGCGACTGGCGCTCTTGCCCTTGGGTGGCTCCGGCTCCTTGTCCTTGCGCTTGCCGCCGAGGCTGCGGCGCAGCAGCTCGGTGAGGTCGATGACGTCGGCGCCGCTGTCTTCGTCCGCGGGTTCCTCGGCGACGGCTTCGAGCTTGCCGTCCTTGAGCTTGCGCTCGACCAGGGACATGACGTTGTCCTTGAAGGTGTCGTGATACTGGCTCGGGTCCCATTGCTCGGTCATGTCCTCGACCAGCCGCTGGGCCATGTCCACCTCCTTCTTGGTGACCTTGGCATCCAGCCCTTCCAGGCCCACGTCTTCCGCGGAGCGCACCTCGTCGGCCCAGCGCAGGGTGTTCATCACCAGGGCATCGCCCAGCGGCATGATCACCGCCAGGTGCTGCTTGGTATGCATCACCACGTTGGCCACGCCGACCTTGCCGGCGGCGCTCAGGGTGTCGCGCAGCAGCGCATAGACCTTCTCGCCGTTCTTGTCCGGCGCCAGGTAGTAGGGCTTCTCGAAGTGCAGGATGGAGATCTCGCGAGCCTCGACGAAGGTGAGGATGTCGATGGTGCGCGTGGCCTCGGGCAGCGCGTTGTGGATCTCCTCGTCGCTGAGCACCACGTACTGGCCCTTGCCATGTTCGATGCCCTTGACGATGTGCTCGCTGGGCACCTCCTTGCCGGTGGTCTTGTTGATGCGCTTGTAGCCCACCGGGTCCAGGCTGCGATCGTCCAGCCAGTCGAAGTCGATACCCGACTGCCGGGTCGCCGAAACGACCGAGACGGGGATGTGCACCAGGCCGAAGCTAACGGCGCCTTTCCAGATCGAGCGGGGCATGGGCGTTCTCCAGGAGGGGTGTCCCCTATGGATAGGCCGGCGATCCACGGGGTTCCGCCCCGGGGAACCCCGCTCCGTTGTTGAGTTCTACCCCCGAACAGCGATTTTGCCGCCGCAGGCGCAGGGTAGAGGGGAAGAGGCGTGGACAGTGTCGACCAAGAAGTTTTGCGTACCACGGTAGCCTGGCGCCGGGCAGGGCACCGGGTGAGCCTGTTCACCGTGGTCCAGACCTGGGGCAGCTCGCCACGGCCGCCGGGCGCCATGCTGGCGCTGCGCGGCGATGGCCAGGTCTGCGGCTCGGTGTCTGGCGGCTGCATCGAGGACGACCTCATCGCCCGGCTGCAGGCCGGCCAGTTCGCCGGCGAGCGCCCCGAGGTGATCACCTATGGCGTCTCCGGTGACGAAGCCGCGCGGTTCGGGTTGCCCTGCGGAGGTACCCTGCGCCTGGTGCAGGAGAGGGTCGACGACTGCAGCTGGGTCGCCCGGTTGCTGGAACATTGCGAGAGCCATGAGTTGGCCCTGCGCGAGCTGGACTTGGCCACGGGCCGGGTGCGGATCTCGCCGGCGACCCAGGACCAGCCGGTCAGGCTGGACGAGGGCCACCTGCGCCTGGTACATGGTCCGCGTTGGCGCCTGTTGCTGATCGGTGCCGGCCAGCTGTCGCTGTATGTCGCCGACATGGCGGCCATGCTCGACTTCGAGGTGCTGGTCTGCGATCCCCGCGAGGAATTCCGCCAGGACTGGGCGACGCGCCCGGCGCGCTTCATTCCTGGCATGCCGGACGATGCCGTACTGGCGATCCGCCCGGACGAGCGTACCGCCGTGGTGGCCCTGACCCACGATCCGCGACTGGACGACCTGGCGCTCCTGACGGCCCTGCAATCCGATGCCTTCTACGTCGGTGCCCTCGGCTCGCTGCGCAACAACGACAAGCGCCGGGAGCGTCTCCTGCAACTGGAGGTGCCCGTCGCCGCGATCAATCGCCTGCATGGCCCCATCGGCCTGCACATTGGCAGCCACACGCCGCCGGAGATCGCCCTGTCCTTGCTGGCCGAGGTGGTGGCGGTGAAGAACGGCATCGCCCTGACCCAGAAGAAGCGCGCACTGGTGGCGGTGGAGCAGGTCGCCTGAGGATGGCGTCGGTGCAGATCCTCATCCTGGCGGCCGGCACCGGCAGCCGCTTTCGGGCGGCGGGCGGGGATGACAAATTGCAAGCAGCGCTTCCTAGTCATACTGGAATGAGTGTCTTGCAGGCAACCTTCCGGCTATGGCGCAGCCTCGATCTACCTTGCCTGGCCGTGGTCTCCACCGCTGCCCCCTGGCGCGCCGCGTTGGCCCGCCGCGAGGGGTTGCAGGTACTGGAGCTACCCCCCTCGGGCATGGGCGACAGCCTGGCCGCCGCGGTGCGGGCGACGTCCGCAGCGGAGGGCTGGCTGGTGGCCTTGGGCGACATGCCCTTCATTCATCTGGCGACCGCTCGCCAACTGCTCGAGCTGCAGCGGCCCGACCGTATCGTCGTACCGGTCCACGCGGGGCGACGCGGACATCCCGTGTTCTTTGGTCGGAATTTTGCCGCTGCGCTCAGCGCGTTGAGTGGCGATGAAGGAGCGAAACGGCTGCTGCGCGAGGCGTCGGTGCTAGAGCTGGAGGTCGCCGACCCCGGCATCCAGCTCGACGTCGACACCCCCGCCGACCTAGAAAAAACCGCCGCGACGGGGCGAGAACTTCCCCAATTCACCGCTCTTCCAACGGGGGTGAAAGCTGTGTGGTGGAAGACATCCATGAATCTCATCGAGTCCATGCTGGAATACCTCAAGGCCCAGGAACTGCAATTGACCACGGCGGAATCCTGCACCGCGGGCAAGGTCGTGGGGCTGCTGTCCGAAGTGCCGGGCAGCGGCAGCTGCATCGAATCCGGTTACGTCGTCTACTCCCCGGAGGCCAAGCAGCGCCTGCTGGGGGTGAAGGCGGAGACCATCGAGCGCTACAACCTCACCAGCGAGGAAGTCGCGCGGGAGATGGCCGCCGGTGCCCTGCGCGACAGCCCGGCCCAGGTCGCCATCGCCAACACCGGGTTGGCCGGGCCGGGCGGTGCCGACGGCATTCCCCAGGGGACCGTCTGTTTCGCCTGGGGCTATCGGGTGGGCGACGACATCGTGCTCTATGCTGAGACCCAACACTTTCCCGGTGATCGGGAAGCCGTCCAGCTGGCTGCTGCCCGACACAGCCTGGCGGGCGTAGTGCCCTACCACCAACGTCTTGAACGCGAACTCAAGGAGAACGCCCGATGACCGACGCCCAGCAGCGCGACATCATCCAGGCCCTGCAGGTGCCCGAGCATTTCGACCCGGCCGCGGAGGCCGAACGTCGTATCCAGTTCCTCAAGGATTATCTGCTCGACAGTCGCCAGGAAAGTTATGTCCTGGGTATCAGCGGTGGGGTGGATTCTTCCACCGCCGGCCGCCTGGCGCAGCTCGCGGTGGAGCGGGCGCGGGAGGAGAGCGGCAATGCCCGGCTGAGATTCATCGCCATGCGCCTGCCCTATGGCGTGCAGCGGGACGAAGAGGATGCCCAGCGCGCCTTGCAATTCATCCAGCCCGACGAGACCCATACCGTCAACGTCAAACCCGCCAGTGATGCCATGCTCGCCTCGGTGCGCGAGGCCCGAGTGGCCTTCGATGACGAACTGCATGAGGATTTCACCCTCGGCAACATCAAGGCGCGCCAGCGCATGATCGCCCAATACGCCGTGGCAGGAGCCCGGCGCGGCCTAGTGATAGGTACCGATCATGCCGCCGAGGCGCTGATGGGCTTCTATACCAAGTTCGGCGACGGCGCCTGCGATCTCACGCCCCTGCATGGCCTCAACAAGAGACGGGTGCGAGCCGTGGCCGAATGGCTGGGCGCGCCGGATGCCCTGGTGCACAAGGTACCGACCGCCGACCTCGAATCCCTGTCTCCTGGCAAGGCCGACGAGGATGCCTTCGGCATCACCTACGCCGAGATCGATGACTTCCTGGAAGGCAAGCCGGTGAGTCCGGCAACGCTGGAGATCATTTTCAGCACCTATCGCCGCAGTGCACATAAACGCGATCTGCCCTATACGCCTTTATAGTGAAAACAATCACTTAGGAACAATTGCTGAGAGGTTTGATTAAGAGATGGCGGCGCGAGTGCAAGGCGGTTGGCTGCTCTTGAGACTTGGGATGAGGTTCCAGGTCTCGTAGCGGCGAAATGTCTAAATGACTTTAAAAAAATCGTTCAAGTCATTGAAAATAAATGACTAATAATGGCTTTTGCGAACCTTAGTGGCTTGGCTAACGGCTGAACTTTTGCGCAGCGCCAGCGCTCAGACTCTTTCAGACAGACCCGCACGAGCGACGCCGGTGGCGGTGAGGCTGCAGTGATCCGCAAGGGTCCGAAAGCCGGACTTCCGGGTCCAAGTGGCTCTCCTCGAAGGGCAGTTGCACAACGCCGGTGGTACGCCAAGCAGTGGCGGGTTCATGACCAAGGTCGTATCGCTCGAGCGATGCGGCCTTTCACGCGTCTCAAGATGGAGTCAGGCTCGATGTCGAACACCGATCTCCCCGGTTCTTTTTCCACGCTGTCCCTCGATCCCGCCACTGCTGCCCAGACGCCGCGCATCGCCATCGAGGCGGTGACGCCGGCCGTCGACAATGGCCAGTTCGCCGCCAAGGGCATCGCCGGCCGGGCTGTCGAAGTTACCGCCAAGATCTTTGCTGATGGCCACGACAAGTTGGCCGCCGCCGTGCTCTGGCGCCAGGAGGGCGAAGAGAACTGGCAACAGGTGCCGCTGCTGCTGGAGACCAACGACCTCTGGCGCGGCCGCTTCACGCCGCCGGTGGTGGGCCGCTACGAATTCGTGGTCCAGGCCTGGTGGGATGTCTGGGGCACCTACAGGTACGAGATCGAGAAGAAGTACGCCGCGGGTGTGCCGCTGCACCTGGAATTGCAGGAAGGCCGCATCCACGTCGAGCAGGCACTCTCCCGCGCCGAGGGCGAGCAACGCGGGCCGCTGGAGGCGCTGCTGCAGCGCCTGGACCAGGCGGGTAGCGAAGGCGACAAGGTCGCCGTGCTGCTGGCGACCGAGGCCAGCCAGGCCATGGCACCAGCGGATGCCTATGTGCACCTGACCCACAGCATCGAGTATCCGCTGGACATCGAGCGGCTGCGCGCCGAATTCGCCAGCTGGTACGAACTCTTCCCGCGTTCCATCACCGAGGATCCCCAGCGTCACGGGACCTTCCGCAACGTGATCGGCGAATTGCCGCGCGTGCGTGACATGGGCTTCGACGTACTCTACTTCCCGCCGATCCACCCGATCGGCCTGGCCCACCGCAAGGGCAAGAACAACACCCTGGGTGCCGGCGCTGACCAACCGGGCAGCCCCTATGCCATCGGCAGTCCGGACGGCGGCCACGATGCCGTGCACCCCGAGCTGGGCACCCTGGAAGACTTCCGCGCCCTGGTGGCGGCGGCGGCCGACCATGGCCTGGAGATCGCCCTGGACTTCGCCATCCAGTGCTCGCCCGACCATCCCTGGCTCAAGGAGCACCCGGGCTGGTTCTCCTGGCGTCCGGATGGCTCCATGCGCTATGCCGAGAACCCGCCGAAGAAGTACCAGGACATCGTCAACGTCGACTTCTATGCCAAGGACGCGGTGCCGGACCTCTGGCTGGCGCTGCGCGACGTGGTCTGGCATTGGGTGGAGCAGGGCGTGAAGATCTTCCGCGTCGACAATCCCCACACCAAGCCGTTGCCGTTCTGGGAATGGTTGATCGCCGATATCCGTGGCCGCGACGCCGATGTCATGTTCCTCGCCGAAGCCTTCACCAAGCCGGCGATGATGGCGCGCCTGGGCAAGGTGGGCTACAGCCAGAGCTATACCTACTTCACCTGGCGCAACACCAAGGCCGAGTTGACCGAGTACTTCACCCAGCTCAACGAGCCGCCGCTGCGCGATTGCTACCGGCCGAATTTCTTCGTCAACACGCCGGACATCAACCCGACCTTCCTGCAGACCAGTGGCCGCCCCGGCTTCCTGATCCGCGCCGCGCTGGCCACCATGGGCTCCGGCCTCTGGGGCATGTACGCCGGCTTCGAACTTTGCGAGGGCGCGCCCCTCACCCCCGGCAAGGAAGAGTATCTGGACTCGGAGAAGTACGAGCTGCGGCCGCGCGACTTCTATGCGCCGGGCAATATCATGGGCGAGATCGCCCAGCTGAACCGTATTCGCCGCCAGAATCCGGCGCTGCAGACCCATCTGGGTCTGGAGTTCTACAACTGCTGGAACGACCAGATTTTGTACTTCGGCAAGCGCACCGACGACCTGGGCAACTTCATCCTGATCGCGATCAATCTCGATCCCTTCAATGCCCAGGAAGGCCATTTCGAGCTACCCCTGTGGGAGCTCGGCCTTGAGGATCACGCCACCACCCATGGTGAGGACCTGATGACCGGGCATCGCTGGGCCTGGCATGGCAAGACCCAGTGGACACGCCTGGAACCCGCGATGCCTTTCGGCATCTGGCGCATCCAGCGGGCTCACTGACGCTATCTGCAAAAGGGCCGCGTCTGGGCGAAGGGAAAGGTCCCTTTCGCCGCGCCGCGCGGCCCCGTCACTACCACCGGGCGGCATGGACGACCGGTGTACGTCTCCGATTCAGACGCCCTGTTAAGGACCCGACGACATGGCAAAACCCAATAAAGCTCGTTCCCGCAAGCCCGCTGCCTTCATCGACGATCCACTGTGGTACAAGGACGCGGTTATCTACCAGGTGCACGTGAAGTCGTTCTTCGACTCCAACAACGACGGCATCGGTGACTTTCCCGGCCTGATCGACAAGCTGGACTACATCGCAAGCCTGGGCGTCAACACCATCTGGCTGCTGCCCTTCTATCCGTCACCGCGGCGCGACGACGGCTACGACATCGCCGAATACCGTGGCATCCACCCCGACTACGGCACCATGGCCGATGCCAAGCGTTTCATCGCCGAGGCCCATGCCCGCGGCCTGCGGGTGATCACCGAGCTGGTCATCAACCATACCTCCGACCAGCACCCCTGGTTCCAGCGCGCCCGGCGCGCCAAGAAGGGCTCGGCCGCGCGCAACTTCTACGTCTGGTCCGATGACGACCAGAAGTACGATGGCACCCGCATCATCTTCCTAGATACCGAGAAGTCCAACTGGACCTGGGATCCGGTGGCCGGCCAGTACTTCTGGCACCGCTTCTATTCCCACCAGCCGGACCTTAACTTCGACAACCCGCAGGTGATGAAGGCGGTCATCTCCATCATGAGGTACTGGCTGGACATGGGCGTCGATGGCCTGCGCCTGGACGCCATTCCCTACCTGGTGGAGCGCGACGGCACCAACAACGAGAACCTGCCCGAGACCCACGTGGTGCTCAAGCAGATCCGCGCCGAGATCGACGCCAACTACCCCGACCGCATGCTGCTGGCCGAGGCCAATCAGTGGCCGGAAGACACCCAGCTGTACTTCGGCGACGGCGACGAATGCCACATGGCCTTCCACTTCCCGCTGATGCCGCGCATGTACATGGCCATCGCCCAGGAAGACCGCTTCCCCATCACCGACATCCTGCGCCAGACCCCGGAGATCCCGGCCAATTGCCAATGGTCGATCTTCCTGCGTAACCACGACGAACTGACCCTGGAGATGGTGACCGACCGCGAGCGGGACTATCTCTGGAACTACTACGCTTCGGATCGCCGGGCGCGTATCAACCTGGGCATCCGCCGCCGCCTGGCACCGCTGCTGGAGCGTGACCGCCGCCGCATCGAGCTGCTCAACAGCCTGCTGCTGTCCATGCCCGGCACCCCGACGCTGTACTACGGCGATGAGATCGGCATGGGCGACAACATCCACCTGGGCGACCGTGACGGCGTGCGGACCCCCATGCAGTGGTCGGTCGACCGCAATGGTGGCTTCTCCCGCGCCGACCCAGCCAGCCTGGTGCTGCCGTCGATCATGGATCCGCTCTATGGCTACCAGGCGATCAACGTCGAGGCCCAGTCGCGCGATCCGCATTCGCTGCTCAACTGGACCCGGCGCATGCTGGCCGTGCGCAAGCAGCAGAAGGCCTTCGGTCGCGGCACCCTGAAGATGCTGTCGCCCACCAACAGACGCATCCTGGCCTACCTGCGCGACTTCACTAACGCCCAGGGCGAGCACGAGACCATTCTCTGCGTGGCCAACGTATCGCGCGCCGCCCAGGCCGTGGAACTGGACCTGTCCAGCTTCGCCGGCCAGGTGCCGGTGGAGATGATCGGCGGCAGTGCCTTCCCGCCCATCGGCCAGCTGCCCTACATGCTGACCCTGCCGCCCTATGGCTTCTACTGGTTCTTCCTGGCCGGCAACGAGCAGATGCCCGCCTGGCACACCGAGCCGCCGGCGCCCATGCCCGACTACCAGACGGTGGTCATCAAGCGCCACCTGCAGGAACTGCTGGACGGCGAGCCGCGGCGCATCTTCGAAGAGGTGCTGCCGGTCTACCTGCCCAAGCGCCGCTGGTTCGGCTCCAAGGACGAGGCCATCACCGGCGTACGCCTGGACTATGCCGCCCAGATCAACACGCCCAAGCTGCCGGTGATGTTCACCGAGGTGGTGGTGACCAACGCCAAGGGCGAGGAGCGCTATGCTCTGCCCCTGGGCTTCCTCGCCGAGGAAGACCAGCATTGCAGCCCCCTGGCGACTCAGCTGGCGCTCTCGCGCATCCGCCATGTGCGTCGCGTGGGCCTGATCACCGATGCCTTCGCCCTGACCAGCTTCGTGCACGGGGTGTTCGACGCCTTCCGCAAGGGGGCGAAGATCGCCTTGCCGGAGGGTGAGCTGAGCTTCGAGGTCTATGACAATCCCGAGGACCTGGCACTGGATCCCAGCGTCGAGATCAAGCACCTCGGCGTGGAGCAGTCCAATAGCTCGCTGATCGTCGGCGATCACCTGATGCTCAAGCTCATCCGCAAGGTGGCCGCGGGTATCCATCCGGAAGTGGAAATGGGTCGCTACCTGGCCCAGGCCGGCTTCGCCAACATCGCCGCTACCCACGCCGTGGCCCAGCGCATCGCGCCGGATGGCACGCCCCATGTGCTGATGCTGGTGCAGGAGCATATCCACAACCAGGGTGACGCCTGGAAGTGGAGCCTGGACACCCTGGACCGCGTTACCCGCGATCTGCTCAGCGGCGGCATCTCCGACGTGGAGAACGAGTTCACCGCCATGGGCGACCTGGCGGCCTTTGCCGGGGTGCTCGGCAAGCGTCTGGGCGAGATGCACCTTGTGCTCGCCCAGCCCACCGAGGATGCGGCCTTCGCCCCGGAAACCGTGGACGCCCAGGCGGCCAAGGACTTGGCGCATCGGGTGCGCGTGCAGGTGGACGGTGCCCTGGATACCCTGGAAGCGATGCGCGACCAACTCGACGCCACCGGCAAGGACCTGCTGCAGGGCCTGGTCGGCAAGCGCGCGGCCCTGGCCAAGCGCATCGAGGCCCTGGCTGCCGATGTCGAGGGTGGCCTGCGTATCCGCGTGCATGGCGACCTGCACCTGGGCCAGGTACTGGTGGCCCAGGACGACGCCATCCTCATCGACTTCGAGGGTGAGCCGGCGCGGTCCCTGGACGAGCGCCGCGGCAAGTACGGTCCGCACAAGGACGTCGCCGGGGTGCTGCGCTCCTTCGACTACGCGGCCGCCATGGTCACCCAGTCCAGCAATGCCGGCGCGGATACCTCGGAAGAGCACCTGCGCCTGCGCGCTCAGGCGGCCGAGACCTACCGCAATTCCTCTTATGCCGCCTTCCTGGAAGCCTATCGCGCCGCCGCGGCCGGTATCGGCCATCAGTGGAGCGAGCGGGGCGAACAGGCGGCGCTGGATCTCTACAGCCTGGAGAAGGCGGTCTATGAGATAGGCTATGAGGCTGCCAATCGACCCACCTGGATCAACATCCCGCTACGTGGCGTTGCTGCCATCGTCGAGACCCTCTTGTCTGGAGCCCGCGCATGACCGATCACACCCCAGCCTCAGTCGCCCCGCTGGACGACGCCCGGCTATCCGCCGCCGAGGCCGAGTCGCTGGCCCGTGGCGAGCACGGTAATCCCTTCGCCATCCTCGGTCCCCACCCGGACGGCGACGGCCTGATCGTCCGCGCCTTCCTGCCCAACGCCCTGGGCGTCGAGCTGGTCGATCGCGTCAGCGGTCGGCCGCTGGCGCAGATGCAGCCCGGGCGGGTGCCCGGCCTGTTCATCGCGCGGCTGGACTATGCCGCGCCCTACAAGCTGGTGATCCGCTGGCCCAGCGGCGTGCAGGAAACCGAGGATCCCTATTCCTTTGACCTGCTGCTGGGGGAAACCGATCTCTACCTGTTCAACGAAGGCCGCCATCGCAACCTGGGCGAGACCTTCGGCGCCCAGCGTTGCCAGGTCGACGGGGTGGAGGGTGTGCGCTTCGCCGTCTGGGCACCCAATGCCCGGCGGGTGTCGGTGGTGGGCGATTTCAACTCCTGGGACGGACGTCGCCTGCCCATGCGCCTGCGTGCCAACAGCGGTGTCTGGGAACTGTTCGTGCCGCGGCTGCCGGTGGGGACCTCCTACAAGTACGAGATCCTCGGCCAGCACGGCGTGCTGCCGCTCAAGGCCGACCCCATCGCTCTGGCGGCGGAGTTGCCGCCGCGCACCGCCTCGGTGGTGGCCGACAACAAGCCGTTCAGCTGGCACGACCAGGATTGGATGGCCCGCCGCCGCGAGCGCCAGGGCGTGGAAGCGCCCATTTCGGTCTATGAGCTGCATGCCGGCTCCTGGCGCCGCGAAGGCGGCGACGAGGGGCGGCTGTACAACTGGCGCGAGCTGGCCGAGCGCCTGATTCCCTACGTTCACGAGATGGGCTTCACCCATATCGAGCTGCTGCCGATCATGGAGCACCCCTTCAGTGGCTCCTGGGGCTACCAGCCGCTGGGGCAGTTCGCGCCGACTTCGCGCTTCGGCACGCCGGCCGACTTCGCTGCCTTCGTCGACGCCTGCCACCAGGCCGACATCGGCGTGATCCTCGACTGGGTACCGGCGCATTTTCCCACCGACGAACACGGCCTGGCGCGTTTCGACGGCACCGCGCTCTACGAATACGAGCACCCCTTCGAGGGCTTCCACCAGGACTGGAACACCTACATCTACAACCTGGGGCGCCACGAAGTCCATGGCTTCATGCTGGCCTCGGCCATGCACTGGCTGAAGCACTTCCACATCGACGGCCTGCGCGTCGACGCCGTCGCCTCCATGCTCTACCGCGACTATTCGCGCAAGCACGGCGAGTGGATCCCCAACATCCACGGCGGCCGCGAGAACCTCGAGACCATCGCCTTCCTGCGTCACCTCAACGAGGTGGTCCACGAAGAGGCGCCGGGTGCCCTGGTGATCGCCGAGGAATCCACCTCCTGGCCGGGTGTCAGTGCGCCGGTCAGCGAAGGCGGCCTGGGCTTCGACTTCAAGTGGAACATGGGCTGGATGAACGACACCCTCCACTACGTGGAAGAAGACCCGGTGTATCGCCAGTACCATCATCACCAGATGACCTTCGGCCTGGTGTACGCCTGGTCCGAACGCTTCGTGCTGCCCATCTCCCACGACGAGGTGGTGCACGGCAAGGGCTCGCTGATCGAGAAGATGCCGGGCGACGTGTGGCAGAAGTTCGCCAACCTGCGCAACTACCTGAGCTTCATGTGGACCCACCCCGGCAAGAAGCTGCTGTTCATGGGCTGCGAGATCGGCCAGTGGCGCGAATGGAGCCATGACCGCGAGCTGGACTGGTTCCTGCTCGAGCACGGCACCCACCGCGGTGTGCAGCAGTTGCTGGCTGACCTCAACCGCCTGTATCGCCACGAACCCGCCTTGCACGAGCGTGATCACCTGCCCGAGGGGTTCGACTGGGTGGTGGGGGACGACAGCGGCAACAGCGTCTTCGCCTGGTTGCGCCGGGATGCCCAGCAGCGGCCGCTGCTGGTCGTCGCCAACTTCACCCCGGTGCCTCGTCAGGGCTATCGCCTGGGCGTGCCCGCGCTGGGTCACTGGCAGGAGATCTTCAACAGCGACGCCGAGCGCTACGGCGGCTCGAACATGGGCAATGGCGGTGGAGTGACCGCCGAGGAAATCGCCGCCCATGGCCAGCCGGCGTCCCTCAGCCTGACCCTGCCGCCGCTCGGCTTGCTGGTGTTCAAGCCGCAGGACTGAGCCGCGAGGCTCAGGTCGGCTGTCGACCGCTGACAAGCATCGCCTCTTTAGGCGATGCTTGTCGGGCCGCCGGTCACCGAGAACGCCATGATCGACCTTGCCGAATGGAATCTGACGCTACCTGTGCCCCAGCCCGCGGCCCAAGTGCAGACCGCCCAACTGAACAGCAACGCCTTCCGTAGTCCCTACCTGTCACGGGGCGAGGGCGGCTCGCTGTCGTTCTGGGTGCCGGTGACCGGTACCCCGCAACCTGCCGAAGAGTTTCCGGCCACCGAGCTGCGCGAGACGCGCCCGGATGGCAGCTCCTACGCTTGGAAATACCGCGAGGCGGATGCCCTGCTGCAGGCCGAGGTGGCGGTGCAGCAGGTCCCGTCGCGACCCGAGGTCATCATCAGCCAGATTGAGGACCAGGCCCAGGTACCGGCGGCGTCCCAGGCGCTGTTGCAACTGGTCTATCGGGTCGAGAGCGTGACCGATGGAAAGGGCGAGACAGCCCAGGGGCGGCTGCTCGCCCGACTGAGGGAGAGCCCCAGCGACAGCCCCAAGGACGTGACCTTGCTGGAGCACCTACCCCTCAATAGCCGCTTCAGCTACGACATCAAGCTGGCGCGCAGTGGCGTCCTGACCGTGCGTGCCCATGGGTCCGGCTCCCGCACCGGCGACCTGGGCCTGCAACTGGACAACGCCTGGAGCAGCCATCACCTCTATTTCAAGGCGGGCGCGCGACTGCGCGATGGGGAAGGGCCCACTAGCGAAGGTGGGCGGGTGCTGTTCTATCGGCTGATCTCGATGCACCAGCCCAACAATCGCTGACCGGCGGAACCGGTCAGCCGGCGTGGCCTTCGCGTTCGCCTTTCTTGCGTTCTTCGCGCCGGTCGTTGCTCACCTTGAGCTTCTTGGCGCGGCTCTCCAAGGCGAAATACAGCACGGCCGCGATCAGCAGTGGAACGATGAAGTACAGCGTCCGATAGCCGAGCAGGGCAGCGATGATCTTGCCGTGGGAAAGGCCATCGTTGGCCAACAGGGCGATGAACACCGTCTCCAGCACGCCGACCCCGGCAGGGATGTGCACGATGACCATGGCGATGCTGGACAGCAGCAGCACGCCGAGCACGTGCAGGTAGTCCACCTGGCGGCCGAGGAAGAGGTAGACGATGGCCGCCATGGCCATCCAGTTGACCGAAGACACCAGCAGTTGCAGGCAGGCCATGCGCAGCGAGGGCAGGGCCAGGCGCTGCTTGCGCACGGTCCACTCACGCTGCTTGGCGAAGGTGCAGACCGCCAGGTAGAAGACGATGAAGGCCAGCAGGCCGAAGCCGATTAGGCGCAGGGTAGTGTCGCCGACGAACCAGTTGGGCGGCATGTCCACCACGCCACTGACGAAGATCCCACCCGCCAGCAGCACGTAACCCAGCCAGTTGGTGGCGATGCTCAGGGAAAAGATCCGGGTGATGGTGCCGCTGGACAGCCCCAGCCGCGAATAGAGGCGATACCTCATGCCGATGCCGCCGACCCAGGTACTCAGGGTCAGGGTGAAGGCATAGCAGATGAAGGACACCAGAAACACCTGGCGCTTGACCAGCTTGTGCCCGCAATAGGCGCGGCCGATGAGGTCGTAGCAGCCGTACATGATGTAGGACAGCACCACCAGGCCGCCGGCCATGGCCAGCGTCGTCCACTTGTAGCCGGTGAAGACCTTCCAGACCTCACCCCAGTCGACCTTGCGGGCATAGATCACCAGGAGCACCACCACGGCGATCAGGAAGACCCAGGTCAGGATCTTCTTGACCAGTACCCAGCGGCCATTCTGTGGCTTGTCGGCGGCCTGCTGGTCTGCCTCGTCGTCGGCGTGGTCCAGGGTGTCGCTGTGGCTGCTCATCGTTGCGGATACCTTGAGATCGAGGAATCGACCCGGTCCTGGGTTTCGAGCTCGGGCTGCACCGGCGGACTCACCAGTTCGATCTTGGGGGTATGACCGGGCAGCCAGCCGACCCAGGCGGGGAAGTGGCGCAGGAAGTGGAAGACCAGCATCGTCTTGGCCAGGTGCCAGTAGGTGCGCTTGGGCACCTTGCTGCTGTCGACGTGCTCGCAGTGATTCTGGATCAGGGTTTCCAGGCGACCGCGCAATTCACGGTTGAAGGCATGGTCGTGGAAGATCAGGTTGCATTCGAGATTGAGCGAAAGACTCAGAGGGTCGAGATTGCTCGAACCCACGGTGGACCAGTGCTCGTCCATGGTCGCCACCTTGCCGTGCAGGGGTCTCAGGCAATATTCGTAGATCTCGACGCCCGCTTTGACCAAGTAGTTGTAGAGCATCTGAGCGCCGACCTTGACGATGGCCATGTCCGGCTCGCCCTGCACGATCAGCACCACCCGGACGCCGCGCTGCGCCGCATTGCGCATCTCCCTGAGCAGCCGATAGCCGGGGAAGAAATAGGCATTGGCGATCACCACCTCGCGCTTGGCGTTGCGCAGCATCTCCAGGTAGTGCTTTTCGATATCGGCGCGGTGCTCGTCGTTGTCGCGGAACACCAGCAGCGCCTGGGCATTGCCGGGATTGCGGTTGTCGGCCGGTTTCTGCGAACGCTTGCCCCACCAGCGGTGCGTTTCTTCGGGCGAGTCGATGGCATCACGAGCGAACCTGTGGATGTCGTCGACGATGGGGCCCTCGACTTCCACGGCGTAGTCCTGCTTGGCCTCGGGCCCGAAATCGCCGAGGTGCTCGGCGGAATAGTTGATGCCGCCGATGAAGCCCAGGCGACCGTCCACCACCACGATCTTGCGGTGCAGGCGGCGGAAGAGGTTGGTCCTCATGCCCATGACCAGGGGACGCGGATCGTAGTAGCGGAAACGCACCCCGGCCTGGACCATCTCGTCGAGGAATTCCCGGGGCAGGTCGGGCGAGCCGTAGGCATCCACGGTGATGTCCACCCGGACACCGCGCTTGGCCGCCGCTACCAGTTCCCGCTGCAGCTCCTGGCCGACCTTGTCGTAGAACAGGATGAAGGTCTCGATGATGACCTCTCGCTCGGCGGCGCGGATCACCTCGAAGACGCGTGGGAAGAAGTCCTCGCCGTTTTCCAGCAAGGCGATGCGGTTTCCGTCCCGCCATTCGAAGTTCATAGGTGGAAGTCCGCAGCCAGGGGCGCATGGTCGGACAGATGCGACCACGGCTGGTTGCCCAGTACCTGGGGCCGGCCGACGCTGACGTTGCGCGTGTAGATGCGATCCAGGCAGAGCAGGGGGCGCTTGGCCGGGAAGGTCCTGGGCAAGCGGCCGGCGGTCTTCATGAACACCTCCTCGAGCCCGGCACCCTGGCCGAGAATGTCGTTGGCCTTCTGCCGCCAGTCGTTGAAGTCCCCCGCCACCACGACGGGAGCGTCGCTGGGCAGGGAATTGATGTGCTCGCAGATCAGCTTCATCTGCATTTGCCGATGTTTCTCCCGCAGCCCGAGGTGCACGCAGATCACGTGCAGGTCGACCTGCTGGTCGGGAACCCGCAGGACGCAATGCAGCATCCCGCGTTTTTCCGGCCCGGCGATGGAGATGTCGAAGTTGTCGTAGCTGACGATGGGAAACTTCGACAGCACCGCATTACCGTGATGGCCGTCCGGGTAGACCGCATTGCGCCCGTAGGCGAAGTCGGTCCACATCGAATCGGCCAGGAACTCGTACTGCGGCGCCGCCGGCCAGTTCTCGAAGCGCAACGGGTGTTTTTCGTGGGTACCCAATACCTCCTGGAGGAAGACAATGTCGGCTGATACCGTCCGCACCGCTTCCCGCAACTCCGGCAAGATGAACTTGCGGTTGAAGGACGTGAAGCCCTTGTGCGTGTTGATGGTCAGGACCTTGAACGAAAAACCCTGTTGCGCGTTCGTCATGCCTGGCGCTTCCTCCGCTTGGTCTGGGTCAGCTCGAACAGCAATACCGAGCGTCCGGTGACCTGATAGGTGTCTCCGAATTGGAAGATGTCGCCGCTGTCGAGGTCAGGCTGATTGGTGTCCAGTTGCAGGGACCAATGCTCGCCTTGGGGGACCTCCGGCAGGGTGAAATCCACCACGTCATAATGAGCATTGACCAGAATCAGCAGCGAGGTATCCGCACCTTTGCGACGAATACCGGTCGGTTGCGCCCGGCCGTCGAGCAGGATGCCCATGCATTTGTTGCTGCCGTCCTGCCATTGCTCGTCGCCCATCTCGGTGCCGCCGGGCTGCAGCCAGGTGACGTCCTTGACGCCCAGTTCCTCGTTGTAGGCGCCGGTGAAGAAGCGGCTACGACGCAGCAGCGGGTAGCGTCGACGCAGGTCGATCAGGTTGCGCACGTATTCCTGCAGCTCGGCGCTCTTCTCACTGATCTCCCAGTTGACCCAGCCGATCTCGCTGTCCTGGCAGTAGGCGTTGTTGTTGCCGCCCTGGGTGCGGGCGAACTCGTCGCCAGCCAGCAGCATCGGCGTGCCCTGGGAGAGGAAGAGGGTGGCCAGCAGGTTGCGCATCTGGCGATAGCGCAGCTCGATGATTTCCGCATCGTCGGTCTCGCCCTCGGCGCCACAGTTCCACGACAGGTTGTGGGAGTGGCCGTCCTTGTTGTCCTCGCCGTTGGCCTCGTTGTGCTTGTCGTTGTACGACACGGTGTCGGCCAGGGTGAAGCCATCGTGGGCGGTGACGAAGTTGACGGAGGAGTAGGGCTTGCGGCCGCGACGGTTGAACTTGTCGCCGGAGCCCAGGAAGATCTTCGCGAAGTCGCCGATCTTGTCTTCGTCACCCTTCCAGAAGGCACGGGCGGTGTCGCGGAAGGTGTCGTTCCACTCCATCCAGCCGGGCGGGAAGTTGCCCACCTGGTAGCCACCGGGGCCACAGTCCCAGGGTTCGGCGATGAGCTTGGTTTCGGCCAGGATCGGATCCTGACGGCAGGCGTGCAGGAAGCCGCCGCCCTCGTCGAAGCCATCCGGCTCGCGGCCGAGAATGGTCGCCAGGTCGAAGCGGAAGCCGTCCACCCCCATCTCGGTAGCCCAGTAGCGCAGCGAGTCGGTCACCATCTGCAGTACGCAAGGGTGGCTCATGTTCAGGGTGTTGCCGGTGCCGGTGTCGTTGATGTAGTAGCGCGCATCATCGGGCATCAGGCGGTAGTAGTTGGCATTGTCGATGCCCTTGAGCGAGAGGGTCGGGCCCATCTCGTTGCCTTCGGCGGTGTGGTTGTAGACCACGTCAAGGATCACCTCGAGGCCGGCGTTGTGCATGCGCGCGACCATCACCTTGAACTCGCCGATGGACTGGCTGGCCATGTAGCGCGAGTGGGGAGCGAAGAAGGCCAGGGTGTTGTAGCCCCAGAAGTTTCTCAGCCCCTTTTCCAGCAGGTGGTTGTCATCGAGGAAGTAGTGGATTGGCATCAGTTCGACGGAGGTGATGCCGAGCGACTTGATGTAGTCGATGACTTCGCTTTCCTGCAGCCCCGAGAAGGTGCCTCGGGCGCCTTCGGGTACCGCCGGGTGCTGCATGGTGTAGCCACGCACGTGGGTCTCGTAGAACACGGTGCGGTCGCGCGGCACCCGCGGGTGGGTGGTGTTGCCCCAGGTGAAGGCCGGATCGATGACGCGGCAGCGCGGCATGAAGGGGGCGCTATCACGCTCGTCGAAGGACAGGTCGCCATCGGGGTGGCCGATGGTGTAGCCGAACAGGGCGTCGTTCCACTCCAGCTCACCGACGATCTGCTTGGCATAGGGATCGATCAGCAGCTTGTTGTGGTTGAAACGATGGCCATTCTGCGGCTCGTACGGACCATACACGCGGTAGCCATAGAGGGTGCCCGGGCGAGCGTCGGGCAGGTAGCCGTGCCAGATCTCGTTGGTGAATTCCGGAAGTTCGATGCGCTCGATCTCTTCCTTGCCCTCGTCGTCGAACAGGCACAGTTCCACCTTGGTGGCGTTGGCGGAAAAGATGGCGAAGTTCACGCCGGAGCCGTCCCAGGTGGCGCCCAATGGGTAGGGCAGGCCTTCACGAACACGAGACTTGGACTTACTGATGAAAGTGGTCGCTTCGGTTAACGGCTTGTTGGAATCAGTTGAAGTCATTTCGACGCTCTCGGGATAGCTAGGAAGGAAGTCGCTCTAGTGGGGCTCTCATTACCTGCCGGTGGCTGAATCGATACAGATCCGGCTACTTGCATATGAAAGGCCCGACGCAGCGCAGTTCCGAGACCCAGGAGCGAGCCGACAAAGCGTTGTTTTTGCAGGAGAAAATAGAAAACGAAGGGGTAACGCGGAGGCCGCACGGGGCGGTAGGGGGAAGGCCTGGCCGAGTGGCCAGGCCGAACACTCAGATCACTCGCTGGCGGTGGGCTTGGCAGCGGTAGTCTTGGCCCGCGAGGCCCGGGGCTTCTTCGGCGTAGCCGGCGCTGCACCTACGCCGGTCGCTTCGACCGCAGCCTCCTGCTTGGCCTTGCTCGCTGGGGCCTTGCTGGCGGCGGGCTTGCTGGCGCTGGGCTTCACCGCCTGCTTGGCCTTGGACACCACCTTCTTGGCCACCGACTCGACCTTTTCGGTCACCGACTCACCCGCAGCCGCGGCCTCGGTGGCGGCCTTCTCGCTGCCACTCTTGGTCTTGCCCGTAGTGTTGGCCTTGGGTGCCGCAGCCTTGCCCGCCGGTGCGCTGGCCTTGGTCGCCCGCGGCTTCTTGGTGGCGGTCTTCTTCGCCACGCCTTCCTGCTCGGCTTCGTAGAGACGGGTCGCCATCTCCCAGTGGCGGTCGTGTTCGTGGGCCGGCCGTCCTTCGGACTCCCAGATCTGATAGGCGAGCTGCTGAATGCGTTCGTCTTTTTGGGTCATTGCGGTGCGGCTCCTTGAGTGATGTCTTGTGTGCTGAGCAATCCAAGCGGAAAACGTGCCAGAACCTCGCCGACAGATAGCTCTTTCTTCTGGTGATGGACAGATGCGGGGGCAAAAGTTTCCCCGAAACGGTACATGGACAAGGTTTCCGGAAGTTTTATCCGGGTGTCTTGCCAGGCATCTGCAGAAAAGCCCAGTGCGCCGGCGTCTGCCAGCAGGTCGGAGGCATGCACCGGGACGATGACGATGACTGCCTCCTGCTCCCAGGTCCGCGCGAAAGCCAGCACCTGGTCGGCCTTGGCGCCCTCGACGCTGAGCGGCAAGTAGCGGCCCGCGGTGAACAGCTGGGGCAGCTGCTTGCGCAGCTGCAGCACGGTGGCCAGCACCTGTTGCTTGATCTCGCCGCTCTGCCAGTCGGCCAGTGCCGCGGAGGTGGAGGTGGCGCTTTCCAGCGCACGCTGACGTGGCGCGTAATCCACCGCGCGGCGGTTGTCCGGCTCCACCAGGCTGAAGTCCCAGAATTCGCCACCCTGGTAGAGATCCGGAACGCCGGGTGCAGTGTTGCGCAGCAGCAGCTGGACCAGGCCGTTCAGGGCGCCCGCCGGTGCCAGTTCGCGTACGGCAGCGACGATCTCGCCACGCAGCGAGCGGTACTTGGCATCGGTGAGCAGGCCTTCCAGGAAGGCCTTGCAGGCGGCTTCGTAATCGGCGTTCGGCGCCCACCAATCCGACTCCAGCTTCTCTTCGCGCAGGGCCTTCTCCTGCCACTGCAGCAGACGCTCCAGATAGGCCTGCAGGCCGTGCTGGTCATCGGCTTCCAGCGCCAGCGGCCAGCTGGCCAGCAGGGTCTGGTACAGCATGAGCTCATCACCCGGGGTGGGGGCCGGTGCCTCGTTCCATTCGCCGCGCAGGGGCGCCGCCTGTTCCTGCCAACGGCGGACCTGGGCGATGTAGGCGTCCGGGCGTTCCGAGACCACCGCCAGGCGCGCGCGGGTATCCTCGCCACGCTTGTGGTCATGGGTCGCGGTGGTCAGCATGTTGCGCGGGAAGTGCTCGGCACGCCAGCCGCTGGCCTCGTGGAAGGCACTCACCGGCTGGGCGAAATGCTGCGGATCGAAGCCCACGTCGTTGCGCGAGAGCAGCGGGGCGGAACGATAGCAGGCGGTGTCCTCGACCGCCTTGGCGGCGATGGGCGAGGTGAGCTGCTGGAACTTGGTGATGGCGCGGCGCTGCTCGCGACGCGCCAGGCTGCCGACCGGCTTGTGGCGAGGGGCCTCGCCGCCGAGCCAGGCGCGCAGCTGTTCGAGCAGCGGCTGCTCCGCCTCGCTGACGTGGGGCCGCGCCGCCTCCAGGGCGGTGTCGAACCACTGGGCATCGTGGCCGACGAATCCGGCCGCGCCGGCGTAGGTGCGATAGACCTTGAACTGCACGATCAGCTCCAGCAGCACCCGGCGAATGGCGCCCTGGCTGGTGTCGCGGGTCCGCCAATCCTGCTGGGCCAGCAGGTGCAAGGTGTGCACTGCCGATTCGAATTCGCTGTTCAGCGCGGTGGTGAGCACCAGGCGCCGCGCTTCCCGCACCTCTTCGAGGAAGTCCTCGGTGCGGCCGGTGGTTTCCGCCCAGAACTGGCGCAGCGGCGCTTCGCCACGGGCATCGTGCTGGACCGCCGAGACCTCGTTCATGAATTCGTAACCGGTGGTGCCGTCGATGCCCCAGCCTTCGCGCAGCTGCTCGCCTTCGGCGAGGATCTTCTCGATGTAGATGGGGAAGCCGTCTTCCGGCGCACCGCCGGTACGGCTGGCGCACAGCTCGTCGACCCGTCGCCGCAGCTTGCGGCAATAGGCACGCGGATTGGCCAGGCCGTCGATGTGGTCGAGACGCAGGCCGTCGAGCAGGCCTTCGCTGATCAGGCGGAAGATCAGCGAATGGGTCTCCTCGAAGACCTCATGGCGCTCCATGCGCAGGCCACCCAGCTCGGTGATGTCGAAGAACCGCCGCCAGTTGATGTCATCCGAGGCGGTGCGCCAGCTGGCCAGGCGATAGTGCTGACTCTCCAGTAGGGCATGCAGGCGCTCCTGGTTGTCCGCCTGGCTGCCATCGAAGGCGGCGATGGCCTTGTCGAGGGCGGCGGCGACGGCCGGGTCCTTGGCCGCATCGGCCAGTTGCCGCTGGGCCCCACGAGCTTCTGCCTGGTCCTTGGCGCGGGCCGAGAAGGCATCGGCGAACAGGCTCAGCTGGGGCAGGTCGCTTTCGCGCAGGATCTGGCCGTAGGTGCCGGGATTGATCGGGAAGTGGTGGGCGTAGTACTCGACGCGGAAGGCGCCTTTCTCCGCATCGAACACCAGCTTGAGTTCGCCGGCCTGCAGAACGTTGCCATAGGCATCGCCGAGGAAGGGCAGCAGCACCTGGCCCTGCAGGTCGGGGTCCGGACCGTACCAGTTGATGTCGTAGAAGCCCGCGTAGCGGCTCTGGCGACCCCATTCGAGGATATCCAGCCACCAGGCGTTTTCCGAACCGCCCACATTGGTGTGGTTGGGTACGAAGTCGGCGATCAGCCCCATGCCGTGCTCGCGCAGGCGAGCGACCAGGCGCCGCAGCGCCTCCTCGCCGCCCAGCTCCGGATTCACCCGGGTGGGATCGACCACGTCGTAGCCGTGCACGGAACCCGCGCGGGCGGTGGTGATCGGGGAGGCGTAGAAATGACTGATACCCAGCTTGGCGTAGTACTCCACCAGGGGCAGGGCGTCGTCGAAGGTGAAGTCCTTGTGGAACTGCAGGCGTACGGTAGCGCGCAAGCGACTCATCGAGTGTTCTCCGGATTGTTACGAGCAGTGCTCAGCACGCTTAGGCGACGGTCAGGGGTGGCAGCGTCCAGCAGACGGTCCGCCGGAGCATCCCAGCGGCGCAGCCAATTGGGGTGTTCGTTGGTGGTGCCGGGCAGGTTGGCCTGTTCCAGTTGGCCCAGGGCGTCCTCCACCGGCAGAATGATCAGGGGCGCCGGCGTGCGGCCGATGAAGTCGATGGCGGCGTCCACCGCGTCCCCGACGTTGTCGACGCTGGTGTCGTCCAGCTGCAGCACCTTGGCCAGGTGCTGGCGATCCGCGGCGCGTTCGGCCAACTGGTCGTCGCGAGTGGTGCCGTCCGGCAGCAGGCCGAGCTCTTCCTGCCAGTCGGCGTCGCGGCCCTGCCACCAACCGGTGAGGGTCGGCAGATCGTGGGTAGTAGGCATGCCCATGGCTGTGTCCGACCAGTGCGAAGCCGGCTTGAAGGCCTTGCCGTCACGCTCGAACAGCAGCACCTGCATGCCCATGATGGCGCGCTCGGCCAGTCGCTCACGGAAGCCTTCCGGCACCGTGCCCAGGTCTTCGCCCATGACCACGCAGCGATGGCGCCAGGACTCCAGGGCGACCAGGCGCAGCAGGTCGTCGATGGGGTAGGAGAGATAGGCGCCATCGGCCGGGGAGGCGCCTTCGGGCACCAGCCACAGCCGTTGCAGGCCCATGACGTGATCGATACGCACGCCGCCCGCATGGGCGAAATTGGCCCTGAGCATCTCGATGAAGGCGCGGAAGCCATGCTTGACCATGCCGGTGGGCGAGAAGGCGGAAATTCCCCAGCCCTGGCCTTTCTGGTTGAGCAGGTCCGGCGGGCAACCCACGGTCACCGAGGCCAGCAACTCTTCCTGGCGACTCCAGGCCTGGCTGCCACCGCCGTCCGCGCCCACGGCGATGTCGGCGATCAGGCCGATGCGCATCCCGGAGTCGCGGCACTGCGCCTGGGCAGCGGACAGGCCTTCGCTGGCCAGCCACTGGGTGAAGGCATAGAACTCGACGTCCTGGGCGTGGCGCTCGGCGAATTCGGCCACGGCCGGATCGCGCGGATCGCGATACTGCTGCGGCCAATGCTGCCAGCTGGGCGAGGCCTCGCCCTGGGTGAAGGAGGCATGCAGGGCTTCGAAGCGGCAGTGGTTTTCCAGGGCTTCACCGCCGTCGCGGCGGAAGGCCTCGAAGCGCTCGTGCAGGTCGCCACCGGCAGTGCGGAAGTCCAGGTGCAGGGTACGCAGCAGGCGCAGCCGCAGCTTCGCCAATGCCGGCCAGTCGATCAGCTCCAGCTGTTCGAGGCGCTCGGCTTCGGCCTCCAGGCCGGCACGCTGCATCGCCTGCTGCACGCGCTCGGCGTCGAAGACCACCTCGGGCGCGGCATAGAGCACGTTGAAGAACACCCGGCTGGAGGGCGAGTAGGGGCTGTAGCGACTGCCATCGGCGCTGAACATGGCGTGCAGCGGACTGATGGCCAGGGCATCCGCGCCCTTGTCGGCAGCGGCCTTGGCCAGCTGCACCAGGCCTTGCAGATCCCCCGCGCCGCTACCCCCCGTGCGTCTCAGGCTGTAGAGCTGCACCGCCAGGCCCCACAGCCGAGCCTGGTCGTCGCCCGTCGCGTCGGCGATGGTGTAGCACCGCTCGGGCGCCACGGCCAGGGTCAGGCGCTGGCCATCGATCTCCGCCTGGTGGTAGCCGGGCGCCACGATGGCGGCGAGCTGGCCCTGGGCATCGACGGTGCCCTCCAGGCGCTGGCCGTTTTCCAGGTGCACCTGGTAGGGGACGCCGCTCTTGAACTGATCCGGCGTCCCCACCGGCTTGCCTACCGCCGCGGTGATCAGCGGTGGCAGGTGGTGCTTGTCGCCAACCTCGGCCAGCTTGCGCAGACTGGCGTCGATGTCGGCTTCGCTGTCGGCCGGCAGGTCGATGGCCTTGAGCAGGTTGCGCAGCGCTTCGGGGCTCACCCTTTGGCGTTGGCCGTCGTAGGCCGTCCATTCGATGGCGATGCCGGCCGCCTTGGCCAGCTGTTCCAGGCGATCCTCGCTCATGCCTTTTTCTCCAGCCAGACCAGCGCCGTATGAGCGGCCAGTTGGCCGTCCTGGCGCTGAGCGACAGCCTTGGCATCGCTGCTGTGCAGCAGCTCGCCGTTCGCTTGCTCAGCCACCTTCACCGCGGCTTCGCTGAGGTTGAGTTCGATGGTCAGGCCACTGCCATCGGCCAGGGTCCAGCGGGCACGCACGGCGCGGTCGGCCAGCGCCTCGGCACCGGCCGCGCGGGCACCTTCCAGGCGCGGGAAGAGTTCCTTGCGGCGGATCTCCAGCAATTCCCGGTAGAGGCCCAGCCAGGCGGCATGGTCGGGCTGGTCGGCTTCGCCGAAATTGGGCTTGGAATCGTCGAAGGTCTTCGGCGCGTTCGGGTCGGGAATCTGCTGGCGATGTTCTTCGCTGGTGAAGAAATCGAAATCCTTGAACTCGTTGCGGCGTCCGTCGCGCACCAGTTCCGCCAGTTCGTCGTTGTGGCTGGTGAAGAACAGGAAGGGCTGGCGGCTGCCCCATTCCTCGCCGATGAACAGCAGCGGAATCATGGGGCTGAGCAGCAGCAGGGCGGTGGCGGCGCGCAGGGCCGGTTCCGGGGCGAGGCGGGTCAGGCGCTCGCCGAAGGCCCGGTTGCCGACCTGGTCGTGGTTCTGCAGGAAGACGATGAAGGCCGAGGCGGGCAGGTCGGCGCTCGGCTCTCCGCGCGCCTTGCCATGGCGAGTCTGTTCGCCCTGGTAGATGAAGCCTTCGCCCAGGCAGCGCACCAGCTTGGCGGTGGCGTCCTGGGTGAAGTCCTTGTAATAGCCTTCGTCTTCGCCGGTCAGCAGCGGGTGGATGACGTTGTGCCAATCGTCCGTCCACTGGGCGTTGTAGTGCTTGCCGCCAAGCAGGGTGGCGGTGTTGTCCTCGTTCTCCAGCATCAGGTGCACGTGGCGGCCCGGCTCCACGGTGGCGCGGATCTCCTCGGCCATTTCCTCGAGGAAGCCCTTGTCGTTGATGGCGTGCACGGCATCGAATCTCAGCCCGTCGAAGCGGTACTCCATCAGCCACATCAGGGCGTTGTCGATGAAGTAGCGGCGCACCGCGTCCTGGCGGAAGTCGATGGCGGCGCCCCAGGGGGTGTGGATGTCCTCGCGGAAGAAGCGCTCGGCGTAGGCATGCAGGTAGTTGCCGTCCGGGCCAAAGTGGTTGTAGACCACGTCGAGGTAGACCATCACGCCATGGGCATGGGCGGTGTCGATCAGCGACTTGAGGTCGTCCGGGGTGCCGTAGGAGGCTTCCACGGCGTAGGGCAGGACGCCGTCATACCCCCAGTTGCGGCCACCGGGGAATTCGGACAGCGGCATCAGTTCGATGGCGGTGATGCTCAGCGCCGCCAGGCGCGGCACCAGCTTCTCGACCCCGGAAAACCCACCGAGGGTGCCGACGTGCAATTCGTAGATGACGCTCTCGTGCCAGGGTCGGCCGTTCCACTCCACGGTCTGCCAGTGATAGGTGGTGGGGTCGATGACGATGCTCGGCTCGTGCACGTCGCCGGCCTGGGCCCGGGAGGCGGGGTCCGGCACCAGCAGGTCGCCGATCTGGTAGCGATAGCGGGTACCGGCACCGCATTGGGCCTCGACGGCAAACCAGCCATCGGCCTGGCGCTCCAGGGGCAGCGTCATGCCGCCTTCCAGTGCCACCGACACGGCATCGGCGCTGGGCGCCCAGAAATGGAACAGGGTGCGGTCCTTGCTCACCAGAGTGGCACCGGCACGGGTCTGCCAGGCGTAGCCCCCGGTCACCGCGGCTGCGTCGCGCGAAATATCAGTCATGGATGAAGAACTCCCGAAACCGGACGGCAGAAAAGGCACTGCGGCCCAGGTGGCCGCAGTTGCTGTTATGACCGGTGAGAGTTGCTCAAAGTTGAGCGGGACAAGCGCTTTTCGTCGGTCTTTTGACGAGGGAAAAGCGCTTGTTAGCCAGGTCTGACGTCAGGCGCCGACGTGCCGCTCCTGCTGAGCGGTGGCCTGGAGCAGATCGAGATAGAGCGCGGCATAGGGCTTGGCGCATTCGGACCAGAAGAAGGGCCCCTGCATGGCCCGGCGACGCATGGCATTGAGCAGGTCCTGGCGCTCGAAGACTCCCAGGGCACGGTCGATGGCACTGAGGTAGTTGTCCAGCGACAGGGGGCTGAACAGGAAGCCGGTGGTGCCATCCTCGATGCTGTCGGCCAGGCCGCCGGTGCGGGTAGCGATCGGCAGGGAGGCGAAGCGCTGGGCATACATCTGGCTCAGGCCGCAGGGCTCGAAGCGCGAGGGCATCAGCAGGAAATCACTACCGGCGTACATGCGCCGCGCTTCGGTCTCGCAGAAACCGATGTGGGCGCTGACGCGGCCGGGATACCGCAGCGCCAGTGCCCGCACCTGCCGCTCGATGTGCGGCTCGCCGCAGCCGATGATCATCAGCTGACCGCCGCGGGCAACGATGTGGTCGGCGGCCTCGATGGTCAGGTCGATGCCCTTCTGCTGCACCAGGCGCGACACCACCGCGAACAGCGGGCCGTTGGACGGCTCCAGGCCGAATTCCTCGCGAATGTGCGCGGCGTTGACCGCCTTGCCGTCCCAGTCCTCTTCCGCGAAGCACTGGCTCAGGTGCGGATCGCTGCAGGCGCTCCAGTTGTCATCGATGCCGTTGAGCAGCCCGGTCAGCTTGCCCTGGCGCGCCTTGAGCTGCAGCAGGCCTTCCAGGCCATAGCCGAATTCCGGCGTGGTGATTTCCTGGGCGTAGGTGTGGCTGACCGTGGTGATGTGGTCGGCGTAGACCAGGCCGGCCTTGAGGAAGGACACCTTGCCCCAGAACTCGAGGCCTTCCATCTGGAAGGCATGCTCCGGGATGTCCAACTCGGCCAGTACCGAGGCCGGGAACAGGCCCTGGTAGGCGAGGTTGTGAATGGTGGTCAGGCAGGGCGTACTGGAACCCTTCCAACGCAGGTAGCCCGCGGCGAGGCCGGTCTGCCAGTCGTTGAGGTGCAGCAGATCCGGCACCCAGCGAATGGAGGCGTCGCCCAGGGCGAAATCGGCCGCGGCACTGGCCAGGCGGCCGAAGCGGATGTGGTTGTCGGCCCAGTCGGCATTGTTGAGATCGCCGTAGGGATTGCCCGGACGCTCGTAGAGTTCGGGGCAGATCAGCACGTAGACGACCAGGCCGTCTTCCAGGTTGACCCGGCCGATGTCGCAGGCCGGCATGGCGGCGCGCGCTGCGATGCGGCCGACCATCTGCACGCGATCCTTGATCGCGGCCATGACCTGGCGGTAGCCGGGGATGAGCACCCGGACGTCGTGGGAGGCGGCGAGGGCGCGGGGCAGGGCGCCGGACACCTCGCCCAGGCCACCGGCCTTGACGAAGTCGGAGATTTCCGGCGTCACGAACAGAATACGCTTACGGCTCTCGACAACCGAGCTCAGCGTCAGCTGGGGCTCGTCGGTACGCTTGCGAGGAGAGCTGGATCTGGTGGTGCGGATGGCAGTTTCAACGGGCTCCAGGGCCCCAAATTTCCCCACGACGGCATTTGCCATGGTGCGCTCCCAATGCAGCAAGTTCGAGACTGAGGGTTACCTAGTTGCTTCTTTCCTGAAGCTCGATGCTCCTGGTTCAAAAATGCCTACAGCCGAGCTGCTACAGCCTTTTTGCCGGTCACCTCTTCTGAGATGTCTGGAGATGGGCGAGAACTGCTTCGCGGATTTCCAGATTGCTCTCGCACTGACTCATGGACGACGTCACAAGTTTCCCGCGCGAAGGTTGCGCGTTTATGTCCTATTGCCAGATGCATGCCTGATTGCTAGCGCTCACTTCTGGTGCGCTAAGGAATAAGCCGTCGCGGAATCGCTTGATGGCTGCCTGATCGAGGAAAATGGCTACCAAATCAAACTTCTGGCTGCCGCGCGACAGGCTCTTGCCTTTCGTCGGAATGTATTTTGGGCAGGTCGTCGCGGCGACCGAGTTCGGTCCGCAGCTTGGGTAGGCAGAGGGGGAATTCGCGGTTGATGTAGGTGATCAGGCGCTCCCGCACGAAGCAGCGCAAGTCCCAGTTCTTCGAGGAATCGTCGGAGCTGACCAGCACCCGAATCTGGATGGATTCGCTGGAGGCATCGGTCACCTGCAGCACGCACACCCGGCCATCCCATAAATGGGGCACCTCGGCGCAGGCGCGTTCCAATTCGGTGCGCAGCGGGGGCAGTGGCAGGGAGTAGTCCACCCAGATGAACACCGAGCCGATCAGGCTGGAGGAGGAACGTGTCCAGTTCTGGAAGGGAGTCTCGATGAAATATTGCAGGGGCACCACCAGGCGGCGATCGTCCCAGATGCGCACCACCACGTAGGTGCCGGTAATTTCCTCCACTCGGCCCCATTCCCCCTCGACGATGACCACGTCATCCAGGCGGATCGGCTGGGTCACGGCGATCTGCAGGCCGGCGATGAGATTGCCCAGCACCGGGCGCGCGGCGATACCGGCGACCAGGCCAGCAACCCCGGCGGAGGCGAGCAGGCTCGCGCCAACCTGGCGAACCGCCGGGAAGGTCATGAGCATGAGCGCGATGCCGACCAGCAGTACCACGAAGCTGAGGCTGCGCACCAGCACCCGATTCTGCGTCTGGATCCGTCGGGCCCGCAGGTTGTCCGCCACGTCCACCGGATTGCGCAGGGCGATGGTGGCGCCCACTGCCTTGACCGCGCGCAGGCCCAGCCAGGTGAAGGCGGCGATGCTCAGCAGTCCGGTGACGTGCTGTACCGCGCGCAACAGGGGCAGGGCATCGGGTGCTGAATTCCAGACACCTTGCAACACCACCAGCGGCACCGCGAGGCGCGCCGGCTTCTCCACGTACTTCACCAGGTTGCGTGCCAGCAGGAAGGGGTTGGCCAGGCGGCGGATGGCAGCGAAGGCCAGGGTCAGGGCGATCGCGGTGATCAGCAGGGCGACCGCGGCGGCGATCAGCGTGGTAATCCAGGGGGCGTTGAGCCAACCCGTCCAATCGATGGCCGTCATGCACTTTCTCCTTCGGCAGACGGCTTCCCTGATCCTGAGAGCTGACGCGCCTGAATCGCGGGAAGCCCTTCGAGATACCTGAAGTCCGACTGGAGGGCTCCTCCCCGGTTCCCCGGATCGAGCGGAAAGCCGCCGCCAGAATTAATACCACCCCTAAAGGGAAGAGCGGTCTGGCCTTACTCCGTGCCTGCCCGTCGCCAGGTGGGACAAGGTGTCGCATTGCGCGTCTAAGCTCAGAGGAAACTGCGCAGGGAGCGCAGGAATAGGGGTAGAATTCGCGCCCCAACGAGATACGTCCAGTCAAATGGCGGACCTGCGGAGATCGAGACGGATTTATGAAACCAGTGGTAGTGGTCGTCGAAGACGAGAACATGTTGCTCGGGCTGATGGAAGAGGTGCTCGAAGGTGAAGGCTTTCAGGTGCACACCTTCGGTACTGCGGACCAGGCCTGGGAATACCTGTCGAGCGCCCGTCCGACGCCGGATCTGCTGATCACCGACGTGCGCATGCCCGGCGCCATCGATGGCCTGGAACTGGCGCGGCGGGTGAAGCAGCAACTGCCTGGCCTGCCGATCATCGTCTCCTCGGGTTATTTCGAAGAGCTGCAACCGGAGCGGGCGCCGGATATCTACTACCTGCCCAAGCCCTGGCGTTTCGACGACCTGCTGGCGGGTTGCTTCCGCTTCCTCAACCAGCGCAAAGGCTGAGAGCGTCCGGCCAGGATCCGCCGGAGCGCCCTGGCCCTTATTCAGCCCTGGCTAGGCATTGACGACGTCCAACGGCAGGACGCCGCGCCTAAGCTGATTCCATTTCGTTATTTATTCGCCGATCCTTAGATCGTTTAGCTTTGCCTCCATCAGGCGCCAGACCGGCGCCAAGCGCCCGCCGTAGGGTGCTATCGACAAGGAGGCCAAGCGTGAAAGCCCTGATAAAGACCCTGGTACTGGCGGTTGGCGCCGTCGCATTCGCCGGCCAGGCGGCGGCCGAAGAGCTGGTGATCGGCTACCAGACCGGGGTCGATCCGTCCAAGGTCGCCCAGGCTGATGGCCGCTACGAAAAGGCCATCGGCCAGACGCTCGACTGGCGTCGTTTCAACAGCGGTCCCGAGGTCGTCGCGGCGCTGGCCTCGGGTGATGTCCAGATCGGCAACCTCGGCTCCAGTCCCTTGGCCGCCGCCACCTCGCGCAAGTTGCCGCTGGTGACCTTCATCGTCTCCGCGCAGATCGATTCCGCCGAAGCCCTGGTGGTGCGCAACGGCAGCGGTATCGACAAGCCCGAGCAATTGGTGGGCAAGACCCTCGCCACGCCCTTCGTCTCCACCTCCCATTACAGCCTGCTCGGGGCGCTCAAGCATTGGGGCGTGGATCCGACCACCGTCAAGATCGTCAACCTCAATCCCACCGAGATCGCGGCCGCCTGGCGCCGCGGCGATATCGATGGCGCCTTCGTCTGGTCGCCGGCCCTGGGTGAGATCAAGAAGAGCGGCAAGGTGCTGGCCGATGCCGCCCAGGTGGGCGCCTGGGGCGCGCCGACCTTCGAAGTCTGGGTCGCGCGCAAGGATTTCGCCGAGAAGCATCCCGAGATCGTCAGCCGGTTCGCCAAGGTGACCCTGGATGCCTTCGCCGACTACCAGGCCCATGGCAAGGCGTGGGGTGCCGATTCGGAGCAGGCGAAGAAGATCGCCCGCCTCACCGGTGCGGACGCCGCCGATATCCCCGAACTGCTAGCCGGCTCGCGCTATCCGGATGCCCAGGCCCAGCTCGGTCCGGACCTGCTCGGCGGCGGTACCGCCAAGGCCATCGCCCGCACGGCCGAATTCCTCAAGGAACAGAAACGCATTCCCACGGTGCTCGATGACTACTCGCCCTACGTGAGCGCCGAGTACGTCCGCAAGGCCCAGTGACCCCGAGTTCTTCACGCCACGACTCGCCCCTCTTCGGAGGGGCTTTTTTTCCCTCCCGACAGGAGCCGATCATGAGTCGACTTAGCCTGGAACAGGCCAGTCTTGGTTTCGTCCGCCGCGGCCGTATCCAGCCGATCCTGCAGAATCTCGATCTCGCGGTGGAGAAGGGCGCCGCGGTGGTGGTACTGGGCCCTTCCGGCTGCGGCAAGTCCAGCCTGCTCAATGTGCTGGCGGGTTTCCAGCCGCTCGACGGCGGCCGGGTGCACCTCGATGGTCGCACCCTGGAAGGACCCGGTGGCGAGCGCGGCGTGGTGTTCCAGGATGATGCCCTGATGCCCTGGCTCAACGCCCGGGACAATGTCGCCTTGGGCCTGCGTCTACGTGGCCTGCCGCGTGGCGAGCGGGAGCGCCGGGCGCAGGAGATGCTGGAACTGGTAGGCCTGGCCCAGCACGGTGAGCACGCCATCGGCGAGTTGTCCGGTGGCCAGCGTCAACGCCTGGGCCTGGCCCGTGCCCTGGCGGTGGACCCGGATTTCCTGTTGCTCGACGAACCCTTCGGCGCCCTCGATGCCCTGACCCGGGAGCGCATGCAGGTCTTGCTGCTGGAGGTATGGAAGCGCACCGGCAAGGGCCTGTTCCTGATCACCCACAGCGTGGACGAAGCCCTGTTCCTGGCCACCGACCTGCTGGTGCTGGACGGTCCGCCCGCGCGCATCGTCCGCCGTCTCGACGTGCCCTTCGCCCGTCGCTATCTGGCCGGTGAGCCGGTCCGGGACATCAAGGCCGATCCCCGTTTCGCCGAGTTGCGCCAGGAATTGCTCGATCTCTTCCTCCAGGAGACCCCCGACCATGTCCGCTGAAACCCTCGCCACCCCAGTCCGCGAAGCCCGTGGAAGACGTGCGCTGCGCCTGGGTCGCCGCCGCCTTGCCGCGCTCGGCACCTTGACCGGCGTGGTGACGCTCTGGTGGAGCGCGACTCACCTGGGCTGGGTCGACACCCTGTTCCTGCCATCCCCCGAGCAGCTGCTGGTCGCTCTGCAGGGCCTGCTCGCCGACGGCTATCTGGATGCCAGTCTCTGGCAGCACCTGAGCACCAGCCTGCTGCGCGTGCTTGCCGCGCTGCTGGCGGCGGTGCTCACGGCAGTGCCCCTGGGCATCGCCATGGGCCTCAATCCGACGCTGAACGCCGCCCTGGATCCGCTGGTGGAGTTCTATCGGCCGATCCCGCCGCTGGCGTACCTGCCGCTGATGGTGATCTGGTTCGGTATCGGCGAGCTGTCCAAGGTGCTGCTGATCTATCTGGCGCTGTTCGCGCCGCTGCTGATCGCCACCGTGGGCGGGGTGCGCCGGGTCGATCGCGCACGGGTCCAGGCGGTGCGTTGCCTGGGCGCGTCGAAGGTGCAGGTGGTGCGCCATGTCATCCTGCCCAGCGCCTTGCCCGACATCCTCACCGGCCTGCGCATCGCCCTGGGGGTGGGCTGGTCGACGCTGGTGGCGGCCGAGCTGATCGCCGCCAATCGTGGCCTGGGTTTCCTGGTGCAATCGGCAGCGCAGTTCATGGCCACCGACGTGGTGGTAGTGGGCATCCTGCTGATCGCCAGCATCGCCCTGTCCATCGAACTCGGTCTGCGCGCGCTACAGCGGCGCTATGCCGGCTGGAACTGAGGAGAGGCAGGATGACCATCACCTTCGAACGCCTGAGCCCCGCCCTGGGTGCGCGGGTCCACGGCCTGGACCTGCGCGAGCCGCTGGACACCGCCAGTCATGCCGCCCTGCATCGAGGGCTGCTGGAACACCAGGTGTTGTTCCTGCGCGACCAGCTGCTGACGCCGCGCCAGCAGCGCGACGTGGCAGCCCGCTTCGGCGACCTGCACATCCATCCCATCTATCCCAAGCACCCCGAGCAGCCGGAAATCCTGGTGCTGGACACCGAACTCAACGACCTCAGGGACAACGCCCTCTGGCACACCGATGTCACCTTCATCCAGACCCCGCCGCTGGGTTCGCTGCTCAGTGCGCGCCAGGTACCGGCCTATGGCGGCGATACCCTCTGGGCGAGCAATTCGGCGGCCTATACGGCGCTGTCGGCTCCGCTGCGCGAGTTGCTGGACGGGCTGACCGCCTGGCACGACCTGAGCAAGTCCTTTCCCCTGGAGCGCTTCGGCCATACCGCGGAAGGGCTGGCGCGCTTCAATGCGGCGCGGGCGGCCAATCCGCCCGTGTGCCATCCCGTGGTCCGGGTGCATCCGGAGACCGGGCAGAAAGGGCTGTTCGTCAGCGCGGGCTTCACCACCCGCATCGCCGAGCTGGAAGAGGCCGAGAGCGATGCCCTGTTGCAGCTGCTGTTCGCCCATGCGGCCCGCCCGGAATTCCAGGTGCGCTGGCAGTGGCAGGCAGGGGACCTGGCCTTCTGGGACAACCGCATCACCCAGCATTACGCCTGTGACGACTACCGTCCCCAGCGCCGCATCATGCATCGGGCGACCATCCTGGGTGATCGGCCTCGAGGACCGGGCGCGGCCGCCTGAGCTGCGGGTTGCGCCAGGGCGCCAGGACGCCGGTCCGGTCAGTCGCCGAGGACGTCCATCAGGCCGAGGACGAAGAAGAGCACGATGCACACCACGGCGACCACCACCGGGATGAAGCGCGGATCCTTGATCGCCTTCCACATTACTTGCCGATTGCTACGCGACTTATCCATGACGCCTCTCCCTGAAGAAAGCCCGCGAGCTTAAAGCATCGCCGAGGGTCGGGGATAGCGGCGGTATCCGGGCCGCTGGTCGCTCGCCAGCGCTTGCGCGGCGGATGCGCGAGCCTGTGGCTCGGGCAGGGGGAGGCTGGACAGCCAGGTTGGATCCAGAGGGCAGGGCCGTCGACGCTTTGGCCGGACCCGCCGGCAGGGTTTGGGTGTGTTGGGCTTCGCTATGCTCAGCCCAACCTACGGGAAGTCCCGGCGTCTTTCACGCCACCCCGATCTTCCACTGCGGCGGCGGCGGGGTGCCGTTGACCGCGTAGTCGCCGACGATACGATCCTTGTAGACGCGCGGGTTGTGGGAGGCGAGGGTGCGGGCGTTGCGCCAGAAGCGGTCCAGCCCCTGGGGCCTGAAGGTCGCCGAGGCCCCCAGGGCATCGAACAGGCGGCCGGAGGCGTCGATGATGAGGTCGGTGACCACATTCAGTGACTGGCAGACCTCCAGCTCGGCGAGTGCCACGGCGCTGTCCTCGGCGGCCTGGTCGTCGGCGTGCCTGAGGTCGTACACCCGCTGCAGCGCCTCGGCGTTCTTCAGGGTGATGACCCCGGCGCAGTAGGCGGCGCTGCGCACCTGGCCCACCACGGCGAGTACCTGGGGATCCTGGCTCACCCGGTCAGCGTTGCCGATGGTGAAGGTTCGGGTGCGGGCGGCCACCGCCGCCGCGACCTCGCCGCTCATGGCACGCCCCAGGCCGGCGAGGTTGGCCAGGTGGAATACCTGGAAGAACCCCGGTGAATAGCGGAAGCGCTCGCCCACCGCGACCACGTCCGTCGGCGCCACCCGCACGTTGGTGAAGGTAGCGGTGCCGCTGGCGGTGAGGGTCTGGCCGAAACCGTTCCAGTCGTCCACCACCTCCACCCCGGGCGCATCGCGGCGGACCGTGGCCATGACCCGGTTGCCGGCGTCGTCGGTGGCGCCTACGTCGATCCAGTCGGCATAGAGCGAGCCGGTGGTATAGAACTTGGTGCCGGACAGCAGCAGGGCATCGCCTTCCCGGCGTAGTCGGGTGCTGAACTCGGCGCGCCGGGCATCGCCGACTTCGCTGGACGCCGGGCCCAGGGTCTCACCCGCGGCGATCCGGCCGAACCACAGCGCGCGGCGTGCCTCGTCGTCACTGTTCAGCAGGCCCTCGACGAAGCCCATGTGGCCGCGCAGCGCCTGGACCAGATTCGAGTCGGCTTCGCCCAGCTCGATGAGCAAGGCGAACAATTCCGGCAGCGTCACCCCGGCGCCACCGTGCTCGACCGGCAGGCGCAGGGCGGTGAAGCCGGCTGCCTTGAGCCAGCCCAATTCTTCCACGGGTAGGCGGCGCTCTACCTCCCGCTCGATGGCGCCGGCGCGAATGCGCTGGAACAGTGGCTGGAACCGCGCCGAAAGGTCGGCGTGGCGAGTGGATGGGCCGGCGCCCCAGCCTGAGGTTATGACGGTCATGGGTGGCAGATTCCTTCTGGAAGATTCAAAGCTCGTGGATGACGCCGATGCGCCGCATTTCGCTGTGGGCAGCGCCCGTGGTGCCGATCAGGGTGATCGCCGCCACGATATGGCGGCCGATGAGGCGAAGGCGCTGCATGTCTGGCTCCTTGCGTGGCCGTCAGGCGGCCAGGTGTTTCTTGTCGGCTTCGGTACGCGGCGAGCGGGCCTCGGCGGTGGGTTTGATGGCCTGGCTGGGGCGGCCGTCGACCCCGAAGGGCACCTCGCCGGCGATGGTGGTGCGGCGGACGATCCGTTCGGCGCTGCCATAGTCGTCGACGGCGATGTGCTGGGTGGCGCGGTTGTCCCAGAGCACCACGTCGCCGGTCTGCCAGCGCCAGCGCACGGTGTTCTCCAGGGCGGTGACCCGGTCCTGGAACAGCCGCAACAGCTGCCGGGAATCATTGCCACTCACGCCTTGGATCTGCTTGACGAAATGGCCCAGCACCAGCGCCCGCTCGCCGGTTTCCGGATGGACCCGGACCAGCGGATGCTCGGTCTCGTACACCTCGGCGGTGAATTCCTCGCGATAGCGGCGCAGGCCATTGGCCTCGGCATGGCGCGATGGGGCGTAGTCGTAGAGATTGGTGTGCAGCGCCCGCAGGCCGTCGGCCAGTGTCTTGAGGGGCGCGGGCAGATCGGCGTAGGCCGCCGCGGTATTGGCCCAGACGGTGTCGCCGCCTTGGCTCGGGATCACCACGCCGCGCAGGATGGAGATCTTCGGGTAGTCCACCACGAAGGTGACGTCGGTGTGCCAGGAATTGGCCCGGCTATGCCGTGAATCCAGATTGAGGATGGCCGCGCTGCGCTCGGCCGAACGTACGGTGGGGTGGGGCACCTGCTCGCCGAAGCGGCGGGAAAAGGCCTCGTGTTCCTCATCGTTCAGATGTTGATCACGCAGGAACACCACCTTGTAGTTGAGCAGCGCCTGATGCAAGGCGGTGAAGGTCGCCTCGTCGAGGTCGGCGGACAGCTTCACGCCGGAAATCTGCGCGCCGATACGACCGGTGAGGGGTTCTATAACTAGAGACATGGCTACACTCCTGGCGGGATGAGAAGTCGCTGGAGTGTAGGAGGGTGTTTTGCGAAGTTTCTAATCTTCAATGCGACTAAGCATATGCTTGTGTGGCAGTCATTGGCGAAGTGTCTGTCGGCCAACACCAATAATGGTCGATTTATCGAAGGCGGTTTTTAAGTCGATGATTAACAAGGGCTTTTAATGGAGGCTCGATATATCTCGAAAAATTCAGACGGCACTGACCGCTGCCAAACAGTTGTGTGTCTGGGATAACAGTAAGTTTCTCTCCTGGCTATGAGGTAATGCCCGAATAGTATTGGGCGGTCTTCGCTTATTTCCCTAGTGTCGCCATGTCGATGAACGTCAGGGCATGCTAGTGACTGTCTATCTGGATCCGCGGCAGCGCCGCCTGGTGAAGTTGTTGTCGCGAACGTTCGCGGCCCGTAGTGAATGGCCCACCTGGGCGCTGGTGGCCGGCGTCTATGGGAGTTGGCTGGGTCTGGTTGCCGCCTGGCCAGTGCTGGGTTACTGGACGCTGCCGGCGCTGGTGCTGGTGGTGGTCCTCCACCAGTCGTTGCAACACGAGTTGATCCATGGTCACCCCACCGCCTCGCCGCATCTCAACGCTGGCCTGGCCTATCCGCCACTGGGCCTCTGGTTTCCCTTTCCGCTCTATCGCGACAGCCACCTGGCGCACCATCGCCGCGAGACGCTGACCGACCCGGCCCTCGACCCCGAAAGCCGCTATGTCGATGGCGAACTCTGGGAGAGGAGGGGGCCGGCCGGGCGCGGCTTGCTCTGGCTGGACAAGACCCTGATTGGCCGGGTGCTGGTGGGGCCGGTGCTGGCCCTGCAGGCCATGCTCTGCCATGAATTTCGCCGCTGGCGGCTCGGCGAGCAGGGGGTAGGGCGTCTCTGGTGCCTCCACCTCGGCTTGGTCGCCGGGTTGCTCCTGGCCATCCAGCACGTCGCCGGTCTGCCCTGGCCGGTCTATGTCCTGGGCGTCGCCTGGCCCGCCCTGGCGGTGGCGCTGATCAGGTCCTTCTACGAGCATCGGCCGGCACGGGATCCCGCGCAGCGCTGCGTGCTCAACGAGAGCAGCGGGCCGTTGCGCTGGCTGTTCCTCAACAACACCCTGCATCTGGTCCACCATGACCTGCCAGGCCTGCCCTGGTACCTGATTCCCCGGGTCTATCGCGCCAGGCGCCGTGCCTATCGGGTGCGCAGCGGCCAGTTCGTCTTCGTGGGCTACCGCGAGCTGGGCCGCCGTTTCGCCTGGCACGCGGTGGACGCGCCGCGGCATCCCGCGGCCGGCGCGCCAGTCCGGCCGCGGGCGGACACCGACCGCCCTTGCGTCTTCAGCATTCCCTGGTAATACCACCCCGATAGTGGTCCTTGCGATATTCAAACCCCTTGCCCAACCTAGACGACAAGGGGACTGGCCGGCTCGATGCCTCTGCTAGAGTGCCCGCTCCGAGGGAAACTGCGAGGAGAAGAAGGTGGCGGAAACGATTTTCGAGGTGATCGTTCTGGGGCTAGGCGCCATGGGCGCGGCGACGCTTCATCAATTGGCCAAGCGCGGCGTCAAGGTCGCGGGAATCGACCGCTATACACCGCCCCATGAGCTGGGCTCCAGTCACGGCGCTACGCGCATCACTCGCCAGGCGGTGGGTGAGGGCGCGGCCTACGTGCCCCTGGCAATCCGTTCCCAGCAACTCTGGCGAGAGTTGGAGGCCGAGCGGGGCGTCAGGCTGTTCGAGCAAAGCGGCGTGCTGATCATGAACGCGACCGCGACCGCCACCTCCCATCACGGCCGCGCGGATTTCACCCAGACCACCCTGGAGCTGGCGCGCCAGTACGGCATCCCCCATGAGCAGTGGGACGGCGCCACTATTCGGCAGCGCTTTCCGCAGTTTCGCGTGGCGGACGACGCCCTTGGCTACTTCGAGCCCGGTGGCGGCTACCTCTATCCGGAGGCCTGTATCCAGGCCCAGCTGGAAGCCGCCCAGGCGCATGGCGCCCAGCTCATCACCGGCACCTGCATCGAGCGTCTGGAGCAGGCCGGGCAGGGCGTGCGCCTGCATTCCGCCCAGGACAGCTGGCGTGCCGAGCGGGTGATCGTCGCCGCTGGCATGTGGAGTGCCGAGCTGTTGGGGGCACCTTTCACCGGGCTGTTGCGCGTCTGTCGCCAGACGCTGCACTGGTTCGAGCAAACCCAGCCCGAGCTGTTTCCGACCGATTCGCCCAGCTTCATCCTGGCCCACGGCAGTGGTGACAGCGATCTCTTCTACGGCTTCCCACCATTGCCCGGGGAGGGCGCGGTGAAAGTCGCCACCGAGCAGTACCAGAATAATACCACCCCTATAGGGATTGACCGGTTGCTCCATCCTGAAGAATCGAGACAGCTGTTCAGTAATCAAGTGGGCAGGTGGATAGCGGGGCTGTCGCCCCAGGTGGTGCGCAGCGCAGTCTGTGCCTATACGGTCACGCCGGATTTCGGCTTCATCGTCGACACCCATCCGAGGCTGCCAGGCGTGACCGTGGTCAGCGCCTGTTCAGGACATGGCTTCAAGCATTCGGCGGCGCTGGGCGAGGCGCTCGCGCAGCAGGTGACGGCGGGGCGCAGCGACATCGACCTGAGCAGCTTCGCCCTGGCGCGCTTCGGCTAGCGGCTGCGCACCGTCAGGGTGACCAGGCGGGTTACCACCAGCGCGATGTACATCACCCCGGAGAACTGGCCGAGCATGACCAGCGAGCGCGCCATGGGCTTGATCGGATAGATGTCGCTCAGGCCGACGCCGGAAAGGATGGCGAAGCTGACGTAGAGCAGCTCCGTCCAGGTACGGGCGGCGAGGGGGTCGTTGGCGGCGGTGAAGCTGTTCGGCTGCAGGATCTGGCAGGCCGAATAGGCGTGGGCGAAGGCCCAGGCCAGCAGGGTGAAGGTCGCGCCCACCGCGAAGAGTTCGTCGGTGGTCGCGCGCTGGTCTTCCATCATGTAGGCGATGAGGCTGCCGGCGGCATAGAAGTAGAAGATCGCATCGAGGACGGCGAGGGAGACCACCAGGTGCGGGTCGCCGTGCCATTCCACCAGCACCGTGAGCACCAGGATGCAGCCGGCGAGAATGAAGCCCAGCCACTGGATGGTCGGGCTGCGGCGCACCATCCGCAGCGCCGTGGCCAGCACGATGATGCCAAAGGCACCGATGATGGCGCGGCCATGCTCTTCCTGTTCGACGAAGGGGTAGAGCAGCAGGCCGAGCAGCTGGATGAACAGCAGGTTGGCGGACGGGTAGCGGACCAGGTAATGCAGCGGGGTCTTCATCGGGGCTCGGGGCGGGTTCTGGGGCGGCAAGCGTAGCGGTTGGCGGGAGGCTTCGCCACGGGCGCCTTGGCGTCCCGTGGCGTCGGTCTCAGGCGCCCTTGCGGCGGGTGGAGGGCAACAGGACGGTGAGCACCCCCAGCAGGGGCATGTAGGAACAGAGTTGGTAGACGTACTGGATGCCGTGATGGTCCGCGAGATTGCCCAGGCCCGCCGCGGCGATGGCACTGACACCGAACATCAGGCCGAAGAAGACACCCGCGATCATGCCGACGTTGCCTGGCACCAGTTCCTGGGCGTAGACCACGATGGCCGAGAAGGCCGACGCCAGCACGAAGCCGATGATGACGCTTAGCACGCTGGTCCAGAACAGGTCCACGTAGGGCAGGGCCAGGGTGAAGGGCGCCGCGCCGAGGATCGAGAACCAGATGACCGCCTTGCGGCCGATGCGATCGCCGATGGGGCCGCCGAGGAAGGTGCCGGCCGCGACGGCGCCGAGGAAGAGGAACAGATGCAGCTGGGAGCTGGCCACCGACAAGCCGAAACGCTCGATCAGGTAGAAGGTGAAATAGCTGGTGAGGCTGGCCATGTAGATGTACTTGGAAAACACCAGCAGGGCCAGCACGATCAGGGCGAAGGTCACCCGCCGCGGTGACAGCCCGTGGCTCACCGCCGCGGCCTTGCGGCCCTTGGCACTGCGCAGGTGCTGGCGATACCAGCGGGACAGCCCGTATTGCACGGCGATGGCGAACAGGGCGAACAGCGCGAACCAGGCGACGTGGGTCTGGCCGTAGGGAATGACGATGGCGGCGGCCAGCAGTGGGCCGATGGCGGTACCGGCGTTGCCACCCACCTGGAAGGTCGACTGGGCCAGGCCGAAGCGGCCTCCCGAGGCCAGGCGTGCGACCCTGGAGGTCTCGGGATGGAAGGTCGAGGAGCCGACGCCGATCAGTGCCGAGGCAGCGAGGATCGCCGGGAAGCTGCCGACGAAGGCCAGCAGCAACACCCCGAACAGGGTGCAGACCATGCCAGCTGTCAGCAGATAGGGTTTCGGATGGCGGTCGGTGTGGAAGCCTATCCAGGGCTGGAGCAGCGAGGCGGTGATCTGGAACGCCAGGGTGATGAGACCGATCTGGGTAAAGGTCAGACCATAGCTATCCTTGAGTAGGGGATAGATGGAGGGCAGGACCGACTGGATCAGATCGTTGATCAGGTGGGCGAGGGCACAGGAGGCGAGGACTCCGGCCACCAGTGGCGAGGCGGCAGCGGGGAGGGGTGTCTCCCCTGGGGTGGCTGGAGAGGCAGAGGAAACGGCCATCTTGGTATTACCCTTATTATTTATGTCCAGCCGCTCACTGTGGCATCCTGTGTTATCGGAATCCAGTGCCAGTTACCGGATGTTTCCGGCAACCGAGCTCCAGCCCCGGCCCAAGGCCTGGCGCGGGCTCGCCGGCACCGACCACTCCTGTTAACGCGTTTTTGATGGCAGACCTCATGACAGCCAAAGATCCACTGCTTCTCGACCAGCAACTGTGCTTTTCCCTGTATTCGGCTTCGCTCGCCATGACGCAGCTGTACAAGCCATTACTGGAAAGCATGGGCCTGACCTTCCCGCAGTACCTGATCATGCTGGTGCTCTGGGAGCACGATGGCCTCACCCTCAAGGAATTGTCCAACCGGCTGCGGCAGGATTCGGGCGCCCTGACCCCGGTGGTCAAGCGGCTCGAGGCGGGCGGCCTGGTCACGCGTCGGCGCAGTGCGGAGGACGAGCGCAACCTGTCCATCGAACTCACCCCGGCCGGCCGCGCCCTGCGCAACCAGGCCAACGGCGTCAACAGCCGCGTCCGCGAGGTCTGCGCCCTGGGCGATGCCGGGCTGGATGATCTGCGGGAAACCCTGGTGATGCTGCGCAGCCGCCTGGACGAGGAAGGCGCGAGTTCCTGAACCATCGCCGGCCAGGCGGTTCCCATGGCTACAGCCGCCGGGGAATACGTATGACCTTCACCTACCAACCCGACCAGGATTACCTGCTCGTGGATCTCGAGAGTGGTCGCACCGCCGGCAAGTTGCTGCAGGGTGAGTTGCACATCGCCGACAGCTGCAAGGGTGAGGACCCGCGCACCTATGCGCGACTGCTGGACGAGACGCTACGCAGCACCCTGGGTGACGAGGTCGGTCAGCGGCAGGGCGATATCCTCACCCTGCGGCGGACCGGCATCGAATTGCGCCTGGTGCCCATGGCCGTCGCCTGCGACTAGCCGCTCAGGGCCGCGCGGCACCATCGCCGAAGAGCGCCTTGAACAGCCAGGCGACCAGCGCCACGTTGATCAGTGCCAGCAGGCAGAGCAGCCCCAGCACCGCCTGGGGACCCTGGTGCTCCAGCACATAGCCGCACAGCAGCGGCGTGGCAGCCTGGCCCAGCAGCGCGGGGCGCGCCATGCGTCCGAGGATCGCGGCGTACTCCGTCGGACTCCAGAGCGCCAACGGCAGGGTGCCGCGGATGATCGCCCGCAGGCCGTTGCCCGCCCCGAAGATCACCAGGCCCACCACCGTGACCCAGGCGACACTGGGCCCCAGCGTCACCAGAAGCAATCCGGCCGCCGTGCAGACCACCGAGGCCAGCGCCGTCCATAGCGGATGGCCGTTGCGATTGACGAGGTCGATGAGGCGTGAGCCCACCTGGCTCGGACCCAGGCAGGCACTCAGGGCCACTGCCGTCGCCAGCCCGTAGCCCAGACTCTGCAGCAGGGTAATCAGCTGGATGGAGATCGCCGTCATCAGCACGGCACCCAGGGTGAAGAGGGCGCACAGCACCCCATAGAGCGCGCGATTCACCGGGGCTGCAGGCGCCGTCTGCAGCGGGCGCGGCGCCTGGGTGGCGATGACGGGCGCGGGCAGGGCGTGGCGGTACAGGGGCCAGATCGTCAGCAGCAGGACCGCGGCATAGGCCAGGCAGGCGCCGCGCCAACCGAGGTGGTTGACCAGCAGGGCGGTGATCGGCCAGGTGATGGCGGTACAGAAGCCCGACACCAGGGTGATGCCGGTGATCGCCGAACGGGCCTGGGCGCCGTAGCAGGTACCCAGGGTCGCGAACAGGGCATCGTAGAGCCCGGCGGCCATGCCGATGCCCATGATCACCCAGGCCAGCAGGAACAGTGGCAGGTGCTGGGCACTGGCCATCAGGATCAGGCCCGACGCCACACCAAGGCCGCTGAGGGACAGCAGGGTCCGACCGCCCTGGCGGGCGATCAGCCGTCCGCACGCCGGGGCGAGTAGCCCGGACACCAGCACGCCGAGGGAGAGGCCGCCATAGACCCACTGGCGGGACCAGCCGGTCTCCCGCACCACGGGATCGGCGAGCACCGCGAGGATGAAGAAGGAGCCACCCCAGACGAGAATCTGGCCGATGCCAAGCAGCAGGATCTGGAACGCGGATGCCTTGGGTGGAGCGGAGGCCATGGTCTAGGAAGTCGGCAGCTCAGTGAAGGCTGCGGACGTTAGCCCCAGTCGCCGCGCCGTGCAATCGTCCGATCTTTTTTCGGCGATGGCTTTTTGTCATCAAGCCGACATTTTGTCTGCCTAGTCTCTTCCGCTCGACCGTCTTCCTGCAGTGACGCCTCCATGCTCCGTTTCATCGCTCCGTTGCGCCGTTCCCTGGATCGTTCCTGGCTGAGATCGCTCAAGACCGGGCCACGGATGCTCTGCGCCTTCACCTTCGCCGCCATGCTGCTGGCCGGACTCGGTCTCTTCTCCCTGTGGGAGATGCAGCAACTGCGGCGCCAGGCGCTGATCATGGAGCAGCATTCCCTGCCCAGCATGGCCATCGCCGACGCCCTGGCGATCAACCTGGGCAAGCTGCGCAACCAGGCGTCGGTGGTGCTGCTCAACGCCGAGGATCCGGGCGCCGTGGCCATGAGCCGGATCACCCTGGAGCAGCTGGTCAACGAGACCGACCAGCTGTTCCGGGACTACGAACCGGTGATCGCCGAGGCCACCGAAGCCGATTCGGTCAAGGCCCTGCACGGGGCCTACCTGCCCTTCGTCGCCGGACTGCGCCAGGAAGTGCAGCTGATCGAGCAGCAACAGCTCGCGGCGGCGCGGGTGCAGCTGGATACCGTGGTGACCCTGCAGGGTGACCTGATGGACATGCAGGTCCAGTTGCTGCGTGAACTGAACAAGCAGGGCGCGGCCCAGGCCAAGGCGCGGGCGGAAACCCAGTTCGCCCAAGCCCGGGCCATCGTCTGGTCGGCCATCGGCGGCGCCGTCGTGCTGTTGCTGCTGCTGGCCTGGCGGCTGACGCGCAGCGTGGTGCAGCCCCTGCGCCAGGCGCTGGACATCTCCACCGGCATCGCGGCGGGTGACCTGCGCCAGAGGATCCAGGCCCGCGGTCGCGACGAAGCGGCCATGCTGCTGCTGGCGCTCGAACGCATGCAGGGCAACCTGCGCGAGGTGTTGGCCCATACCGGCAATGCCTCCGAGCAACTGGCCTCGGCCTCGACCCAGATGAGCGCGGTGATGGATGACAGCTGCCGCAACCTGGAACGCCAGACGGCCGACATCCAGCAGGCGGCGATCGCGGTGACCCAGCTCAACCAGGCGGTGCAGGCGGTGTGCGAGCACGCGACGTCCACCTCCGCCGAATCCCGTCGCTGCGTCGATCAGGCCAAGCAGGGCCAGGCGCAGGTCCAGCAGACCCTGGTGGCCATCACCCAGCTGGTCGGCAACGTCGACGAAGCCGCTACCCAGGCGGACCACCTGGCCGCGCAGTCCAAGGGCATCAGCAAGATGCTCGACGTGATCCGCACCGTGGCCGAGCAAACCAACCTGTTGGCCCTCAACGCCGCCATCGAGGCGGCTCGCGCCGGGGATGCGGGGCGTGGCTTCGCCGTGGTGGCGGACGAGGTGCGCGGCCTGGCCCGGCGGACCGGCGATTCCACCCGGGAGATCGAAGGCCTGATCGACGGGGTGCAGCAGGTCAGCGAAAAGACCGTGGCGGCGCTCGATCAGAGCCGCCTGCAGGCCAGCCATACCCGTGACCAGGCCCAGGCGACCTGGCAGGTGCTGGAGGGCATCACCCAGGCCATCACCGCCATCGGCCAGCGCAACGACGCCATCGCCGCGGCCACCGAGGAGCAGACCGCCACCACCGCCGCGGTCGATCGCACTCTCACGCTGATCCGCGACGCCGCCACCCAGACCGCTGCTGGTGCGCAGCAGACCAGCACCAGCAGCCAGCAGCTGTCCAGCCTGGCCGCCGACCTGCACGGCGCCCTGCAACGCTTCGAGGTCTAGCGTCGCCGGGCCGAGCAGGGCTCAAGCGGCCAGCATCACCCGGTCGCGCCCTTCCTGCTTGCCGCGGTAGAGCGCCTGGTCGGCGCGTTCCAGGGCGCTGGCGAAGGCTTCGCAATCGCGGATCTCGCAGACCGCCAGGGTCGCCGTCACCCGCGCCGGTCCGCGCTCGAGGGACTGGGTCACCTCGCCCAGGCGCTGGCGGATCCGCTCCGCCACGCCCCAGGCCACCTCCGTGCGGGCCTGGGGTAGCAGCACGAGGAATTCTTCGCCGCCCCAGCGCGCCGCGAGGTCCGAGTGCCGGACCTCGCGGCGGATCACATCGGCGATCCGCTGCAGCACCAGGTCGCCGCAGTCGTGGCCGAATCTATCGTTGATGTGCTTGAAGTGATCGACGTCGAACAGGATCAGGCTGCCGCTGAGGCACTGGTCCTGGTCGGCCTGGTCGAGGATCCGCCGGCGGTTGTACAGGTTGGTGAGGCTGTCGTGGCTGGCGGAGTGCAGCAGGTCCAGCTGCATCTTGGTGCTGTGGTAGAAGGAGGCACCGGTGCCATACAGGAGCAGCAGCAGGGCACTGATGATGTTGCCGGTCCCGAACAGCTTCATCGCCAGCGGCGACAGGCTCGCCGGCGGGTGCAGCAGATAGCCGCCGGCCAGGGTGGCCAGGATGCCGAGGACCAGCAGCAGATGGCGGCGGGGCGCGGTGCGGTAGTTGTAGATGATGATCGGCAGGATGCATAGCACGTAGAAATGGAAGTTGCTGTCCCAGCCGAGCTGCCAGGTGGCGAAGCAGGCGTGGCCGACGATTTCGCAACTCATGGTAAGGCTGGCGACGCGGTAATGGTGTCGGCGCAGGGCCGCCAGGCAGCCCACGTAGAAGGAGACGCTGAGCACATTGGCCCAGACCATCGCCATCTGGTCGAGCAGGGCGAAGATCAGCAGCAGGACGAGGTGGATGCCCATGGCGGCCTGGACCACGGGCTTGGCGACCTCCCAGAAGCGTTCCAGGGAATGGTCCAGGGCCTGGTGGCGGTCGCGATAGGAAAGAGCTGTCATGAAGGATCACCAGAAAACCGTGCGCCAATGATAAACGCGCTAAATAATAAGCTTAATGGCAAACGGCCAGCCTGGGTGATCCTTTAGCCGAATGGACCTTGGGGAGGACTCAGTGGAGGGCGATGGCCATTCCCTGGACCTGGGCGACGCCGACCGTCTGGCTCCGCCGGTCGGCCAGGCAGGCTGCTGGCGGGCGAACAGCCTGACTGCAAGGCTACCCCGGCGGCTTGCCGGGCGCCGGCGACCTCTCTAAGGTGACGACGCGCCATGCCGGCGTACGTCAATCGCGGAGGTGGCCTTGGAACTGAGCCAGACCCTGGCGCAGGAAATCGTCGAGCGCGCCATGCGCATCCTGCCGGGCAATGTGAATGTCATGGACGCGGCCGGGCTGATCATCGGCTCGGGTGACCCGACGCGGCTGTTCACCCGCCATGCGGGTGCACGGCAGGTGATCGCCGAAGGCCGGGCGGTGGCCCTGGATGCCGCGGCTGCCGCCCGGCTGCCGGGGGTCCAGGCCGGGATCAACCTGCCACTGTATCGCCAGGGCGAACTGGTGGGGGTGCTCGGGGTGAGCAGCGAGGATGCCGAACAGCTGCGCTTGCCCGCCGAACTCCTGCGCCTAACGGCGGAAATGCTCATCGAGCAGGCGGCGGGGCAGCCCTCCGCGACGTCCCGCATGACCGCTCCCTTGCTGCGCCAGCTGCTGGCACCCGGTGCGGCGTCCGAGCTGGGCCGCCACGCCAGTCTGCTCGGCTTGCGGCCAGAACTGCCGCGGGATGTCCTGCTGCTGGAGTTCGCCGCTCCGGCGCCGACCTTTGGCGACTGGGCGCAGGAACGCATAGCCCACAGCTGGTGCCTGCCTCGGGAGGAGGGCCAGTGGCTCTGGTATCGCCCGGGTGCGGTGCCTCCGTCGGCCCTACTGGACGAGCTACCGGCCCAGGGCTGGGCGCTGGCCCGCAGTGCCTGGGTTTCGCAGGCGCGCCCCTGGAGCGGGCTGGCCGAGACGACCCAGCGGGCGCTGGACCTGCTGGCCGTGGCCAGGCGCCTGCGACCGGCACGCGACCAGGTCAAGCTGGACGAGCTGGCGCTACCCACCTGGCTGCACGGCCAGGCGGGGCGCGCGGATAGCGCCTGGCTGCTGGCGCCCCTCGAACGCCTGCGACAGGCCGACCGCGATGGCCAGCTGCTGGCGACGCTACGCAGCTGGTTCGCCGAGGACGCCAGCCCCCAGGCCTGTGCCGCGGCCCTCGGGCTGCATCGCAATGGCCTGCGGCATCGGCTGGAGCGTATCCAGGCAGTGACCGGCCGCGATCCGCGACGCTTCGCCGAAGCCGCCGAGCTGTATTGCGCGCTGCAGCTCCTGGATGCCGGCTAGGCGAATGCAAGGTTTCAAGCGGACGTTGCTGGGCAAACGTCCGGTTGTCGTTCTCCGTGATCCGGGAAACACTCGGCGCACAACAACGGAGAATCGCCCATGAAGATCGTCATCGCCCCAGATTCCTTCAAGGAAAGCCTGTCCGCCGCGGGGGTCGCCCGCGCCCTGGCACGTGGCCTGCGCCAGGCCTTGCCGGCTGCCGAGCTGATCGAATGCCCGCTGGGCGACGGCGGTGAGGGCACCCTGGACGCCGTGCTGGCCGCCACCGGTGGCGAGGTGCGCCAGATGCCGGTGACCGGGCCGCTGGGCGAGCCGGTGAACGCCCGTTGGGGCTGGCTGGCCGAGCAACGCACCGCCTTCGTCGAAATGGCCAGCGCCAGTGGTCTGGAGCTGGTACCCAAGGCCCGGCGCGATGTACTGGCTGCCACTTCGCGCGGCACCGGCGAGTTGCTAGCCGCGGCCCTGGACGCCGGCGCCGAGCGCCTGGTACTGGCCATCGGCGGCAGCGCCACCAACGATGGCGGCGCGGGCCTGCTCCAGGCCCTGGGGGTGGGCTTGCTGGACCAGCAGGGGCAGGCACTGGCGGCGGGAGGCGCTGCCCTGGCCGGCCTGGCGCGGATCGAGCTGGCGCAGCTGCATCCGCGCCTGGCCGAGGTGGACGTGGTGATCGCCGCCGACGTCGACAACCCCCTGTGCGGGCCCCAGGGTGCGAGTCATATCTTCGGTCCGCAGAAGGGCGCCTCGCCCGGACAGGTCCGCCAGCTCGACGAGGCGCTGGGGCACTTCGCGACGGTCACCGCCGCGACCCTGGGGCGTGACGTCCGCGACCAGCCGGGCGCCGGGGCGGCCGGCGGTGTCGGCTTCGCCGCCCTGGCCTTCCTGCAGGCGACCTTCCGCCCGGGCATCGAGGTGGTGGCCGAACTGGTGGGGCTGGAGGCGGCGCTGAGCGGTGCCGACCTGGCGCTGACCGGGGAAGGGCGGCTGGACGGCCAGACCCTGAGAGGCAAGACTCCCGCTGGGGTGCTGCGCCTGGCCCGGCAACAGGGGGTGCCGGTGGTGGCCGTGGCCGGTTCCCTGGGAGCGGGCTACGAGGCCCTCTACGAGCAGGGCCTGGCAGCGGCCTTCAGTCTGGTGCCGGGCCCGCTCAGCCTGGACGAAGCCCTGGCCCAGGCCGAGCGGCTGCTGGAACGCACCGCGCGGGATATCGGGCGGCTGTGGGGGACGGCGCGCGGCTGAGCGCCCTCAGTCCGCCTCGCCGGCCGGGTCCTCGAGGTGGTCGATGCGCTGGAAGCGCTCCACCAGGAAGTCGATGAAATGCCGCACCTTGGCGGACAGGTGATGGTGTTCGGAATAGACCGCATAGACGTCCGCCGAGGGTGGCCGGGCGTCTTCCAGCACCCGGCGCAGCCGCCCGCTGCGGACGTAGCGGGCGATGTCCCATTCTGCCCGCAGCAAGATGCCGCGGCCTTCCAGGGCCCAGTTCAGCGCCACCTCGCCATCGTTGCAGCTCAGATTGCTGCGCACCTTGATGCTGCGGGTACGTGAGCCTTCGAGAAACTCCCAGACCCCGTGGATGCTGTCGTTCTGGCGCAGGAAGATGCAGTTGTGCGTGGCCAGTTCCTGCAGCCGCTGCGGCGTGCCATGGCGTTCCAGGTAGAGCGGCGAGGCGCACAGTAGCCGACGATTGCTGGCGATGCGCCGGGCGTGATAGCCGGCATCCGGGGCCACGCCGAAGCGGATGCCCAGGTCCAGGCCATGGGCGGCCAGTTCCATGGGGTGGTCGCTGAGCAGCAGCTGGGTTTCCACCTCCGGATAGCGGTCGATGAAAGCCGCCAGCGCCGGCCCTATGTAGCGCCGCCCGAAGCCCAGCGAGGCGTTGACCCGCAGCAGTCCCTTGGGCTGGCCACGACGGCTGGCGACCATGTCCTCCACCGCCTCGATATCGCCGAGGATGCGCCCGGCATGGCGGAAATACAGCTCGCCCTCGGGCGTCAGCCCCAGCGAGCGAGTGGTGCGATTGACCAGCCGCACCCCCAAGCGCCGCTCCAGGGCGGCCAGTCGCTTGCTCACCGCCGGCGGGGTGATACCCAGTTCGCGCGCCGTGGCGGCGAGGTTGCCTTGCTGGGCCAGCAGGTGGAAGAAGCTGAGGTCCTGGGGGCGGCTCATTATTAACCTCAATTCACTTAAGTGATGATTTGAGGTGAATCTTAGCCTGGATTTCACTACCTATACTCGGCCCTACGCTGCCAGCCGGCGTTCCCTCCCACGAACAAGAGCACAGGGCCACCTCATGAAGAACTACAAGATCGCTGCCATTCCCGGAGACGGTATCGGGGTCGAAGTCATATCCGCCGGCCTCGAGGTCCTCGATGGCCTGGCCAAGCGCCTGGGCGGTTTCACGTTCGAGGTCAGCCACTACCCCTGGGATTCGGAGTACTACCTGGAGCATGGCCACTACATCCCGGAAGGGGGACTGGAGGAGATCAAGCAGGCCGATGCCATCTTCTTCGGCGCGGTGGGCAGCCAGAAGGTGCCGGACCACATTTCCCTCTGGGGCCTGCGCCTGCCGATCTGCCAGGGCTTCGACCAATACGCCAATGTCCGTCCGGCGCGGGTGCTGCCGGGGGTGAAGAGTCCGCTCACCAATGGCCAGGCCATCGACTGGGTGATCGTCCGGGAAAACTCCGAAGGCGAGTACTCGGGCAGCGGCGGTCGGGTCCACCAGGGGTTGCCCCTCGAGGTGGCCACCGAGGTCTCCACCTTCACCCGGGTCGGCGTCGAGCGCATCCACAGATTCGCCTTCGACCTGGCCCGCAGCCGTCCGGCCAAGCACCTGACCCTGGTCACCAAGTCCAATGCCCAGCGCCACGGCATGGTGCTGTGGGACGAGGTGTTCGCCGAGGTGGCCAAGGACTATCCGGACGTACGCACCACCCGCGAACTGGTGGACGCCGTGACCACGACCATGGTGCTCAAGCCGGGCAACCTGGACGTGATCGTCGCCACCAACCTGCACGCCGACATCCTCTCGGACCTGGCCGCGGCGCTGTCCGGCAGCCTGGGCATCGCGCCCACCGCCAACCTCAATCCGGAGCGCAGCTTTCCCTCGATGTTCGAACCCATCCACGGCTCGGCCTTCGACATCACCGGCAAGGGCGTGGCCAACCCCATCGCCACCTTCTGGACCGCGGCGCTGATGCTCGACCACCTCGGCGAACCCGAGGCCAGCGCCCACCTGATGCGCGCCATCGAGGAGGTCACCGCCAGCGGCCTGCACACCCCGGACCTGGGCGGTACGGCCACCACGCGCCAGGTCACCGACGCCGTGCTGGAACTGATCGCGCGCTAGGGCGGCGGCCTCATCCGCGGCCTGGCGGCGCGGCTGGGGCAGGCTCTGCACGTTCACGGGCGACCGCCCGCGCGGTCGCTTCCATTACAAGAACAACAATGGATATCCCATGAAGCGCCTACTCGGAAAACTCTACGTCCAGGTCGTCATCGCGGTCATCGCCGGCGCCTTGCTCGGCGTCTTTTACCCGGATTTCGCCACCTCGCTCAAACCCATCGGCGACGCCTTCATCAAGCTGATCAAGATGCTGCTGGCACCGGTGATCTTCCTCACGGTGGTCACCGGCATCGCCAAGATGAACGACATGAAGGAACTGGGCCGGGTGGGCATCCGCGCCTTCATCTACTTCGAGGTGGTCTCGACCCTGGCGCTGATCGTCGGCCTGGTGGTGGTCGATACCTTCAAGCCTGGCGCCGGCATGAACATTGATCCGGCCACCCTCGACAGCTCCGCCATCGCCAGCTACACCGAGGCGGCCAAGCACGAGTCCTTCATCGCCTTCATGATGCAGATCATACCCAACACCCTGGGGGACGCCTTCGCCAAGGGCAACATCCTGCAGATCCTGCTGTTCTCCATCCTGCTCGGGGTGGCCCTGGCGCGCTGTGGCGACAAGGGCAAGCCGATCATCCGCACCCTCGATAGCCTGATGCACGGCATGTTCGGCATCGTCAACATCGTGATGCGCCTGGCCCCGCTGGGGGCCTTTGGCGCCATCGCCTTCACCATCGGCAAGTACGGCTTCGGCTCGCTGTTCTCGCTGGGCAAGCTGATGGCCTGTTTCTATCTCACCTGCATCCTCTTCGTTGCCCTGGTGCTGGGGCCGATCTGCCGCGTCGCCGGCTTCAGCCTGTGGAAGCTGCTCAAGTACCTCAAGGAAGAGCTGTTCACCGTGCTGGGCACCAGTTCCTCCGAATCGGTGTTGCCGCAGATGATCCGCAAGATGGAGAACGCGGGCTGTTCCAAACCGGTAGCCGGCATGGTCATTCCCTCGGGCCTGACCTTCAATCCGGACGGCCAGGCCATCTATTACACCGCCGCCGCCACCTTCATCGCCCAGGCCACCAATACGCCCCTGAGCCTGACCGACCAGCTCATCATCATGGCCGTGCTGATGCTGACCTCCAAGGGCTCGGCCGGGGTCACCGGATCGGGATTCATCACCCTGGCGGCGACCCTGGCCAGCCTCGGCACCATCCCGGTGGCCGGCATGGTCTTGCTGCTCGGGGTGGATCGCTTCATGTCGGAGGCGCGGGCCATCACCAATACCATCGGCAATGGCGTAGCGACCCTGGCCATCGCCCGCTGGGTCGGGGCGCTGGACAGGCAGCGGCTCAAGGCCGCGCTGGATGGCAAGGCTACGCCCGCACTGGAATCCGAGGCGCCGGAGCGTGGTGTGGCGGCGGAACCGGGCCTGCCTGCACTGGGTACCAAGGCGCTCTAGCGCGGTGAGGCTGGCCGGCCCGCGGGATTTGCCTCATGCTGGGCGTCCCGCCCCCCGACCGACTGCCGCGATGATCCCGTCTGCCATCCTGCGTACCGGCCTGCTCTCCACCGCTCTGCTGCTGACGCCGTCGTCTTTCGTCCAGGCGGCCATTCCCAGTCTCACCCCTGCCAACACCTGCGTGCGTAGCGCCTTCGTGCTGCGCTGCCAGGACGGGCGGGGTGGCTGGTACGGCGTGGCGGTGCAGGGCAACGACACCCTGATGCGCGGCTACGATCCGGTCTCGGGCCTGTCCTGGGCTCAGACCAGCACCCGTCTGGGACGGCTGCAATTCTTCAGCGGCTTGACCAGCGACGGCAACCTCTGGCTGGGCCGCACCCGCCAGCTGGGCTGGAACGTGATCAGCCGCTTCTCCACCTCCCAGGGCGACCGTGGCCGCACCAGCTGCAACCGGGTCGCCGGGTGCGAGTGGCGTTAGCCGGCGACCCGGTAGCGGGTGCTCCGACCGCCGCCGGGCAGTTTCACCAGGCAGCCCTTGGCCAGCAGATCCGCCAGGTGGCGGGTCGCAGTGGCCTTGGAGACCTTGGCCACTGCCTGGTACTGGGCCGCGCTGATGCCCTCCGTGAAGCCGCGCTCGCCGCCGTCGAGCAGGCGATTCAGGACCTTGGTCTGTTCGGGGGACAACTCGTCCGTCCGGTGGTCCTGCCAGAAGCGCGCCTTGGCCAGCACGCGGTCGATTCGCTGCCGGGCCTGTTCCAGACTGCGTGCCAAGGTCGCGAGAAACCAGAGCAGCCAAGCGGTGACGTCCAGATCGCCGCGCTGGCTGGCCTCCAGGATCTGGTAGTAACCGCTGCGGTCCTCGAGGATGCTCGCCGACATGGCATAGAGGCGATTCGCCTGGTTCTCGGCCTGGGCCAGGGCAAGGTCGGTGAGTGCCCGGGTGATGCGGCCGTTGCCGTCGTCGAAGGGGTGCAGGGTGACGAACCAGAAGTGGGCGATACCTGCACGCAGCAGAGGGTCCAGGCTCGGGTCGTCCCGGCTGACGGCAAACCATTTGAGGAACGTTTCGATCTGTCGCTCAAGGCCGTCCCGGGGTGGGGCTTCGAAGTGCACCCGGGGCTGGTCGAGACGCCCCGAGACCACCTGCATTGGCTCCTCGCCGCGCCACTGGCCGATCCGTGGCTGATTACCCAGCAAGGCTGCTTCCTCGGCAAACAACCAGCGATGCCATTTGCAGAGCCGGTCCTGATCCAGGGGTGCATCTAAGGTACCCGTACTGTCCAGGGACAGGGCCGCCAGGCCTTCACTCCGCGGGCTGGGGCGGCCTGGGTCGGCCAGGCCCAGGCGCCGAGCGAGCGATGACCTCAGGGAGCCGACGTTGAGTTGTTCGCCCTCGATGGCCGAGGAGGTTAGGACGTTCTGCAGGAGGGCGTCCAGGGCGTTCTGCGCTTCGGCATCCTGTCCCACGACTCCGGCCATTCCCAGCAATTGCCCCTGGAGCAGCGTGCAGCGCCGAAGCAGGGGGGCTAGCGGTTCAGCCTTCCAGGCGAAGGCGGGCCAGTTCGGGTGTTGCCAGATCCACTGCCTGTCCTGCATGGGCGCGCTCCGCTGATGAGCCGATTATCGCTAGCATTCGGCTCTTTATATGAGCCGATTGTGGCCGCTATTCGGCTCAATATCCAGCGGTACTCCCAAGGCGCGGGTGTGTTCAACCCAGCGCCTGGGTCAGCAAGGCGAACTGATCCACCCCGTCACGGGCGGTCGGGGCGGTGCCCTTGGCCATCTGCTCGACCTCGTCGACCTGGGGGATGCCCAGTTCGCTGAGCCAGGGATTGAGACCGCTGCGCCCGGTCACGTCGAATCTCACGTAACGCCCCTCGGCATGGCGCAGCAGCGCCAGGCTGAGCGCCTGAGCCTGCTCGGTGGATTCGGCGATCACCGGGCCGACCGACAGACCGCGGCCATAGGGGCGGAGCAGGGCGAAGCCGCGGAGCTGGCCGTCGCGCTCCAGGCCGACGATGCGCTCGGCCTGCGGTAGCAGCTCCCGCAACAGGGTGGTGCGATCCAGGCCGGTAGCCGCCTGGGCAAGGGCTTCCAGGTGGGGCGCGTCCACCAGGCTCAGGATGCGGATCTGGCTCTCCAGCGGGTGTCGTTCACCCAGGGCTGGCAGGGCCGCCACCTGGTGCTGGAAGATGCGTTCGTAGGAGTCGAAGCCCTGGCTGCGGTAGAGCGGGGCACCGCGCAGGGTAGCGACCAGCAGCGGCGTGCGGCTACCGGCCAGCTGCAGCAGGCCGTCCATGAGACGGCGCCCGTGGCCCTGGCCCTGGTGGCTGTCGGCGACGATCACCAGGCCGATGGTGGCGTAGTCGCCCTGGGGCACGCAGAAACCGGTGCCGAACACCCCCTGGTCGTCTTCCAGCACCAGGCCTTCGCCGGTATGGAACAGGCATTGCCAGTCCTCCAGCCGATGGGGCCACTGCAGCGCCTGGGACAGGCGGTGGGCGGTGGCGAGGTCGGTTTCGCGCAGAGGTCTCAGGGTGACGTTGGACACGGCAAGGCTCCGGTTCGGGTCTGACAGATTCAGGCAGCAGCCTAGCAAGAAGCGACGGCAGATTCGGTTGCCGATCGCTGGGCGTTCCGTCGCGGGGCGCCGAAGGTCCGCGCCAGTTCGGCAAAAGATGATGACCCGCGCGCCTAGCATGGGGCCAAGCCCACAGCCCTAGCGGAGCGCGCCATGGCCTCGTTCGACCCCAGAGATATTAAGGTTCGTTGTGCTCATTTCATCGGTGGCCGCAGCCGCGATGCCGTGGCCGAGCTGGAGGTGTTCCGGCCCTCCGACGGTCAGCTGCAAAGCGGGCTGCCCTGCGCCTCGGCCGACCTGGTGGACGAGGTGGTGGAGAGCACCTGGCGCGCCTGGAAGGCCAGCGACTGGGCGACCCGCCCGCCACGCGAACGCGCCCGGGTGATGCGCCGCTGGGCCGACCTGGTGGAAGCTGATGGCGAGGTGCTCGGCCCCCTGGAAGCGGTGGGCTCGACCCGCCCGCTGCGCGACGTGCTGGCCTGGGACATCCCCTATGTGGCCGAAGGCATTCGCTTCTTCGCCGAATTCGCCGACAAGCACGGCGGCGAGGTGGCCGCGACCGCTACCTCCCATCTGGGTATGCAGATCACCGAGCCCTATGGCGTGGTGGGCGCCATCGCCCCGTGGAATTTTCCACTGAGCATGGCCGGCTGGAAGATCGCCCCGGCGCTGGCCGCGGGTAACGCCGTGGTGATCAAGCCGTCGGAGCTGACCCCGTTCTCCATGCTGCGTCTGGCCGAACTCGCCACCCTGGCCGGGCTGCCGGCGGGCATCCTCAGCGTGGTCCAGGGCGATGGCCGGGTCACCGGCGATGCCCTCTGTCGACACTCGCGGATCGGCAAGGTGACCTTCACCGGCTCCACCGGCACCGGCAGCGCCATCATGACCGCCTGCGCCCAGAGCGGGCCCAAGCCGGTGACCCTCGAACTGGGTGGCAAGAGCCCGCAGCTGGTATTCGCCGATGCGCCGCATCTGGCCCGCACCGCGCGCAGCGTGGCCGCCGCCATCACCGGCAACGCCGGCCAGGTGTGCGTGTCGGGATCGCGACTGCTGGTGCAGCGCGCCGCCCTGGAGCCCATGCTGGAGGGCATCCGCACCGCCTTCGCCGAATTGCGCCCGGGGCCGACCTGGTCGGCCGCGGCGACGCTGTCGCCGATCATCTCCCACCGCCAGGGCCAGCGCATCCACGACATCGTCGCGCGCAGCCGGGCGGCCGGGGCGGAGATCCTGGTCGGTGGCGCCCTGCAGGAGGGCCTGGGCGGTGCCTACTATCAGCCAACCCTGATCGCCGGCGTCGACGCGGAAAATCCCGCGGTGCGCGAAGAGATCTTCGGCCCGGTGCTGACCGTGCAGGTGTTCGATGACGAGGCCGAGGCCCTGGCACTGGCCGAGCACCCCACCTACGGCCTGGCCGCCGGGGTGCATACTGCCGATCTCGGCCGGGCGCTGCGTTTGACCCGGGCATTGGAAGCCGGCACCGTCTGGGTCAATCGCTATGGCCGCAGCCACGACTGGATCATCCCCACCGGCGGCTACAAGCGCTCCGGTATCGGCAAGGACCTGGGTCGTGCGGCCTTCGAAGCCAACCTGCGCAGCAAGAGCGTGCTGATCGATCTGGAGCATTCCTGAGGCTTCCGCAAACAATGCTGGGCCCCACCCCCAAAACGGTTTTTTCTGTTTCCCGCGGCGCCTGAAAGCGGACAACTTCCAGGCCCGCCGATGCTGTAATGCTTGCCAGGGACGCCACCGGCGTTCCGGCCTCCACTCACGACCCCCGTCAAAGGATCCTTGCCATGACCGCCTTTCGGCCCAAGTACATCACCTTCGACTGCTACGGCACCCTGACCCGTTTCCGCATGTCCGACATGGCCCGCGAGATGTTCGCCGACCGCATCCCGGCCGAGGCCATGGACCAGTTCTGCAAGGACTTCAACGGCTATCGCTTCGATGAGGTGCTCGGCGCCTGGAAACCCTATTCGGAGGTGCTGTACTCGGCGGTGGAGCGTACCTGCAAGCGCTGGGGCATCTCCTTCACCGACGCCGAAGCCAACGCCTACTACGAGGCGGTGCCGAGCTGGGGTCCCCACGCGGACGTGACCGCGGGTCTGGCCAAGATCGCCGACAAGATCCCGCTGGTGATCTATTCCAACGCCGCCGACGAGCAGATCATGTCCAACGTCGATAAGCTGGGCGTGCCCTTCCACCGGGTCTTCACCGCCGAGCAGGGCCAGGCCTACAAGCCGCGCCTGCAGGCCTTCGAATACATGCTGGACAACCTCGGCTGCGGTCCGGAAGACGTGCTGCACGTCTCCTCGAGCTTCCGCTACGACCTGATCCCGGCCGACTACATGAACATCAAGAACAAGGTGTTCGTGAACCGCGGTCATGAGCCGAGCACCCCCTACTACAGCAACACCGAGATCAAGGACATCGGCGGCCTGGCCGCCGTGGTCGGCCTCGAATAAACCCCCGCTCAGGAGCGCCGCCCATGAGTCACGGCCAAGAGTCGTCCGAATCCTACTGGCTCGCGACCGCGCCGAGCTTCACCGGCGGCACCTCCGGCCCGGTGGCGGGCGAGGTAGATGTCGCCGTCATCGGCGGCGGCTTCACCGGGTTGTCGGCGGCGGTGGCGCTGCGCAAGCGCGGGGCCAGCGTCGCGGTGCTGGAGGCCGGCCGGGTGATCGGCGAAGCCTCCGGCCGCAACGGTGGCCACTGCAACACCGGGGTCGCCCAGGACTACGCGGCCCTGCGCGCCAGCCTGGGCGCCGAGCGCGCCCGGGCCTTCTACCAGGCCTATGCCGATGCCGTGGCCAGCGTCGAGGCGGTGATCGCCGAGGAGGGCATCGCCTGTGATTTCCACAAGGCCGGCAAGCTCAAGCTGGCGGCCAAGCCGCAGCACTACGACAACCTGGCGCGCACCTGCGAGCTGATTCGCCAGGAGGTGGATCCGGACGTGGAACTGATCGGCCCCGAACAGGCGCGGATCGAAGTGGCCTCCGACGGCTTTTACGGCGGCCTGCTGCAACGCAATGGCGCCCAGATGCACATGGGGCGCTTCGGCGTGGGCCTGGCCGAGGCGGCGGTGCGCCGCGGTGCCCAGGTCTACGAAGGTGCCGCGGTCAGCAATCTGCAGCGCCTGCCGGACGGCAGTTTCCGCGTGACGAGTGCCAAGGGCGAGTTGCGCGCCCGCCAGGTGCTGGTGGCCACCGGCAATGCCCAGGTCGGACCCTTCCAATGGTTTCGCCGGCGTATCGCCTCGGTGGGCAGCTTCATCATCGCCACCGCGCCGCTACCGAAGGAGCAGCTGGATGGGCTGCTGCCCAACCGGCGTACCTATGTGACCAGCCGCATCATCGGCAACTATTTCCGTACCACGCCGGATCACCGGCTGATCTTTGGCGGCCGGGCCCGCTTCGCGCTGTCCGATCCACGCCAGGACGCCAAGAGCGGCGCCGTGCTGCGCGCCGCCCTGGGCCAGCTGTTTCCCAGCCTGGCCCAGGCGCCCATCGACTATTGCTGGGGTGGCCTGGTGGACATGACCGCCGACCGCCTGCCCCGTGCCGGTGAGCAGGACGGCCTGTTCTACGCCATGGGCTACAGCGGCCACGGGGTGCAGATGTCGGTACACATGGGCCGGGTGATGGCCGAGGTGCTGGAAGGGCGCAGCCAGGCCAATCCCTGGCGGGTGCTGGATTGGCCAGCCATTCCCGGCCACTTCGGCAAGCCCTGGTTCCTGCCGCTGGTGGGGCTCTACTACCGGGTCCAGGACCGGCTGCACTAGCCTCCGCCCAGTGAACCGCCCAGCACGGCTCCGCCAACCGGGGAGTCGCGCTGGGCGGTTTTCGTTTGTCCGGCCACCGGCGCAGAAACTGCTGCACGGAGCGCCTTGCCAGTGCTGTAAAAGCGTCCGATGGTGGTCGGCGGCGCCCTGCGCCAGCCAAGCGAAACGCCAGCGGAACGCGCCAAAGCCGGGCATCGACGGCCCTGGTGCGCCGTCGCGAAGCACACCGCAAACAATGCTGAGCGGATCGGGCAAAACGGTCTTTTCTATCTCGCCACGGGGCCAATTCGACGGTAATCCGCAGGGACCCGGTGCTGTAATGAAACAGGCCGCACGACAAGGCGGCCCACAGGACCAAGCCGCATTCCCGGGGAGGGGGATGCGGACTGGCGACAGAGCCCCCAACGAGCGAGCCGACATGACAGAGAAAAAGACTGGAAGTCCCCTGATAGGTCCTGCAGAAAGCGTCCAGGCCTTCGCGGCCTTGCAACGGGGGGTATCGCGACGCGATGCGCTGCGCCTGCTGGGCGTCGCCGGGCTGATGGCCACGGGCGTGGGCAGTCTGCTGGGTCGCGAGGGCCGTGCCTTCGCCGCCGAGGACGCCAGCGGCGGCACGCCGCGCCGTGGTGGCCGGGTGCGCGCCGCGGCCGCCGGTTCCTCCACCGCCGATACCCTCGATCCGGCGAAGGGCTCGTTCTCCGGCGACTATGCGCGCCAGTATTTCTTCTACAACGGCCTGACCGTCTTCGACAGCCATCTCGAGCCGCAAATGGCCCTGGCCACCAGCGTCGAGACCCAGGATGCCACGACCTGGACGGTCAAGCTGCGCCAGGGCGTGCAGTTCCACAACGGCAAGACCTTCGATAGCGCCGACGTCGTCTACTCGCTGCTGCGGCACAAGGACCCGGCGGTGGGCTCCAAGGTCAAGGCCCTGGCCGACCAGTTCGCCGAGGTCACCGCGGTGGCGCCGGACGAGGTGCGCATCCGCCTGGTGTCGCCGAACTCCGAGCTGCCGGCGGTGCTGGCCATCTCGCACTTCCTGATCATCGCCGACGGCACCAAGGATTTCTCCACCGCCAACGGCACCGGCCCCTTCAAGGTCAAGGAATTCAAGCCCGGCGTGCGCACCGTGGGCATGCGCAACGAGAACTACTGGAAGTCCGGTAAGCCCTACCTGGACGAGATCGAGCTGATCGGCATCACCGACGAGCCGTCGCGGGTCAACGCACTGCTGGCCGGCGACATCCAGCTCACCGTGTCGGTGGACCCGCGCTCGGCCGACCGCCTCAAGCAGAGCGGCAAGCTCAAGGTGGTGGCGAACACTTCCGGTGGCTACACCGACCTGATCATGCGCATCCCCAATCGGCCGTTCAACGATCCCAACGTGGTCGAGGGCATGAAGCTGCTGTTCGATCGCGAGCAGATCCTCAAGTCGGTATTCCTCGGCTACGGCACCATCGGCAACGACCAGCCGATCATGCCCGGCACGCCCTACTATGCGGCGGACCTTCCGCAGCGACCCTACGATCCGGACAAGGCCAAGTTCCTCTTCCAGAAGGCCGGCATCGCCGGGGCCAAGCTGCCGCTGGTGACCTCCACCGCCGCGGACAACGCCAACGAGATGGCCCTGGTATTGCAGCAGTCGGCTAAGCGGGCCGGGCTCGACCTGATGGTCAACCGCGTCAGCGCCGATGGCTACTGGAACACCCACTGGATGAAGGACCCGCTGGGCTTCGGCAACATCAACGCGCGGCCGACCGCCAACATCCTGCTGTCGCAGTTCTTCAAGTCCGACGCGCCCTTCAACGAGTCGGGCTGGAAGAACGAGCAGTTCGACCAGCTGGTGGTGGCCTCCCGCGGCGAGACCGACCTGGCCAAGCGCAAGCAGATGTATGCCGACATGCAGCTGCTGATCCACCAGCACTGCGGCATCGGCCTGCCGATCTTCACCAGCTCCATCGATGCCCATTCGCCCAAGCTCGGCGGCTACGGCATCATCCCCATCGGGGGTTTCATGGGCTACATGTTCGCCGAACACGTCTGGCTGGAGGCCTGACGCTCTGCGCCGAATGGCGAAGACGTCCGCTGGGACTCTTCGCCGCTCCTTGCCCAAGCAGGAGGTGACCTTGGACCGTTCCGTCTTTTCCCTCATCACCAGGCGCGTCGGGGGCGGGGTACTGACCCTGTTCATCGTCTCGCTGCTGGTGTTCTTCGTTTCCGCGCTGTTGCCGGGCGACGCCGCCCAGCAGGCCCTGGGCCAGTTCGCGCTGCCCGAACAGGTCGCGGCCCTGCGTGCCCAGATGGGTCTCGACCAGCCGGCGCTCCTGCGCTACTTCCACTGGCTGATCGGCCTGCTGCACGGCGATCTAGGCCAGTCGCTGGCCAGCCAGGCGCCCATCACCAGCCTGATCGGCGACCGCCTGCTCGGCTCGCTGATGCTGGCCGGGGTGACCGCCCTGGTGTCGGTGCCGCTGGCCCTGGTGCTCGGCATCGCCTCGGCGATGAACGCGGGTGGCCGGCTGGACCGGGTGCTCAACCTCTTCACCCTGGGCATCGTCGCGGTCCCCGAATTTTTGGTCGCGACCCTGGCGGTGTTGGTCTTCGCCGTGCAGCTGCACTGGACCTCGGCGCTGACCTTCGCCCATGACATCGACGGTCCCCTGGATTTCCTGCGCGCCTACGCGCTGCCGGTGGGCACCCTGTGCTGCGTGATCGTCGCGCAGATGGCGCGGATGACCCGCGCGGCCCTGGTGGAGCAACTGCAGAGTCCCTATGTGGAGATGGCCCGCCTGAAGGGCGTCGGCCCGGTGCGTGCCGTGTTGCGCCATGCCCTGCCCAATGCCGTGGGACCCATCGCCAACGCCGTGGCCCTGAGCCTTTCCTACCTGATGGGCGGGGTGGTGATCGTCGAGACCATCTTCAACTATCCCGGCATCGCCCAACTGATGGTGGACGGCGTCGCCAGTCGCGATCTGCCGCTGATCCAGGCCTGCGCCATGCTGTTCTGCAGCGCCTATCTGGTGCTCATGACCCTGGCGGACCTCTGCGCCATCCTGTCCAACCCGAGGCTGAGAACGCTATGACCCGACCCGTGACGCCCGTGCGCAGCGCCGCCGTCCTGCCGGTGGACGGCAAGACGCTCGACGCCCAGTTGTCGCCGCTCCGTACCCGCCGTCCCGCACGCTGGTCCCTAACCGGCCTGCTCGGCGGCTTCCTGGTGGCCTTCTGGCTATTCATCGCCGTATTCGGCGTCTGGCTCGCGCCCTACGATCCGGGTGCCCTGGGCGACGGCGCGGTGCTGGCCAGCTACAGCGCCGCCCATCCCCTGGGCACCGATTACCTGGGCCGTGACGTGCTCAGCCGCATCCTCGACGGTGCCCGCTTCACCGTGGGCCTGGCGTTGATCGCCGCGGTGCTGTCCTGTGCCCTGGGCACCGGGCTCGGCCTGCTGGCGGCGCTGTCGGGGCGCTGGGTGGACGAGCCGCTTTCGCGGCTGATCGATGCGTTGATCTCCCTGCCGAGCAAGATGCTGGCGCTGGTGATGGTCTCGGCCTTCGGTTCCTCGGTGCCGCTGCTGGTGGTCATGGCGGTGGTGGGCTATGCCCCGGGCTGCTATCGCATCGCCCGCAGCCTGGCGATGAACCTCACCGAGCTGGAATACGTCCAGGTCGCCCGTACCCGTGGTGAGGGCAAGCTGTACATCGCCCTGGTGGAGATGCTGCCCAACATGCGCCTGCCGCTGCTCACCGACCTGGGCCTGAGATTCGTCTACATCGTGCTGCTGCTCAGTGGCATGAGTTTCCTCGGCCTCGGCGTGCAACCGCCCAATGCCGACTTGGGTTCGCTGGTGCGGGAAAACATCGGTGGCCTGGCCGACGGCGCCCCGGCGGTGCTGATGCCGGCCCTGGCCATCGGTACCCTGACGGTGGGCGTCAACCTGCTCATCGACCGGTTCGGCGCGCGGCGCCGGGGAGGGCGCTGAGATGGCTGAGATGCAGACGCTGGTAGAGGTCAAGGACCTGCGCGTGGTCGCCCAGGCCGAGGATGGCAGTGAAACCCTCATCGTCAAGGAGGTCGGCTTCAGCCTGGCCAAGGGCGAGGTGCTGGCGCTGATCGGCGAATCCGGTTCGGGCAAGACCACCATAGCGCTGTCGCTGCTCGGCTACGCCCGCGCCGGTTGCCGGCTCGCCGGCGGCTCGATCCGGGTGGGCGACACCCGGGTGCTGGAGCTCGACGCGGCGGGCCTGCGCCGGCTGCGTGGCCGCACCGTGGCCTATATCGCCCAGAGCGCGGCGGAGGCCTTCAATCCGTCGCGCCGCTTGATGGAACAGATCATCGAGAGCGCCCTGATCCACGGCGTGCTGACCCGGCGCGACGCCGAGGCGCGGGCCCTGGAGCTGTTCCGCGAACTGGCGTTGCCGGACCCCGAGCATATTGGCGAGCGCTATCCGCACCAGGTGTCCGGCGGCCAGCTGCAGCGGCTGATGGCCGCCATGGCGCTGATCACCGATCCGACCCTGGTGATCCTCGACGAACCCACCACGGCGCTGGACGTCACTACCCAGATCGAGGTGCTGCGTGTCTTCAAGCAGGTGGTCCGCGAACGTGGCGTGACCGCGATCTATGTTTCCCACGACCTGGCGGTGGTGGCCCAGATGGCCGACCGCATCCTGGTGCTCAATGGCGGCGAGGTCTTTGAAAATCGCCGCACCGAGCGCCTGCTGGCCAGTGCCCGCCATCCCTATACCCGCAGCCTGCTGGCCGCGGCTCAGCCAGAGCCCCTGGCGGAGCGTGGGTTGCCCGCGGTGGAGACCCGGGCGCCCGTGCTGGAAGTAAATGACCTGGTTGCCGGTTATGGCCCCATGAACGCTGAAGGCCTGCCGCGCTATCGGGTGCTGGAAGGCATCAATCTGAGCATCGCGCCGGGGCAGGCCCTGGGGGTGATCGGTGAGTCCGGCTCCGGCAAGTCGACCCTGGCGCGGGTGATCGCCGGCCTGCTGCCGCCCGCGCGAGGCAGCGTGCACCTGGGTGGCGAGCCCCTGCCGCCCGGTCTGGATGGTCGCACCCGCGAGCAGTTCCGCCGCGTGCAGCTGGTCTACCAGAACGCCGACACGGCACTGAATCCGGCTCATAGCGTGGAGCGCATCCTGATGCGCCCGCTGGAAACCTACCATGCCTTCGACAAGGCCACCCGCCAGCGCAAGGTGCGCGAATTGCTCGACCGGGTGCAGTTGCCGGCGAGTCTCGCCAACCGGCGTCCGGGCGAGCTGTCCGGTGGCCAGAAGCAGCGGGTCAACCTGGCGCGGGCCCTGGCGGCCGAACCCGAGCTGATCCTCTGCGACGAGGTCACCTCGGCGCTGGACACCGTGGTCGGCGCCGCCATCCTCGACCTGCTGGTGGAACTGCGCCGCGAGCTGGGGCTGGCCTATCTGTTCATCAGCCACGACATCTCCACGGTGCGCAGCCTGTGCGACGAGGTGCTGGTGCTCTATGCCGGCCAGCCGGTGGAGCTGGGCACCCCGGCCACGCTGCAGCATCCGCCGCTGCATCCCTACACCGAATTGCTCACCGCCTCGGTGCCCGCGCTGCGCCAGGGCTGGCTGGAGGAGCAACCGGTCCGTACCGTGGCACCCCTGGCCGCCAAGACCCAGGCGAGCGGGGCGCTCTGCAGCTTCCTGCGCCGTTGTCCGGTGCGTGTCGAGGGCCGCTGTGAGCGCCAAGCACCGCCGCAACAGCGGCTGCCGGGCGGCAACCTCATCCTCTGTCACCACGACGGCGAGACCTTGCAGCGCCTGCAAGGCGGCGCCGTGCTGCACACCCAAGGAGTTCGCGCATGACGTCTCGCTTCCAGCGACTCGCCGAAACCGGCCGGCCGCAGGTCAGCCTCACGGTCGACGGCCTGCCGGTCACGGCCCTGGCGGGCGACACCCTGATGGTCGCTTTGCTCGCCAACGGCCCGGCGCTACGGCGCTCCGAATTTGGCGAAGAGCGCCGTGCCGGCTTCTGCCTTATGGGCGCCTGCCAGGATTGCTGGGTGTGGACCGCCGCCGGCGAACGCCTGCGCGCCTGTGGTACCGAGGTCCGCGACGGCCTGCAGATCCTTACCAAGCAACCGGAGGCGGTATGGAATCTGGCCTAGCATCCTCTCATTCGAAGACGCCGCGGGTGGTCATCGTCGGGGCCGGCCCGGCCGGCGTACGCTGCGCCGAAACCCTGCTGGCCGCGGGTATCGCCCCGGTGGTGATCGACGAGAATCGCCGCGACGGTGGTCAGATCTATCGCCGCCAGCCCGAGGGATTCCAGCGCTCCTATGCCACCCTCTACGGCGGCGAAGCGGCCAAGGCCGAAGACCTGCACCGCACCTTCGACGGTCTACGTGGGCGGCTGGACTATCGCCCGGAGACGATGGCCTGGCACCTGCACGAACGCACCCTCTACACCGTGCAGGGCAATCGCCAGCGCACCCTGGACTTCGACGCCCTGGTGCTCTGCACCGGTGCCAGCGACCGGCTGCTGCCAGTACCGGGCTGGAACCTGGCGGGCACCTATACCCTCGGCGGTGCCCAGATCGCCCTCAAGACCCAGGCGGTGTCCATCGGCCGGCGGGTGATCTTCCTGGGCAGCGGGCCCTTGCTGTACCTGGTCGCCAGCCAGTACCAGCAAGCCGGTGCCACCGTCGCCGCCGTCCTCGATACCGCGCCGCTGCGGCTGCGCGCCCTGGCGGCGCCCAAGCTGCTGGCGCGGCCGGGTGTCGCCTGGAAGGGGGTGCAACTCATGGCTTCCCTCCAACGCGCCGGGGTGCCGTTGCACTTTGGCGTCACCCCGCTGGAAATTCTCGGCGACGCCGAGCAGGGCGTCCGTGGCGTGGCCTTCGCCGATGCCCGCGGCCTGCGCCAGGAGGTGGTCGGCGACGCCGTGGGCCTGGGCTATCACCTGAGACCGGAAACCCAGCTGGCCGATCTCGCCCGCTGCGCCTTCGACTTCGAGCGGGCGACCGGGCAATGGGTATTGCAGCTGGATGCCGAAGGACGGACGTCCTCACCGGGCGTCTATGCCGCTGGCGATGGTGCCCGGGTGCGCGGTGCCGATGCCGCCGAACTGGCCGGGAAGTTGGCCGCCTGTGCGGTCTTGACCGATCTTGGCCGCACGCCGCCAAACGGCCTCGCCGAACGCTGCCGCGAGGGCCTCGAGGTGCAGGAGCGCTTCCGCCTCGGCCTGGCCGAGGCCTTTCCCTGGCCGGCCAAGCAGATGGCCAGCCTGCCGGACACGGCGGTGGTCTGTCGCTGCGAGGGCATCACCGCCGGTGAACTGCGCGCCGTGGTACGCGAGAAGGGCGCCCGCGAGGCCAATAGGGCCAAGGCCTTCAGCCGGGTCGGCATGGGTCGTTGCCAGGGTCGTTACTGTGCCCAGGCCGGGGCCGAGATCATCGCCGCCGAATCCGGGGTGCCGGTGGAGACCGTCGGCCGCCTGCGCGGCCAGGCACCGGTACGGCCCTTGCCGCTGGGCATCGTCGCCTGCGAAGAAGAGGTTTCGTCATGAGTCAGATCGCCGCCAATCGCGCGGATGTCATCGTCATCGGCGCCGGCATCATGGGCAGCGCCAGTGCCTTCTTCCTGCGCCGCCGGGGGCTGTCGGTGCTCCTGCTGGAGCGCGACCAGGTCGGGCGCTTCGCCAGCGGCACCAACTTCGGCAACGTGCGCCGGCAGGGGCGCTACCTGACTCAGGTGGCCCTGTCCAATCGCTCCCGTGGCATCTGGGGTCGCTTGCCGGAATTGATCGGCGATGACCTGGAGTTCATTCCGGGCGGCCATCTGCGGGTGGTCTACGACCCCAGCCGCATCGCCATGCTGCACGACTACGCCCGGGCGCCGGAAACCGCTGCCCTGGAGCTGCAGGTGCTCGAAGGCGCGGCCCTGCACGAGAAGTTTCCCTACCTGGGCCCGGAGGTAGTGGCCGGCTCCTATGCGCCCCACGATGGCCACGCCAATCCGCGCCTCGCCGCCCCGGCCTTCGCCCGCGCCGGGGTGCGCGAGGGTGTCGATCTGCAGGAGGGGGTGGAGATCACCCAGGTGTCCAAGCCAGGCACCGATTTCCTGGTGCAGGCCGCCGATGGCCGCCGCTTCCAGGCACCGCGGCTGCTGATCACCGCCGGGGCCTGGGGCAGTCGGTTGTCCAGCCAGTTTGGCGAGCCGGTACCCATCGAGACCCATGGCCCCCAGATGGGCGTCACCGAACCCTTGCCCTATGCCTTCAAGGAAGCGGTAGGTGTCTCTTCGCCGCTGGTGAGCGAGACCATCTACTTCCGCCAGATCCCGCGCGGCAACGTCATCTTCGGCGGCTGCTTCCGCACCCGTCCGGACCTGGACACCCGCCTGGCCCGCGCCGAACCCCATGGCCTGCTCAACCAGCTCACCCAGTTGCGCCGCCTGGCGCCGGCCCTGGGCCGGGTCAATGTGATCCGCACCTGGAGCGGAGTGGAGGGCTATATCGCCGACGACCTGCCGATCATGGGCCCGAGCAGCCAGGTGGACGGCCTCTACTACGCCTTCGGTTTCTGCGGCGCCGGTTTCCAGCTCGGCCCAGGAGTGGGCGACACCATGGCCGAACTGATCGCCACCGGCCGTACCGACACGCCCCTGCCGGCCTTCGACGTGGCCCGTTTCGCCCAAGCCCGCAGCGAGAGTCTCGCCGGATGAACAGTCAGGAACTACTGCGTACCCTGATCGGCTTCCCCACGGTCTCCGCCGACTCCAACCTGGCGCTGATCCATCACGTGCAAGGCCTGCTGGAAGCGGCCGGCATCGCCTGTCGCCTGGTTCTCGATGAAAGCGGGCGCAAGGCCAATCTCTTCGCCAGCGTCGGCCCAGCCGACGTTCCCGGCGTGCTGCTCTCCGGCCATACCGACGTGGTACCCGTGGAGGGCCAGGCCTGGACCCTGCCTCCCTTCGCGGGCACCCTGAAGGACGGCCGGATCTATGGTCGCGGCGCCTGCGACATGAAGGGCTTCGTCGCCTGCGCGGTGGTGGCCCTGCTGGCCGCCGCTCGTGGTGAACCTTTGAAGCGCCCGCTGCAACTGGCGCTGTCCCACGACGAGGAGATTGGCTGTGTCGGGGTCCGGCGGCTGCTGGACGTGCTGGAATTGGCGCCGGTGCGCCCCTTCCTCTGCATCGTCGGCGAACCCACGGAATTACAGGTCGCCCTCGGCCACAAGGGCAAGGCGGCACTGCGCGCCCATTGCCATGGCCAGGAGGGGCACTCGTCGCAAGCACCGCTGCATGTGAATGCCATCCACCTGGCCAGCGACCTGGTCGGCGCGCTGCGCGCCAGCCAGCGGTGCCTGGTGGAAGAGGGCGCGCGCGATGCCGCCTACGACATTCCCTACACCACCCTGCATGTCGGCCGCATCGACGGCGGCAAGGCGCTGAACATCGTACCCAATCAGTGCACCCTGGATTTCGAGATCCGCCACCTGCCGGCCGACGATCCCGCTGCCCTGGTGGCCGCGCTGCAGGAGACGGCGGATGGCCTGGTCCGCGAAGCGCGCCAGCTGTCCCCCAAGGCGGCCATCGAGATCGAGACCGTCAATGCCTATCCCGGCCTGGATACCCATCCCAGCGTCGAGGCGGTGCGTTTCCTGCAGACCCTGGTCGAGCCCGGCACCGCGCAACTCAAGGTGGCCTTCGGCACCGAAGGCGGGCTCTTCGCCAGTCGGCTGGACACCCCCGTGGTGGTCTGCGGTCCCGGCAGCATCGACCAGGCGCACAAGCCGGACGAGTATGTCGACGTCAGCCAGCTCGACGCCTGTGATGCCTTGCTGGGGCGGCTGCGGGTGGCTTTGGGTTAAGCCACCCCGGCCGCTGCCTAGTAACCCCGCTGCCGATCCACCAACCCCCGCATCGGTTCACCGCGCTGATGGCGACGGATGTTCTCCAGCAGCACCGTGAAGGCCGTTTCCGCTACCGTCATGGCACCCACGTGGGGCGTCAGCCAGATTCGCGGATGTTGCCAGAAGGGGTGGTTGGCAGCCGCAGGCTCTGGCTCCACCACGTCCAGCACCGCCTGACTCAGCTGGCCGCTGTCCAGCGCCGCCAGCAGATCCGCCTCCACCAGGTGGGCGCCGCGACCCAGGTTGATCAGGCTGGCGCCCTGGGGCAGGGCGGCGAATAGCCGGGCATCGAGGATACCTGTGGTTTCCTGGGTCAGGGGCAGCAGGCAGATGAGGATCTCGCAGTCGGCCAGGAACGCCGGCAGTTGCTCGGCGCCGGCATGGCAACGTACACCGGGTAGCTCACGGGGCGAGCGTGACCAGCCCGAGAGCTGGAAGCCGAAGGTGGCGAGCCGCTCCAGCACCGCCTGGCCGGTCTGGCCGAGGCCGAGCACCCCGACGCGTCTGTTCGCCGCCGGCACCAGCGCATGCTCCAGCCAGCGCCCCGCACCTTGCTGGTCGAGGTAGAGCGGCAACTGGCGGTGCAGTGCCAGGACCATGAGCGTTGCATATTCCACCATGCCGGCGACGATGCCGGGATCGAGCATCCGCACCATGGGTAGCGCCGGGGGCAGCCGCCTCAAGTCGAATTGGTCGATCCCGGCGGAGGTGGCGAACAGCACCTCCAGATTCGGGAAGGCCGTGGCCAGGTCTTCCGGCGGTTGCCAGCAGGCCAGGTAGCGGATGTCTGCGGGGTCGCCCACGTCCGGCCATTGGCGAAATTCGATGTCGGGTGCGCGTTCCTGGAACAGGCTTCGCCACGCCTGGCCCCGCACGGGATCGGCCTTGTACAGCAGCGTCATGAGGAAGTCTCCGGCAAAGCTCAAGCATGGCGCACCGGGGCGATAGTTTGTCCTGAAATTCCAGCTGCTGCCGCCATCATCGGTGGTGCGGTGGAAACTGCGCCGCACCTTCGAAAAACGGCAGCTTCTGTGCTGCCTGCCGCCCGAAACGCCACAACCCAGGTGCCTCGGCGGTCGATACTGGCCCTGTCCGCGGCAGGCCTGCCGCGTCTCTGATCGCGAGGATTCGCCATGCCCCTGCTGCATTATTGCCAGCCGCCCAGTGACCGCCGTCTCCCTTGGGCGCTGCATGCCCTGCACGACGACCCGCTACCGGCGGGGCGCGACCTGCACCTCCACGATGGGCGACTGGGCTATGTCATGGGCAGTGCCGTCAGCCATTTCGCCGATTGCCAGCTGGACGACTATCCCTGGGTGGAAGTGAGCGTCATCGAGGCCGGGGAGTTGCAGCTCGAATGGGCCGGCGGTGCCTTGCAGCTCAAGGCCGGCGATGCCTTCGTGCTACCGCGCGGCCTGAGTTGCCGCTGGCGTCACGGCGGCGAATTGCGCCGCCTGTTCATGGCCTTTCCCGGCCGTGCCAGCGCAGGCCCCATGCCCTCGGCGCCGCTGCTGCTGGATCCCGAGGCCCCGCGCGAACCCTCGCCGCCGCCAGCGGCCAGCGTGCTGCTGAGCCCCGAGCCCAGCGCCACCGGTTGCGACCTGTTCGAAAGTGGTGGCGGCGCCCTGCGGATCGGAATGTGGGAATGCACGGCGTACACGCGCAAGGCCGTGAGCAATCCCCATTGCGAGCTGATGCTGCTCTATGCCGGCGCGGTGAGCCTGACGGTCGAGGGGGAGGCGCCCTGTCATGTCAGGGCGGGCGAGGCGGTACTGGTGCCAGCGGAAGCCCCGATGGCCTGGGACAGCCAAGAGACGGTACGCAAGCTCTATTGCATCCTGCGCTGACGGGACTGGCCGCTGCGCCAGCCCGAGGATAGGCGGCGCTGGCTCAGCCCGCCTTGATCAGGCTGCGCAGCGGCAGGGCGTTCTTCACCACCGGCGACTTGATGACGATGTAGCTGAAGTACTTCTCGATGCCGACGTTGCGGTCGAGGATGGATTCCATCAGCTCCTGGTAGTGACCGATGCTGCTGCACATGAAGCGCAGCAGGTAGTCGTAGCCGCCACTGATCAGGTGGCACTCGAGGATCTCGTCGACCCCGCGGATGAAGGATTCGAACTTCACGAAGTCGGCGCGCTTGTGGTCGGAGAGGGTGACCTCGGTGAACACCGTCACCGAGTTGGCGATCTTGGCGAGGTTGACGTGAGCCTCGTAGCCGCTGATGTAGCCGGCCGCCTCCAGCCGCTTCACCCGCTGCAGGCAGGGGCTGGGGGAGAGGCCCACGGCTTCGGCGAGGCTGACGTTGGTCATCCGGCCGTCCTTCTGCAGTTGCACCAGGATATTGATATCGATGCGGTCCAGTTTCGTTGCGGCGTCCATCGTCGTTCCTCGCAGTCGTGAACGGCAGGCTAGGCACGCAGGGCGGTCTGATGCGCATGCACCAGATCGGCGAGACTCGCGTACTCGCACCGCGTGCCATCCAGGGCCTGCCGCGAAAGGTTCCAGGGCCGCGAGCGATCACGGCGCAAGGTACACAGGGGAAAATCCACCAGGGGGTTCCAGGGGTCGTCCGGTTCGCTGCCGCGTACCGGCAGCAGATCCTCGCGCGCCAGGCCGAGCGTATCGAGGGTGGTATCGAGCGCCGCGCGCAGATCACCGCCCCGGTTGGGTACCACGGCGGCGAAGACGTCTGGCAACCGCGCCGTGACCGCTGCCGCCTCGCCGTCATCGGGCGAGGCGAGCAACACCAATCGATAGAACTTGCTCAGGTACTGCAGCGCCCCGGGCGCATCCTCGAACACCGGCCAGCTCGCCGTGGCGTTTCCAAACGCCACGCTGGCCTCCAGGTCCTCCTCCTGCTGCAACTCCTGCGCCAGGCGCTGGTGGATGCGCAGGTGCAGACCGCTCTGGCTGGCGGCCGGCACGGCTTCGCGCAGTTCGCGGGCCAGCCGGTGGTAGCTGCCGAGCAGCCAATCAGGATGGGTACTGAGCCCGGCCTGCGCCACAAGAGGGCGCAGGGCCTCGAGGATGCCCCCTTCGCGGTCGACGAGGGTGCCGTAGCAGGAAAAGCCTATGGCCTGGTAACGCGTTATTCTCATGGTCGGATTCCCCTCGGCGCCGCCACGGCCTGGCCTGGCGGCGTTACGTTCGACCTCAGGCACCGGCCTGGGCGAGAGCCTGGCCGAACATCTGCAAGGCTTCGGCCAGCTGGGCTTCGCTGGTGACCAGGGGCGCCAGGAAGCGAATGACGTTGCGCTCGACGCCGCACTTGATCACCAGCAGCCCGGCCTGGCGGGCGCCGTCGATGACCTGCTGGGCCAGGGCGGCGTCGGGGCTGTGACCATCCGCACCGACCAGCTCGACCGCCAGCATGAAGCCGCGACCGCGCACCTCGCCGATGCGTGGATGGCGCTGCTGGAGTGCGAGCAGCCCGCTGCGTAGTTGCTCGCCGAGGGCCACGCCGCGGGCGACCAGCTCCTCTTCCGCGAAGATGTCCAGCACCGCCAGGGCCGCCGCGCAGGCCAGGGCGTTGCCCCCATAGGTGCCGCCGAGGCCGCCGGGCAGCGGCGCGTCCATGATGGCCGCGCGGCCGACCACGCCGGAGAGCGGCAGGCCACCGGCCAGGCTCTTGGCCACCGTCACCAGATCCGGCTGGACGCCGGTCTGCTGGAAGGCGAAGAGACTGCCGGTACGGCCGAAACCGGTCTGGATCTCGTCGGCGATCAGCACGATGTCGTGCTGGTCGCAGAGGGTGCGCAGCGCCTGGAGGAACTCCACGGGCGCCGGGCGAAAGCCGCCGTCGCCCTGCACCGGCTCGATCAGGATGGCGGCGACCTGGTCGGGGGCGATCTGGGTGGCGAAGACTTCGCGCAGCCCGGCCAGCGCCTGCTGCGTATCGACGCCCCGGAAAGGGTCGGGGTAGGGCGCGTGATGGATGTCGCCAGGGAAGGGACCGAAGTTCTGCTTGTAGGGCTGGGCGAAGCCGGTCAAGGTCACGCCCAGCAGGGTGCGGCCGTGGAAGCCGCCGCGGAAGGCGATCACCCCCGGCCGCTTGGTATGGGCGCGGGCGATCTTGATGGCGTTTTCCACCGCCTCGGCGCCCGAGGTGAGCAGCAGCGTCTTGTAGGCCTCGCCGTTGCCGATCAGGGTATTGAGGCGGTTGGCCAGTTCCAGGTAGGGCTCGTAGGCCATCACCTGGAAACTGGCATGGGAGATTTCCCCGACCTGCCGGCGCACGGCTTCCACCACACGGGGGTGGTTGTGCCCGACGTTGAGCACGCCGATGCCGCCGACGAAATCGAGGTAGCGGCGTCCGTCCACGTCCCAGACTTCGCTGCCCTGGGCGCGAGCCACCACGACGGGATGGGCGGTGATGATGCCGCGCGGGACGCTCTGTTCGCGATAACCCAGCAGGCGGTCGGTGGCTTTGGCAGCGGAATTCATGCAGCTATCTCCAGGCAGGGGGCGAGGGTTTCAGCCTAAGCAAATGCCGGGGCCGGTAACGCTGAAGTTGCCGGCCCCGGCATCGCGATCGACTGTTTTGCGCAGGGGTGGCGGCATTTTCAGCTGCCTGCCCGCCGTGGATTTCAGTCCAGCCCGCCCAGGTGCCAGGCCTTGACCTCCAGGTACTCGTCCAGCCCCAGGTGCGAACCCTCGCGACCCAGCCCGGACTGCTTCACGCCGCCGAAGGGCGCGACCTCCATCGACAGGGTGCCGGTATTGAGCGCCACCATGCCGAATTCCAGGCGCTCACCCACCCGCCAGGCGCGACGCAGGTCCTGGGTGTAGTAATAGGCGCCCAGGCCGTAGGGCGTGGCATTGGCCAGCGCCAGGGCCTCGGCTTCGTCACGGAAGCGGAACAGTGGCGCCACCGGGCCGAAGGTTTCCTCGCGGGCCAGCAGCATGTCCGCCGTGGCACCGGTGAGCACCGTGGGGGCGACGAACTGGTCATGTCCGCTGGGCAGGCCGCCGAACAGCGCCTTGGCGCCCTGGGTCAGGGCGTCGTCGACATGGCGCGCCACCTTGTCCACCGCCGGGCGATTGATCAGCGGACCGAGGGTCACCCCGGCCTCCAGGCCATTGCCCACCTTGAACTTGGCGACCTCGGCGGCCAGGCGCTCGGCGAAGCGGTCGTGGATACCGTCCTGGACCAGGATGCGGTTGGCGCAGACGCAGGTCTGGCCGGCGTTGCGAAACTTGCTTTGCAACACCCCGGCGATGGCCAGGTCCAGGTCGGCATCGTCGAAGACGATGAAGGGCGCATTGCCACCCAGCTCCATGCTGGTGCGCTTCACCGTGGCCGCGCATTGCGCCAGCAGCAGCTGGCCGATCCGCGTGGAGCCGGTGAAGGACAGCTTGCGCACCGCCGGGTTGCCGGTCAGCTCGCCACCGATACCGACGGGCAGCCCGGTGACCACGTTGAAGATCCCGGGCGGAAAACCGGCCCGATCCGCCAGCTCGGCCAGCGCCAGGGCCGACAGCGGGGTGAGGTCCGAGGGCTTGATCACCACCGGGCAGCCGGCCGCCAGGGCCGGCGCGGCCTTGCGGGTGATCATGGCATTGGGGAAGTTCCACGGGGTGATGGCGGCGGCCACGCCCACCGGCTGCTTGAGCACCAGCACCCGGCGATCGCGGGCGGGGGCGGGCAGGATATCGCCGTAGCTGCGCCGGGCTTCTTCGGCGAACCATTTGACGAAGCTGGCGCCGTAGGCGATCTCGCCGCGAGCCTCGGCGAGCGGCTTGCCCTGCTCCAGGGTCATGAGCAGGGCCAGGTCGTCCTGGTGTTCCAGCATCAGCGCATGCCAGCGCTCCAGCAGCGCCGCGCGTTCGACTGCGGGACGCTCGCGCCAGGCCGGCCAGGCCGCTTCCGCCGCGGCGATGGCGCGGGCGGTTTCGGCAGCGTCCAGCGCCGCGACCTGGGCGATCACCTCGCCGGTGGCGGGGTTGTCTACGGCGAAGGTGGCGCCGTGGTCGGCGCCTATCCAGCGGCCGTCGACATAGGCCGATTGTTGGAACAGGCGAGGATCACGCAGATCGAGGTGCAGCGGCATGGTGGCGCTCCCAGTGGCAGGTCAGGCCCTGAGTCTAGGGAGCGCCGGCGGTGGCCAATGCTGAATTGGCCTGGTCCGAGCGGCTGGCGAACGCGTTCGGCGTGACGAGACCGCAGTTTGTGCGGCGACCGGGCGGGACGCTCAGTCGTTGCCGAACAACGGATTGCCACGCAGTGCCGTCACCGCCAGTTCGACGAAGGCCCGGACCTTGGCCGCCGCCTGGCGGCCCTGGGGGTAGACCAGGTGGACCGGGAGCGGGGCCTCCTCATGGTCTTCGAGCACCAGCTGCAGGGCGCCTTCGGCGAGGGCCGGGGCGATCTGATAGTGCAGCGCCCGGGTCAGTCCCCAACCGGCCTTGGCGGCGGTGATGGCGGCCTCGTTGGTATTGCACTGCAGCACCGGATCCACCACCACCCGCTGACCGCGGGCGAAGCGCCATTCGGCCGAGGCCCAGGCACTCTGGCAGGCGAGGATGCGATGTTCCCGCAAGGCAGCCGGCGTCGTGGGCGTGCCCTGGGCCTGCAGATACCCCGGCGCGGCGCAGACTACCCGGCGCATGCTGCCCACCTGGACGGCGGTGAAGCCCGAGTCCGGCAACTGGCCGATGCGCAGGGCGACGTCCATGCCTTCGTCCAGCAGATTCACCTGGCGATCGAGGAACAGGGTACGGACGCGCATCTGCGGATGGCGCGCCAGGAATTCCAGCACCAGCGGCAGCACGTGCAGCTGGCCGAAGAGCACCGGCGCGGTGATCGCCAGGGTGCCGGAGGGCCGGGCCTGGTGACCGGCCGCGGCCAATTCGGCCTCGGCGATCTCACCGAGGATGCGCCGGCAGTCCTGCAGATAGCGGGCGCCGGCTTCGGTGGGCTTCACCGAGCGGGTGGTGCGCACCAGCAGCCGGGCGCCGATCAGTTCCTCCAGGCCGGCGATCATCCGCGTCACCGCCGGTGCGCTCAGGTGCAGCTCGCGGGCGGTGCGGGCGAAACTCTCGGTCTCGGCGACCTTCACGAACACGCGCATCGCCTGCCAACGATCCATCTGTCGGGTCTTCCTCACGGGGCCGGAGTGCTCCGGCAAGGCCTCCATGGTAGTCGACCCGCGGGCGCTGGCCAGCCTAGAGATCGAGTTCGAGGCGCACGGTACCCTCAGCAGGTCGCGCGCAGCAGAGCAAGGCTTCATTGGCGGCCACCGCGGCGGCGGGCTCATGAGCATAGGTGACCGCGCCGGCGAGCACCCGCGTGCGACAGCTGCCACAGTGACCCTCGCGGCAGCTGAAGGCGGGGGAAAGGCGCTGGGCCTCGGCCAGCTCCAGCAGGCTGCCAGCGGCAGGGGTCCACTGCGCCTCCTGGCGCGCGACGGCGAAGCGCACCGCGACGGCCGTCGTGGCCGCTGGGTGGCATTGCGCGACCGCGGCCGCTGCGCGGGTGCGCACCAGGCCAGCCGGACCGAAGGCCTCGGCGTGGATCCGGGCGTCCTCGATGCCGTAGCCACGCAGGCCGTCGTAGAGCCCCTGGGTGAAGGCCGAGGGGCCGCACAGGTAGAAGTCATGGTCCCCGAAGGGTAGGTAGCGACCCAGCAAGTCCAGGTCGATGCGGCCGGCCACGTCATAGTCCACCTCGGGGCGGGCGTCCGCGGTATCGCCCAGCACCCTGATCACCCGTACCGAGTCAGGGGCCGTGGCGGCCAGCTCGGCAAGCTCCCTGGCGAAGGCGCGCTCGGCGCGGTTGCGCGCGGCGTAGAACAGCGTGATCGGGCGCGCACGTTGGGTCCGCCGTCCTTCATGGAGGGCCTGGCGCAACATGGCCAGCAGCGGGGTGATACCGATACCCGCGGCGAGCAGTACCAGGGAGCGCGTTTCAGCCGTAGCCAGGGTGAAGTCGCCGGCCGGTGCCCGGGTCTCGAGCAGATCGCCGACGCGCAACTGATCGTGCAACAGGCGAGAGACCGCGCCTTCGCGCTTGACGCTGATCCGGTAGCCATCGTCCGCTGGCGCGTTCGACAGGCTGTAGCTCCTCACCAGCGGCGCCTGGTCGACGTCAGGGCTCACCCGCAGCGTGAGGAACTGACCCGCCTGGAAGGGCAGCAGACCGGCACCGTCCACGGGTTCGAGGTGGAAGGAGCGGATCGTCGTGCTTTCCTGGACGATCCGGGCAATGCGCAGCGGGCGCCAGCGCTGGGCGTAGGCCTTGGCCTGCAGGCGCTGCTCGGCCTGTGGCCAGCTGCCGGTCAGCTGGCTGCTGTCCGACTCGCCGTGGGCCCGCGTTGTCCAGCGCAGGGCCAGGGCAGCGCGACGGCGGACGACCAGGTGCGGGCGAAAGATCCAGAGGCGCTCCGCGCCTTCGAAGGCGGCGATCTCGGGCGAGTCGAACAGGACCTCGGCCGTGCCGCTCAGGTGCAGCAGGTCACCCCTCTCGTAATCCACGAACAGCAGCCCGGCCTTGCCGTTGGTGACGAGGTTGCCCAGGGTGTTGAAGAACAGGTTGCCGTTGAAGTCGGGAATCGTCAGCACGCCCTCGGCGTCCACCCGGACGAAGCCTGGCTTGCCGCCGCGGTGGGATACGTCGACCCGCCGCTGGCCTTCCTGCTCCGCGTAGGAGGCGACGAAGAAGGCATCGGCGCCGGTGATGAGGGCGCGCGCGGTGGCGTCCAGGCGGGTGAGGCGCTCCGCGACGGCCAGGGGGGCGGTGCCCGGCTCCCGGGCGAAGGCGGGGTCGCGCAGCTGGATGTAGCGCGGGCAGTTGCCGAAGCTCTGGTCGACGACCACGCGAAGCCCCTGCGGCGTGTGGCTGAGGGTGCCGTTCAACCGGTTGCGCCGGCGCGTGTGCAGTTCGATACCGAGCAGGCCGACCGCCGCCCCTTCGGCGAGCCCGGCAGCCGCCGGATCCTCCGTGGCCAGCTGGGCGGCGATGTCCAGGAGAGTGGGGGTGGGTGAGCTGAGAAAGCCCGGACGGCCTTCCAGGAGGGTCGCCCAGACCTCGCCTTCGGCAGCGACACTGCCCAGCACCAGGAAGGGCAGTTGCCGGAAGAAGTCCCGGTGCTGGTCGGGCATGAAGGGCCGGATCACGCGCGGGCCCAGGGCCGCCATGCGTTCGCGGACGCCCAGCCGTTCCTGGATGAGGGTTTCGCCGGCGTGCCAGGTGGGCAGGGGCTCGTGCATGACCATGACCTCCAATCGGGACGCGTGCGCTCAGGCCCTGAGGCCGGCGGCGGTCTGGGGGAAGGCGACGAAGCCCGGCAAGGCTTCCACCCGGCGCAGGAAGGCGCGCACGGCGGTGTAGGGCGCCAGGTCCACATTGCCTTCCGGGGCGCCGGCGAGGTAACTGTAGAGGGCGACGTCGGCGAGGGTGGGATGCCCGGCGGCCAGCCAGTCCCGCGTGGCTAGGTGGGCCTCCAGGCGCTGCAACAGGACATGGGCGCGGGCGATGACTTCCTCGGCATCGAGGCGGGCACCGAATACCGTGATCAGCCGCGCCGCCGCCGGGCCGTAGGCCAGTTCACCGGCCGCCACCGATAGCCAGCGCTGCACCGCGGCGGCACCGGCCGGATCCTCTGGCAGCCAGTCGGTGCGGCCCAGTTTCTTCGCCAGGTAGACGAGGATGGCGTTGGAATCGGCGACGACCACACCGTCGTCCTCCAGCACCGGCACCTGGCCGAAGGGGTTGAGGGCGAGGAATTCCGGCGTGCGATGCTCGCCGGCCGCGAGGTCGACCTCGATGAGTTTCGGCGCCAGGCCCAGCAGGGAGGTGAACAGCACGGCGCGGTGGGCATGACCGGACAACGGAAGGTGATAGAGCTTCATGATCCAACTCCTGACTGGCATCGGGCCGAGGGTGGTCCCGATTCGTGCTACCAGCTTGGGAGTGAATGGATTCAGAGGGAATGGGTGTTCTGGTCAGTTCATTATTCCGCGCAGCGGAATGATCGGCCTAGCCGCGGGCGAAGGCCAATACCTGCCCCAGCATCGTGTCGCAGCCATCCAGTTGCGCCTGGGTGATGAACTCGTCCGGCTTGTGCCCCTGGGCCATGCTGCCCGGCCCGCACACCACCGTGGGGATACCCGCGGCGGCGAAGAGGCCGCCCTCGGTGCCGAAGGCCACGGTACCGAAGTCCCGCGAGCCGCAGAAGAGTGCGATCCATTCAGCCGCCGCGCTTTCGGCAGCGGTATCCAGGCCGGGGTAGCTGGAGAGCTCGGCGAAACTCACCGAGCTCTCTGCACTGGTGGCCATCATGGCCGGCAGCAGCCCGTTCTTAGCGTAGGCCTGCACCTGGCGGATCAGCTGGTAGGGATCCTCGGCGGGCAGGGCGCGGATCTCGAAATCGAAGGCGCAGTCCTGCGGCACGATGTTCAGTGCCTGGCCGCCGCCGATCAATCCGGTCTGCACCGTGGAGAAGGGCGGGTCGAAGCGGGCGTCTTGCCGTTCGGGTGCCTTGAGCGCCTCGCCCAGGCGGCCGAGTTCGACGACCAGGCGCGCGGCGTATTCGATGGCGTTGACGCCCTGGGGCGCATAGGCCGAATGACAGGCGGCGCCGTGCACCTGGCAGCGCATGGCTACCTTGCCCTTGTGGCCGAGCACGGGCTTGAGTTCGGTGGGTTCGCCGATGATGCACAGCAGTGGCTTGATCGGGCGCTGCGCCAACTGGTCGAGCAGGCTGCGCACCCCCAGGCAACCCACTTCCTCGTCGTAGGACAGCGCCAGGTGCAGCGGGCGGCGCAGCGGCGCGCGGACGGCTTCGGGGACCAGGGCCAGCAGGCAGGCCAGGTAGCCCTTCATGTCGGCGGTGCCGCGGCCATAGAGCCTGCCCTCTTCTTCGCTGAGTTCGAAGGCGGGTCGGGTCCAGGCCTGGCCGTCCACCGGCACCACGTCGGTATGCCCGGAGAGCACGATGCCCGGCACGTCGGCCGGCCCCAGGGTGGCGAACAGATTGGCCTTGGTGCCTGCGGCATTGTGGATCAGCTCATAGGGCACGCCGAAGCCATCCAGGTAGCGGGCGACGAAGTCGATCAGGGCCAGGTTCGATTCGCGGCTGGTGGTGTCGAAGGCCACCAGCTTGGCCAGGAGGTCACGGCTGGCGCTCATCGGTCGTCACCCGGCACGCCATAGCCCGGGGCGAGATCCGGGCGGACCGCGCGGTCGAGATAGTCCTGCAGCTGCGGCTGGTAGGCGCGCCAGAGGTCGGCCAACCGGCCGATGGGGTCCGTCTCGGCCCAGTCGACGCGCAGATTGACGATGGGCCAACTCGGGTCGCCTACCACCAGCAGTGCCGCCGAATGCACGGGACCGGCTTCGCCGCCGGACGCCAGCGCCGCCTGCATGGCCTGCACCAGCCGCTCGGCGAGGACGCCCCGGGTGCCTTCGAAGCTTGCCACCAGGGCATCCACCACCGCCGGACTCGCCAGCATGTTGCCGGCGGCCACGCAGTCCCGCCCGCTGCGGGCGTGATGCACGCCCAGGGTCTGGGCGCCGCTATGGTGGGCACTGCGCCCCTGGCCGTCGATCACCGTCACCTGGCGATAGTCGGCGTAGGCATCGCCGGCCAGGCTCTGGGCCAGGGCCTCGCTGGGTGCCAGGCCCAGGGCCAATCCGTCCAGGGTGAGCGGCCCCAGGGCGGGCAGGGTGATGTTCTGCGAGCTGACGGCGCCGATCCCCGGCCGCAGCCAGGGGCAACGGGCACCCACGGCAATGCTGGAGGAACTGATGGCGATGCCGAACTGGCCGGTCTCGGCGCAGCGGGCGGTGATGGAAAAGGTCATGGGCGGGCCTCAGTCGGGAATCACGGCGATGACGTCGATCTCCATCAGCCACTGGGGCTGGCCCAGGGCCGAGACCACCAGCCCGGTGGAGATGGGGAAGACGCCCTTGAGCCATTTGCCGACCTCCTGGTACACCGGCTCGCGGTAGCGCGGGTCGATCAGGTAGGTGGTGGTCTTGACGATGTGGCTGAGGTCGCTGCCGGCTTCTTCCAGCAGCTGCTTGACGTTCTTCATCGCCTGCTCGGCCTGGGCCCGGGGATCGCCCAGCCCGACCAGGTTGCCTTCGAAGTCGGTACCCACCTGGCCGCGCACATAGACGGTGTTGCCGGCGCGCACGGCCTGGCAGAGGTCGTTGTCCAGGGTCTGGTTGGGGTAGGTGTCCTTGGTGTTGAACATGCGGATTCGGGTATGGGTCGGGGTGGCCATGGGGATTCTCCTTTTTTTGAAGTAGGTTGGGTTGAGACGGCTTTATCGTCGAAGCCCAACATTGCCGGCCTTCGGATCGACGTTGGGCTTCGCTGGCGCTCAACCCAACCTACGCGCCCTGTAGGCTTGGGTGTCAGGCGCTGCGCGATTGCAGGGGTTGGGCGGTTGTCTCGCCACTGGGTCGGTAGTCCTGGTAACGCCGCTGGATGGCAATCTGGTCGGCCACATGACGCGCGTCGTGCCAGCACCCCCAGATGAAGGCCGAGCCGCGGCGACTGAGCCAGGGCAGGCCGACGAAATAGATGCCCGGCTCGGCGCCGACACCGCGCTGGTGCCTGGGCTTGCCGTTGTCGCCGAAGGTATCCACCTGCAGCCAGCTGAAGTCGGTGGCGTAGCCGGTCGCCCAGATCACCGAGGTCACGCCGGCGGCCTGCAGGTCCAGCTCCGGCAGGGGTTCCCTGATGCAGGCGGCATCGGCCACCCGCTCGCGGGCTGCGGGTTCTTCGGGCAGGTCCAGGCCGTGGCGTTCGGCATAGGCGTCGGCGGCGTCGAGCAGGGCCAGGTAGTTGGCATCACCGGCATCGAGGTTCTGCTTGAGGTCCGCGCGGAAGCGTACGGTGCCGTCGACGAAGGTATCGGTAAGGCCCACCAGGGTCATGCCGGCCTGGGCCAGGCGGCGGAAGTCCACGGTATGGCCGCCACGGGCGCCGCTGACGGCGATGGTCACGTGCTCGCGCCCCGGCTGCATGGTCTCGGTGTCCCACAGGCCGAGCACGCCCAGCCACCAGCAGAAGTCGCGTCCGCGATAGGCCCGTGGCGGCCGGTCATGCGGGCCCACGGACAGATAGACGCGCTTGCCGGCGCGCAGCAGTTCCTCGGCGATCTGCACCCCCGAGGAGCCGGCGCCGACCACCAGGACCGCGCCGTCGGGCAGTTGCTGGGGATTGAAGTATTGGGCGGAATGGATCTGGTAGAGCCCCTCGTCCTTGGGTGCGATGGCCGGGATGACGGGTTTCTGGAAGGGACCGGTGGCCACCACCACCCGCTGCGCGCTGAGGCTACCCGCCGAGGTCTCGACCAGGAAGCCGCTGCGACCCTCGTGACGGGTCACTCGGGTGACCGCGACACCGGTACGGATGGGGGCGTCGATCTGCCGCGCATAGGCCTCGAAATAGGCGGCGATCTCGTCCTTGCCGGGGAAGCCGTCAGGCGGCGTCTGGAATTCCAGGCCGGGGAAGCGATCGTGCCAGGCTGGGCCGTTGGCCACCAGGGAGTCCCAGCGGCCGGTGCGCCAGGCTTCGGCGATGCGGTTTTTCTCCAGCACCAGGTGTTCGATGCCCAGGCGGCCCAGGTGCTCGCTCATGGCGACCCCGGCTTGGCCGGCGCCTATCACCAGGGTGTCGATAGCGGTCGGTAATGCAGTCATGACGGTACCCTTCGGCCGCTCCGCAGGGTGCGGCCGTCATCTAAGCAGTAGGAGGGCGGAGCGCGGGGCCCCGCGGTGATCAATCCAGCACGGAGGGGTCCGCCTGGATCATCAGTTCTTTCATCTCGGCGAAGTGCTGCTCGGAGAAATCGGTGATGCCTTCCCAGGCCCGCGAGGTCTTCTCAGCGACCTCGTCGGACAGCACCTTGAGCGGCTGGCCGGTGGACCAGGCGGTGACCAAGATCTGGCAGGCGCGCTCCAGCGTCCAGATGTCATCGAAGGCCTGGCCGATGGTGGGGGCGATGACCATGACGCCGTGGTTGCCCATCAGCAGGCGCTGCTTGCCGTCGAGCAGCCCGGCCAGGCGCGCGCCCTCGGCCTCGGTGTCGGCCATGCCGCCGTAGAGCTCGTCCACCGCGATACGGTTGAAGTAGCGCGCGGTGTTCTGATCGATGGGCGGCACCTGCGGCTTGGCCAGGCAGGCCACCGCCGTGGTGTGCACCGGGTGCAGGTGCAGCACCACCCGCGCTTCGGGTAGGCGGCGATGGATCTGCCCATGGATCGACCAGGCCGTGGCATCCACGTCGGGCCGCTCGGCGCCGCGCGGATCGTCCGCATCGAGCAGCAGCAGGTCGCTGGCGCGGATGCGCGAGAAGTGCTTCCACTTGGGGTTGATCAGGAAGCGCTTGCCGTCGGTGGAGACCGCCGCGCTGAAGTGGTTGGCGACCGCCTCGTGCATGCCCAGGTGGGCGATGACCCGAAAGGTCGCCGCCAGATCGATGCGCAGCCGTTCTTCGTGAGAAAGTGCCATGGTCGTGACTCCGAAGGGGTCGTCCCCGGCCGCGGGGACGACCGGTGAGAACTTAGGGCTTGGGCATCAGGGCGGCGATGTCCGCCTCGGTGGGCGCCTGGAAGTTGTACTTCTTCAGCAGGGCGGCGTACTCGGGGGTGGCGCTGTACTGCTTGAGCGCCTCGACCAGGGCGGTCTTCACCTCGTCGTTGCCCTTCTTCACACCGAAGCCATTGAGCACCGGGTAGATCAGGGTGTCGGAGGAGATCACCACGCGGTTGCCGAGCTTCTCCACCAGCCCCCGGGCCACGGCGGCGTCGGTGATCTGCGCCTCCACCGCCTTGGACAGCAGCGCCTGGGTGGTCTGGGGGTCGGTGCCGTATTCGCTCACGGCGATCGGCTTGAGACCGTTCTTCACGCAGTACTCGTCCGACAGCTTGTGCAACTGCTGCAGCCAGGAGGTGGCGCCCATGGAGCCGATCTTGTGGCCGCAGAAGTCTTCCGGCTTCTTGGGCTGGTAGTCGCTGCCCTTGAGCGCGATGATCGCCTCGCCGCTCTTGAGATAGGGGATCATGTCGATCACCTTGAGGCGGTCCGCGGTGATGTACATCGACGAATTGGTGATGTCGAAGCGGCCGCCCTGCAGGCCGGTGATGAGGTTGGGGAAGCGGGTGTCGAGGGTTTCCACGGAGCGACCCATGATCTTCGCCAGCCCGTCGACGAACTCGATGTCGAAGCCTGCCGGCTTGTTGTCCTGCACGTATTCGTAGGGGAAGAAGGTCAGGTCCGAGCCGGCGATGAGCTTGCCCGGCTGCTGGAAGGCGCCCGCGGTCGCCGAGGCCAGGGCGATGGTTGCGCCCAGCACGGTGGTGGTGAAGGTCCGGATCGAGACGCTGCTGAAGCTGTGCATGGCGATGCTCCTTGAGGGTGGGAAACTCAGCTGGCGGCCTGGTCGAGCCCGGCCTGTTGGACGAAGAAGGAGGCGCCGCGCGGCTTCTGCGGCAGGCGCACGCTGTTGGCCACGCTGCGCACCAGGCCGCTTTCCTGGCCGGCCACCAGCACCCCGGCGTGCTCGCTGGGCAGCGGGTTCTCGCCGAAGGGCAGGGCGTCCTCGGCGGCGTAGACGCTGATGAACAGGGTGCGCGGCAATTCGGTCTGGTTGGGGCTGGAGGCATGCAGCAGGCGGGTGTGCATGAAGCACACCGAGCCGGCCGGGCCGAAGCAGGCGGTGGGCTGGCCGCAGTGCTCGGCGACCACCTCGTCATCGACGGCGCCGCTGAAGCGGCCGTTCTGCCAGTGCGACCACAGCGGGCCCTTGTGGCTGCCGGGGATGACCGTGAGCGGGCCATTCTCCGGGGTCACCTCGCTGACCATCAGCAGCGCGGTGACCACGTCATCGTTGCTGTGCGGGGTGAACAGGAAATCCTGGTGCCACTTCACCTGGGTGGCGGTGTGCGGCAGCTTCGAGTTGATCTTGCTGTGATGGAAGCGGGTGCCGTTGCCACCGATCAACTGGGCGGCCACCTGGGCCATCCGCGAAGAAAGGGCGACCTGGCGGTAGGCCGCGGAGATCTCGGTGGGCGAGCTGACCCGGCGCAGGGAGGGGTGGTCGGGCCTGTGGTCCAGCTCCACGTCGAAGCGGGCGCGGCCATCCTGGGTCTCGCCCCAGGCTTCGGCGTGGCTACGGCTGTCTGCCACCCAGAGATCGAAATCCGCCTGCAGCGCGGCGATCTCGTCGGCCGACAGCAGGTTCTCGACCACCAGGTAGCCGTCTCTGTGGAAACTCTCCAGTTGCGCTTGCTCGATCATCTTTCGTTCTCCGAAAACCAAGGGTGGGGTCAAGCCAGGGACACGTCCTTGAGGAAGGCCTCGACGCGCGGATGCTGGCCGTTACGCAGTACCTGGGGCGCGTCGTCGCAGACCACGCGGCCCTTTTCCATGAACACGATGCGGTCCGAGACCTTGAAGGCGAAGTTCATCTCGTGGGTAACGATCACCATGGTGATGCCCTCCTGGGCCAGGGCCTCGATCACCTGCAGCACCTCGTTGACCTTCTCCGGGTCCAGCGCCGAGGTGGGCTCGTCGAAGAGCATGATCTGCGGCCGCATCATCAGCGCCCGGGCGATGGCGACGCGTTGCTGCTGGCCGCCGGAGAGCTGGTGCGGATACTTCCAGGCGTGGTCGAGCATCCCCACCTTGTGCAGCAGGGCATAGGCCTGCTGCTTGAGCGCCTCGGGGCGGTCCAGTCGGTGATAGCGCGGAGCGAGCAGCAGGTTGTCCAGCACCGTGAGGTGGGGGAAGAGGTTGAAGCTCTGGAACACCATGCCGATGTCCAGGCGATGCTCGCTGTGCTCGACGAAGCGCGACTTCTGGGCGCCGTCCTTGTGCAGGTGGATGAACGGCTGGCCGTTGATGCGGATCTCGCCGTTGTCCAGTTGCTCCAGGCCATTGAGCAGGCGGATCAGGGTGGTCTTGCCCGAGCCCGACGGACCGATCACCGAGACCACTTCGCCCGGCTGGATCTGCAGGTTGACCGAGCCCAGCACCTCGACGTCGTTGTAGGCCTTGTGCAGGCGGGCCGCCTGCAGGGCCGGGATGGCGGCGTCCCACTGTGGGCGAGCGGTGGCCGTCGAGGCCTGGGTGGCCAGGGCCAGCACCTGGGCGTCGGGCGTACGCACCACCTTGCGCTGGGTGACGTCGAGGAAGCGCTCCAGGCGTTTGAGCAGGAAGTCGAACAGGGTGACGATCAGCACGTAGTAGAAGGCCACCGCCACCATGGTCTCCATGACCAGGAAATTCTGCGAATAGAGGCGCTGGCCGACCATCAGGATCTCGGTCAGGGAGATCACCGAGACCAGGGAGCTGAGCTTGACGATGGAGATGTATTCGTTGGCCAGCGACGGCAGTGCTACCCGCAGCGCCTGGGGGATGACAATGCGCCACTGGGTGCCGAGAAAGCGCAGGCCTAGCGCCCGCGCGGCCTCACCCTGGCCCTTGGGGATCGACAGCAGGCCGCCGCGGTGGATCTCGGCGACATAGGCCGTCTCGCTGATGACTAGGCCGATCAAGCCGGCCCAGAAGGGGTCCGCCAGCACCACGGAGGTGGCCGGTACCGCCTGCGGCAGGTTGTAGATGAAGATCAGCAGGACCAGCAGCGGCACGCTGCGAAAGAACCAGATGTAGCCGCGAGCGGGGAGGCTGAGCGCCGGATAGCGCGACTGCTTCGCCAGGGCGATGAAGAAGCCGAGCGCGATGCTGATGATCCAGGTGAGGGTACTGAGTTTGATGACCGTCCAGGTTGCCAGCCAGAATTGAGTGTCGCCGATCAGGCTGAACATGTAGTTCCAGTCGAAAGTCATCGCTGCAGGACCCATTGCCATTCATTGAAGAGTGCGTGATCGAAGAAGCACGCCTGTCGCTCTGATTACAGAATTGGCAATCGCCCGACTTATCGTCAATTAACAAATTACGGGCCTCTGTATAGGGCGATCCTATACAGAAAGTTCGAGCTATCACTGGACTTCCGAAGGCGCCCCAAGACAGGGCAATTTGCCGCCATTACTGGCGGAAACGCAGGCTTTTGGTGCGCTTTGCACCAGCGCCCAAGCTCAGGAAGGAACGGAAAGGGCACCGGATTCAGCGACTTATCCCGTCCAGATGGGATGTCCAGCAGGCTTGGCATAGCTTTCGCTTTTCTGAAATGGACTATGCAGAAGCCATGGTTGAACAGTTTTTTTCTATAGGCGATCCGTGACGCATTTTACGCTCAGGCAACTTCGTTACTTCGTGGCGGTAGTAGAGGAAGACAGCATCGTCGAGGCGGCGCGACAGCTGCATATATCCCAGCCGTCGATATCCGTCGCCATCAAGAATCTCGAAGAAAGTTTCGAGCAGAAGTTGTTCGTTCGCCATCACGCCCAGGGCGTTTCCTTGACCGCGAGTGGCCGCCGGCTCTATGAAAAGGCCAAGGAATTGCTGCGGCTTTCCTATGAGCTGGAGCAGAACGCCCGCGCGGAAAGCGAAATGGTCTCGGGTACCGTGGCCGTGGGTTGTTTCGAATCCGCGGCGCCACTCTACCTGCCCAAGCTGGTCGCCGGCTTCAAGCGGCTCTACCCGGAAATCACCATCCAGTTGCACGACGGCGAACAGCATGAGTTGATGCACGGGGTGCACCGTGGTCGCTTCGATCTGGTGTTCCTCTACGACCTGGAGCTGGGCGATTCCATCACCAAGGAAAAGCTCAACGCCCCGCACAAGCCCTATGCCTTGCTGCCCATCGCCCATCCCCTGGCGCGCAAGAAGGCGGTGACGCTCAAGGAGCTCAGCCGCGAACCCATGATCCTGCTGGATGTGGTGCCCAGCCGTAACTACTTCATCGATATCTTCAAGGAGAAGGGCTACCACCCGACGGTGGCCTACAGCTCACCCTCCATCGAGATGGTGCGCTGCATGGTGGGGCAGGGCCTGGGCTTTTCCGTGCTGGTCACCCGGCCGACCACCGACATCACCTACGACGGCAAGCGCCTGGCCCAGGTCAACATCCACGACGACATGCCGGCCTCGACCTTCATCATGGCCTACCTGCGCAACAACGAACCGACCAAGGCGACACGGTTGTTCATGGATTATTGCCGCAGCGTCGATCTCTCGCCGCTGGCGGCGGAGCCAGAGTTGCGCGGGGCTGGCGCTACCGCGAGCCAGGGCACGGCGTAGAGCGTTCGAGCTGGTAGCCTGGGCTTCGCGTAAAGTAGAATCAATATCATTCAGGCATCATCGACCAGGTGGCTACCGGCATGAGTGATATGGCTCTCGAGTCCTCGCGTACCCTCCAGACCCTCTACCGTGACCACAGCGGTTGGCTACAGGCCTGGCTACGTCGCCGGTTGGGCAGCGAGTGGGACGCGGCCGATCTCAGCCAGGACGCCTTCCTGCGGTTGCTGCGCAATCCCCAGGTGCTGGGCGAGCTACAAGAGCCCCGCGCCTATCTGCTGACCATCGGCAAGCGCCTGCTGATCAACCTCCAGCGCAAGCGCAGCCTGGAGCAGGCCTATCTCGAGGCCCTGGCTCACCTGCCCGAAGCCTGCGCGCCATCGCCCGAGCAGCGCTGGGTGCTGCTGGAGACCCTGCAGGCCCTCGACGAGTTGCTCGACGGCTTGCCACCGGCCGTGCGTCGCGCCTTCCTGCTCAGCCAGCTCGAAGGCCTGACCTATCGCGAGATCGCCGAGCGCCTGCAGGTCTCCGAGCGCACCATCAAGAGGTACATGGCGCAGGCCTACGAGCACTGCCTGCTGGCCGAGCTGTGCTGAGTGAGGCCCAGGACCGCCGCCGCACGGCCATCCGCGAAGCGGCCGGCTGGTTGGCCCTGCTCGAATCGGGCGAGGCGGGGGAGCCTGAGCAGCGTCAGTTGCAGACCTGGCGCGCGGCCGATCCCGAGCACGAGCGCGCCTGGCAGGCGGCGCTGCAATTGCAGCAGCGCTTCGCCGCCGTCCCCGCGCGCCTGGCGATGGCCAGCCTGCAACCGGCCGATCGTGGACGGCGCACCGCCTTGCGGCAATTGCTCGGCCTGGCCGTGGTGGTGCCGACCGGCTGGTGGCTTACACGGGAACTACCCCTGGCGGCCTGGAACGCCGATCTCACCACCGGGACCGGCGAGCGGCGCAGCCTGAACCTGGCCGATGGCAGCCTGCTGCAACTCAATACCGCGACCGCCGTGGATCTGGACGAGGCACATCGGTACCTACGGCTGATCCGGGGCGAGGTCTCGCTACAGGTGCCCGGCAGCGCCCTCCTGACCCTGGCGACCGATTTCGGTGACCTGAGAGTGCGTGAGGCGGAGGTCTGCGTGCATCAGCATGACCAAGGCTGCGACGTCCGCGTGGTCAGCGGCACCGTGGGTATCCACCCACTGGCGGGAGACGCTCTGGAACTGCACGGTGGCCAGCAGCTACGCCTGGATGGCCACGGCGCAGGCGCCATCGGGCCCTTCGCGGCAACCCAGCTGAGTTGGCGCCAGGGCGTGCTGATCGCCCAGGACCAGCCCCTGGGTGACTTCCTGCATGAATTCAGCCGCTACCGGCTTGGCCTGCTGCGTTGGGATCCGGCGGTGGCGAACCTGCGCGTCACCGGCAGTTTCCAGCTCGCCGACACCGACCGCGTCCTGGCACTGCTGGCTGCCACCCTGCCGCTGGACGTGCACTGGCGGACCCGCTTCTGGGTCACCCTGGTGCCGCGCGCCACCACCGCCTGAAAAAAGCCTGTCCCCTTTCCCGACCTGGTCGGTCATTACCGGTACAGGACATTTAACAGGAGGGGGTATTCGATGGTGGCGTTGGTATTGCGTCCGTTGCTGCGCACGGGCTTGCTGGTGGCGTTGAGCGGTACTCCCTGGTGGGCCGGTTCGGCCTGGGCCCAGGAGGCGGCCCGCCGGCATTACGAGATTCCGGCGGGCAGTCTGGCCCAGGCACTGACGCGCTTCGCCGCTGAATCCGGAGTCAACCTGGCGGTGGATCCCGGGCTGGTGGGCAGTCGTAACAGCCGTGGCCTGTCCGGCGACTATGGCGTGGAGGAGGGCTTCACCCGCCTGTTGGCCGGCTCGGGTCTCAAGCTGCAACCGCTGGGTGAGCGTGACTTCACCCTGGCGCCAGCGCCGGAGGAAAGTGGCGTCCAGCAACTGGCCGCCACCTCCATCGTCGCCTCCAGCCTGCAGGTGGCCGATGCCCCCTATGCCGGCGGCCAGGTGGCGCGCCAGGGTTCGCAAGGCCTGCTGGGTAATCGCGATTTCATGGATACCCCCTTCAGCCAGACCTCCTATACCGCCAAGACAGTCCAGAATCTGCAAGCGCGCACCCTCAGCGATCTCATCGCCAGCGATCCCTCGGTGCGCTCCACCAACCCCTCGGGTGGTCGTTTCGAGCAATTCACCATCCGCGGCCTCAGCCTGTACAACAGCGATGTCGCCTACAACGGCCTCTATGGCGTACTGCCGACCTATTCCATCGACATGGAAATGGCCGAGCGGGTCGACATCCTCAAGGGCCCCAGCCAGCTGCTCAATGGCATCTCCCCGCGCGGCAGCGTCGGCGGCGGCATCAACCTGGTGCCCAAGCGCGCCACCGACCAGCCGATCACCGAATTCACCGGCAGCTACGCTTCCGACAGCCAGGTCGGGGGTGCGGTGGACATCGGCCGGCGCTTCGGCGAAGGCAATCGCTTCGGGGTGCGCTTCAACGGCGTGAAGCAGTCGGGCGACACCACCTGGGACCACCAGCGTGTCGACCGGCAGATGGGGGTGCTGGGGCTGGACTACCGGGTGGAACGCCTGCGGCTCGGCGTCGATCTCGGCCATACCGAGCGGGATACCGATGCGCCCCAGGAGCGGGTCCTCGTGGGTGCCAACGCCCGGGTGCCGGATGCGAACCACGTGCGCCACAACTATGCCCAGCGCTGGAGCCGGGCGCAGACCGAGGACACCTTCGGCGCCCTCCGCGGCGAGTTCGATGTCGACGACTCCCTGATGGTCTATGGCGCCGTGGGCGCCCGGCGCAGCGACCACGACTTTCTGCGCCACAACGTCTCCCTCACCAACAACGCCGGGGACTTCACCGTCCAGCCGCGGGACTTCACCCGCGACGAGAACGTGCGGACCGCCAATTTCGGTGCGCGCAAATGGCTGCAGACCGGGCCGGTCAGCCACGAAATCAACATTAGCGCCGACTACTTCTACATGGACTTCGAGAACGGAGGAGGGCGCTATGCCAGCGGCACGAGTAACCTCTACAGCCCTCGCGACTTACCGGCGCCGGGCGTCCAGACCCGTTCCGACGGCAAGGACTACACCGAGAATCGCTTCAGCGGCGTGGCCCTGGCCGACACCCTGGGCTTCTTCGACGACCGCCTGCTGGTCACCCTCGGGGCGCGCTGGCAGCGGGTCAAGGTGGACGACTGGTCCGATGGCGTGAAGCAGCCCACCGCCTATGACGAAGAAAAGGTCTCGCCCTCGGCGGGTGTGCTGTTCAAGGCCAGCGAGAAGCTGTCACTCTACGCCAACTATATGGAAGGGCTGAGCCAGGGCAAGATCGCTCCCTCATCCGCCATCAACGAAGATCAGATCTTCCCGCCCTTCATCAGCCGCCAGGCGGAAGTAGGTGCCAAGTATGACTTCGGCGCCGTGGCCGTCACCGCCAGTGCCTTCCGCATCAAGCAGCCCGCCTACGAAACCAATGCCAACAGCCGGGTCTTCGGCCCCAACGGCAAGCGGGTCAACGACGGGGTTGAGCTGAGCGTCTTCGGCGAACCGCTGCAAGGCTTTCGTGTGCTGGGCGGCCTGATGTACATCGACAGTGAGCTGAAGGATACCGTGGGTGGCAGCTTCGACGGCAATCGCGCGCCGGCCACGCCCAAGCTCAATGCCAACCTCGGAGCCGAGCTGGATATCCCGGCGGTACCCGGGCTCACCCTGACCGGCCGCGGGATCTATACCAGCTCCCAGTACCTGGATCAGGCCAACAGCAAGGAAATAGACGCCTGGCATCGCTTCGACGTAGGGGCGCGCTACGCCTTCAAGGTCGACGCCACCCGGGTCACCTTGCGTGCTTCGGTGGAGAACGTGATGAACGAGCGCTACTGGGCCTCCGCCGGCGCGCCGGACGATGCGGAGCCAGGTCTGACCATCGCCACGCCCCGTACCCTGGTGTTCTCCACCACCTTGGCGTTCTGACGACCAGGCATGAGTAACTTCGATCAGCCTGGCTGGAGCGACAGCTTCACCTCGACCCGTCGCCGCCTACTCGGGTTCGCGGGTTTTCTGGCCACCAACCTTGCCCTGGGGCCGGGCATGGCCCAGGCGCAGTCCACGCGCGTGGCCACGCTGTTCCAGGGCGCCACCGACAGCGCCGCGGCCCTGGGGCTCAGGCCTTGCGGGGTGGTCGAATCCTGGAGCGAGAAACCGGTCTATCGCTACCTGCGCCCGGCGCTGGCGGGAGTGCCCTCGCTCGGCCTGGAAACCCAGCCGAGCCTAGAGGACCTGGCACTGCTGGCGCCAGAGCTGATTGTCGCCTCGCGTTTTCGCCATGGTCGTATTACCCCGTTGCTGCAGCAGCTGTGCCCGGTGGTGATGCTGGAGGAGGTCTTCGAATTCAAGCAGACCCTGCTGGCCCTGGGCACCGCCACGGGGCATGAGGCGGACGCCACGGCACTGCTGCAGGCCTGGCAGGCGCGCATCGCCCACCTGCGCGAAGCGCTGCAACGGCATTACGGGGACCAGTGGCCGCTGACGGTGGCGGTACTGGACGTGCGCGCCGATCACCTGCGCAGCTACCTGCCCAACAGTTTCGCCGGACGAGTGCTCAGCGAGCTGGGCTTCGCCTGGCCGGCGGCCAGCCAGGGCAGCGCCGTGCCCTCGATCAAGTTGACCTCCCGGGAAAGCCTGCCGGTGGTGGAGGCCGACGTCTTCTTCGTCTTTCTACGCGCCGACCAGGCTGCCGTGCAGCGCAATTACGCGAGCCTGCTCAAGCATCCGCTCTGGCAGCGCCTAAGCGCGCCCCGGCGGGGGCAGGTCTGGCAGGTCGATGGGGTGGCCTGGAGCCTGGGTGGCGGTATTCTCGCCGCGAACCTCATGCTGGACGACATCGAGCGCGTCTTCGCCGAGCAGGGGGCCGCATGACTGCGCTCCTCAGACTGCTGCTGCTCGCGCTGGCCTTGGTGCTAACCGCCGTACTGAGTCTTTCCGTAGGTGCCCGCTGGATCGCGCCCGCTACCGTGCTGGCGGCCCTAGTACAGGACCCTTCCCTGGCGCTGGACGCCACCCTGGTCAACACCACCCGGCTGACGCGCCTGCTGATCGCCCTGGTGGTGGGGGCCAACCTCGCGGTGGCGGGTGCCCTGATGCAGGCGATGACGCGCAATCCCTTGGCCTCACCGGGGTTGTTCGGTATCAACGCCGGTGCCACCTTCGCCCTGGTGCTGGGGATTACCGCGCTGGGGCTATCCAGCGCCGAGAGCTGGGTGCTCTGCGCGTTGCTCGGCGCCACGGTGGCCGGGGCGCTGGTCTGGACCCTGGGCAACCGGGGCCAGGTGCGTCTCACGCCGTTGCGCATCGTCCTGGCTGGCGCCGCCCTAGCGGCACTGTTCACCGCCTTCAGCCAGGCACTGCTGGTGGTCAACCAGGACGGCCTGGACAGCGTGTTGTTCTGGCTGGCCGGTTCGGTGGGCGAACGCAATCTCGGCACGGCCACGCCGTTGCTGGTCTTCAGCCTGCTGGCCCTGGGCACCGCCGCCTTGCTGGCGGGGCAACTCGATGTGCTGGTGGCCGGCGATGAGCTGGCCCGCGGCCTCGGTCAACCCATCGGCCTGATCCGACTGCTGGCTGGAGTATTAGTGATCTGCCTGGCCGGCAGCGCCGTGGCCCTGGCCGGCAACATCGGCTTCATCGGCCTGATGGTGCCGCACCTGGCGCGCGGGCTGTTGGCTCGCGCGCGAAACGAGCATCGCTGGCTGATCCCCGGCTGCGCCTTGGGCGGGGCCCTGTTGCTGGTACTGGCCGACAGCCTGGCGCGGGTGGTGATCCTGCCCCAGGAAGTGCCGGTGGGAATCGTGACGGCACTGCTCGGTGGACCCTTCTTTATCCATCTGGCCCGCCGCGGAGGCCGTCATGGCCGCTGAGATCACCTGGCGGCTCGGCCGCTTCTCCCGGCGCCTGGCACCGGCCGCCCTCGGACGGCTGGCGGTCGCCGCGCTAGTGGCCCTGGCGGCCCTGCTGCTGTGCCTGTGCCTGGGCAAGGTTTGGTTGACGCCCACCCAGGTGCTGGCTGTCTTGGGCGAAGGCTCGCGCGGTGGCCTGGGCTTCATCGTCATCCAGCTGCGCCTGCCACGGGCGCTGCTGGCAGCCCTGGTAGGTAGCGCCCTGGCGGTGTCCGGCCTGCTGCTTCAGGGGCAGGTACGTAACCCCCTGGCGTCACCCGACCTGCTGGGTATCACCAGTGGCGCCAGTGTCGGCGCGGTCTTCTATCTGGCGGTACTGGCAGAAAGCCTTGGGCCGACCGGTCTACCGCTGGCCGCAACGTTTGGCGCGGGCCTGGCGGCACTGCTGGTCTATAGCCTGGCCTGGAATCACGGCGCTTCGCCGCTGCGCCTGGTGCTGGTGGGGGTAGGGGTGTCGGCCATGCTCGCCGCGGCCGCCACCTTCCTACTGGTGTTCAGCCCCCTGACCACCACGTTGTCGGCCTACGTCTGGCTGACCGGCAGCGTCTATGGTGCCAGCTGGCCGGAGGTGCGCGCCCTGGGGCTGTGGTGGCTGGCCCTGTTACTGCCACTGGCGGCCCTGGCGCGCCACGCCATCATGCAGCAGCTCGACGATGACCTGGCGCGGGGCCTCGGCGTGCGCCTGCAACTGCAGCGAGCGGCCCTGCTGGCGCTGGCCGTCGCCCTGGCCGGGGTGGCCATCGCCTGGGGTGGTGCCATCGCCTTCGTCGGTCTCGTCGCCCCCCATATCGCCCGGCGCTTGGTGCTGGGTGGTTTCGCCGGCCAAACCTGCATGACGGCGCTGACAGGCGCTGTGTTGGTCATGCTCGCCGATCTCTTGGGGCGCACCCTGTTCCTGCCCCTGGACTTGCCCGCCGGCATCTTCGTCGCTGCCTTGGGTGCACCTTTTTTCCTCTATCTGCTGATTCGGCAACGTTCCTGAAGGAGTCGTCATGGCAACCCTGGCCAGTCGCGGCCTGACTCTCGGCTACGGCACTCAGACCATCATCGAGGCTCTCGACCTCGAATTACCGCCGGGCAAGGTCTCGGTGCTGATCGGCAGCAACGGCTCCGGCAAGAGCACCTTGCTCAAGGCCTGCGCTCGCTTGCTCGAGCCGCGCCAAGGCCAGGTGCTGCTGGACGGGCGCGACATCCACCGACAGTCCACCGTGACACTGGCGCGGCAACTGGCGGTGCTGCCGCAGACGCCGATAGCACCCGAGGGCATCAGCGTACGCCAACTGGTCAGCCTGGGACGCTATCCCTACCAGAGCTGGATGCGCCAATGGTCGGCGTCCGATGCGGCGGTGGTGGACAAGGCCCTGCGCCTTACCGATCTGCTGGACCTGGCGGAACGGCCGGTTGACGATCTCTCCGGTGGTCAGCGCCAACGCGCCTGGATCGCCCTGACCCTGGCCCAGGACGCCGCCTGCCTGCTGCTGGACGAACCCACCACCTACCTGGATCTGGCGCACCAGATCGAGGTGCTGGATCTGTTGCGGCGACTGAACCGGGAGGAGGGCAAGACCGTGGTCATGGTGCTGCACGACCTTAATCTCGCCTGCCGCTACGCCGACCATCTGGTCGCCGTGCATCAACGCACCGCCTACGCCCAGGGCGCCCCGGCCGAGGTGCTGACACAGGCGCTGGTACATGAGGTCTTCGCCCTGGATTGCCGCATCATCGCTGATCCCTACTTCGGCACGCCGCTGTGCATTCCCTTTGGCCGTGAGGTACCGCCATGTGCCTGAGACCAACGCTTGCGGCCGAGCAACTGGAAGTCCTGCGCGAGACCTTCGGTTTGCGCGAGGCCCGCGAGCGAGATCCGCATTTCAGCCAACCCGTCGCCGCCTGGTTGGACGCCGCTCGCTGCGCCGAATTGCTCGATGACCTGGCCATGCGTATGGGCGCGCCTTCGCGACGGGTCGCGGCCTCCCTGCTGACCAAGCGGCTGGGCTTTCTCACCACCGGCGTTGCCTTCCAGGCCTTGTCGGTCTGCGACCAGCGACTGGATCTGCGCCCGGCGAACGTCTGGATCGAAGACGGTCACGTGCGGGGACGCTGGCAATCGGCGCTCCCCCTGAACGATACCCGCCCCTTGCCTGAACTCCATGACCACGCTCAGGCACGCGCCACAGTCGCGCGGACGCTGTTCGGCGAGTTGCTCGGGCCGCTCTGGGAAGCCCTGGCCAGGGTGAGCCGCGTCTCGCCACGCATCCTCTGGGAGAACGCGGCGGTGCGTCTCCATTCACTGTATGACCATCGGCTGCCCGAGCGCGTCGCGCCGACGGTACAGACGCGCTGCGCCGAGGACTTCGCCTGGTTACTGGCGGCCTCGCCAGCGGACCTGGGGCTGGAGGTGAATCCGCTGGTGCAATTCCGTCGGCCAGCGGTGACCGATGATGCGGGCCGGAGCATCCGCTTTCGGCGGACCTGCTGCTTCTACTACCAGGCCAGCACCCCAATCGAATACTGCACCAACTGTCCCTTGATCCGCCCGCGCCAGACCTAGCCGTCGAGCGCCGCTACTCCGGCTTGGTCCCGATCTGCTCGCGGAGCAGTTGCAGATAGCGCCGGGCGCCCAGGCCCTGGGGGCGGTTCTTGATCCAGATGACGTCGATCCAGCGGCGGATCTGGCTGGCCATGTTGTCGAACTGGACCTGTTCGAGGAGGCCGGCGGCGATCAGCGGGCGCACCAGGGGATGGGGCAGATAGGCCCAGCCCAGGCCGGCCTGCACCAGGTCGAGGGTGGCCAGGTAGCTGTCGGTCAGCCAGATCCGTTGCGAGAGCACGATCTGCGGATCCGAGGCATTGCGATCGCCGCCCGCCGCGACGATCTGACGGGTATCGGCCATCAGCGTCTCGCCCAGCGGCCGACCGTCATGGCTGAAGGGATAGCCAGGGGCGGCTACCGCGGTCAGCAGCTGACTCCCGGCTTCGGCGAACCCCTCGTGTTCGTCGATCCCTGGCCGCTCGAAGATCAGCGCCATGTCGACGCTACCCTCGTGCAACAGGCGGATCGCCTCGGCCCGCGCCGCCGAACGGATCTCGATTTCCAGTGCCGGAAATTCCTTGGCGAGGGTGACCAGAGGTCGGCTCCAGGCGCCAGTCTGCAGCTCGGGCGCCATCACCAGCACGAAGCGCCGCTCCAGCCCCGCGTGCAATTGCAGAGCGTGGGCATCGAGCAGATTGAGCTGGCTGGCGACCTGGCGCGCCTGGGGTTCGAGGGCGCGGGCCGCTGCGGTCGGCAGGGCCCTGCGGGTGGCGCGGTCGAACAGCACCAGATCCAGCTCGGCTTCCAGTTGGGAAATAGTCATGTTGACGGCCGAGGGTACCCGCCCCAGGGCCCGCGCCGCGGCGGAAAAGGAACCCTCGTCGATCACCGCGAGGAAGACCCTGAGAGTTTCACTGCTAAAGGCCATGGTTGTCAGTTTTGCTGATAATAGTCGTCTTCTTGTATCAGGCCGTTAGGCCTAGAGTCCAGCCAAACCACCAGGGCAGGCAGGGACATGAGCGAGACGCTGGCAGGGCAGGTCGCCGTGGTAAGTGGCGCGGGCAGCCAGGCCGGCATCGGCATGGCTATCGCACGGCGCCTGGGTAGCGCAGGGGCACGGGTGATCGTCACCGCCAGCAGCGCGCGCATCGCCGAGCGGGTGGAGGAATTGCGCGGGGCCGGTGTCGAGGCCGAGGGCCGCGCCCTCGATCTCACCGTGGAGGCCGCGGTTAGCGCCTTCGCCGAGTGGGCCGAGGCACGCTGGGGGCGGATCGATATCCTGGTCAACAACGCCGGCATGACCATGCAGGGCAGCCCCGAGCCCCTGGCCGAACTGGCCCACCTGAGCCTGGCCGAATGGAACCTGTCCCTGGCCCGCAACCTGACTACCGCCTTCCTGCTCACCCGTGCCCTGCTGCCCGGCATGCAGCGGCGCGGCTACGGCCGCATCGTCCACGTCAGCTCCGCCACGGGGACCCGCGCCGGCATTCCGGGAGCGGCGGCCTACAGCGCGGCCAAGGCCGCCATGGTCGGCATGAACCTGAGCCTGGCACTGGAGGTGGCCGGGCAGGGCATCACGGTCAATGCCGTGGCGCCGGGCTGGATCGAGACCGCCTCCAGCCTGCCGGAAGAATTGCAGGCCGCTACCTGGGTCCCCGTGGGCCGCGCCGGCCAGCCCGCCGAGGTCGCGGCGGCGGTGGCCTTCCTGGCCTCGCCCGAGGCGAGCTACATCACTGGGGAATGCCTGGTGGTGGATGGCGGTAACAGCCGTATCGAAAACAAGGGCCCCTGACATGCAGCCCGTCGTAGTGATCAGTGGGGTACTGGGCGGCATTGGCCAGGCGGTGCGTGCCTTGTTCGTCCAGAGGGGCTGGCAGGTCTTCGGTACCGATCTCGACGAGGCGGCCTTGCGGACACTGCAGGCCGAGGGTGGCCTGGCCGGCTATCACCCCGCCGACCTGCGCCAGGCCAGCGCGGCCCGGACGGTGGTGGCGGCCGCCCTGGACCGCCTCGGCCGCCTCGACGCCCTGATCAACTGCGCCGGCGTCTGGCGCGAAGGCCCGGCGGAGACCTTCAGCGAGGAGGATTTCGACCTGGTACTGGACGTCAATCTCAAGGCCAGCTTCTTTCTCTGCGCGGCGGCCATCCCCGCCTTGCGCGATACCCGCGGCGCCATCGTCAACCTGAGCAGCGATGCGGGCCGCCAGGGCAATCGCAACGCGGCCGTCTACTGCGCCAGCAAGGGCGCGGTCACCCTCATGACCAAGGCCCTGGCGCTAGATCTGGCACCTAGCGGGGTGCGCTGCAACAGCATCTCGCCCGGCGATGTGGCGACGCCCATGCTGACCTTCCAGGCTGAGCGCTATGGCCAGGGCGATCCCGCCGGCTACCTGCAGGAGCTGCTGGAGCAATATCCGCAGGGCGCGGAGGCGCGCTTCATCCAGCCCGAGGAAGTCGCCGAGCTGGCCTTTTTCCTGTGCCAGCCGGCCGCCCGTTCCATCACCGGCGCTGACCTGGCCATCGATTGCGGTATATCGGCCGGCCACTGAGCCCAGGCGATCCGCCCACCACCCGAGAGGATTCCGACATGACCCCCAGTGGCATCAGCGAAGCAGCCGTGCAGCAGTTCGTCGCCCGCGAACGCGCGCGCTTCTTGGAGCGCAACCCCCAGTCCCTCGCCCTGGCCGAGCGCGCCCGGCATTCGCTGTTCGGTGGCGTGCCGATGCACTGGATGAGCGACTGGTCGATGCCCTGTGCGCTCTTCGTCAGCCATGCCCAGGGCGCGCGCTTCTCCGATGTCGATGGGCACGAGTACGTCGATTTCTGCCTGGGCGATACCGGCAGCATGTTCGGCCATTCGCCAGCGCCCATCTCCTGGGCGCTGGTCGAACAGAGCGTCCGCGGTCTCACCACCATGTTGCCGGGCGAGGACGCGATCGTCGCCGGCGAATTGCTCGCCGAGCGTTTCGGCCTGCCGTTCTGGCAGGTGGCGACCACCGCCACCGATGCCAACCGCTACGTCATCCGCTGGGCCCGCGCCATCACCAATCGCAAGATGCTGCTGGTGTTCGATGGCTGCTACCACGGCACCGTCGACGAGGTGATGGTGCGCCACCAGGACGGGCGCACCGTGCACCGGGGCGGCCTGATCGGCGAGGCACGCAACCTCGCCGAGACCTGCCGGGCCATTCCCTTCAATGATGTCGCGGCGCTGGAGGCGGCGTTGGCCCAGGGGGACGTCGCCGCCGTCCTCTGCGAACCGGCCATGACCAACATCGGCATGGTGCTGCCGGCGCCCGGCTTCCTGGAGCAGGTGCGCGCGCTGAGCCGCCAGTACGGCAGCCTGCTGATCATCGACGAAACCCATACCCTGTCCACCGGCCCGGGCGGTTGCACCCGTGCCTGGAATCTGCAGCCGGACTTCATCACCTTCGGCAAGCCCATCGCCGGTGGGGTGCCCTGTTCGGCCTATGGCTGCACCCATGAAATGGCCCAGGCGATGCGCCTGGCGCAACAGCATGCCAGCGAGACCAGTCCTGGCCATGGCCATAGCGGCATGGGCACCACCCTGTCGGCCAATGCCCTGGCCATGCGCTGCCTGCGGGTGAGCCTGGAAGAGGTTATGACGCCGGCCGCCTACGCGCGGATGCTGCCCATGGCGGCGCGTCTGGCCGCCGGCCTGCGCGAGGTGATCGCCCGGCATGATCTCGCCTGGTCGGTTACCGAGCTGGGCGCCCGTTGCGAATTCCAATTCTGCGCCGTGCCGCCCCGCACCGGCGCCGAGGCCGAGGCGGCGTTCCACGATAGCCTGCAGCAGGCGCTGCACCTCTATCTGATCAACCGCGGCATCCTCATCACCCCCTTCCACAACATGACCCTGTGCTGCCCGGATACCCAGGCGGCGGATGTTGATCGGCTGCTGGCCACCCTTGACGAGGCACTCACCGCACTGCTGGCGTTGCCAGGCGCCCGGGAGCGCCAGCCATGAGATTCGCCGAGCCCCAGGAGGCCCGGGATTTCCTCGCCGCCCATCCCGAGGTCCGCAGCATCGAATTGCTGCTGATCGACGCCAACGGCGTCCCCCGCGGCAAGCTGCTGCATCGCGAGGAACTCCTGGCGATCTACGAGCAAGGCCGACCGCTGCCCAGCTCCATCCTGGCGTTGACCCTCCAGGGCGAAGACGTGGAAGCCACCGGCCTGGTCTGGGAGGTGGCCGACGTCGACTGCTGGACCTATCCGCTGCCCGGGAGCCTGACCCTGCAACCCTGGCGCAGCACCCCCACCGGCCAGGTGCAGGTCAGCATGCACCCGACCCAGGGCCTGCCGGCGACGCCCGCCGATCCACGCCATGCGCTGGTGCGGGTGATCGAACGCCTCCAGGCCGACGGCTACCAGCCGGTGATGGCGGTGGAACTGGAGTTCTACCTGCTCGACCGCGAGCGTGACGCCCAGGGCCGTCCGCAACCGGCGCTGCAGATGAATGGCACCCGTCCTGGCGCACCCCAGGTCTATGGCGTCCAGGAGCTGGAGCAGCTGCAGCCCTTCCTCGACGACCTCTATGCCGCCTGCGAAGTGCAGGGCCTGCCGGTGCGTACCGCCATCTCCGAGTACGCCCCCGGCCAGCTCGAACTGACCCTGTTGCATCGCCTGGATGCGCTGCAAGCCATCGACGAAGGGGTGCGCTACAAGCGGCTGGTCAAGGGCGTGGCCAATCGGCACGGGCTGCAGGCCTGCTTCATGGCCAAGCCCTTCGGTAACCAGGCCGGCAGCGGCCTGCACCTGCACCTCAGCCTGGCCGATGCCACGGGCCACAACCTGTTCGCCAGCGCCGACCCGCAGGGCACGCCGCTGCTGCGCCACGCCATCGGCGGCATGCTCCACCGACTGCTGGATGCCCTGGCGATCTTCTGTCCCAACGCCAATTCCTACCGGCGCTTCCAGGCCAACAGCTATGCGCCCCTGGCCAAGAGCTGGGGAGTCAACAACCGCAGCGTCTCCCTGCGCGTACCCGGCGGTCCGGCCAGCAGCCGGCATATCGAGCACCGTATCTGCGGTGCCGACGCCAATCCCTATCTAGCCGCCGCTGCCATCCTGGCGGCCGCCCACGAAGGTATCCGTGAGCAGCGCAATCCCGGTCCCGCCACGGTCGGCAACGGCTACGAACAGGCTACCGAATGGCTACCCACCGATTGGCTCACCGCGCTGCAGGCGCTGGATCGCTCACCCTGGATCCGTGAGGCTCTGGGCGAGGGCTTCATCGAGGTCTACCTCGCCATCAAGCGCGCGGAATACCGGCAGTTCATGGCCGAGGTGGGGGAGCAGGATTGGCGCTGGTATCTGAGCCATGCCTAGTCACGGAAGTCAGAGCGCCAGGCTGGCCTGCCACTGACGATCCCGGCGCGATGGCCGCCGATGCAGCCGCTCGTCCAGCAGTGCCTGCGCCTTGGCGTGCTCGTCGCCGCGCAGCAGGGCCACCAGCAGCGTGTCTTCGATGACCTCGCGCTGGGCACCGCTGCCGCCGATCCGGGCGACGTCCGTACGCACGGGCTCCAGCAAGCGTGCACAGCCTGGGTAATCCCCGTCGGCGAACGCTAGGAGGGCGCGACACAGGGTGGCGGCAACCGGTCCGGCCGCCAGCTTGCCGGCTTGGACGAGGGTCTCGAGACCGGCTACGCGCGCCGCCACGGCGGCACGATCCCCGGTCGCTGCCGCGATCAGCGCCATATGCACATCGGCGAAGGCCAGGCCCGGCTGCTGGAACAGTCCGGCGATACTGGCGGCCGTGGCCTGCCATAGCCCCGGCGGCACCTCGTGGCCATAGAGGGAGAGGCGCCAGAGGAAGGAGGCATTGTCGCTGACGCGATTGAGCGGGCCCGCCGTGGAAGCAGCCGGCGCCACATAGCGTTCGTAGAGGTCCAGTGCGCCTTGGCTGTCGCCCTGTTCCAGGGCCACCAGGGCGCCATGCCAGGCGATATGGCCGTGCAGGGTGCCGTGGCGTGGATACTCGGGCAGCCAGCCGGCGATCAGCGCTTCGGCCGCCACACTATCGCCGGATTCGTGCAGCACATGGGTCAGGGCATGGGCGGCATTGACGTTGTGCCGACGCAATTCGAGGGCTCTTTCGGTCAGCGCCCGTCCGCGGACCACCTCGCCATTCTCACCATGGGACCAGCCGCGATAGGTGAGGAACCACCAGTCGTCCGCCGCGAAATGGCGGGCATGGCGCTCGCACAGGTCGACCCGCGCCTGATCGTGGTCGGCCCGCCCGGAAAACGCCAGCAGCCCGAAGGCGCCCAGCGGCAGGCCCAGGATGAGGATGTCGCGCGGCCAGCGGTCGGCATGCTCCAGCGCCCCTTGCAGCGCCTGGGCGGCTTCCCCTGCGACCAGCCGCCGCACGACCTCGACATGGCTGCGCTCGCGCTCCGTCCCACGCCGCTCGACTAATCGCTGTGCCAGGGCGATCGCCTGACGCGCCGCACTCGCTTGGTTATCGATCAGGAGTAGCCGCGCCCGAGCGGCATGGGCCAGGGCGAAGTCGGGATCCAGGGCTATGGCTTCGTCCAAGGCTTCGGACGCTCCGGGCCACAGCGACAGGAGCAGGTCCACGCCATTGCGGTAATGCTCGGCGGCAAGGGCGGAAGAGGTAGCCAAGGGGAGGTCGTAGCGGTCGGGGTAAAAAAGGGACATGAGGGTGTTTCGATCTGCGAGAGAGGAGACGCCACTACCGGGCGACGGACAGCGATTTGGTGGCTCCTAGATAGCAGTTGGCCGAGGCTATGGCTATCGCCCGCGGCTCATGCTGCTTTGAACGGCGTTCATGGACGACGTCGGCCGTATGCCCCAGACCCCTGGTCATGCTCGGCAAGCGACGGGCGAGCCTCCGCTACCGACACGCCGCGATGGCCAGGGTGGCGGCGGCGGTACGGGTTTCCACGCCGAGCTTCACGTAGACATGTTCCAGGTGCTTGTTCACCGTCCGCGGCGAGAGGCCAAGGATGTCGCCGATGTCGCGGTTGGTCTTGCCGCAGGCCACCCAGTGCAGCACCTCGACTTCGCGGCCGGTCAGTTGGTAGCGGCTGCTGAGGGGCGCGAGGTCCAGCGCGGTCCTGGCCTGGGGCCGGCTCACCGGCAGGCTCCTGGCCGCCTGGAGTTCGCGGGCCGTGCGCAGGTGAGCGGCCACCCGTGCCAGCACCTCGTCGGTCTTCAGCGGCTTGGTGACGTAGTCGATGCCGCCCGCGGCGAAGGCCTCCACCACATGTTCGCTCTCGGTCAGGGCGGTCATGAACAGCACCGGGATGTCGGCCAGCTCGGCCTGGGCCTTGATCCGCCGGCAAGTCTCGAAACCGTCCAGGCCGGGCATCACCGCATCGAGCAGCACCACGTCCGGACGGCGGCGCTGCATGCGCTCCAGGGCGCTGGCCCCGTCCATGGCCACCAGCACCATGTAGCCACTGGCGTCCAGGGCATCGGAGAGCAGCGCGAGGTTGTCGGGGGTGTCATCGACGATCAGCACGACGCCGGCGGGAGCGGGCTGTAGGACGGCATTCATGGGTGTTCTCCTTCCAGGGGCAGGTCGGCCGGCTGCAGGCTGTCCTTGAGGCGGCGGTTGAAGTCGTTGAGCTGGAAGCGCTTGACCAGGTTGCGCAGGCTGGCGACATAGGCGGCGCTGAGCGGCTCGTCGCGCTCGATGCGCTCCAGGCATTCGAGGATACCCTTGACGTAGCCCAGCGCGCCCAGCTCCCGTAGCTCGGCCAGACTGGCGGCGCTCGGTGCCTGCAGGGGCAGCGGCGATGCCTGGGGTGGCCCCGCTGGGCGCTCCAGCCATTCCAGGTCCAGGTGCTTCCTGATCTTCTCCAGCAACTGCGGCGTGTGCACCGGCTTGGCCAGGTAGTCGTCGCAAGCGGCGGCGGCGCTGCGCTCACGGTCGTCGGCGAAGGCATTGGCGGAGATGACGATGATCGGCGCCCGGGAGAGGCCGTTGCGGCGGATCAGGGTGCTGGTCTCCAGGCCGTCGAGCAACGGCATGGACAGGTCCATGAGGATCAGGTCCGGCTGCCACAAGGCCACCTGGCGGATGGCGTCCTGGCCATTGCTGGCCTCGGCCAGTTCGAAACCCAGGGGTTCGAGCATGCCGGCCAGCACGCGGCGGTGGTCGAGGTGGTCATCCACCAGCAGCACCCGCCGGCGTGGCCCCTGGTAACCGGTGATGGTGTGCTCGACATGGACCAGCGCCTGGGGCACCCGCACCTCGGAGAGGAACAACCGCACCACGAAGCGGGTGCCCTGGCCCGGGGTGCTGCGGACGTCGAGGGCGCCGCCCATCAGGGTCACCAGCATGCGGGTGATGGTCAGGCCCAGGCCGAGGCCGTTGTCCTGGCGCAACGGGTCACCGCGTTCGAAGGGCTGGAACAGCCGCTCCAGCTGCTCCGGGGCGATGCCCAGGCCGCTGTCGAGGATCTCGAAGGTGGCGGTTTCCCGCGCGTAGGTGACCGCCAGCACCACGCCACCCCGGTCGGTGTAGCGCACGGCATTGCCGAGCAGGTTGATGAGGATCTGGCGGACCCGCTTCTCGTCGCCGCGGACCACCGCCGGCAGGCGCCCCTGGGCGTCGAGGCGGAAGCTCAGGCCCTTGTCCTGGGCTTGGGGAGCGAACATCTGCTGTAGCTGCTCGATGAATTCCGGGAAGGGGATTTCCGAGGGTTCCAGGTTGAGCTTGCCGGCCTCGATCTTGGCGACATCGAGCAGGCCGTCGATCAGCGACAGCAGGTGCGAGCCGCTGCGGTAGATGGTGCCCAGGGCCTCCTGCTGGCGGCTGCTGCTGGCAGGGTCGCGCTGCAGGATCTGGGTGTAGCCGAGGATGCTGTTCAGCGGCGTGCGCAGCTCATGGGACAGGCCGGTGACGTAGCGACTCTTGGCGGCGTTGGCGGCTTCCGAGGCTTCCTTGGCGCGTTGCAGGGCCTCGTCGGTCTTGCGGTGGGCCTGGATTTCCTGCATCAGCAGGGCGGTCTGGCGGGTCGATTCCTCCAGGGCCACGTGGCGGCTCTCGCGGGTCAGCACCACCCACCAGGCCAGCGCCCCGGCGAACAGGGTGAGCACCATGAAGGCCTTGAAGAAGCCCTGGTAGAGCAGATGGCGCTCGTCGCCCTGGAGGCCCTGGGAGACCTGGCTGTAGATCAGCGCCAAGGCGCAAAACATCAGCCCGACCATGACGATCAACACGCCCAGGTAATGCGCCAGGCGGGTATGCAGACGCGGCACCGAGGTGTTCGGCAGCAGCCAGCGCAGCAGGGTGTCGAATTGCGCGGACAGTCGCGCCGCGGGCTTGCACAGGTCGCCGCAGCGCGCGTCCAGGGCGCAGCACAGCGAGCAGATGGGCGCGCCGTAGGCCGGGCAGAAGGCGATGTCCTCGCGCTCGAAGGCATTGGTGCAGAGCACGCATTCCAGATGGACCTGGGCTGGATGGATGAGCTTCAGCACGCTGGTGCGGGCGATGTAGTAGCGGCCCCGGGTGAGCCAGGCCAGCAGCGGCGCGCAGACCAGCGCGGCGAGCAGGGACACCGCCGGCGAGATGGCCTGGGCCAGGGCGCCGAACAGACCGGCGTGGGCCAGGCCGGAGAGCAGCGAGGCCAGCAGCATGGCCCCGACCCCCACCGGGTTGATGTCGTAGAGGTGCGCCCGCTTGAACTCGATGTGCCTGGGTGACAGCCCCAGGGGCTTGTTGATCACCAGGTCGGCGACCACCGCACCGATCCAGGCGATGGCGATGTTGGCATAGAGCCCGAGCACCTCCTCGATGGCCTGGAACACCCCCAGCTCCATCAGCATCAGCGCGATCAGCACATTGAACACCAGCCAGACCACGCGTCCGGGATGGCTATGGGTGACCCGGGCGAAGAAGTTGGACCAGGCCAGGGAGCCGGCATAGGCGTTGGTCAGGTTGATCTTGATCTGGCTGACGATGACGAACAGCACCATGGCGCCCATGGCCCAGCCCGGCGACGAAAAGACGTAACCGAAGGCCACCAGGTACATCTGCGTCGGCTCGGCGGCGCGCTCCAGGGGGATTTCGTGCTGCAGGGCGAGAAAGGCCAGGAAGGCCCCGGCGAGCATCTTCAGGGCGCCGGGCAGGATCCAGCCTGGGCCGGCCAAGAGCAGCGCCGCCCACCAGCGGCGACGGTTGGCGGCGGTCTTCTCGGGCAGGAAGCGCAGGTAATCGACCTGCTCGCCGATCTGGGTCACCAGCGCCAGGCCCACGGTACAGGCGGCGCCGAAGGACAGCAGGTTGAAGGCCCCGGCCTCGCCCTCGCGCCCGGCGAAGGTGGTCCAGTCCGCCAGGGCACCGGGGTTCTTGGCGATGACGAAGGCATAGGGCAACGCCAGCAGGATCAGCCAGAGCGGCTGGCTCCACAGCTGCAGGCGATTGATCAGGGTGATGCCATAGGTGACCAGGGGAATGACGATGATCGAGCAGATCACATAGGCCAGCGCCAGGGGAATGCGGAAGTACAGTTCCAGGGCCAGCGCCATGATCGCCGCTTCCAGGGCGAAGAACAGGAAGGTGAAGCTGGCGTAGATCAGCGAGGTGATGGTGGAGCCGATGTAGCCGAAGCCGGCGCCGCGGGTCAGCAGGTCCATGTCCACCCCATAGCGCGCCGCGTAGTAGCTGATCGGCAGGCCGGTGAGGAAGATCACCAGGCTCACCGCCAGCACCGCCCAGAGGGTGTTGGTGAAGCCGTAGCTGATCGCCAGGGCGCCGCCGATGGCCTCCAGGGCGAGGAAGGAGAGGGCGCCCAGGGCGGTATTGGCGATGCGGAATTCCGACCATTTGCGGAACGACCGGGGGGTGTAGCGCAGAGCGTAGTCTTCCAGCGTCTCGTCGGCGACCCAGCTGTTGTAGTCGCGGCGGATCTTGGCGATGCGTTGCGTCCCGGTCTGCTGCACGGCACGGCTCCTGACGGTTCGGCGGTGGGCTCAGAGCCTGTTCGTCATCTGCTGCGCGTCGGCCAGACCGCGGTGAAAGCGCCTGGTCCGGCTCTGGTTGGCGAAATGATGAACAGGCTCGTGAGGCAAGTTCCGTGCCCCGCTCTGGAGGCCGGTGGCTGACACCTCGGCGTGCGGCGCTCAAGCCATCCTGCTCCGCGCGGGCGCGCGCGAGACAGAGCATGCCCCAGGGCGTTGCAGCGGGCTGTACGTCAGATGACGTAGGCCCTTACGTCATCCTGCGTATGTTCCTGGGCGGCACCGGCGCCCCATCCTTGCTCCGCAGCGAAAACCCGCAGTCCTGGCCACCAGGGACGAACGGCAATCACCTAGAGGAGCGAGAAGATGCACAGATCATCGGGCGTGAAATCCAGCCTTCCCCGGCGCCTGGCGCTGGGCGCCGCGGCGTGGTCCCTGCTGGCGGCCAGCGTGTTCAGCCAGGGCGTCATGGCGGACGCCGCCAATACCACCGGCCTGGCGGTCACCGACACCACGGTCACCGTCGGCCAGTTGCACTCCGCCACCGGTACCATGGCCATCTCCGAGACCGGTGCCATCCAGGCCGAGCGCCTGGCCATCGAGCAGATCAACGCCCAGGGCGGGGTGCTCGGCCGCCAGGTCAAGATCGTCCAGGAAGACGGCGCCTCCGACTGGCCGACCTTCGCCGAGAAGGCCAAGAAGCTGCTCGAGGCCGACAAGGTCGCCGCGGTGTTCGGCTGCTGGACCTCGGCCTCGCGCAAGGCGGTGCTGCCGATCTTCGAGAAGGACAACGGCCTGCTCTACTACCCGACCTTCTACGAGGGCCTGGAGCAGTCGAAGAACGTCTTCTACACCGGCCAGGAAGCCACCCAGCAGATCCTCTCGGCGCTGGACTGGCTGGCCAAGGAGAAGGGCGCCAAGACCTTCTACCTGGTGGGCTCGGACTACATCTGGCCGCGCACCTCGATGAAGATCGCCCGCAAGCACATCGAGAACGTGCTGCACGGCGAGGTGGTGGGGGAGGAGTACTACCCGCTGGGCGGCACCCAGTTCGGCTCCCTGACCAACAAGATCAAGCTGAAGAAGCCCGACGTGGTCTTCGCCGCGGTGGTCGGCGGTTCCAACGTGGCCTTCTACAAGCAGCTCAAGGCGGCCGGCATCACCTCCGCCAAGCAGAACCTGCTGACCCTCTCGGTGACCGAGGACGAGATGCTCGGCATCGGCGGCGAGAACATGGCCGGCTTCTACTCCTCGATGAAGTACTTCCAGACCCTGGACAACCCCAACAACAAGACCTTCGTCGAGGCCTTCAAGGCCAAGTACGGCAAGGACGCGGTGATCGGCGACGTGACCCAGGCCGCCTACCTCGGGCCCTGGCTGTGGAAGATGGCGGTGGAAAAGGCCGGCAGCTTCGACGTCGACAAGGTGGTCGCGGCCTCGCCGGGCCTGGAACTCAAGACCGCGCCGGAAGGCTACGTGAAGGTGCATGACAACCATCACCTCTGGAGCCGCTCGCGCATCGCCCAGATCCAGCCGGACGGCACCTTCAAGGTGGTCTACGAGTCGCCCGAGCTGATCGAGCCCAACCCCTTCCCCAAGGGCTACCAGTAGAGCGACTGGCAAACCTACTGCGCGTCCGCCAGGCGGGCGCGTGCAGTGCTCGGAATCCTCATGTACCGCTCGTACACTGCGGTTCCTGCGCGCCGCCCGCACCCGCCTGACAACCGCTCGCTACGTTTTGTCAGCCGCTCTAAGCCGTGTCTGACCGGGGCCGCCCACGCGGCGGTCCCGCCCACCTCCGCGGGAGAGTCTCATGGAAAGCTTATCGGACTTCGGCGCGATCGCCGTGATGCAGGGCTTCAACGGCCTGTCGGTGTTCTGCGTGCTGCTGCTGATGGCGCTGGGCCTGGCGATCATCTTCGGGCAGATGGGGGTGATCAACATGGCCCATGGCGAATTCCTCGCCGTCGGCGCCTACACCACCTATGTCGTGTCCACGCTGATCCAGCATCATTTCCCCGCCTTGCAGCCCTATTACTTCTTCTTCGCCATCGTCCTGGCCTTCTTCGTCGCCGGCGCCATCGGCTGGCTGGTGGAATGGGCGATGATCAGCCGGCTGTATCAGCGGCCGCTGGACACCCTGCTGGCCACCTGGGGCCTGTCGCTGATCCTGCAGCAACTGTTTCGCTCGGTATTCGGCGCTCGTGAGGTGAGCGCCGAGATGCCGGAATGGCTGATGGGCTCCTGGAGCCCGACCGCCAGCATCGACATTCCCAAGAACGGCCTCTTCGTGATGGCGGTGACGGTACTGCTGACCATCACCCTGTTCCTCATGCTGTACCGCTCGCGCTGGGGCCTGCAGGTCCGGGCGACGGTGCAGAACCGGCTGATGGCCCGTGCCGTGGGCATCAATACCCGGCGGGTGGACCGTATGACCTTCGCCCTGGGCTGCGGCGTGGCCGGGGTGGCCGGCGCGGCCTTCACCACCATCGGCTCCATCGGCCCCACCGCCGGCTCGCTGTACATCGTCGATACCTTCCTGGTGGTGGTGTTCGGTGGCGCGGCCAGCCTGCTCGGCACCATCGCCTCGGCCTTCGGCATCGCCCAGGCGCAATCGCTGCTGGAGTTCTTCCTCTCCGGCTCCATGGCCAAGGTGCTGACCCTGTCGGCGGTGATCCTCATCCTGATGCTGCGGCCCCAGGGGCTGTTCTCGGCAAAAGTCCGCAAGTAGGGAGCGCGAGATGAACAAGGCAATCGACAACCTGCTCGGCGGTCGCCAGGGCGCCCTTGGCCTGCTGGTGCTGGCCGTGCTGATCCTGGTGGTGTTCCCGCTGGCGCTGGATACCTTCCGCCTCAATCTGGTCGGCAAGTACCTGACCTATGCCTTCGTTGCCGTGGGCCTGGTGCTGTGCTGGGGCTATGGCGGCATCCTCAGCCTCGGCCAGGGGATCTTCTTCGGCCTCGGCGGCTACTGCATGGCGATGTTCCTCAAGCTGGAGGCCTCGGACCCGGTGAGCACCAAGATCCAGTCCACCCCCGGCATTCCGGACTTCATGGACTGGAACCAGATCACCGAACTGCCGTGGCTCTGGCAGCCGTTCCACAGTTTCGGCTTCACCCTGGTGGCGGTCGTCGTGGTACCGGCGCTACTGGCCTTCATCATCGGTATGGCGATGTTCAAGCGGCGGGTCGGGGACGTCTATTTCTCCATCGTCACCCAGGCCATCGCCGCCATCCTGAGCATCCTCATCATCGGCCAGCAGGGCCTCACCGGCGGGGTCAACGGCATCACCGACCTGAAGACGGTACTGGGCTGGGATATCCGCCCGGACAGCGCCAAGGTCACCCTCTATTTCATCAACGCCGGCCTGCTGTTCGCTTGCATCCTGCTCGCCCGCTTCGTGCTGGCCTCCAAGCTCGGCCGGTTGCTGGTGGCCATGCGCGACAAGGAAGAGCGGGTGCGCTTCTCCGGCTACGACGTGGCCAGCTTCAAGATCTTCGTGTTCTGCGTGGCCGCGGCCTTCTCGGCGGTGGGCGGGGCCATGTTCGCCCTGCAGGTGGGTTTCATGTCGCCGTCCTTCGTCGGCATCGTGCCCTCCATCGAGATGGTGATCTTCGCCGCCGTCGGCGGGCGCCTGTCGCTGCTCGGCGCGGTGTACGGCACCCTGCTGGTGAATTTCGGCAAGACCTACTTCTCCGAGTCCTTCCCCGAACTCTGGCTGTACCTGATGGGCGGGCTGTTCATCGCGGTGGTCCTCTACTTCCCCAATGGCCTCGCCGGTCTGTGGAAGAGCCATGGCCTGCCCCTGATCGCCCGCCTCAGACGCCAGCCGGCCCGCACCGTCGCCGCACCGGCCAAGCCCACCGCTGCCAAGCCATCCCCGCTGGAGACTACGCCATGAACACCAGTCCCGTCGGTTTCCAGCTGGCCAAGCCGGTGCTGGCCATCGAAGGCCTGACCGTCTCCTTCGACGGCTTCAAGGCGGTGAACGACCTCAACCTCTATGTCGACCGCAACGAGGTGCACGTTGTGATCGGCCCCAATGGCGCCGGCAAGACCACGGTACTCGACCTGATCTGCGGCAAGACCCGCGCCACCGCCGGCAGCATCGAATTCAACGGCCGCGAGCTGACCAAAATGAAGGAATTCGACATCGTCCGTGCCGGCGTCGGTCGCAAGTTCCAGAACCCCTCGATCTACGAAAACCTCACGGTGTTCGAGAACCTGGAGATGTCCTATCCGGAAGGCCGCAAGGTGTTCGGCGCGCTCTTCTTCAAGCGCAGCGCGGCAGTGGTCGCCCGGGTAGCGGAGGTGGCCGAGCAGATCTTTCTCGCCGAGCTGCTGCACCAGCAGGCGGACCTGCTCTCCCACGGCCAGAAGCAGTGGCTGGAGATCGGCATGCTGCTGATGCAGGACCCGGAACTCTTGATGCTCGACGAGCCGGTGGCGGGCATGAGCGTGTCCGAGCGGTCCCAGACCGCCGAGTTGCTAAATCGCATCAGCCAGGGGCGCTCGGTGCTGGTCATCGAACACGACATGGAGTTCGTCAAGAGCATCGCCCATAAGGTCACGGTGCTGCACCAGGGCAAGGTGCTGGCCGAAGGCAGCATGGAGGCGGTGCAGGGCGATCCCAAGGTCATCGAGGTGTACCTGGGGCACTGAAAACCTGTTCACGATCTGCTGCGCGTCGGCCAAACGGCGTTGAAAATGCCCTGGAAGGCCAGCCCCGTCGGAATGCTCGTTTACCACTCGTAAACTCGAGCGCGAGTCTGATCCGCTTCCTCAGGCATTTTCGCGGGGCCGCCTAGGTCTTGTTTGTCTCTAGCTCGCGAGATCGTGAACAGGTTTTGAGACCCCGGCTATCCCCAATTCACGCAGCCGATCACGGAGATCCCGGCCATGTTCACCATCCAGAACCTCGTCTCCGGCTACGGCCAGAGCCGCATCCTCCACGAACTCAGCCTGGACGTGGCGAAACAGGAAATCGTTGCCGTCATGGGGCGCAACGGCATGGGCAAGAGCACCTTCTTCCGTAGCCTCATGGGCATCCTGCCAAGCTGGAGCGGCAGCGTGTCAGTGGACGGGCAAGACGTATCGGCACTGGAAACCCACCAGCGGGTCGAGCGCGGCATCGCCTACGTGCCCCAGGGGCGGATGATCTTTTCCCACATGACGGTGCTGGAGAACATCCAGACCGGCCTGCCGGCCTCGGCCAGGGGCAGGGTGCCGGACGATCTCTATGCGCTGTTCCCGGTGCTGCACGAGATGCGCCAGCGCAAGGGCGGCAACCTCTCGGGTGGCCAGCAGCAACAACTGGCCATCGCCCGCGCCCTGGCCACCAATCCCAAGGTGCTGCTGCTGGACGAGCCGACCGAGGGCATCCAGCCCTCGATCATCAAGGACATCGCCCGCACCCTGAAGGAGATCCGCAGCATGCGGGACCTGACCATAGTAGTGTCCGAGCAGGTGCTGTCCTTCACCCTCGACATCGCCGACCGCTTCCTGGTGATCGAGAAGGGCCGCTTCGTGGTGGAGGAGACCCGTGACAAGGTCGACGAGGCGACCATCAGCCGCTATCTGTCGGTCTGAGAGGCTGTTCGTCGTCGCTGGTTCGTCACGCATTGATCGCCGGGCATGCCGGTGCGCCGTAGCGACCCTCCTACGGGTATCGGCTCGCCTATAGGAGCAACCGCCTTATCGCTATGGATACAACGGTAGCGTGGAAAACGGCGCAGCCTTTTCCACTGGAGACTTGGTGGCAAGGTGCCGCCCTCACCCCAACCCTCTCCCGAAGGGAGAGGGGGCTATCCGAGCCAGCGTTCAGGTCCATCAGTCCCGGCAAGATCGAGATAAACCGTCGTACCTCACCTGTAGGAACGGTCGCTACGGCGCACCGGCATGGCCGCGATAGCGAACGTCCGCTGTCCGCTTGCACGTGTGCTGTTTCGGACGATCGCTTCTGAAGCACAGCACGAGAATATCCCTCAGGACGCCCGGGCCAGCACCGCGTGCAGCAACACATTGGCGCCCGCGGCCAGGTGTTCCTGCTGGGCATCCTCCAGCTCGTTGTGGCTGATGCCGTCCTTGCAGGGCACGAAGATCATGGCGCTGGGCGCCACCGCGGCCAGATAGACGGCGTCGTGGCCGGCGCCGCTGACTACGTCCATGCTGGCCAGCCCCAGGGTGTCCGCGGCGCTGCGCACCAGCCCGATGCAGTCGGCATCGAAGTGACAGGGCTTGAAGTAGACGACCTGTTCCACGGCGACCTCCAGCCGCGCATCGCTGGCCATCAGCGCCGCGCAGCTGTCCCGTAGCGCCTGGTCCATGGCGGACAGCACTTCGTCGTCGAGGGCGCGCAGGTCGACGGAGAACTTGACCGTACCGGGGATGGTGTTGCGCGAGTTGGGCGACACCTGCATGAAGCCGACCGTGGCCCGCGCATGGGGGGCGTGGTCGAGGGCGATCTGGTTGATCCGCTGCACCAGCTGGGCGGCCGCCAGCAGCGCATCGTGGCGCTGGTTCATGGGCGTGGGACCGGCATGGGCCTCCATGCCGGTGACCACCACGTCGTACCAGCGCTGGCCGAGGGCGCCGGGAACCACGCCGATGGTCAGGTCGTGGGCCTCCAGGACCGGTCCCTGTTCGATGTGGGCCTCGAAATAGGCATCGAACATCCCGTTGGGCACCTCGCCGGGCGCCTGGCTGCCGGCGTAGCCGATGCGCGCCAGTTCACCACCCACGGTCAGGCCGTCGATGTCCTGTTGCAGCAACACCTCGTCCAGGCCGAAGGCGCCGCTGAACACGCCGGAGCCCATCATGACCGGGACGAAGCGCGAGCCTTCCTCGTTGGTCCAGGCCACCACCTCCAGGGGCGCGGCGGTGCGGATGCCGGCGTCGTCGAGGGTGCGCAGCACCTCCAGGCCGGCGAGGACGCCGAAGTTGCCATCGAACTTGCCGCCGGTGGGCTGGGTATCGATATGGCTGCCCATGGCGATGGCCCGGCGCGTGGGGTCGCTGCCTTCACGACGGGCGAAGATGTTGCCGATGGCGTCCACCCGTATGCCCAGCCCGGCTTCCTGGCACCAGGCCACGAAGAGGTCACGCCCCTGGCGGTCCAGGTCGGTCAGCGCCAGGCGGCAGACGCCACCCTTGGCGGTGCCGCCGATCTCGGCGAGGTGCATCAGGGACTGCCAGAGGCGGTCAGAGTTGATCTGCAGGGTCATGGGTAGCTCCAGTCAGGACAGACGCTGGCCGGTCAGGCGACGGGCCAGGGCGATGAGGGAGAGATCGCTGCCACGCGGGCCGATCAGCGACAGCCCCAGGGGCGCACCATCGACCTGCAGCAGCGGCAGGGAGAGTTGGGGACAGCCGGACAGCACCGACAGGCAGAGCAGGCGGATGGACAGGTTGCGGTAGTCCTCCAGCGCCTCGTCCGAGGTACTCAGCAGCGGCGCGACGTCCGGCATGGTCGGCAGCAGGAGCACGCCGTCCCGGCCGAGCAGCGCCTGGAAGCGTTCCGCGAAGTCCCCTGCCGTCTGCCTGGCGGACGCGACCTGGCCGTCGTCGAGGGTCTGGGCCCAGGCCACGCGCTCCTTCACGCCCGGACCGAGCTGCACCGGATGGCGCGAGAGGAACTCACCCTGGTTCTCCCAGACCTCGCGGCCCTGGATGTGGCGGAAGGCCCAGTAGAGTTCGTCCAGGGGCAGCACCGCGCCCTTGACCGGGGTCGGCAGCAATTCGAGCTCGTCCAGCAGGGCGCGGGTGGCCTCGCGGACGCTGGGGGTGACCAGGGCCAGGAGGTCGGTCGCCAGCAGCAGTCGCGGCAGCGCTGGCAGGGGGCTGGGATCCGCGCCGAGCAGCACGTCGCCGACCCGGGCGAAGGTGTTCAAATCGCGGGCGAACCAGCCGCAGGTATCGAAGCTGTGGGCCAGCGGCATGCAGCCGTCCAGGCTGACGCGGTCGTGGGTGGGACGCAAGCCGATCAGCCCGCAGTGGCTGGCCGGCGCCCGTACCGAGCCGCCGGTGTCGGTGCCGAGGGCGAAGTCGCACAGGCCGTTGGATACCGCCGAGGCCGAGCCGGAGCTGGAGCCACCGGGAATCCGCAGGGGTGCGGCGCCATTGCGCGGCGTGCCGAAGTGGGCGTTCTTGCCGGTCATGGAAAAGGCCAGTTCATCGGTGATGACCTTGCCGGTGAAGCGGGCACCGGCCTCCAGCAACTGCCGGACGACCGGGGCATGGCTGGACTTGAGTCCGGACGCGGCCAGCTTGTGCGGATTGCCACAGCCGGTGGGATAGCCGGCGACGTCGAAGAGGTCCTTGACGGCGAAGCTCAGGCCGCCGAGAGGGCCAGTGTCCGCGTGGGGCACGGGACTGGCGGGGTAGGGCAGGTAGCAGTGTGCGTGGGCGTTCATGGGGGCTCCGCAAGCGTTCGAACGATATTCAGTGAGGGGCGCTGGGCGGTGCGGTCTGCGCCAGTTGCCAGCAGGCCGCGCGGTGGCCGTGGCCGAGCGGGGTCGCCTCCGGCACCGCCTGGTGGCAGTGTTCCTGGGCCAGTCCGCAGCGCTCGGCGAAGGCACAACCGGGCGGTAGGCGGGCCAGGTCCGGCGGCGCGCCGCCGATGCTGTCCAGGCGCCTGCCCTTTTGCAGGGCGCCTTCGCTACGGCTTTTCAGCAGCGCCTGGGTGTAGGGATGGCGGGGTTGGGTCAGCAGCACGGCCGCTGGGCCTTCCTCGACGATGCGCCCGGCGTACATCACCGCCATGCGGTCGGCGACCTCCGCGGCGGCGCCGATGTCATGGGTGACGAAGACGATGGACAGGCCTAGCTCGCGTTGCAGCTCGCGCAGCAACAGCAGGATCTGGATCTGCACCGTGGCGTCGAGCGCCGTGGTCGGCTCGTCGGCCAGCAGCACCTGCGGATTGCAGGCCAGCGCCAGGGCGATCATGGCGCGCTGGCGCATGCCACCGGACATCTCATGGGGGAAGGCGTCGAGGCGACGTTCCGGGCTGGGGATGCGTACCCGCTCGAACAGCTGCAGGGCCCGAGCCCGGGCCTCGGCCTTGCTCAGCCCCTCGTGGCGGCGGATGGCCTCGCTGATCTGCTGCCCCAGGGTGTACACCGGGTCGAGGGCCAGCAGCGGCTCCTGGAAGATCATGGCGACGCGCTTGCCACGCAGCCGGGTCAGTGCCTTGCTGGATAGGGCCAGCACATCTTCCCCGGCGATCTGCAGGCCGCCGGCATAGCGGGTGGTCTTTTCCGGATGCAGCCGCATCAGGGCGCGCAGCGTTACGCTCTTGCCGGAGCCGGACTCGCCGATCAGCGCCAGCACCTCGCCCTGGCCGACCTCCAGGGACACACCGTTGACCGCCTGGATGCGCTTGCCCGGCGGGTGGAATTCCACGTGCAGGTCACGCAGCTGGATGAGGGCTTCAGACATGGCTTGCCTCCAGGGTAGGGGTGGCGGCCAGGACGTAGCCGGAGTCCGGCTCGTAACGCAGGCAGGCCACGCTGCGTCCCGGCTCGGTCTCGGCGAAGCGCGGCGCGCGCTGGGCGCAGACGGCTTGCGCATGTTCGCAGCGGGTATGGAAACGGCAGCCGGGCGGAGGCGCTATGGGATTGGGCGGATCGCCCGCCAGCGGCGCTTCTTCGGTCCGGTGCAGGGGATCGGTACTGGGCATGGAGCGCAGCAGTGCCCGGGTATAGGGATGCAGGGGCCGCTCGAACAGGGCCTCGGCCTCGCCCACCTCGACCACCTCGCCGAGGTACATCACCAGCACCCGGTCGGAGACGTAGCGCACCACATTGAGGTCATGGCTGATGAAGACGTAGGTCAACCCCAGCGCCTCTTTCAAATCCGCCAGCAGGTTCAGCACCTGGGCCTCCACCGACTTGTCGAGCGCGGAGACCGATTCGTCGAGGATGATCAGTCGCGGCTCCAGCGCCAGCGCCCGGGCGATATTGACGCGCTGCCGCTGGCCACCGGACAGCTCGTGGGGATAGCGCCCGGCGAAGCGACTCGGCTCCAGTCCGACCCGCGCCAGCAGGTCATGGGCGCGAATCAGGGACTCGGCGCGGGAAACGCCATGCACGCTCGGGCCGAAGGCGATGGAGTCCTCGATGGTCATGCGCGGATTGAGCGAGGCGTAGCTGTCCTGGAACACCATCTGGGTCTGCCGGCGATAGTCGCGCAGGGGCAACACCTCGCCGACGGTCTGGCCGTCGAACACCAGCTCGCCGCTGTCCTGGCGGGTAAGCTGCATCAGCAGCCGGGCGGTGGTGGACTTGCCGCAGCCGGATTCGCCCACCACGCCCAGGGTCTCGCCCTTGAGCAGGGTAAAGCTCACGCCGTCCACCGCGCGCACCGCCAGGCGTTCGCGCCGCAGGCTGAAGCCAGTCTTCTGCAAGGGAAAATGCTTCTTCAGGTCGCGCACGATCAGCAGCGGCTGGGCGGGGCCGCCGAGGTCGCGCCGGTCGACCGGGGCAGGAGCGGGAGACCGGTTCATTGCTTGACCTCCATGGCCGAACGCAGGCCATCGGCGAGCATGTTGAAGGACACCGAGGTGATGAAGATCAGCAGGCCGGGCAGGGCGGCGACCCAGGGCTGGCTGTAGATGGCGGTGCGCAGGGTATTGAGCATCAGCCCCCACTCGGGCTCGGGCGGCTTGACGCCGAGGCCGAGGAACGACAGCCCCGAGGCCAGGATCATCGACACCGAGATCAGGCTGGTGGCATAGACGAAGATGGGCCCTATCACGTTGCCCAGTACGTGCTTACGCACGATCAGCAGCGCCGAGGCGCCACTGGCCCGCGCCGCGTCCACGTAGTCGCTGCGCCGCACCGCGGTGGTCACGCTCTCGGCGATGCGGGCGATCTGCGGCACGAAGACGATGGTCAGGGACACCAGGGCATTGGTGATGCCCGCCCCCAGGGCGCCGGACAGGGCGATGGCCAGCAGCACCGAGGGAAAGGCGTAGAGCACGTCGATGCAGCGCATGATGACCGTGTTCAGCCAGCCACCGGCGTAGCCGGCGACGATGCCGAGGGTGCCGCCGAGGACGAAGGCCAGGATCACCGGGGCGATGCCCATGAACAGCGACAGGCGGGCGCCGAGGATCAGCCGCGAGAGCAGGTCCCGGCCGAGTTCGTCGCCGCCCAGCGGCAGCCCCGGCGTGCCGATGGGCTTGAGCCGCTTGAGCATCGAGGTGGCGAAGGGATCGTGGGGCATGATCCAGGGGGCGAACACCGCCATGAGGATCAGCAGCAGGATGATGCTGGCCGAGACCATCGCCAGCGGGTTGCGCACCAGCCGGTGCAGCACGTTGGCGAGGTGGCTGCGCGAGCGTGCGACACCGGGCGCGGCGGGGGTGAGGGACGTCTGGATGGCGGCGGTCATGTCAGCCTCGTTCGATACGGGGGTCGAGGACGGTCTGGAGGACGTCGACCAGCAGGTTCAGCATCACGAAGAACAGCGCCAGGATCAGGATCGAGCCCTGCAGCAGCGGCAGGTCGCGCTGGAAGATCGCCTGGTTGAGCAGGAAGCCGGTGCCGGGCCAGGCGAACACCGTCTCGATCAGGATCGAGCCGCCGAGCAGGTAGCCCAGTTGCAGGCCCACCACCGCCAGGGCGGTGGGCGCGCAGTTCTTCACCACATGGCGCAGCACCCCGCCTTCGCTCAGGCCGCGGGCGCGCAAGCCGATGACGAATTCCTGCGCCAGGGTGTCGGCCACCAGGGCCCGCACGGTGCGGGCGACGATGCCCATGGGGATGAAGGACATGGTCACCGCCGGCAGGATCAGGTACTGGACGTGGGCCCAGTCCCAGCGCCAGTCGCTGGATCCGCCCGGTCCGGCGCCGGTGGCCGGCAGCCACATCAGCTGGGCGGAAAAGACGATGACCAGCACCATGCCCAGCCAGTAGTTGGGCAGGCTGACGCCGATGACCGATACCAGCGAGGCCAGGCGGTCGGCCCAGGAGTTGCGGAAGTAGCCGGCGACGAAGCCGAACAGCGAGCCCAGGCTGAAGCCGATCAGGCTGGCGAGGAGGGCGATCATCAGGGTGTTGCCGACCGCCTTGAGCACCTCCCCGGTCACCGGTCGGCTGGTGGCGATGGAGGTGCCCAGGTCGCCGTGCAGGGCGCGCCATACCCAGCGCAGGAATTGCTCCGGCAGCGGTCGATCGAAGCCGTAGACCCTCATCATCTGCCGCTGCAGTTCGGCCGAGGCATCCGCGGGCAGGATGGACACCAGCGGATCGCCCGGTGCTATGTGCACCAGCATGAAACAGAGGAAGGCCACCCCGAGCATGATGGGGAGTGCATAGAGCAGACGGCGAAGCAGATAGCCGAGCATGGTGGTAAGCCTCCGGGCCTGTGCCTGCGGGAGTCCGTGCCGGCGAGGCACGGGGCTGACCGCCCCGGGGGGCGGTTCAGGCGGCGTCAGTCCATGGTCATGGTGGCGATGTCGATGAACCAGCTGCGGGGTTGCACCACATGCCCGATCTTCGGCGACAGGGCGCGCGGGCCGACGTCGTGGGCGACGAAGAGGAAGGGCGCCTCGTCGACGATGTTGGCGTGCAGTACGCCCAGGGCCTGGTTGCGCGCCTGTTCATCGAAGGACGTACGGGCCTTGGCGATGAGCTGGTCGGTCTGCTCGTTGGTGTAGTAGCCCCAGTTGTTGGAGACCGGCGGCAAGGCCTTGCTGCTGACGAAGCGCACCATGGCGAAGAAGGGATCCATGGTCGCCGCGCTGACGTTGGTCGCGTCCGCGCCGTGCGCCGCCGGGTCCTTGGCACCGAGGCGCCAGCTCGAATAGAGGGTGTTCCATTCCAGGACGTCGAACTGCACGTCGAAGAAGCACTGCTTGAGGTTTTCCTGGATGTACTCGTTCATCGGCAGCGGCTGCATCTGGCCGGAACCCGAGGCGGAGGTCTGCACCTTGATCTTGGCCGGGTGGTCGGCGGAGTAGCCGGCGTCGGCCATCAGCTTCTGCGCCGCGGCCACGTCGTAGCGGACTTGGAAGCTGGGCGAGCCCCGCCAGGGATCACCCGGCTCCACCACCCCGGTCGCCGGCTCCATCTGCCCGCTGAGCAGGGTCTTGAGTTCGTCCCGGTTCACGCAGAGGTTCGCCGCCTGGCGCACGCGCTTGTCATGGAACGGCGACTGCGGCAGCAGGGAGAACTGCCAGGGCCAGAGATGCGGCTGCAGGTTGGAATAGATCTTGTAGCCACGCGCCTTGATGGCGTCGAGGGCATCCGGCGCCGGCGCTTCGATCCAGTCCACCTGGCCGGACATCAGGGCGGCGGTGCGGGCGCTGGCTTCGGGCAGGGGCAGCAGCACCACGTGATCGATGTGCGGGCGGCGCTTGGGGTCCCAGTAGGCGGGGTTGGCCGCCAGCTCCAGGCGCTCGCGCGGGACGAACTTGGCCATCTTGAACGGGCCGGTACCGGAGGCGTCGGCGGCGAAGGCCGTCCAGGCCTGCTGGGCGCGTTGCGCCGGATCGGTCACGGCGGCCGGCACGGCGTCGAACTTGGCCTGCCAGTGGGTCGGCGAGGCCATGAACAGGTTGGTCAGGTTGTAGGGCAGGAAGGAGTCCGGCTCGGCGGTGGTGAGTTCGACGGTATAGGGGTCGATCACCCGGGCGGACCTCAGGGTCGGCATGCGCGAGGCCGTGACGCCGATCTGCGAGGGATCGTATTGCGGCGCCGTCTTGTTCAGCACCTTGTCGACGTTCCACACCACCGCCTTGGCATCGAAGGGCGAGCCATCGTGGAAGGTCACGCCTTGGCGCAGCTTGAAGATCCACTTGGTGTGGTCGTTGGGGTCGACCGACCAGGATTCCGCCAGGTCGGGGATGAGCACGCTGGGCTTGTCCGCCGCGCTGAGGTCCCACTGGGTCAGGCCGTCGTAGAGGGTGATACCGGTGAAGCGATTGCCCTCGTAGCCCTGGTCCGGCTGGCCCAGGGTGCGGGGGATGTCCCCGGCGGTCATGGCGATGCGCAGGGTCTTCTCCTGCGCTGCGGCCAGACTGCTGCCGCCGAGGGCGCAGGCCAGGGCGAGGGTCAGCCCGGCAAGCCGGGCAAGCGGCGCGGAACGGTTGGTGTCATCGCTCATCGGTATCCCTCATCGGTTGAAGTTGGCTGAGGGTGAAAAAGCAACGCACGTGCCAATCGATAGATAGGTATCGATTATCGATTCAACTTGGCAGTCGCCTGTGGCTGGGCGGCGAGCCAGACGTCTCTCAGGACCAACCGGGTGCGCGACCCGCCGGTCTGGCCCCAGTCAAAACGGTGCGCAGACCCGTGTGCCGTGCGCCGTTAGTGCGCGAGGGACTCGGATATGCTGCGGGCGCAGTCGCGCACCAGGGGCGCGAGGCGCTGCGTCGCCTCTTCCAGGGTCCAGCGGCTGGTCGGCGGCGAGAGGTGCACGGCGCCTGCCGGCACGCCGTGCCGGTCGACGATGGGGGCGGCGATGCCCATGTCGCCGAGGAACAGTTCCTCGCAATTGATGGCGTAGCCCAGGTGGCGAGCGGTCTGGATGCGGGTGAGGATGGCCTCGACGTCGGTCAGGGTGCTGGGGGTGCGGGCCTCGCGCGGCGCCGCGCCCAGCACGGCCCGGATTTCGGTGTCGTCCAGGCACCCCAGGTAGGCCCGTCCCGAACTGGTGCAGTACATGGGAATGCGCATCCCCACCGGCGTGAGCACCGGGATGGTCTGGGTGGTCATGATCTGGGCGATGTACACCATGCTCTGGTCGACCGGCTCGGTGAGGCTGGCGGTCTCGCCGGAGGCCTGGGCGAGTTGCGCCAGGTAGGGATGCGCCAGCCGCACCAGGGGATGACCCACCAGGTAGTTGAAGCCCAGCTCGATGACCTTCGGCAGCAGCCGGAAGCGTCGGGTGTGGGGGTCCCGACCGACGTAGCCCAGCACTTCGAGGGTGTGCACGGCGCGCTGCGCGGAAGCCTTGTTCATGTCGGTCAGCCGGGCGATCTCGCCGAGCGTCAGGCTGCGCTGCGCCATGAAGGTCTGCAGGACCTGCAGGCCTTTGCCCAGCGAGAGGTTGAACAGTGGGTCGGAAGGGGTGGGCGGGGTCGAGTCTTCTGCACTCATCGACGGGGTCCAGGCATGAGCGGGTTGCACCAACCTCGGGTTGGCGATGAGGGCCGGCAGGGCGCCGCCGGTGAACTGTAGCGCACTCATCGATCCGCAGGGCGTGGCCACTTGCAACCTGCGGATGCGGGGCGCCCTGAGGCGGTCGCTACGTCATCCAACGTATTTCCCCCTTTCGTCCTGGCATCAAGACTAGCTCCGGCACTCACCCGGCCCCGATGCGCGGGCTACCCACCAGGTCCAAGGAGCTTCGTCATGACCGACACCCTGATCCAGGTCGACCTCACCCAGGCCGCCACCGAGAACGAGAACGTCCACAACCGCTGGCATCCCGACATCCCCATGGCCTGCTGGGTCAAGCCAGGTGACGACTTCATCTTGGAAACCTACGACTGGACCGGTGGCGCCATCAAGAACGACGACGACGCCAGCGACGTGCGCGACGTCGACCTCTCCACCGTGCACTACCTGTCCGGTCCGGTGGGGGTCAAGGGCGCCGAGCCGGGCGACCTGCTGGTGGTCGATCTGCTCGACATCGGTGCCAAGGCCGATTCGTTGTGGGGCTTCAACGGCTTCTTCTCCAAGCAGAACGGTGGCGGCTTTCTCACCGATTACTTTCCCTCGGCGCAGAAATCCATCTGGGACTTCGAAGGGATGTTCACCAAGAGCCGGCACATCCCGGGCGTGCGCTTCGCCGGGCTGATCCACCCCGGCCTGATCGGTTGCCTGCCGGACCCCAAGCTGCTGGCCAACTGGAACGCCCGCGAACAGGAGTTGATCGACAGCAATCCGACCCGGGTGCCACCGCTGGCCAACCCGCCGTTCGCCGCCACCGCTCACCTGGGCAAGCTCACCGGCGCCGCCCGTGATGCCGCCGCGGCGACCGGTGCGCGTACCGTGCCGCCGCGCGAGCACGGCGGCAACTGTGACATCAAGGACCTCTCGCGGGGTTCGAAGATATTCTTCCCGGTCTACGTCGAGGGCGCCGGGCTCTCGGTGGGCGACCTGCACTTCAGCCAGGGCGATGGCGAGATCACCTTCTGCGGCGCCATCGAGATGGCCGGCTGGGTGCACATGAAGGTCGAGCTGATCAAGGGCGGCATGGCCAAGTACGGCATCAAGAATCCCATTTTCAAGCCCAGCCCCATCGTGCCCACCTACAACAACTTCCTGATCTTCGAAGGCATCTCGGTGGACGATGCCGGCAAGCAGCACTACCTGGACGTCAACCTGGCCTACCAGCAGGCCTGCCTCAACGCCATCGAGTACCTGAAGAAATTCGGCTACAGCGGCGCCCAGGGCTATTCGCTGCTGGGCTCGGCACCGGTGCAGGGGCATATCAGCGGGGTGGTCGACATCCCCAACGCCTGCGCCACCCTCTGGCTGCCGACCGACATCTTCGAATTCGACATCAACCCCAGCGCCGCCGGCCCGACCCGCTACCTGGACGGCAGCATCGACATGCCCATCGCCTACGACAAGTAGCGGCCCGCTCGCCAAGGAGTTCGTCATGCCGATCTACGAATACGACTGCCCGCATTGCGGTGACTTCACCCTGCTGCGGCCCATGGCCCAGCGTGACGATCCCTGCAGCTGTCCCGCCTGCGCAACGCCCAGCCCGCGGGTGATCCTCAGCGCGCCGGGTCTCGCGACCCTGGCGGGCGGCCAGCGCCGCGCCCATGAGACCAACGAGCGGGCGCGCCACGCGCCCCAATCGCTGGAGGAATACCAGGCCAAGCGCAGCCACGGTGCCGGCTGCAGTTGCTGCGCCCCGAGCAAGCCGGTGGCGCGCAGCAAGGCCAATCCCCATGGGCTGAAGACCAGTCCGTCGACCCGGCCCTGGATGATCAGCCACTGATCTCCGCTTCATCCCTTCCGAAGGAGCAACCCGATGCGCCATGGCGATATCTCCAGCAGCCCCGACACCGTCGGCGTGGCTGTCGTCAACTACCGGATGCCGCGCCTGCATACCAAGGCGGAGGTCCTCGACAACGCCCGCCAGATCGCCGCGATGATCAAGGGCATGAAGCTTGGCCTGCCGGGCATGGACCTGGTGGTGTTTCCCGAGTACAGCACCATGGGGATCATGTATGACCGCGACGAGATGATGGCTACCGCCGCGACCATCCCCGGCGAGGAGACGGCGATCTTCGCCGCCGCCTGCCGCGAGGCCAGGACCTGGGGCATCTTTTCCCTCACCGGCGAGCGCCACGAGGAGCATCCGCACAAGGCCCCGTACAACACCCTGGTGCTGATCAACGACCAGGGCGAGATCGTGCAGAAGTACCGCAAGTGCATTCCCTGGTGCCCCATCGAGGGCTGGTATCCCGGCGACCGCACCTACGTCAGCGAAGGCCCCAAGGGCCTGAAGATCAGCCTGATCATCTGCGACGACGGCAACTACCCGGAGATCTGGCGCGATTGCGCGATGAAGGGCGCCGAACTGATCGTGCGCTGCCAGGGCTACATGTATCCGGCCAAGGAACAGCAGGTGCTGATGGCCAAGACCATGGCCTGGGCCAACAACTGTTATGTGGCGGTGGCCAACGCTGCCGGCTTCGACGGGGTGTACAGCTACTTCGGCCACTCGGCGCTGATCGGCTTCGACGGCCGCACCCTGGGCGAATGCGGTGAGGAAGAGATGGGCATCCAGTACGCCCAGCTGTCGGTCTCGCAGATCCGCGACGCCCGCGCCAACGACCAGTCGCAGAACCACCTGTTCAAGTTGCTGCACCGCGGCTACACCGGCGTCTACAACTCCGGCGATGGCGACAAGGGCGTGGCCGATTGTCCCTTCGACTTCTACCGCACCTGGGTACTGGATGCGCAGAAGGCCCAGGCGGACGTCGAGCGGATGACCCGCTCCACCATCGGGGTGGCGGACTGCCCGGTGGGCGAACTGCCCCATCCGGGCCAGGAACGCCAGCTGGGCTGAAGTAGGCCGCGCGGGGAGGGAGCATGCCATTCGTCAATGACCTGTTGGAGCACAACCGCAGCCAGCTGGCCCCCGAGGGCCAGGCGCCACTGCCCTCGCGCTTCCTCTTCGAGCCGGCGGCGGTGATGGCGCTGCTGCGGGGGCGCATCCTCGGCCAGGATGCCGTGCTCGACCAGGTAGAGGCGCTGCTGAAGGTGGTCAAGGCCGACATCGGCGATCCGGAGCGGCCGCTCGGCGTCAGCCTGTTCATCGGCCCCACCGGTGTCGGCAAGACCGAGATCGTGCGGCTGCTGGCCCAGGCCATCCACGGCCGCGCGGACGCCCTCTGCCGCATCGACATGAACACCCTGGCCCAGGAACACTACGCCGCGGCCCTGGCCGGGGCGCCACCCGGCTACGTGGGCAGCAAGGAAGGCACCACCCTGTTCGATGCCGAGGCCATCGCCGGCAGCTATGGCCGCCCCGGTATCGTGCTGTTCGACGAGCTGGAAAAGGCCGATCGCCAGGTCATCCGCACCTTGCTAAACGTACTCGACAGCGGCCAGCTGGTGCTCAGCGCCGGCAGCAAGCGCCTCGATTTCCGCAACAGCCTCATCTTCATGACCAGTAACCTGGGCGCCCGCGCCGTACAGGCCTACCGCGCCCGCTTCGAGCACGGCTGGCGGCGCTGGCTCAACCTGCTGCCCCATGACCAGGATCGCGTGCTGGAAGAGGCGCTGCACGACCACTTCGACCCGGAGTTCCTCAACCGCATCGATCGGATCCTGGCCTTCCAGCGCCTCGAGCATGACTGGCTGCCCGGCCTGCTCGATATCGAACTGGCCAAGCTCAACCAGCGCCTGGGCCGCCGCGGGCGCAGCCTGGAGCTGGATGAGGGCGCCAGGGCCTTGCTCTGCCAGGGACACGACGCCCGCTTCGGCGCCCGCGACCTCGTCCGGCGCCTGCGGCGGGTGCTGGAGCCGGCGGTGGCCGCTTATCTGCTGGAGCGGCCTGAGGCCTGTCGCCTGGTGGCCGAAGAGCGCGGGCAAGGATTGCAGGTCCGCGCTCTCGATTAGAGGCCCCTCAGGCGCGTACTAGCTGCCTTTACCCGCCGCCAGCCAGGCACGCCAGCCGCCATGGGCGGTGATGTCCTCGGCTCCCGCCAGGCCATAGGGCTCGCAGATGAAGCCGGTTTCCCAGCTGCCGTCGGCCAGCTCGACCTTGCCCAGGCCGAGCGGGGCGGGGATGCCGGTGAGGAAGCTGCCCAGTTCGCTGCTGGGCAGTTCCCAGACTTCCACCTCGATGGCTGCTCCATCCTGCTCGACCCTTACCATGCCGGGCCGCAAGGGCGGTCCGCCAGCCAGGGCATAGAGGCGATAGCGCGGCGCGCTCCGGGTCAGGGCCAGGCGGCGGGAGCCGCGGGCGAGTAGTTGGCCGTTGAGTGGCAGGCCCTGCAGATGGGCGCCGCAGACCACCAGGCGGGCGCGATCATGGCGCGCGGTGCGGGCGGGCAGGGCGGCGTCCGGCAGAGTCCCGCCCACCAGCGGCAGGCCCTGGCTCTCTTGCAGCGCCGCCGCCAGGCTGAGCAGGTACTGGTCGGTGAACACCCGGCCGAACAGCGTCACGCCCCAGGGCAGGCCGTTGCTCATCACCCCGGCGGGCACCGCCACCGCCGCGTAGTCCAGCAGATTCATGAAGTTGGTGTAGTAGCCGAGGTCAGCGTTGCGTGCCACCGGCTCGGCGGCCAGCTCGGCGAGGGTGACCGGCCGGGGATAGGTCGGGGTAAGTACGCAGTCCAGCTCGGCGAGCAGGGCATCGCACTGAGCCTTGAGTGCCTGTAGCCGGTAGCCGGCGCGGAAGGCGTCCACCGCCGAGGCGTCGGGTGCCTTCTCCAGCACGGCACGGATCACTGGCAGCACCGCCTCCGGATCAGCCTCGATCAGGGCGCCGGCCACGGCGTAGCGCTCGGCTACCCAGGGGCCTTCGTAGAGCAGGCGGGCGGCTTCCAGAAAGGGTGCAAGATCCAGCGGCACGGCTTCACCACCCAGGGCTTCCAGCTGGGCCTTGGCCGCTGCGAACAGCGTGGGGCTTTCCGGGCAGCCGAGGAATTCCAGCTGGGTCGGCACGCCGAAACGGAAGGGGCGCGGCGTACCGAAGGCGCTGGCGTCGTTCCACTGCGGATTGGCGCGGCTATAGGGATCGCGCGGGTCGGGCTGGGCGCCCAGGGCCAGCAACTCGCTGGCTTCGGCGGCGGTGGCGGTAAAGAAAGTCACGCAGTCGAGGGTCTGGCAGGCCGGTACCACGCCAGCGGTGGACAGCAGCCCCTTGCTGCCCTTGAGGCCGACCAGGTTGTTCAGCGCCGCCGGCACCCGCCCGGAGCCAGCGGTATCCGTACCCAGGGCGAAACTGGCGACGCCCAGGGCCACGGCCAGTGCCGAACCGGCGCTGGAGCCTCCGGACGGGTAATCCGGATGGACGCTGTTGCGGCAGGCGCCATAGGGCGAGCGGGTGCCGTTGAGGCCGGTGGCGAACTGATCGAGATTGCACTTGCCCAGGGGTATGGCGCCCAAGGCCACCAGCCGCTCCACCAGGGTGGCGGAGCGTTCGGGCACATAGGCGTAGGCCGGGCAGGCCGCCGTGGTGGGGATGCCGGCCAGGTCGATATTGTCCTTGAGCGCGAAGGGAATGCCGTACAGCGGCAGCTCGGCCGGGTCGCGGCCGTCGAGTGCGGCCATATAGGGCTCCAGTTCCGCCGGGGTCAGCAGGTGGATGAATAGCCGATACTCAGGGTTCAGCTGCTCAGCTTTTTCCAGAAGTTCGGCCACGAGAGCCCGTGGCGTCCGGGTACCGGCGGCATAGGCGGCGCGCAGGGTGGCGAGGCGCAGGTCGAATGTCATGGCGGATTCCTTCAATTCTGGTCGATGACGAGCAGGCGCTGGCCGGCGCGGACCGGCGAACCGGGCTGGACATGGAGGTCGCGAATCCGGCCGCTGCAGGGAGCGAGCAGGGGGATTTCCATCTTCATGGATTCAAGGACGAGTAGCGGCTGGCCGGCGTCCACCTGGTCGCCAGGCTGGACCTGCGCCTGCCAGAGATTGCCGGCCACCGGACTTTCCAGTGCCTGCTGGCCAGCCGTGAGCGGCGCGTCCGTGGTCGGCTCGGCGAGGGGCTCGACGCTGTCGAAATGCGCCTGGCCGGAGTCGATCCAGCGTTGCCGCTCGGCGGCGAAGGCGGCTTGCTGGCGGCTGCGGAAGGCGGCGATGCCCTCGGCTTCGCGGGCCAGGAAGGCCTGGTAGTCGGCCAGCGACAGCTCGCTGTCCTCGATACGTAGCGGCACGCGCCCTAGGGGGAAATCCGCCCGGATGCGCAGCAACTCCTCGGCCGAGACCTCATAGAAGCGGATCTGGTCGAAGAAGCGCAGCAGATAGGGCTGGCCCTGGAAGGCCTCGACCTCGCGGTAGCGATTCCACATCTGCAGGGTACGACCGACGAACTGGTAACCGCCCGGTCCCTCCATGCCATAGACGCACAGATAGGCGCCGCCGATGCCCACCGAGTTTTCCGCGGTCCAGGTGCGTGCCGGGTTGTACTTGGTGGTCACCAGCCGATGCCGTGGATCGAGCGGGGTGGCGACCGGTGCCCCGAGGTAGACATCGCCCAGCCCCATCACCAGGTAACTGGCGTCGAAGACGATGCCCTTGACCGCCTCCAGGGAGTCTAGGTCATTCACCCGACGGATGAATTCCAGGTTGCTCGGGCACCAGGGCGCGTCCTTGCGTACCGTGGTGGCGTACTTCTCGATGGCCAGGCGGCAGGCCGGATCGTCCCAGGATAGCGGCAGGTGGACGATGCGCGAGGGCACCCGCAGGTCCTGGGCATCGCCCAGCGCCTGCCAGCAGCGACCGACCGCCGCCAGCAGCTCGGGCAGCGGCAGCGCCTCGGGCTGGTAGTGCACCTGCAGCGAGCGGATGCCAGGGGTGAGTTCGCACAGGCCGGGCAGCGCCAGGGCGGCCAGCGCCTGCATCAGCCCATGGCCGCGAAAGCGCAGGGCCAGGTCCAGCTCCGCTGGGCCGATCTCCAACAGCAGATGGGTGTCCCCGGAGAGCCGCGCCACCAGGCGCTCGGCGCCCTGGCCCAGGTCCAGCACCACGGGATCGCCGCGCTCGGGCGTGATGGCGATCTCCGCCTGCGGCTGCAAGCTGCTTTCCTCGGCCAGGCGTGCCTGCTGCAGACGCCGCGCTGTGGCCAGGTCCACCGGCAGGAAGCGCACCCGGTCACCGGCCTTGAGTTGGCCCAGTTGCCAGAGATCGGCCTCGATCACCGTGACCGGGCAGACGAAGCCGCCCAGGCTGGGCCCGTCCGGGCCGAGGATGACCGGCATGTCGCCGGTGAAATCCACGGCGCCCACCGCATAGGGATTATCGTGGATATTGGAGGGATGCAGACCGGCTTCACCGCCGTCCTCTCGCGTCCACTCCGGCTTGGGTCCGATCAGCCTTACCCCGGTGCGGCTGGAATTGAAGTGCACCTCCCAGTCGGTGGCGAGAAAGAGGTCGAGATAGGCCGGGCTGAAATAGTCCGGCGCGCCATGGGGACCGTAGATGACGCGCAGGGTCCGAGTGGCGTGCAGGTGCGTGGTCAGCGCCTCCGGCAGACGGGCGCCCGTGCTCGGGTCACTCAGGGCATGGAAATGCAGCACGTCGCCTGCGCGCAGGGCGCGGCCGCCATGACCACCGAACTGGCCGAGGGTGAAGGTGCTGCGGCTGCCCAGGTATTCGGGTAGATCCAGGCCGCCGCGTAGGCAAAGGTAGCTGCGCGCACCCGCGCCCTCGATGGCGCCCAATTGCAGGGTGGCACCGGCCGGTACCCGGAAGACGCTGTCCATGGCCTGGGGCTGGTCATCCAGCAGGATCGGCAGGGCCGCGCCGGTGATGGCCACCACGGCCGCGGTGTTGAATCTGAGGGTGGGGCCGGCCAGGGTGATTTCCAGGGCGGCGGCGCGCTCGTCGTTACCCAGCAGACGATTGCCCAGGCGCAGGGCGCGGTCGTCCATGGGGCCGGACGGCGGAATCCCCACCGACCAGTAGCCGAGTCGACCGGGGGCATCCTGCACCGTGGTCTGGGTGCCGGCGCTGAGCACCTCCAGGGTGGTCGCCTGGTAGCTGAGGCCTTCCAGGCAGCGGGTCCAGGGCTGGCCACTGGTGAAGGGTGCAGCGGCGAGGATCTGCCGCAGGTAGTCGCGATTGGTTTCCACGCCGTAGAGCTGGGTCTCGGCCAGGGCCTGGTCGAGGCGCTGCCGAGCGGCGTCGCGGTCGGGCGCCCAGGCGATGAGCTTGGCCACCAGGGGATCGAAGTAGGGCGGGATCTCGCAGCCAGCCTCGACCCAGGTATCCAGGCGCAGGGCGCGGCCGTCCGCGGCCGGGAAGTCGACCTGGGTGAGCAAGCCCGGGCTCGGCTGGAAATCGCGGCCCGGGTCCTCGGCATAGAGGCGCGCCTGGATGGCATGACCCGCGGGATGGAGACCCTGGGCCAGCTCGGCCAGCGGCGGCAGTTCGCCGGCCGCCAGTTCGATCATCCAGCGCACCAGGTCGACGCCCCAGACCTGCTCGGTGACCCCGTGCTCGACCTGCAAGCGGGTGTTCACCTCCAGGAAATAGAAACGGTCGGCGGCGCTGTCGTAGACGAATTCCACGGTACCGGCGCTGCGATAACCCACCGCGCGGGTCAGGGCCAGGGCGGCGGCGCAGAGCGCCTCGGCCATGCCGGCCGGCAGGTTGGGCGCGGGGGTTTCTTCCAGTACCTTCTGGTTGCGCCGCTGCACCGAGCAGTCGCGCACCCCCAGCGCTAGCACCTCGCCCTGGCCATCGCCGAACACCTGCACCTCCAGGTGCCGCGCCCGTTCGATGTATTTCTCCAGAAAGACGCCGGCGTCACTAAAGTTGTTCTGCCCCAGGCGGCGCACAGCGTCGAAGGCCTCGCTCAAGTCGCTGGCCGAGCGGCAGACGCGCATGCCGATGCCACCGCCGCCCGCAGTGCTCTTGAGCATCACCGGATAGCCGATCTGCTCGGCAGCGCTCAGCGCGGCGGCCAGGTCTTCCAGTAGCTCGGTGCCTTCCAGCAGGGGCACGCCCTGGGCCCGTGCCAGGGCGCGCGCGGTGTGCTTGAGGCCGAAGGTGCGCAGTTGCTCGGGGGTAGGGCCGACGAAGGCGATGCCGGCGACCTCGCAGGCTTCGGCGAAGGCGGCGTTCTCCGAGAGAAAGCCATAACCGGGGTGGATGGCCTGGGCGCCGCTGCGGCGAGCCACGTCGAGCAGCTTGGCGGTGTCCAGGTAGGTCGCCGCGGCGGCGCCCTCACCGAGGCTGAAGGCCTGGTCGGCACCGCTGACATGGCGGCTGGCGCGGTCGGCTTCGCTGTAGACGGCGACCGAGGCGACGCCCAGCTCGCGCAGGGTGCGCTGGATTCGGCAGCCAATGGCGCCACGGTTGGCGATGAGCAGGGTGGTGAACATTCGAGGCATCCTCGAAGGTGGCGGGCCGTCCCGCCGGGTAAGAGCTCTCGGGGTCGTCCTCGAGAGGCGCACGAAGGTGGCTGATTAGGGCTGGCGCGGATCTCAATAGCGCCCGGCGCGTAGCTCGCAGAAGCGCTGGAGGCGCGGTCGCAGCCAGTGCCAGAAGCGCGCGGTACGGCTTAGTCCCATAGCAGTACCTCCGCCGGCGTCGGATTCCAGCCATTGCAAGGGTTGTTCAGTTGCGGGCAATTGGAGATCAGCAGGATGACGTCCATCTCGGCACGCAACTCCACGTACTTGCCGGCGCCGGAGATGCCGTCCTCGAAGGTCAGGCCGCCGTCGGCGGTCACCGGCACGTTCATGAAGAAGTTGATGTTGGCGCCGATGTCGCGCTTGCCCAGGCGCCCGTCATGGCCCCCGGCGCAGAGGAAGTTGTCGCGGCAGCTGTGCATCTGGCGGCGGTCGAAGGCGTAGCGCACCGTGTTGCTCTCCTGAGAGCAGGCGCCGCCCAGGGTGTCGTGGCGGCCACAGGTGTCGGCGACGATGGTCAGCAGGGGATTGCCAAGGTTGGAGTAGAGCACGCTGCCGGTGGACAGGTAGACCCGTCCCTGGCGCCTAAGGGTGCGCTGGGGATCGTAGCGCTCCTGCGGGTTGGCGGCGGCATAGAAGAGGGTGTCCACCGCCTGGTTGCCTTCCAGGTCATGGATGCGCAGGGTCTGGCCGGCCTTGATTTCCTTGAGGTAAGGCGCCCCGGCGGGCAGGACGGCGCGGTAGCTGGCCTCTTCCGGGCGTTTGGTGCTGGCGTTCAGGGTCATGGCGAGGCCTCAGACGAAGTAGCGGGCGGTGTTCTGGAAGGCGCGCTCGTTTTCCGGGCGCGAGGTGCGGCAGCCCTCGGCCACCTCGGGCGTGGCGCGCAACTGGGTCAGCTCGACCGGCCGCGGCGCATAGACCGGATCGGGGTCCAGCGGATGCTGCAGGGCGGTGAGCACCACCAGGGTGTTCATGGGCGCATAGAGCTCGACGACATCGCCGGCGCGGGAATTGCCCGGGACGAAGCTGAAGGCGCCCTCGGCATCCACGTCGACCCGGCTGAACAGATTCAGGGTCATCAGCAGGTCTTCGAGGCCCAGGCCCCACTTGGCTAACTCCACCAGCAGGTTGTCGGTACCGTTGCGGTGGAAGCCGTTGCGCAGCTCCTGGTAACGACCCTCGCCGTACCGCTCGGCCACCTCGGCGGCGTTGGCCACGCCGCCGAAGCTGTCGTGCCAGCCGCAGGTGTCACGCACCAGCGCCGCCAGCACCCGGCCCATGTCGGAGTAGAGGCAGTGGCCGGCGGTGAGGCGGGCGGTGTGCTGGCCCTTGAGGGTATCGGGCAGGTTCAGGCGTTCGCTGCGGTCGTCGGCGTTGAACAGCAGCAGGCTGACGTTGGCGCCGCCCTCCACATCGGTCAGCCGCAGGATCTGGCCGCGGCGGAGGATGAAGGAGGCGGTGCCACCGCCGGGAATGCGTTCCTGGTAGAGCACGTCGTCAGGCATGGGTGACCTCGTCAGGTAAGGGCCGGCTGCGCCGTCGCCGGAGCGAGGGTGCGAGCCTTGGCGGTCAGGGGAATGTCGTAGGTGATGCGGGCGCCATAGGCACCGGGGGCCTGGGGGTCCTGGCGGACCTTGTCGAACACCAGCACCCGGGTGGCCAGGCTGAAGCCCTCGTGCAGGTCATGGGTGACCATGAACACGGTCAGCGGCCGCTCGTGCCAAAGCTCCAGCAGCAGGGCATGCATGTCCTTGCGGATGCCCGGGTCCAGGGCACCGAAAGGCTCGTCCAAGAGCAGGATGCGCGGCCGGACGATCAGCGCCTGGGCGATGGCGAGGCGCTGCTGCATGCCGCCGGAGAGCTGGCCCGGGTACTTGTCCAGTGCCTGGCCGAGCCCGACCCGTTCGAGCAGCGCCGCGGCCTGGGCCCGTGCCTCGCGCTTGGCGCCGCCCAGCAGCCGGCCGAGCAGGGGAGCCTTGGGCAATTCCAGGCCCAGGGCGACGTTGTCCAGCACGGTCAGGTGGGGAAACACCGAGTAGCGCTGGAAGACCACCCCGCGCTCGGGGTCCGGCTCCGCCGACAGCGGCCGGCCATCGATGCGGATCTCGCCGCGACTGGGCCGCTCCTGGCCGAGCAGCAGTCGCAGGAAGGTCGACTTGCCGCAACCGGAGGCGCCGACCAGGGCGCAGAATTCGCCTTCGCGCACCTGCAGGTTCAGGCCTTCCAGGACCACCTGCTCGCCATAGCGCTGCCAGAGATTGCTGACCTCGATCATCAACGCGCCTCCCCAAACCAGGGGAAGGCGCGCCGGGTGAGCAGGCGCAGCCCGGCATCCATCAGCCAGGCGAGCAGGGTGATCCAGGCGACATAGGGCAGGATCACGTCCATCGCCAGATAACGCCGCACCAGGAAGATGCGATAGCCCAGGCCATCGGTGGCGGCGATGGCTTCGGCGGCGATGAGGAACAGCCAGGCGGCGCCCAGTTGCAGCCGCAAGGCGATGAGCAGGCGTGGCAGCAGCTGCGGCAGCACCAGCCGCAGGATCACCGTCCAGCTGTTGGCCCCCAGGGTCTGGGCCTTGATCAGCAACTCCCGCGGCAATTCCCGGGCGCGCTGGTCCAGCTCGCGGATCAGCACTGGCGTCACCCCGATCACGATCAGCATCACCTTGGCCAACTCGCCCAGGCCGAAGACGATGAAGAGGATCGGCAGGATCGCTAGCGGCGGGATCATCGACAGCACCGTGACCAGCGGTGACAGCGGCGCTCCTACCAGCGGCAGGCTACCGGCGGCGATGCCCACCACCAGGGCGATCAGCGCGGCGATGCCCAGGCCGATGCCGAGGCGTTGCAGGCTGGCCAGGGTGTCCTGCCAGAAGGGATAGCCGCCGGTGCGGACGTCGGCGGTGAAGGCCAGGCGCTGCACCGCATCGGCCATCTGCGCCACGCTCGGCAGGAGCTTGTCGCTGGGGTTCTCCGCCAGCCGCGTGGCCGAGCCGACCAGATAGAGGAGGGCGAGCAGGGCAAAGGGCAGCAGCACCAGCAGGAGCCGGCCACCGCGGTCGGGATGCCGATTGATGAAGCGCATGGGAGTCTTCCTCGCGACCGGGCTCAGAGCTTGCCGTCGGCAGCCAGCTGCACGAAGGTCGGGTCGAAGCGCAGCTTGAGGTTATTGGCGTCACCCGTGGTCTTGCCGCCGGGATAGGCGATGCCGATGGCGTCGGCACTGGGCGCGCCCTGGCCCAGCAGGCCGTGGTCGAAGGAGAAGTGGGCGATCCGCTGCATGGTGGCGGGCAGCGCGGGGTCCTTGACGAAGGCGGCCGCTTCCGCGGGCGTGGCGAACAGGCGGGTCTTGTCGAGCTGCGCCTGGAAGCCGGCGAGATCGGTGCCGGAGGCCTTGGCCATGGCTTCCAGAGCGGCCTTGCCCTTGGCATCGCCGGACTTCATCAGCGCCATCATCTCGAACCAGGCACCGGTCAAGGCCTTGCCCAGGGCGGGGTTATCCTTGAGCGTGGCCGTGTTCACCACCAGCATGTCGAGGATCTCGCCGGGGATCTTGCTGGAGTCGAACACCTCGGTGGTGTCCGGCTGGGCCTTGATCTCCGCCAGCAGGGGATTCCAGGTCACCACGTTACGCACGTCGGGCGTCTGGAAGGCGGCCACCATGTCGGCGTCGGAGGTATTGACGGTGGTGAGGTCCTTTTCAGACATGCCCACGGTCTGCAGCGCCCGCGCCAGCAGGTAGTGGGAGACCGAGAATTGCACCAGGTTGACCTGCTGGCCCTTGAGGTCGGCCAGGGTCTTGCCCTTGCCCTTCAGCACCACGCCATCGTTGCCGTTGGAGTAGTCGCTGACGATCAGCGCCGTGCTGTCCACGCCACCGGCGGCCGGAATGGTCAGGGCGTCCATGTTGGTCATGGCGCAGCCATCGAACTGGCCAGCGGTGTACTGATTGATGGATTCGACGTAGTCGTTGAGCTGCACGACCTCGACATGGATGCCGTATTTCTTGGCCCACTTGTCGATGATGCCCTGGGCCTGGGCTTCGCCCCAGGGCATCCAGCCGGCGTAGATCGTCCAGCACACCTTGAAGTCGTCGCGCGGCGCCGCCTGAGCGGTGGCACCGAGCAGCAGGGAACAGCCGAGAACGAGCGAGGCGAGCAGGGGATGGCGCATGGGACCTCCAATAGGATGGACGACGGGACAGGAGCACGCGACTGGCGCTGTGTCTCCCGGGCTTTTGTCCCGCCGTGTAACCCCATCAGAGGTCGACGACTCTCGGACCAGACACTCGCCTTGGCGAGCCGGAACCCTAGTCGTCCATTGCAAATTGTGGTGCATCAAACCGGCTGGCCGGTGCTCCTGCACAGGCTAGGCAAAGCCAGATGCGTGCCAGGTGCCGCCAAGCCCCATGGCCAGGGGGATGGCGCTGCTTGCAGGGTGCGGGAGCGAACGCGTGGCGCTCCGTTGCAGTGCGCTCCAGGCCTCCGGCTGCACCGCTTTGATCCAGTGGCGAAGGGCGATCTTCTCCGGCCAGCAGTTGGTGCCTAACCCACCTCATTGCTCCAGCGCTCTTACGAGAAACGTGCGAAAGGCCGCTACCGCCGGCGGCAGCTCCCGTCCAGCCATGCTCTGCAACTCGATCCGGCGCGCGGCCAGGCCCTCGTCCAGCAGCGGCAGGGCGACCAGCTGGCCTTCGCGCAGGCGGCTGCGCAGGCTGAGTTCGCTGGACAGGCAGACGCCGCCGCCCAGGGCGGCGAAGCGGTAGAGCGCCTGCATGTTGTTGCTCACCAGCACCGGCTCGAAGGACAGCCCCTGGACACCACAGCAGATGTCGAACAGCTGGCGCACCGTGGTATCGGGCATGGGGATGGCCAGGGGATAGGGCTGCAGATCAACCAGCGCCAGGCCGGTGCGCCCGGCGAGGGGGTGGTCGGGCGCGACGATGGCCTCGATGGCGCCGCTCAGGGTGGCTTCGACGCGGATGTCGGGCGCGGGCTTGAGGCTGAAGGTGAGGCCCAGGTCGGCATCGCCTTCCTGTACCCGGCGGGTCACCGTGGCCGGTGCCCCGACTTCCAGGGAAAACTGGATACCAGCGTAGCCGCGGCGAAAGGCGACGATGAGCTCGGGCAGGAAGTCCAGCGAGAAGCCTTCGGTGGTGGCCAGGCGCACCTGGCCGCGGTGCAGGTCGGACAGCCCGCGCAGCTCGGCGGCCACCTGCTCGCTGGCCAGCTGTGCCTTGCGCGCATGGGCCGCCAGCCGCTCGCCGGCGGCACTGGGCACCACGCCGCGGGCGCGACGTTCCAGCAGCGGCGTCTCCAGCTCGCGTTCGAGCTTGGCGATCTGCCGGCTCACGGCGCTGGCCGCGACGTTGAGGCGCTGGGACGCCTCGCTGATGGAGCCGCAGCGCACCACCTCGAGGAAATAGCGCAGTGCGGTGGACTGGATGCCGTGCAGATGCATGCTGCCTCCTTTGCCGAAATGGCATGGCTTGCATCTAAATATTCTGCTTGTGGCATGGGATGGCAAGACCTAGAGTCGAGCCAAGAGACCAACAAAACAGGTAACGCCAGCACCCCTTTCCCGCGCTTCGCGGACCTGCCTTTGACCAACCACCGCCCCGGAGACAGACGGCATGGGACTCAAAGGTTTCGCTTGTGGCATCGCGTTTTCCCTCTTCCTGGCCCAGGGCCAGGCCTTCGCCAGCAAGGCGAACGACACCCTGGTCTACGCCTCCGACACCGAGCCCGAGAACGTCAGCCCCTATCACAACGACGCCCGGGAAGGCGTCATCCTCGCCCACCTGGCCTGGGACACCCTGGTCTACCGCGATCCCCAGACCGGCGAGTACCGCCCCATGCTGGCCACCCACTGGCAGCAGGTCGATCCGCTGACCCTGGACTTCGACCTGCGCCAGGGCGTGACCTTCCACAACGGCGATCCCTTCAGCGCCGACGACGTGGTCTTCACCTTCAACTACGTGGCCTCGCCCGAGGGCAAGGTGGTCACCCAGCAGAACGTCAACTGGATCAAGAGCGCCGAGAAGCTCGGCGACTACAAGGTCCGCCTGCACCTCAAGCAGCCCTTTCCCGCGGCGCTGGAATACCTCGCCAATCCCTTGCCCATCTACCCCGGCAAATACTTCCAGCAGGTCGGCCTGGCCGGCTTCGCGCAGAAGCCGGTGGGCACCGGGCCCTACCGCATCGTCTCGGTCACCAGCGGGCAGGGCGTCAAGCTGGAGCGCAATCCCGACTACTTCAAGGACAGCCCCCAGGGGCAACCGCGCATCGGCCATATCGAATTCCGCGTCATCCCGGATGCCGAGACGCGTCTCGCCGAGCTGATGACCGGTGGCATCGACTGGGCCTGGCGCGTGGCGCCGGACCAGGCCGAGCAGCTCAAGGCAGCGCCCAACCTGACGGTGGAGAGTGGTGCCAGCATGCGGATCGGCTTCCTCAGCATGGACGCCCAGGGCACGTCCTCGCCGGACTCGCCCTTCGCCAAGGCGGAGGTGCGCCAGGCGGTCAACTACGCCATCAACCGCCAGGCCATCGCCAGCCAGCTCATGGGTGGCGGCAGCCAGCCGCTGCAGGTGGCCTGCTATCCGCAGCAGTTCGGCTGCGATGCCAAGGCGGTGCCGGGCTACCCCTACGACCCGGCGAAGGCCAAGGCCCTGCTCAAGGCCGCCGGCTATCCCAATGGCTTCAGTACCGAGATCTTCGCCTACCGCGAGCGGGACGTGGTCGAGGCAATGATCGGCGACCTGCGCGCGGTGGGCATCGACGCCAAGCTGCGCTACCTGAAGTACGCCGCCCTGCGTGACCAGCAGCGCGCCGGCAAGGTGCCCATGGCTTTTCTGGCCTGGGGCTCCTTTTCCATCGCCGACGCCTCGGCGGCCACTGGCGTCTATTTCAAGGGCAATGCCGACGACGTGGCCAAGGATCCCCAGGTGATCGACTGGCTCAAGGTCGCCGATACCGCCATGGACCCACAGGTTCGCCAGGACAACTACCGCAAGGCGTTGCAGCGGATCGCCGCCCAGGCCTACTGGGCGCCGGTGTTCAACTACTCCATCAACTACGCCTTCACCTCGGACCTGGCCTTCCAGCCCTATCCGGACGAGTTGCCCCGTTTCGCCCTGGCGCACTGGAACTGATCCGTCCCCGCGCTCCCGGTCGGGGCGCCTTCAGCCGAGGAACCGCGCATGTCCGCCTATCTCTTGCGCCGCCTGGGTATCGCCCTGGCCGTAGCCTTCACCGTTTCCCTGGTCAGCTTCTTCCTGCTGCATCTCTCCGGCGACCTGGCCACCGCCATCGCCGGACCGGAAGCCACCGCCGAACAGATCGAGGTGGTGCGTCACCAACACGGGCTGGACAAGCCCCTGCCCACCCAGTACGTGGAGTGGGTGGGGCAGTTGCTACGCCTGGACCTTGGCCAGTCGTTCTTCTTCCAGGAGTCCGTGCGTGACCTCATCGCCACCCGCTTGCCGATCACCCTGACCCTGGGTGCCATCGCCCTGGCAGTGGCCCTGCTGATCGCCATTCCCCTGGGGGTGCTGGCCGCGGTCAAGCGCGACACCTGGATCGACCGGCTGGCGCTGACCCTGGCCACCTTCGGCCAGGCGATGCCGAGCTTCTGGTTCGCCCTGGTGCTGATCGTCATCTTCGCCGTGACCCTGCACTGGCTGCCGGTCTCCGGCAACACCACCTGGCAGCACTTCATCCTCCCGGCGGTCGCCCTGGGCTACTACGCCACGCCCTCGCTGATGCGCCTGACCCGCGCCGGCATGCTCGACGTGCTCGGCGCCGACTACATCCGCACCGCCCGGGCCAAGGGCCTGAGTCCGGCACGGGTGCTGTTCAAGCACGCCCTGCGCAACGCGCTGATCCCGGTGGTGGCCCTCGCCGCGGTGGAGTTCGGCTTCATGCTGGGCGGCTCGGTGGTGATCGAGGCGGTGTTCTCCCTGCAGGGCATCGGCCAGCTGGCCTGGGACGCCATCGCCCGCAACGACTTCCCGGTGGTCCAGGCCATCGTCCTCTTGATCGCGCTGATCTACATCGTGCTGACCCTGGTCGCCGATCTGCTCAACGCCTTGCTCGACCCGCGCATCCGCGTGCGCTAGGAGGCTCCATGACCGTCGCCAACCCCTTCGTCCTCGACGACTACCTGCCACCGCGGCCAACCCTCAATCGCCAGCTGCGCCGCTGGTTCGGTCACCGCGGCTTCGCCCTCGGCGCGCTGCTGCTCCTGCTGATCGTGCTGGCCGCCCTGGCCGCACCCTGGCTGGCGCCCCACGATCCCTATGCCCAGGACGTGATGCAACGGATGAAGCCGCCGGTGTGGATGGCGAAGGGCACCTGGGCCCATCCGCTGGGCACCGACAAGCTCGGCCGCGACTACCTGTCCCGCTTGCTCTATGGGGCGCGCATCTCGCTGTTCATCGGCCTGGCCGCGGCGCTCATCTCCGGCGCCATCGGCACGCTGCTGGGGGTGCTGGCCGGCTATTACGGCGGCAAGGTCGATGCCCTGGTGAGCTACCTGGTGACCACCCGCCTGGCGCTGCCGGTGGTGATGGTGGCCCTGGCCGCGGCCTCCCTGGTCGGGGGCTCGCTGCAGGTGGTGGTGATCCTGCTCGGCTGCCTGCTGTGGGACCGCTTCGCCGTGGTGGTACGGGCCGCGGTGCAGCAGATCCGCGATGCCGAGTACGTCACCGCCGCCCAGGCGCTGGGCTGTTCCACCTGGCGGGTCATCGTCGGCGAGATCCTGCCCAACCTGCTGGGCGCCCTGATCGTGGTGATCACCCTGGAGATGGCCCACGCCATCCTGCTGGAGGCGACCCTGTCCTTCCTCGGCGTGGGGGTGCAACCGCCGCTGCCGTCCTGGGGGCTGATGATCGCCGAGGGCAAACCCTACATGTTCTTTTCGCCCTGGGTGATCGCCATTCCCGGCATCGCCCTGATGCTGCTGGTGCTGGCCATCAACCTGGTCGGCGACGGCATCCGTGACCTGGCCGCCCCCGACGGCCGCAACTGACTGGAGGTCTGACCATGGCACTGCTCGACGTACGCGACCTGCGCATCGACATTCCCCTGGGCGACGACACCCTGCACGCCGTCCGCGGCCTGGACCTGCAGGTGGAGCGGGGCGAGATGCTCTGCCTGGTGGGCGAATCCGGCTGCGGCAAGTCGCTCACCTCCCTGGCGCTGATGGACCTGCTGCCGCCCAAGGCCCGGCGCCAGGCCGCACGCCTCAGCCTGGGCGAGCACGACCTGCTGGCCGTGGGTGAAAGGGGCATGCGCGACCTGCGCGGCAACCGCCTGGCGATGATCTTCCAGGAGCCCATGACCGCCCTCAATCCGGCCTACAGCATCGGTGACCAGCTCGCCGAGGTGCTGCGCCGGCATCGCAAGCTGGACCGCAAGAGCGCCTGGGCGCGGGCCGAAGCCATGCTGGAGAAGGTCGGTATCAGCAACGCCGGCGAGCGACTGCGTCAGTACCCCCACCAGCTCAGCGGCGGTCTGCGCCAGCGCGTGGTGATCGCCATGGCGCTGCTCTGCGAGCCGGACCTGATCATCGCCGACGAACCGACCACGGCTCTAGACGTCACCATCCAGGCGCAGATCCTGCACCTGTTGCGTGGCCTGCAGCGTGAATTCGGCACCGCCATCGTCTTCATCACCCACGACCTCGGCCTGGTTGCGCGCATCGCCGACCGGGTGGCGGTGATGTACGCCGGGCAGATCGTCGAACAGGCGCCGGCCGCCGAGCTCTTCGCCGAACCGCGGCATCCCTATACCCGCGGCCTGCTGGCGAGCATCCCGGTGCCCGGCCGGACCCGGCCCGGACAGCCGCTGGGTGCCATCCCCGGGCTGGTGCCCAGCCTGGTGGGCGAGCAGCACGGCTGCGCCTTCCGCAACCGTTGCCCGCAGGCGGTGGCGGCCTGTGCCGACAGCGTGCCGCTGGTGGAGGAGGGTGCGCACCTGGCCCGATGCCACTTCGCCGTGCGCAGCGAACCCCTGCGCCGTGTGGGAGGTGTGCGATGAGCCGCGAGATCGCCCTGGAACTCTGCGACATCCGCCGCGAATTCACCCTCGGTCGCGGCCTGTTCCGCCCGCCGGCTACCTTGAAGGCGGTGGATGGCATCTCCCTGCGCCTCTACCGCGGCGAGACCCTCGGGCTGGTGGGGGAGTCGGGTTGCGGCAAGAGCACCCTGGCCAAACTGCTGCTGGGCCTGCTGGCGCCCACCAGCGGCGACATCCTGGTCGGTGGCGAACACCTGCGTGGCGTGGATCGCAAGCGGATGGCGCGGCATATCCAGCCGATCTTCCAGGACCCTTATTCCTCGCTCAATCCGCGCAAGACGGTGCGCCAGATCGTTGGCCTGCCGCTCAGGGTGCATGGCCTGGGGTCGGCCGAGGAGCAGCGCCGGCGGGTCGCCGAGATGCTCGACGTGGTGGGCTTGCCCCGGCGCGCCGCCGACAGCCATCCCGGCCAGCTCAGTGGCGGCCAGCGCCAGCGCGTGGCCATCGCCCGTGCCCTGGTGATGCGCCCGGACGTGCTGATCTGCGACGAGCCCACCTCGGCGCTGGATGTCTCGGTGCAGGCGCAGATCCTCAACCTGCTGCTGGAGCTCAAGCGTGAATTCGGCCTGACCTACCTGCTCATCAGCCACAACCTGGCGGTGGTGGAGCACCTGGCCGACCGGGTGGCGGTGATGTACCTCGGCAAGATCGTCGAGGAGCGCGAGCGGGCGGCGCTGTTCGCCCAGCCGGCGCATCCCTACACCCGGGCGCTGCTCGATGCGGTGCTCACCCCCGATCCGGCCCTGGGCCTGCCGGCCTTGGGGCTCGGCAGCAGCTTTCCCAATCCCATCCAGCCGCCCAGCGGCTGCGCCTTCCACCCGCGCTGTCCGCGCTGCTTCGGCCCCTGCGCCGAGCGCTATCCCGAGCGCGCGGACATCCCCGGTGGCAGCAAGCGCTGCCATCTGCCGGAACCCGCCTGATCCGGGTCGCGCACGCCCGCTCGATCCCTCGCACACCACCGGAGCCCGTCATGACCAGTCGTACCCACGCCCTCGACCTCGCCGCCGCTCATTTCGACAGCGGCGCCTTCCGTGAGCGGCTCGCCGCCGCGGTCGCCCTGCCAACCGAAAGCCAGGAGCCCGAGCGCCAGGCGGAGCTGGGCCGCTACCTGGACGCCTTCATCACCCCCTACATCGCCAGTCTCGGCTTCACCAGCCAGCGGCTGGACAATCCCGTCGCCGGCAAGGGGCCCCTGCTGATCGCCGAGCGCATCGAGGATCCAGCGCTGCCGACCCTGCTCAGCTACGGCCACGGCGACGTGGTCCGCGGCGACGCCGCCAACTGGCGGCCCGGCCTGGCCCCCTGGACGCTGGTGGCGGAGGGGGAGCGCTGGTATGGCCGGGGTACCGCCGACAACAAGGGCCAGCACCTGCTCAACCTGGCGGCGCTGGAACAGGTCATCGCCGCCCGCGGCGGGCGCCTGGGCTACAACGTCAAGCTGCTGCTGGAGATGGGCGAGGAGATCGGCTCGGTGGGCCTGCGCACCTTCTGCCAGGCCCAGCGCGAGGCCTTGAAGGCGGACCTCTTCATCGCCTCCGACGGTCCGCGGATCGCGGCGACGCGCCCGACGCTGTTCCTCGGCGCCCGCGGCACCTTCAACTTCGACCTGCACCTGGACCTGCGCGAAGGCGGCCATCATTCCGGCAACTGGGGCGGCCTGCTGGCCAACCCCGGCATCATCCTCGCCCATGCCTTGGCCAGCCTGGTCGATGCCCGCGGCCAGATCCGCGTGCCGGGCCTCAAGCCCGCCGAGTTGCCCGCGGCGGTGCGGCGGGCCCTGGCCGACATCGAGGTCGGCGGCGCCCCTGGCGATCCGGCCATCGATCCGGGCTGGGGCGAGCCGGGGCTGACGCCGGCCGAGCGGGTCTATGGCTGGAACACCTTCGAGCTGCTGGCCTTCACCACCGGCAACCCGGCGGCACCAGTCAACGCCATTCCCGGCAGCGCTCGTGCCCACTGCCAGATCCGTTTCGTCGCCGGCTGTGACTGCAACACCTTCATTCCCCTGATCGAGGCGCACCTGGCCGAACAAGGCTTCGCCGCGGTGCGCGTGACCCGCGCCAAGGATGAGATCCTCCAGGCCTCGCGGCTGGACCCGGAAAATCCCTGGGTGGACTGGGCCCTGACCTCCCTGACCCGCACCCTGGGCGAGAAGCCCGCGCTACTGCCCAATTTTGGTGGTGGCTTGCCCAACGACATCTTTGCCGACATTCTCGACCTACCCACCCTGTGGGTGCCCCATTCCTATCCCGCCTGCTCCCAGCACGCGCCCAACGAGCACCTCCTGGCCCCGGTCGCGCGGCAGGGGCTGCAACTCATGGCCGGCCTGTTCTGGGACCTGGGCGATCGCTGGAGTCGTCACTGATGTCGCTTGCCAAGACCACTGCGCTGGAGTGGCTCGCCACCCAGCGCGAAGCCATGACCAGCCTCCTGCAACGCCTGGTCGATACCGATTCCAACAGCTACGACAAGGCGGGCGTAGACGCCGTCGGTGCCGTGCTCGCCGCGTCTCTGGCGGAAGACGGCATCGAGGTCGCCCGTACGCCGATCGCCGAGTTCGGCGACGTCCTCGCCGCCCAGGTAGGACCCGCCACGGGCCCCGCGGTACTGCTGCTGGGCCACCGCGACACCGTCTTCCCCACCGGTACCGTGGCCAGCAGGGGCTTCACCCGCGATGCCAGCCAGGCCTACGGCCCGGGCGTCGCCGACATGAAGGGTGGCCTGGTGGCGAGCTGCTTCGCCCTGCGCGCCCTGCAGCGCGCCGGCCAGTTGCCGTTTCCGGTGCGGGTGCTCTACACCGGCGACGAGGAAATCGGCTCCGGCACGGCCCGGCCGCACCTGGAAGCGGCCGCGCGCGAGGCGCGGGCCGTGCTCAACTGCGAGCCCGGACGGGTCAGCGGCCATGTGGTCAAGGCGCGCAAGGGCGGCACCAGCCTCACCATCACCGTGAGCGGGCGGGCGGCTCACGCCGGGGTCAGCCACGCCGAGGGTGCCAGCGCCATCCAGGCCCTGGCGCTCAAGATCGTCAAGCTGCATGCCCTGACCGACTACGAGCGTGGTATCACCACCAACGTCGGTCTCATCGAGGGCGGTACGTCCAGCAATACCGTCGCACCCAGCGCTACGGCACGGCTCGACGTGCGCTTCGTGGCCCTGGCCGACTGGCCCGCCCTGCAGGCACGCATCGAGGCCATCGTCGCCGAGGTGGAGGTGCCGGGTACCTCGGCCAGCGTCACCCCTACCAGCCTGTTCCTGCCAATGGAAGAGCACCTGAGCCGCGACCTGCTGGCGCTCTACCAACGCGAGGCCCAGGCACTCGGCTTCAGCGTGGAGGGGGAGTTCACCGGCGGCTGCGCCGATTCGGGCTTCACCGCCAGCCTCGGCGTGCCCACCCTCTGCGGCCTGGGTCCGGTGGGCGCCAAGGTGCATACCGAGGCCGAGTTCCTGCTGCTCGATACCCTGGTCCCGCGGACCCAGGCGCTGGTCGCCACCATCCTGGCCCTGGCCCTGGCCGTAAAGGCCTGATCCTCTTGTCGGTTTACGAGCCATAGCTGCCCTTTATTTGGGGCAACGCTCGGTCGGAATCTGACACTGTCGGCGACGACCCGCATTGCTATGGAGAAGGGCAGTGGCGCAGCCTTTCGTCAGGGAGACGAAAGGCCCTTCCTTGACAGCCAGGTTATCTAGGCAAATACTCGCCGCAAGATTCATATAGATGACTAGATAATAAGGTGAATAAAGTCGATGAATTCCTTATCCAGTGATGCCCGACTGCCGCTGTACCAACGCCTGCGTGACCAATTGGCTGAGCAGATCGCCAATAATCGCTGGCGGCCGGGGGAGGCGATCCCTACTGAAGCGGCGTTGTCTGCGGAATATCAACTGTCCACCGGCACGGTGCGCAAAGCGATTGATGCGTTAGTGAGTGAGGGCATTCTGGAGCGTCAGCAAGGGCGAGGGACGTTCATTCGGCGGCCTCAGTTTCAATCCTCCTTGTTTCGTTTCTTCCGATTCCAGACTGTTTCCGGTGAGCGCCAGGTCCCGGAGAGTCGCATCCTCTCGATCGAACCCGTTGCAGCACCTTCGGCCGTAGCGCAAGCGCTAGGGTTGCCCGCCGATGCGCCGGTCATTCGTATTGTCCGTGTGCGATTGCTCGATGTTGAGCCGGTGCTCGCCGAGGAAATCTGGTTGCCCCGCCAGCGGTTTCAGGCGCTGCTGGAGATCGACCTCAGTCGCGAAGGGCCGCTGCTGTATCCGATTTACGAGGAAGTGTGCGGACAGGTTGTTGCATCGGCCGAAGAAACGCTGACCGCTGAATCGGTGAATGACGTGCATGCCCGACTGCTCCAGGTAGCGGTCAACAGTCCGGTGATCGTGATCGAGCGTTTGGCCCGCGATTATGCGGGTAGCCCGTTGGAATGGCGTCGCTCGCGCGGCCACGCGGAGCATTTCCGCTACCGCGTGGATATTCGCTAACGCCTGTCTGCGTAGCGAAGCGTTCTGCGGCGGCTGGATCGCCGCCCGATTGCTGTTTGTTTGCCTGAGTTGACCCTGTCGCGGTGGGGTTGGCAGTCGGCTGCCTTGCATAACACCTATAAGGATAAGAATCATGTTCAGCTGGTATCGCCACATCACCCCTCGTGAGCGCAAGACATTTTGGGCCTGCTTCGGCGGATGGTCGCTCGACGCGTTGGAAGTGCAGATGTTCGGTCTGGCGATTCCGGCGCTGATCGCCGCTTTCGCGCTGACCAAGGGCGATGCCGGATTGATCAGCGGCGTTACCCTCGTCACCTCGGCTCTCGGTGGTTGGGTGGGTGGGACGTTGTCTGACCGCTATGGCCGTGTGCGCACCTTGCAGCTGATGATTTTGTGGTTCTCGTTCTTCACCTTTCTCTCGGCTTTCGTCACGGGCTTCAATCAGCTGTTGGTGGTCAAAGCGCTGCAGGGTTTCGGGCTTGGCGGGGAGTGGGCGGCCGGCGCGGTGCTGATGGCCGAGACGATCAATCCGCACTATCGCGGCAAGGTCATGGGCACCGTACAAAGTGCCTGGGCGGTGGGTTGGGGCCTGGCGGTCGGGGTGTTCACGCTGATCTATACCGCTGTGCCACAGGATATGGCCTGGCGTGTGATGTTCCTTGTCGGGTTGCTGCCGTCGTTCCTGATCATCTGGGTGCGGCGTAACGTTGAGGAGCCGGACAGCTTCCAGCGTCTGCAAAAAGACAACGCCATCCCGCAGAGTTTCTTCAAGTCGCTCGCGGGCATTTTTCGCCCGGAACTGATTCGCGTGACCCTGTTTGGCGGACTGCTGGGACTGGGCGCGCACGGTGGCTACCACGCGGTAATGACCTGGTTACCGACTTTCCTAAAGACCGAGCGCAATCTGTCCGTGTTGAACTCGGGCGGCTATCTGGCGGTGATCATCGTCGCCTTCTGGTGTGGTTGTGTGGCCAGCGGCTATTTGATCGATCGCATTGGCCGTCGGAAAAACATCGTGCTGTTTGCCTTGTGCTGCGTGGTCACGGTGCAGTGCTACGTATTTTTGCCGCTGACCAATACGCAGATGCTGTTCCTGGGGTTCCCGTTGGGGTTCTTCGCCGCCGGTATCCCGGCCAGTCTGGGAGCGCTCTTCAACGAACTTTACCCTGCCGATGTACGCGGCGCCGGCGTTGGCTTCTGCTACAACTTTGGCCGGGTGCTGTCCGCTGTATTTCCATTCCTGGTCGGGCACATGAGTGCTTCCATGTCGCTGGGTTCGGCGATTGGTATCGATGCCGGAATCGCCTACGGCGTGGGGGTGCTTGCCGCACTTTGCCTGCCTGAAACCCGCGGCAGGGACCTTGAAGCCCATGCCACCCCCGTTCCGGCCACTATCAACGGCAATCAACGCGCTCGGGCGTGATGATCCCAACCTTCAGTAGATAAAACCCATGTCAGTTCCCCGCCCCATGTCGATCACCGGCATTGACGCCCATGCCCATGTGTTCAGCCGTGATCTGCAGCTGATCGGTGCACGGCGCTACAGTCCTGAGTACGACGCCACGCTTGACCAGTACCTCGAGCATTTGCAAACCCATGGTCTGAGTCACGGTGTATTGGTGCAACCAAGTTTCCTTGGCACCGACAATAGCTACCTGTTGGCGGCGTTGCAGCAAGCACCTCGGCAGTTGCGCGGTGTGGTAGTGCTGGAGCCAGGCATCAGTCGTTCTACCTTGAATGACATGGCTCAGCTGGGCGTGGTGGGCGTGCGCCTGAACCTGATCGGCAAGGCGTTACCCGATTTTCGTGACAGTGCCTGGCAAGGGTTTTTCAGCGATATCGCTGATCTTGACTGGCACGTCGAGTTGCACCGGGAAGTCAAGGATCTGCCGGGCTTGATCCAGCGATTGACGCCGTTCGGCGTGAAATTGGTGATCGATCACCTTGGGCGGCCGGACGCGAATGCGGGTCTCGATCAGCCCGGGTTTGGCGAGTTGCTTGAGGCCGGATCGAAAGGTTCGATCTGGATCAAGGTATCGGGAATCTATCGTTTGGGAGGTACGCCACAACAGAACCTCGATTTTGCTCGAAGGGCATTACCGTTGCTGGAAAAAAGCTTTGGCCTGCAGCAGTTGGTGTGGGGCAGCGACTGGCCGCATACGCAGCATGAGCAAAGCATAGCTTTCACTACCGTCGTCGACCAGTTGCAAGCCTTGGAGCTTTCAGCGCAAGCCAGCGCCTCGCTATTGGTGCAAGCACCTCGCAGGTTATTTGGTTTTTAGAAAGACGGACGCTGCAACTTAGCCGTTGCAGACGCCATTCATCTCACCCACTTACAAGAGTTTGGCACCAGCCCAACCGAGAACCTTTCATGACTCCCTTAGATATAGATCTGTTACTGACTGCATTGATCAGCGTCCTGGTGCTGGTAGCGCTGATCGTCTCGCGGCTCAAAATGCACCCGCTGCTGGCTTTGCTGGTAGTTTCCGTCGGCGTAGGCTTTGCGACCGGTATGGAGCCAGATCGCATCGTCTCCAATTTGATCACCGGCGCTGGCAAGACACTGGGGGCAGTGGGGGTGGTCATCGCGCTGGGGGCAATGCTCGGCAAAATATTGGCGGACGCCGGCATCACCGAGCAGATTGCTGCGGTCATCCTCAAGCGCACATCGGATCGGATGATTCCATGGGCGATGATGATGGTCGCGTTTGTGATTGGCATTCCGATGTTTTTCGAGGTCGGTTTGGTGATCATGCTGCCGCTGATCTTCAGCGTGGCGCGCAAGCTGGAAAGTCAGGCGCGCTTCAAGGGTTCAGCGTATGTCTACGTGGGCGTTCCGGTGATTGCCGCACTGGCCGCCATGCACGGTATGGTCCCGCCGCACCCTGGCCCGTTGACGGCCATCGCCGCGCTGAAAACCTCGGTCGGGCCGACCATGCTCTATGGTTTCCTGGCGGCTATCCCGGCCATGATCTTGGGTGGCCCCCTGTACGGCGCATTCATTTCCCCACGCATGAGCACTCGGCCCGATCAGGTGTTGCTGGATCAGTTCACCCTGGCTGAAAAAGCCGACGATAAACCAGGCCCCAGCGTATACCTTGGCGTGCTGGCAGCCTTGCTGCCGGCGATCCTGATGCTGATCCATGCCGTCGCCGAGATGGTATTGGCCAAGGACAATGCGCTACTGAAAATGGCCGGTTTCCTCGGCAATCCGCTGATAGCGATGCTGCTTGGCGTGCTGTTCGCCGGGGCGAGTCTGGTACTCGCACGCGGCGGCGACGCAGAACTACTGCGCGAATCGCTGGGCAAGAGCCTCAAGCCGATCGCCTCGATCATCATGATCATCGCTGGCGGCGGTGCCTTTCAGCAACTGCTGACCAGCGCCAAGGTGGGCGATGCGATCGTGCACCTGACTCAGCAGGCAGCGTTCCCTCCGCTGCTCCTGGGTTGGTTGATCGCCATGTTGCTTTCGGTCTCTACCGGCTCCGCCACGGTAGGTATCGTGGGGGCTGCCGGCTTGCTGGCGCCGCTTGCCGGTGCTGATCCCAGCCTCAACTTGCCGCTGCTGGCCTTGTCCATTGGCTGCGGCTCGCTGTTCTTCAACTATGCCAACCATGCAGGTTTCTGGATGGTGAAGGAATCCTTCGGCATGACGATGGGCGAAGCCACCAAGACTATTTCGGTGGTGCAATCGATCGTCGCCGTGGTCGGTTTGATTGTGGTGTTGCTGTTGAACGTGGTCGTGCATTGACCTGAGGCGGCGTCAAATCGGGACGCCGCCATCTGTGAAGCCCCTTATGGGTCGTCAGTTGCAGCGGAGTGGACTCGCGCAGTACCTCACCGCCTCCTTTTGGCCGATTGCGGCCCTTTGCGAAGGGCAGCTTTTGGTCGATTGCTGCCATTGGCTGATTCAGGCTTAGGTATTTCCAAAATTGCGCAACAACTTCGGAAACCGACACCGCTCCTGAACGGGCGCCGCTCGGCGTCCCCCTTCGGCGTCTCCTATCGAATCAGATGGGCAACAACCCATCGGTCTTGATCTCGTTCAGTACGAAAAAGGTGCGCACCTGGCGTACCCCGGGCAGGGCGATCAGCCGCTCGCTGTGCAGGCGATTGAAGGCGGCGATGTCCTTGACCCTGAGCTTGATGAAGTAGTCCACGTCCCCGGCCACCAGGTAGCACTCCAGCACTGGCGGCAGGGCGCGCGCCGCGGCCTCGAAGGCCTGGAAGGATTCCGGGGTCGACCGGTCCAGCACCACGCCCACCAGCACCGCCGTCTCCCGCTGCACGGCCTTGGGGTCGACATGGGCCCTGACGCCGGTGATGACGCCGCTGTCGAACAGCTTGCGCGTGTGGTTCCAGCAGGCGCTCGGACTCAGGGAGATCTGGCGCGCCAGCTCGGCATTGCTCAGGCGCCCGTCCTGTTGCAGCGCTCTGAGGATCTTGCGTTCGACCGGGGTGAGTTCCGCGCTATCGCTCATCGAAAGATTCTCCTTGAGCAGTGGGTATTTTCCGAATTTCCGGGTGTTGAAGCCGTACTCAGGAAAAGGAAAGCAGCTTTCGTACCGCGCAATCGAGAGCACCTTTTCGAAGGCTTTGCCTAGCATGGAAGGCGTCCTTTCAACCCCTGGAGTCGCCACCATGTCCCTGGATCTCGAAAAGCGCTTTCCCCGCGTCAAGCTCGGTTACTTCCCGTCCCCGCTGCACAAGCTGGAGCGTCTGTCGAAGGACCTCGGTATCGAACTCTGGGCCAAGCGTGACGACGTTTCCTCCGGTCTCGCCTATGGCGGCAACAAGGTACGCAAGCTGGAATGGCTGGCCGCCGATGCCCTGGCGCAGGGCTGCGACACCCTGGTGTCCATCGGCAACATCCAGTCCAACCACACGCGCCAGGTAGCCGCCGTCGCCGCGGTGCTGGGCATGAAGTGCCGGCTGGTCCAGGAGGAATGGACCAAGTGGGAAGACCCGGTCTACGACAAGGTTGGCAACATCCTGCTGTCCCGGCTGATGGGCGCCCAGACGCTGCTGGAGGGCGAGGGCTATTCCACCGCGGTGAAGGCCACCTGGGAACGCGCCCTGGACGAGGTGCGGCGCGAGGGCGGCAAGCCCTACGCCATTCCTGCCGGCGCTTCGGACCATCCGCTGGGTGGCCTCGGCTATGCCCATTTCGCCGATGAGCTGGCGGCGCAGGAGCGCGAGCAGGGCGTCTTCTTCGATACCGTGGTCACGGCCACCTGCACCGGTTCCACCCAGGGCGGCATGGTGGTGGGCTTTCGTGCCCAGGAGCGGGAACGCCGGCTGATCGGTATAGACACCGCCGCCGACGCCGAGATGACCCGCGCCGCCGTGACCAAGATCGCCCGCAACACCGCTGAGCTGATCGGTCTCAAGCAGGAGATCCGCGACGAGGACGTCATCATCGATCCGCGCTTCTGCGGCCCGGACTATGGTCTGCCGGATGGGCCCACGGTCGAGGCCATCCGCTACACCGCGCAGATGGAGGGGATGCTCACCGATCCGGTCTACGAAGGCAAATCCATGGCCGGGCTGATCGCCATGGCGCGCAGTGGCGAGATCGCCAAGGGCAGCCGGGTGCTCTATGTCCACCTTGGCGGCGCACCGGCGCTCAACGCCTACCACAACGCCTTCGAGTAAGTCCGAGCCACGTCCCGTCACGAGGAATCCAGTATGGCGATCCACCTTGGGAATCCCCTGGACGATGCGCGACCGGCCGTGGCGCTGGTCATCCTCCATGCCGGTATCGAACCGCAGCTGGCGGCGGCGTTGACCGCCGGCTTGCCCAGTTGCAGCGATCTTCCGCTGCTGCAGCTGGAGGACGTTGCCGCGCTGCACGAGGACTGGACGGCCCATGGTCCGCAAAGCCGCGTCGCGGGCTGGCTGAGCCGCCTGGGCAGCGATTGCCTGCTGCTGGTGGTTGAGCCGGCCGGTAGCAGCGAGCTGGAATGGCTGGGCTCGGTGGCGGGTCAGCGCCTGGTGCAATTCACCGCCACCACCCAGGGCGCCGCCACTGAGCTGATCGCCCACCTGCAACGGCTCAGGCGCGAGCGCTTGCTCGCCGTGCTGCCGCTCTAGCGGGCAGCGCTAGGCCAGTCGCTCGACCTGTTCCGTGATCAGGGCCTTGATCGCCCTCAGGCAACGCAGCTCACCCGCGAAGCGCGGCCGCAGCTCGGGCCGCGCCTGGGCCAGGACCAGGTTCTCCTGCTCGGTCCGCTCCAGCAGCGCCCGGGCCTGCAGTGGCAGGCGCTGGCACAGCCGCTGCAGTTGGGCAGCGGCCGGGGAGCGCTTGATGCCCAGGACCTCCGCGGCGTCGAGCAGGCGCTCGCGGTCGATGGCGATCAGGCGGCTTTCACCGAGGATCGGCCAGGCGAGGGTGGTTGCCTCCGGCCAGCGCTGCTGGTCGAAGGCGCGGCTCTCGTAGACGGCCGTGCAGAGCAGGTCGTAGCAGGGCGCCAGGGTCAGGCCGCGGGGCGACACCAGGAAGCCGAGGTTCTTTAGGTGGGCATCGGTATTGCCCACCAGCACGTTGAACGCCAACCAGCCGAACAGCCGCGTCCGGGTCACGGCCGGTGCTTCGCACAGCCGGGCCAGTTCGGCGAGCCGTTCCACGCTACCCGCCTGGTACTTGAAATGACGATCCAGCCCCAGCACCTGGCAGGCGTCTATGCCATGGCGGCGCTGCCAGCCGCCCGGGGTACGGACGCGGTCGAAGCGTTCGATCAGATAGACCGGCTCGGGTACGTAGCGCCGCTCGACGGCGGGAACAACCAGTCCCACCGAGCCTGCCAGGCGCATGGTGAACCACTCGTTGATCACCGAATGGGCGAAAGCCTCATGGGGATGGTCCGGCTTGAGGATATAGGTCGAGGGTAGGGCGCCTACCGGTTCCTGCAGCCCCTGTTCATCGAGGATCACCGCCAGCTTGTGCTGGGCGCCGGCCAGCGACATGCGCTTGAGCGCCTCGTGGGTCAGCGGCAACTGCGGCATGGCGCGGATCCGCCGGGAGAGGTCGGCATCGCTCAGGGGCCGGCGAGCCCCCGCTGGCAAGCGCTGGTCTTCACCAAGCAGGGTAAGGGATCCGGCGGACTCGGCCCCGTACCAGCCCAGCACGGCGAAGGCATCGGCCGCATCCAGCCGCGCGTCCTGGGCAAGCAGCTGCCGCTGGCCTTCCTCCGGCAGCAGGTTGTCGAAGTACCACTGCACCGGTCGTTGCGAACTGCCATCGACCAGGGGCTCAGGCTGCAAGGGGAGTTGTGGGCAGAGCCCGAACGCCTGCCAATCTGGTTGGTACTGGAATGACCAGATCCCGTTCTCGTCCCTCAGCCGACCCACCAACCGTTCGTCGATCCAGGCGAGGAGTTCGCGCTTCATGGCTTGCGGATGTTCGTCAGTGGCTCGACCTCGACCCCGGCGGGCAGGTCCACGATCAGCCGCACGCCGAGGCCGTCGAGCACCTGGAACAGCTTGCCCCACTGGACGGTTTCACCTCCGCGTTCGACCTTACCAAGGAAGTTTTCACTGACGCCGAGGCTACCGGCGGCATCGTCCTGGCGCAGCGCCTGGGCCTTGCGCACTTGGCGTAAGAGTGCACCCAGTTCCGCGGCATTCCTGAGTGTGATCTGCATGATGAGTCCTCACGATCATGAGGATTATCCTATCCTGCGAAGCTGTACCATGACAATCCTCACGAGCCTGAGGATTCACTTACCTTGAACCGCTAATAGCCTCTTAATCCTTTCGATCGTGAGGATTTCTAGCAGCCATTACCGCCGGGCTCCGATCTGCTGCGGCGCCAGGAAGGCGCTATGGAAATAGCTGCGAAAGGCCTGCATGGCCGGCGTCAGCGGGCGTTCGCGGTGCCAGGCCAGGCCGACGCTCATGGGGGTGATGGGTTCCACCAGGGTACGGGTCTCCAGCCGCTTGCCCTCCAGCGACCAGGGGCGATACACCAGGTCGGAGAGAATGGCCACGCCGCTGCCATTGGCCACCATGCTGCGCACGGCTTCCACCGAACTGGTGCGCAGCAGCACCTGGGGCTGCTGACCGGCCTGGCGCCAGTAGCGCATCGCGCTTTGCTCGGCCTCGTCGACGGTGAGCAGGACGTAGGGCTCGCGCGCCACATCGGCCAGGCTGACGTTGGGATGATCGCGCAGCGGATGGCCACTGGGCAGCCAGAGGCGGCGTTCCGAGTTGAAGAGCGTCTCGGAAACGATGTCTTCGTGGGTCAGGTTGGCGGTGAGCACCACCGCCATGTCGATGCGCTTGTCCAGCAGCGCCTCTTCGATGGCCTGGCGTTCCTGCTCGTGCACCGCGACCGTCACCTCGGGATAGAGCTGCGCCAGCCGTTGCAGGTGGTGCGGCAGGAAGTAGCCGATCACCGTATAGCTCGCGGCTATACGCAGTTCGCCACTGGCGCGGTGGTCGGGCAGGGCGCTGCTCAAGGCGTCATCGACCCCGCGCAGGATGCCGTAGGCATGATTGAGGAAATGCCGGCCGGCGTCGGTGAGGGCCATGCCCTGGGTCGAACGGACGAACAGACTGGCGCCCAACAGACTCTCCAACTCCTGGATGGCACTGGTGACCGCAGACTGGGAGATGTTCAGGTGGATGGCGGCCTGGGAGATCTGCCCCAGTTCGGCGGTGGCGGTGAAGTAGCGGAGTTGGCGCAGGGTAAGGGCCATGGCGACTGTCCTTGGTATCGATTTTTCCGAACGCCGGGCCTTGGATAATAAATCTTCCCAAGGGGGCAGGGCAGTCCTAAGGTCGAGGACATCGCACCGCTGCCAGGGAATACCGCAATGATCGAAGTGGACTTCAATTCCGACATGGGCGAGGGCTTCGGTGCCTGGACCCTGGGCGACGGCGTGGATGAACAGCTGCTCGAGCTGGTCAGCTCGGCCAACATCGCCACCGGCTTCCATGCCGGCGATCCCAGCCTCATGCAGCGCACCGTGCTGCAGGCCAAGGCGCGCAACGTGGCCATCGGTGCCCATCCTGGCTACCGCGACCTGGTGGGTTTCGGTCGTCGCCCCCTGCAGATGCCCGCCGAAGAACTGGTGGCGGACATCGTCTACCAGCTCGGCGCCCTGCGCGAATTCGCCCGGCTGCATGGCCTGCGCCTGCAACACCTCAAGCCCCATGGCGCGCTGTTCATGCACCTGGCTCGGGACGAAGCGGCTGCCCGGTTGCTGGTGGAGACGCTGCAGCGACTCGAACCCGACCTGCTGCTCTATTGCCTGCCGAACTCGGCGACCTGGCGAGTCGGTCGCGAGCTAGGGCAGCCGCTGGTGCGCGAGTTCTATGCCGACCGGGACTATGACGCCAGCGGCTCCATCGTGCTGGTGCGCCGCATGACCGCCCTCGATCCCCAGGCCGTGGCCGAGCGGGTACTGCGGGCCTGCCAACAAGGCCGGGTCGCCACGGTGGAGGGGGGCGAGGTCGGAGTGGCCTTCGAGTCCATCTGCCTGCACAGCGATACCCCCGGCGCCCTGGGCCTTGCCCAGGCGATCCGCCAGCGCCTGGACGCCGCCGGAATCGCCGTACGCGCGCCCGGCGCCGGCTGACCTCTTTTACGGACACCGGCGCCCAGACACCGGGTCCTCCCATTCTTCGCTCTGCCTGCCTTTCCGACAACATCGCCTAGAAGAGGAATCGTCATGGCCGAACATTCGGTGCTCTCGCCCCTGCCCGGGACGTTCTATCGCAAACCCACGCCCGACGCGGCGCCCTATGTGGATGCCGGGGAAACCGTCACCGCCAACACCGTGATCGGCCTGGTCGAGGTGATGAAGCAATTCTCGGAGGTCCATGCCGAGGTGGACGGGACCCTGGTCGCCTTCGCGGTGGAAGACGGCGACCCGGTCGAGCCCGGCCAGCTGCTGGCCACCCTGAGTGGAGTGGCCTCGTGAGCGCGACAGGGGGCGGTTTTCGCCGTCTGCTGGTAGCCAACCGCGGTGAGATCGCGGTGCGCATCCTGCGCGCGGCCAAGGCCTTGAACATCGAAACGGTGCTGGCCTGCAGCGAGGCCGATCAGGACTCCCTGGCGGCGCGGCAGGCCGATGCCGTGGTGGTGATCGGTCCCGCGCGGGCGGACCGGAGCTACCTCAATGTAGAGGCCCTGCTCAAGGCCTTGCGTGACAGCGGCGCCGATGCGGTTCATCCCGGCTATGGTTTTCTGGCCGAGAACGCCGCCTTTGCCGATGCGGTGGAGGAGGCCGGTGCCGTCTTCGTCGGCCCTTCGGGTGACATCATCCGCCGCATGGGCGACAAGGCCGAGGCGCGGCGTACCGCGCTGGCGGCTGGCGTCCCGGTGGTACCGGGCTCTACCAGCGAACCGGCCGATATAGAGGCAGCCATAGCGGCAGCGGAAACGGTGGGCTACCCGCTGCTGATCAAGGCGTCGGCCGGGGGAGGAGGCCGGGGCATTCGCCTGGCGCGGGATGCCGCCGAGCTGGCGCGGGAATTTCCCATTGCCCAGCGTGAAGCCCAGACCGCCTTTGGCAGTGGTGCCCTCTATCTGGAGCGCTTCATCGAGCGCGCTCGGCACATAGAGGTGCAGATCCTTGGTGACGGCCAGCGCGCCGTGCACCTGTTCGAGCGCGAATGCTCGCTACAGCGGCGCCGGCAGAAGCTCCTGGAAGAGGCACCATCGCCGGTGCTGAGCGCTGCCCAGCGCGAGACCCTGTGCGCCAGTGCGGTACGCCTGGCCGAAAGCCTCGGCTACCGCGGCGCCGGTACCCTGGAATACCTGTTCGACGAAGCCCGGGGCGAGTTCTTCTTCATCGAGATGAACACCCGCATCCAGGTCGAGCATCCAGTCACCGAGGTGGTCACCGGCATCGACCTGGTCCAGGCCATGCTGCGCATCGCCGGCGGTGAACCCCTCGGGCTGCGCCAGGAAGACATTCATCTGCAGGGCGCCGCCATCGAGCTGAGACTCAACGCCGAAGATCCGGCGCGCAATTTCTTTCCCAGCCCCGGGACGGTCGAGCAGCTCGCCTGGCCGCAGGGCCCGGGTATCCGCGTCGACAGTCATCTCTATGCGGGCTATCGGGTGCCGCCTTATTACGACTCGCTGCTGGCCAAGCTCATCGCCCATGGCGCCGATCGCACCGAGGCCCTGGCCCGGGCCCGCCAGGCGCTGGACGCATTGCGCCTGACCGGCATGGCCACTACCGCAGCCCTGCATCGCCGCCTGCTGGACGAGCCCTGGGTGATCGAAGCGCGCTTCGACACCGGTACCCTGGAACACTGGTTGGCCGAGGAGATCCCCGCATGACGACCGCGATTCGCTATAGCTTCGGCGGCGACGAGCACCTGTTCGTCGAGTTGTCCGAAAGCATGTCCCTGGAGGCGTTCTTCCGTGGCCTGGCCATGACCCGCGCGGTGCAGGCACTGCAGTTGCCCGGCATCCACGACATCTGCCTGGCCAACGCCTCTTTCCAGATCCGCTTCGATCCCGACGTGCTACCGCCCGACCAGCTGCTGGCCGCCGTCCAGGGCGTGGAAGACCAGGCGGTGGCCGAACGCCAACTGGCCACCCGGCTGATCGAGATCCCGGTGCTCTACAACGATCCCTGGACCCACGAGACGCTGATGCGCTTTCGCGATCGCCACCAGGATCCGACTGCCACCGATCTGGAGTATGCGGCTCGCATTAACGGCCTGGCCGATGTCGAGGCCTTCATCGCCGCCCATAGCGGCGCGCCCTGGTTCGTCTCCATGGTGGGTTTCGTCGCCGGGCTGCCCTTCATGTTCCAGATGGTCGAGCCCGAGCGGCAGCTGCAGGTGCCCAAGTACCTGCGGCCCCGCACCGACACACCCAAGCAGACCCTCGGCCACGGCGGCTGCTTCGGCTGCATCTATTCGGTACGGGGCGCCGGCGGCTACCAGATGTTCGGGGTGACGCCGGCCCCCATCTACGATCCGGCGCAGCGTCTCGACTACCTGCAGGAGCACATGGTGTTCTTCCGGCCCGGCGACATCGTCCGTTTCCGCGCCATCGACCGTGCCGAATACGACCGGATGCTGGCCGAGGTGGAGGAGGGTAGCTTCATCCTTAACATCCGTCCGGTGGATTTCTCCCTGGACGCCTTTCTCGATGATCCCCGCGGCTATCCGCGCACCCTGATGGAGGAGCCGGCATGATCAAGGTACTCAAACCCGGCCTGGCCACCTCGATCCAGGACCTCGGCCGCGAAGGCTATTACCACCTGGGCATCCCGCCGTCCGGGGCCATGGACAGCTACGCCTTGCGCGCGGCCAATCTGCTGGTGGGCAACCCATCCGGCGCCGCCGCCCTGGAGTGCACCTTGCTCGGCCCGGAGCTGCACTTCGGCGAAGACGCCCTGGTCGCCCTGAGCGGCGCGCGCATGACGCCACGCCTGGACGGCGCCGAAATGCCATTGGACGAAGCCTTCAGCGTGCAGGCCGGCCAGGTGCTCAAGTTCGATTACCTCAAGGCTGGCGCCCGGGGTTACCTGGCCATCGCCGGCGGGTTCGCCGTGCCCGAGGTGCTGGGCAGTCGCTCGACCTACGTCCTGGGCAGTCTCGGCGGCTTCCAGGGTCGAAGGCTCGCCGCCGGTGACGAACTGACTGTCGGAACCCCGGCGACAGGCGCCAAGCCTGGCACCCGCTTGCCCGACGACCTGGTACCCGCCTGCGGCGGCGAGGTGACCTTGCGGATCGTACCGGGTCTCTATCATCACCGCCTGACCTCAGAGGCGGCTGAGGCCTTCTTCGCCGACACCTGGACGGTGGGCTCCGAAGCCGATCGCATCGGCTACAGATTCAAGGGCGGCCGGCCGCTGGCATTCACGCCGCGCGAACAACCTTTTGGCGCCGGCTCGGATCCATCCAATATCGTCGACAGCTGTTATCCCATTGGCTCGATCCAGGTACCAGCCGGCCTCGAACCCATCGTCCTGCATCGCGATGCGGTCTCTGGCGGTGGCTACGCCATGATCGGCACGGTCATCAGCAGCGACCTGGACCTGATCGGCCAGCTGCAGCCCAACCAGAAGGCGCGTTTCGTCGCCGTGACCCTGGAAGAAGCCCTGGCGGCGCGGCGTGTCTACCAGGACCGCCTGCGGCGACTGGATCGGGCAGTGGCGCCCTGAGCGGCCGTGGTCCGGCCGCTGCGCGATCACTTGCGTCGCGGCCGGGGCGCCACGCCGGTCAGCTGTTCACGGACGCCGGACCAGGCGCGGTGCAGTCCGCTGCGCAAGGCCACCGCATCCAGGGTCATCAGGCGCACGCTGACCCCGCAATCGTTGGGCAGGGTGCTGACACCGACATAGCTGTCGGGCAGGGTGCCCAGGGCCTCGCGCAGGCGTTGCTTGAGCGCCTCTACCGGCAGCTCCTGACCCACCAGCATGAACGTCGCCAGGGCCTGCATCTCCTCGCTGACTCCCGGCAGACCGCTACGCAGGTCGGCACCGGTCAGGGCCAGGCGATCACCCGCCAGCAGGCGCCCGTCCAGGCTGCGTACCTCCAGATCGGCGCGATAGGCGTCGAACACCCCAGTACTGCCAGCGGGCGCATGCAGGCTGAAGGCATCGCAGAGCATCACCCGGGCCTGGGGATGCAAGACCACCCTGACCTGGCTGTGGAGCCGGGCCTGGGGGAACAGGATCGTCGCCATCGGCAGGTATTCGAGCCAGGCCCCTTTGCCGGCTTCCAGGCTCACCCGCTGCCGCGCCGGTTGTTCGAGCATGCTGTGGGCGACGGTGGCGGCGCCGGTGCTCAGGTAGGCCTGGCTGCCCGGTTCGGCCCTTAGCTGCAGATGCAGGTGTTCCCCGGCGAAGAGGCCGCCGGAGCAGGATTGCAGGTACACCGCGGCCATGCCTGGCGGATCGTCGGGCAGTCTCAGCGTACGCCCCAGGTGGAAGGGGTAGCCCACCCGCTGCGCGGATACATAGCTGCCACCCGCCGGGGCCTGGCTGAAGGTGATCCGCGCCTGGGGCGCGACGGCTTCGGTCAGCGGACGAAAGAGCGTCTGGGGCGCGTTCATGGACGGTCGAACAGCACGGCGCGGCTGATGGTGTCGACGACCGCATCGACGCCTTCCCCCGTCGCGCAGTTGGTGAACAACACCGGCTTGGCGCCACGGGCGTCGGCGGACTCGCGGCGCATCCGGGCCAGATCCACCCCGACGTAGGGCGCCAGATCGTACTTGTTGACCACCAGCAGGTCGCAGCTCAGCACGCCCGGACCGCGTTTGCGCGGAATGTCGTCTCCGCCGGCGACGTCGATGACGAAGATCCAGTAGTCCACCAGATCCAGCGAGAAGGTCGACGCCAGGTTGTCGCCCCCGGATTCGATGAGGATCAGGTCCAGCCGGGGGAAGCGCACCTCGAGCTCGTCCGCCATCTGCAGGTTCAGGGTCGGGTCCTCGCGGATCGCCGTGTGCGGGCAGGCGCCGGTTTCCACGGCGCGTACCCGTTCCGGGTCAATCAGGCCGCTGCGGCGGACGCGCTCGGCATCCTCGCGGGTCGCGAGATCGTTGGTGATCACCGCGAGTTCGGTGCCGCGGGCGAGGAACCGCGGGATCAGCTGTTCCAGCAGGCGGGTCTTGCCCGAACCCACGGGGCCACCGATGCCCACCCGGGCGGCGCCGGCATGGGCGAGCGGCTCGATCGAGGTCTGGGCGGCGTTGGGTGTATTCATCAGGGCACTCCTGGTATCTAGGAACATCAGCGCAGCAGGTAGCGCTGGGCGAGCGGAACCTGGCTGACCGGCTCGCAGGTCAGCCGCTCGCCATCGGCGTAGACGTCGAAGGTCTGCGGATCGACGCGGATGTCGGGGCAGGCGTCATTGTGCAGCATGTCGCCCTTGCGCAGCGTGCGGGTGCCGATGGCGGGGAGCAGCGCCTTCTTCAGACCCAGGGCGGCCGCGGTGCCGGCCTCGACGGCCAGGCGGTTGACGAAATTCACCGCCAGCGCCTGCTTGGCCTCGCCGAACGCGCCCCACTGCGGGCGCATCACCAAGGGTTCGCAGGTATAGAGCGAGGCGGCCGAATCGCCCATGACGCCATGGACGATGAAGCCGCCCTTGACCACCAGTTCCGGCTTGATCCCGAAGAACGCCGGGCGCCACAGCACCAGGTCGGCGAGCTTGCCCGGCTCCAGTGAGCCGATGTAGCGGTCGATACCGAACACCCGGGCGGCGTTGATGGTGTACTTGGCGATGTAGCGCTTGATGCGCTCGTTGTCGCCCAGCAGGGTGCTCTCTTCCGGCAACCGACCGCGCTGATCCTTCATCTTGGAGGCCAGTTGCCAGGTGCGGCAGATGACTTCGTTGATCCGGCCCATGCCCTGGCTGTCGGAGCCGAGGATCGAGATCGCCCCGGTGTCATGCAGGATGTCCTCGGCGGCGATGGTCTGAGGGCGCACCCGCGATTCGGCGAAGGCCACGTCTTCCGGTACGTCCGGATTGAGGTGGTGACAGACCATGATCATGTCCAGGTGCTCGTCGAAGGTATTCACCGTGTAGGGATTGGTCGGATTGGTGGAGGAGGGGATGCAGTTGGCCTTGCCGGCCACGCTGATGATGTCCGGCGCATGACCGCCGCCGGCCCCTTCGGTGTGGTACATGTGAATGGTGCGATCACCGATGGCGGCCAGGGTGTCTTCGAGGAAGCCCGACTCGTTGAGGGTGTCGGTGTGCAGTTGCACCTGGAAGTCGTACTCGTCGGCGACCTTCAGGCAGGTATCGATCACCGCCGGCATCGCGCCCCAGTCTTCGTGGATCTTCAACCCCAGGCAGCCACCGCGCAGCTGGCCCAGCAGAGATTCGGGCTTGCTGGAATTGCCCCGCCCGAGGAAGCCGAAGTTAATCGGCCAGGCTTCGGAGGCCTGCAGCATCTTGCCGACGTTCCACTCACCGCCACAGTCGATCCCCACCGTGATCGGCCCCAGCGAGCCGCCGATGAGGGTGGTGAGCCCCGCCGCCAAGGCGTGCTCGCAGAGTTGCGCCGAATCGAAATGCACGTGCACGTCGATGCCGCCGGGGGTGACGATCAGGCCCTCGGCATCGCGCACGGTGGTCGCGATCCCGCAGACCAGCTGCGGGTGCACGCCATCCATGACCTGGGGATTGCCCGCCTTGCCGATGGCGACGATCTTGCCCTCCTTGATGCCGATGTCGCCCTTGACGATGCCGAGCACCGGGTCGATCACCAGGGCATTGCAGATCAGCATGTCCAGGGCGCCGTCGTCGCTGTTGTGCCCGGGCATCAGGCCCATGCCGTCGCGCAGGGTCTTGCCCCCACCGTGCAGGCATTCGTCACCGGGCACCGAGTGGTCAAACTCGACCTCGGCCAGCAGCGAGGTATCGCCCAGGCGGACGGCGTCGCCGACTGTTGGGCCGTACATCGCGGCGTATTCCTTGCGGGTCATCGTCGCCATGGCTCAGGCTCCCTTGAATTGTTGTGCGCGGGCGCGCTGCAAGGCCGTGGCCTTGCACGCCGGATCGTGCAGGTTGCCGTTGGTCAGGCCGCTGAAGCCGTGGATGTCGCCGCTGCCGCCGAATTGCACCAGCTGCACCTCGCGCAACTCGCCGGGCTCGAAGCGCACGGCGGTCCCCGCGGGGATGTCCAGGTGCATGCCGAAGGCGGTTTCCCGCGGGAAGTCCAGCGCCTTGTTGACCTCGAAGAAGTGATAGTGGCTGCCGATCTGCACCGGCCGGTCACCGGTGTTGACCGCCCGCAGCGTCGCGGTGGGCCGGCCGGCGTTCAGCTGGATGTCGCCGGCGGGGGAAAGGATCTCTCCGGGCGTGGGTCCGTCTGCCAGGGCCAGGCGACCGGGGCGGATGGGCTGGTGCACGGTGACCAGCTTGGTACCGTCGGGAAAGGTCCCTTCCACCTGCAGCACCGGCAGCAAGTCGCTTACGCCGGGCAGGACGTCATCGGTGGTCAGGAGGGTCGAGCCGAAGCCGATCAACTCGGCGACGCTGCGGCCTTCGCGGGCACCTTCGAGAATCTCGTCGGCGATCAGGGCGCTGGCTTCCGGAAAGTTCAGACGCAGGCCCTTGGCGCGACGTTTGCGCGCGAGCTCGGCGGCGGTGTACAGCGTCAGGCGTTCGAGCTCCGTAGGGGTCAGCAGCATGATCTAGCTCCTATCTGGCCGGCGCGCAGGGCGGCCGGCTCAATTGGCGAACAGTCGCAGTTCCTGGGTTTCGTGGCGCATCACGGCGATTTCGGCCAGCGGGGTGAAGCCGCTGGCGTCTTCGAGCGCGGGAAGGGGCTGGGCGAGGATGTCCAGCAGCAGGGGTTGGATCGCGGTCAGGACCCGCTGGGCATCCAGATGACCCATGACGCCCAGGCGGATGGCGGCACTCACCAAACCGGTACAGAGCCCATGGGCGGCGGCCAGCTGGCAGTGCTCCTGGTGCATGCCCAGGCGCTGCCACAGCAAGCCCTGCACCACCGCCAGGTGGCCCGGCACCTCGCCCGCCAGCACGAGGCGCTGGTAGGCGGCGGCATCCGGGGTGCCCATGGCGACGTGCACGCCCAGCAGCGACTGCCCCAGGCGCCGTGAGCCCAGGCGCAGCTCTTCGGCGAGCGTCAGCGCCTCGACCTGGGCGTCGAGGTCAGCCAGGGCCGCCAGGTCGGGGGCGCTCCAGGCCGCGGCCAGGAATGCCCGGTCGAAGCTGGCCCAGCGATGCCGCAGCTGGCCGGTGACGAAGCCACTGACCTGGGCGCTGCGATCCCGGGACATCCCCTGCTGGCGGCGTGGCAGGGCCTCGCCGCCCAGGCGTCCGTCGGCGACCAGTGTCTCCAGCCCCCAGGACCAGGCGACCGCGCCGCCGGGGAAGAAGCTGTCGGCCTGTTGCAGCGCCAGCAGGCTGCTGTGCAGCGAATTCATGCGCGCGCTACCCGGCCGTCGGCCAGCATCGGCGCCAGGCGTTCGAGGTAGTCGGCTTCCGGCCCGGACAAAGGAATCTGCAACTGGTCATCGGCGAAGCGCACCTGCCAGTGCATGTTGCCGGCGAAGTAACCCAGTTCGAGCGCGGCGGCGGCGTCGCGCGGGCGTAGCCTCAGGTATTGCGGATCCTGCATCTGCACGATGATGGCGCGCTGACCGTCGAGCAGCAGCACCGAGCCGTTGCGCAGCTGCTGATGGCGCTCCAGGCGAATGGCGCAGTCGGTGCCCTGGTCGCTGGCCAGGCGCAGGCGATGCCGCTGGATATCGCTGGTCGAGAGGACCAGGGTCTCCACCTGGCCACCGTGGCTCAGGGCGTGCAGCCTATCGGCGAGCGCCGGGTCGCTGGCTTGGCCGAGGATGCGGTCGAGGATCAACATGGCGGGGTCTCCCGTGCCGGTTCAAATGGTCAGGTAGCGCAGGATGCGCTCGCGGTCGACGGTCTCGCGGACCTCGCTGTGGACGAACTCGCCCTTCTCGATGATCAGGTAGCGGTCGGCGACGGCCATGGCGAAGGACAGCACCTGCTCGGAGACGATCAGCGAAAAGCCGCGCTCCTTTTTCAGCAGGTTCAGGGCGCGGGCGATGTCCTTGATGATCGAGGGCTGGATGCCCTCGGTGGGCTCGTCGAGGATGAGCACCTTGGGGTTGGAGACTAGCGCCCGCGCGATCGCCAGCTGCTGCTGCTGGCCGCCGGAGAGATTGCCGCCCTTGCGCCGCCGCATCTCGAACAGCACCGGGAAATATTCGTAGACGTAGTCGGGAATCGGCGCCGCCGGTGCGCCCTGCATGCCACTGAGGATGTTCTCTTCCACGCTCAGGTAGGGAAAGATCATGCGGCCCTGGGGCACGAAGCCGATGCCTGCCGCGACCCGGTCGTAGCTCTTGCGCCCGCTGAGTTCCTCGCCGGCCAACTGGATGCTGCCGCTACGGGCGGGCAGCATGCCTACCAGGCTGCGCAGCAGGGTGGTCTTGCCCATGCCGTTGCGGCCCATGATGGCCAGGGATTCCGCCGGCGCCAGACTCAGGTCGAGGTTACGCAGGACATGGCTGTCGCCGTAGTACACGTTGAGGTTGTTGACGGTCAGCATGCTCAGTGCCCCAGGTAGACGTCGATGACCCGCGGATCGTTTTGCACCTGATCCATCGAGCCGTAGGCCAGGGTCTTGCCCTGATGCAGGACGGTGACCTTGTCGGCCACCGACTTCACGAACTCCATGTCGTGCTCGATGATGACCATGGCGCGCCCTTTGGCGATCTGCCTGAGCAAGCCCGCGGTCTTTTCCCGCTCTCCGGCGCTCATGCCCGCCACGGGTTCGTCGAGCAACAGCAATTCAGGCCGCTGCATCAGCAGCATGCCGATTTCCAGCCACTGTTTCTGGCCGTGGGAGAGCAAGCCCGCTTTGCGGCCGAGGTGCTCGTGCAGGAAGATCATCTCGGCGGTACGCTCGATTTCGGCGTGCAGCGCCCGGTCCTGGCGGGCGAACAGGCAGTTGAATAGGCCGCGCCTGTCCGGGGAGGAGATGTCCAGGTTCTCGCGGACGGTCAGGTCCTCGTACACCGAGGGATTCTGGAACTTGCGACCGACGCCGGCGCGGGTGATCTGGTACTCGATCAGGTTGGCCAGCTGCAGGTCCTTGAAGCGGATGCTGCCGGCACTGGGACGGGTCTTGCCGCAGATCATGTCGAGCAGGGTGGTCTTGCCTGCGCCGTTGGGACCGATCACCACGTGAACCTGGTCTTCCTCGACGTAGAAGTTGAGGCCGTCCACGGCCTTGAAGCCATCGAAGGACACCGTCAGGTCCTCGACACTCAAGAGGATTGCGCTCATCGCTCGACCTCCCGGTTGGTCAGGCGCTGCAGCAGCCCCGCCAGGCCCGCCGGCAGGAACAGCACCACGCCCATGAACAGGAAGCCGATGAAGTACTGCCAGAAGGTGACGAAGTTCTCCGACAGATAGGTCTTGGCCACGCCGATCAGCAGGGTCCCGTAGACGGCGCCGACCAGCGACAGGCGGCCGCCCAGGGCCGCATAGATGACGATCTCGGTGGACGGAATGATGCCCACCAGCGAGGGGGAGGCCAGGCCCACCTGCAGGGTGAACATCACTCCGCCAAGGGCCGAGATCAGCGCCGCCACGGCGAAGATGAACGCCTTGAACAACGCCGTGTTGTAACCGGAAAAGCGCACCCGGTCTTCGCGGTCACGGATGGCCACCACCACCTTGCCCAGCCGGCTGCGCAGGATGAAGCCGCACAGGGCCACGCAACCGAGCAACAGCAGCGCCGTGATGAGGTACAGGATCCAGGGGGTCTGCGGGGTTTGCAGGCTCAGGCCGAAGGCGGTCTTGAAGTCGGTGAGGCCATTGACGCCACCGGTGTAGCCCTGCTGGCCGATGATCATGATCGACATGATCGCCGCCAGCGACAGGGTGATGATGGAAAAGTATACCCCGCCCACGCGCTTCTTGAAGTAGGCGTAGCTGAAGGCGAACGCCAGCAGCGGCGGTATGACCAGGATCGCGGCCAGGGTGAAGGTCGCCGACTCGAACGGCTTCCACCACCAGGGGAGGGCGTCGACGCTGTTCCAGATCATGAAGTCGGGCAGGGCGGAGCCATAGAAGGCCGCCAGGGCACTGGCGGCCTCGTCGGTGGCGGTGGCCTCGAGCTTCAGGTACATGGCCATCATGTAGCTGCCCAGGCCGAAGAAGATGCCCTGGCCGAGGCTGAGAATACCGCCGTAGCCCCAGATCAGCACCATACCCAGGGCGCAGAACGCCAGACTCAAGTATTTGCCGACCAGCCCGAGGCGGAAGTCACCCAGGCTCAAGGGCAGGATGACCAGCAGCAGGATCGACAGCCAAAGCAATCCATGGCGCTCGATCAAGGGCAGCCAACCCGCGCTGCGGCTGCGCTGGGCGAGGGAGGCTGCCTGCGGCCGGCCCAAGGGCTTTTCAGTCATGTTATTCATGTCAGCGTCTCACTTTCGCGGCGAACAGGCCGTTGGGGCGGAAGAACAGCAGCACGATCACCACCAGCAGGGTGATGGCCTTGGCCATGGAGCCCGTGGTCAGGTATTCCAGCGATATCTGCGTCTGGCCGATGGCGAAGGCGGACAGGAAGGTCCCGAGCAGGCTTTCCACGCCGCCGAACACCACCACGATGAAGGTATCCACCAGGTACTGCTGGCCGCTGACCGGGCCGGTGGAGGCGAGCATGGTGAAGGAACTGCCGGCGATACCGGCCAGGCCGCACCCGAGGGCGAAGGTCACGGCGTCGACACGCGCGGTATTGATCCCGGCGGCCCCGGCCATGGCGCGGTTCTGGGTCACCGCGCGGATGCGCAGGCCCCAGCGGCTGCGGTAGAGGAACAGGAAGACGGCCCCGGCGATGACGAAGGTCAGGCCGATGATGAAGATCCGGTTGAGCGGCAGCTCCAGCCCCGCGGTGACCTTCCAGGCGCCCTGCAGCCACTGCACGGTCGGCACGCTGACCTCCTTCGGGCCGAATGCCTGGCGAAACACCTGCTGCAACACCAGGGACAGGCCCCAGGTGGCGAGCAAGGTGTCCAGGGGCCGGTTGTACATGAAGCGGATGAAGCAGCGTTCGAGCAGGAAGCCGAAGGCGAAGGTCACCGCGAAGGCCACGCCGATGCCGACGAGGAAATACCAACCCATGAACTCGGGTAGGTAGCGCTGGAAGACCAGGGAGGTGACGTAGGTCATGTAGGAACCCAGCGCCATCAGCTCGCCGTGCGCCATGTTGATGACGCCCATCAGGCCGAAGGCGATGGTCAGGCCCAGCGCCATCAGCACCAGTACCGAGAACAGCGAGAATCCGCTGAACACCTGCATTATCAAGATATCGAGAGTCATAGCGTCGCTACCTGTCGCTGCACGGGGGCGGAGCCGTGCTCACCGCCCCTGGATGGCCACCGGCGCGAGGCGAGTCGCGCCGGCACCGGGCTTTACAGTTTCGGGAAGGGATTGGGTTCGATGGGCGCGGACTCGTAGAGCACGTCGACCTGGCCCTGGGCGTTGATCGTGCCGATGCGCGCGCGCTTCCACAGGTGGTGGTTGTCCTTGTGCACCTTGACCTCGCCTTCCGGGGCATCGAGGGTCAGCTCAGAAGAGGCGGCGATCACCGCGGGGACGTCGAAGCTGCCGGCCTTTTCCACCGCCTTCTTCCACAGGTACACCGCGGTGTAGGCGGCCGCCATGGGATCGCCGACCACGCGCTGCTGGCCGTAGCGCGCCTTGAAGGCGGCGACGAACTTGTCGTTGACCGGATTCTTCAGGCTCTGGAAGTAGCTCATGCAGGTCAGGAAGCCGGTGAGGTTCTCGGCGCCGATACCCGTCACCTCTTCCTCGGTGACGGCCAGCGCCATCAGCGTCTGGTTGCTGCTGTCGATACCGGCCGCCTTGAGCTGCTTGTAGAAGGCCACGTTCGAGCCGCCGACCACGGTCGACAGGACGATGTCCGGCTTGGCGGCCTTGATCTTGTTGATCACCGAGGAGAACTCGATGTTGCCGAGCGGCAGATAGTCCTCGCCGACGATCGAGCCGCCTTGCTTGGTCACCGCCACGCGGGCGAGCTTGTTGGTGGTGCGCGGCCAGATGTAGTCGGAGCCGATCAGGTAGACGCTCTTGCCCTTGTTGGCCATCAGCCAGGCGACCGCGGCCAGGGTCTGTTGCGAGGCCTCGGCGCCGGTGTAGATGATGGCCGGGGACTTCTCCAGCCCCTCGTAGAACGTCGGGTAGTAGAGCAGCCCCTTGTTGCGCTCGAACACCGGCAATACGGCTTTGCGGGAGGCCGAGGTGAAGGCGCCGAAGGTCACCGCCACATGGTCGTTCTCCAGCAGTTTGCGCGCCTTTTCGGCGAACGTCGGCCAGTCGCTGGCGCCATCCTCGACGATCGGCTCGATGGTCTTGCCCAGCACGCCACCGCTGGCGTTGATTTCTTCGATGGCGAGCTTTTCCGCATCCACCACGGAGGTTTCGCTCATCGCCATGGTGCCCGTGAGCGAGTGGATGATGCCCACCTTGACGGTGTCAGCCGCCTGGACCTGGCTGGCCAGGGACAGCGGCAACAGGCTGAAGGCCCCTAACAGCAGGGCATGCTTGATCAAACGGCGCTTGTCGTTGTGCATTTGCTTTCTCCCCAGGAATAAAAAAAGCCCGACGTCCCGGTTGGTCGAATAACCGGGAGGTCAGGCTTCTTGTGCCGAATCTGGCGGGACAACAGTGTCCGATCCAGTCGTACGCGGGGTGTCCCCCTACTTGCCAAGTGGGCGTAGGGCAAACAGCCAGCGCGATGTCTCGCAAGCGCTTTTGCAAGGGTGGTGCCAGGTGCCAGAAAGGCCCGGATCAGGGACGGGCGGGGGCTGTCGCCTGAGTTCCTTGCATTAATTGCACATTGGGCTGGCCATGCGCCACTTCGGCGCAGGTACGCCGCTGCCTGCACCAAAAGCGGGACGAATCGCCGTTGCCGTGACGGTCGTCTGGGCGGCCGGCGCGCCCGCGTTGGCGTTTGCCGACGTCAGACGCGTCGCGCTACCACCCGGGTGGCCCGCAATCTGCAGGAGAGCAGGGCACTACCCTCGCAGGGTCCCTTGTCGCACGCCCGTTTCCGGCAGGTGTGGAAGGTCCCTCGCATGACCGGCCGCGACAGCGCAGTCGCACCGGTTCCAGGCACAGGTCGCCTGAGAGCAGCCGTCGAATCCACGGCCATCGCTCACCGAATCTTCGTCCGTTGTTCCCTTGCAAAGGGCTCGTTCCCTGGCGGACAGCGGGCGTGTGCGCTCACGTTGAACAAGGTTGATAGGCATGGTTGACCAGGCGATCCGCATAGGCGGTCTGTTTTCCGACACGGGAGTCACGGCCGCCGCCGAAGGCTCGACAAGGCGCGGCGCGCAATTCGCCATCGCGCAGATCAACGCCGCCGGTGGAGTAGGGGGGCGACCGCTGGAGCTCGTCACCCGCAATCCCGATTCGACGCCGGCGCTGTACGCCATGCACGTCGAGTCGCTGATTCGTGAGGAAAACCTGAGGTTCTTCTTCGGTTGCTACACCTCGGCCACGCGCAAGGCGGCATTGCCGGTCGTGGAGCGTTATGACGCCTTGCTGCTGTACCCGGTGTACTACGAGGGCTTCGAGTACTCGCGCAACATCATCTACACCGGTGCGACCCCGAACCACAACGCCGTGCCCCTGGGCAATTACATGCTCGACCACTTCGGCAAGCGGGTGTTGATGATCGGGTCCGAGTACGTCTATCCCTACGAAACCAATCGGCTGATGAGCGACCTGCTGTATGAACGGGGCGGGATCAAGCTGGGCGAATACTACCTGCCGCTGAAGAATGCCCGCCCCGAGGACTTCGCCAGGCTCATGGCCAAGGCCCGGGAGCTCAAGCCGTCGTTCATTTTTTCCACGGTGGTCGGAGCGACCATGGGGCACCTGTACCAGGCGTACGCCGATGCCGGTTTCGATCCCGCCGTGATGCCGATCGCCAGCCTCACTACCAGCGAGACCGACATCAAGCAGATGGGGGTCCATCTGGGGGCGGGGCACATATCGGCGGCGACCTACTTCCAGTCGGTCGACACGGCCATCAATCGCCAGTGCATCGCGCATTACCGTGAACTCTTCGGTCAGGACCAGGTGACCGACCGTTGCTGGGAGGCGGCCTATTTCCAGGTGCACCTGCTGGCCAAGGCGATTCTCCGTGCCGGCAGCACCGAGGTCGCGGCCGTGGTGCGGGCGATGCGCGGGCTGGAGTTCGACGCGCCCCAGGGGCGCGTTCGCATCGACGCGGACAATCACCACACCTACCTGTTCTCGCGCATCGGGCGGGCCAATGCCGAAGGCCAGTTCGACATCCTCTATGAAAGCCAGAGCGCCCTCCGGCCGGATCCCTACGCCATAGCGCCACGCCTGAACGACTGGTCGAGCAACACGGGGAGGGCGCTATGACCCTGCGCGCGGCAAAGAAGCGGCAACGCACCGATCCCGGCGTGGGGATCAAGGACCTGCGCGACATTAGCGTGCTGGTGGTGCATCCGGATGACGACGATGGCCGTCAGCTGATCGGCCAACTGCAGCGCATCGGCTGCCAGGTGCGGGTGCAATGGCCTATCCCGGAACGCCTCACTACCGAGGCGGACGTGATCGTGCTCGCGGTGTCCCCGGAAAGCCTGTCGACCAACACGCCCTGGCTGTTGCATGCCGCTACGCCGCCGATCATCCCGGTGATCGCCTACGAAAACCCGATCATCGTCGAGGCCCTGGTGCAGCTCAACGCCTGCTCGGTGATCCCGTCGCCGGTGCGTTCCTTCGGTCTGCTCACGGCGCTGACGCTGACCTTGAGCCAGTCACGCAAGGCCCGCGAGCGCGAAAAGCACGTCAAGCGCCTGGAGGGCCGGATGGCGGTGATGCGCACCGTCCAGCAGGCCAAGATCATCCTGATCGAAACCAAGGGCCTGTCGGAAATCGATGCCTACAACGCCCTGCGCGACCAGGCCATGGCCAAGCGTGAGCCGGTGGAGAAGATCGCCGAAGCCCTGGTCAAGGCCCACGAGTTGTTTCAACAAGCCTGTTCCTGAGTGTCGGCCCCAGGGGCCTGATCCTCTTCTGCGCGGAAGACTGCCATACGCCCTCATCGGCAGGTATGGATCACCGCGTGGCGACCGGCGTGGACAACGGCGTCCTCCGGAACGAACCGCGACCTGCGCACCGCGCAGCGGGTTCGAGTCAACGGCTGCCCGCTTCCGGACAGTCCTCATCCGCTACCTGGAGAACCTTCCATGCCCGTCAAACGCCCGAGCAAAGCCGACTTCCTCCTCGCTGCCGAAGACCACGGCTATCACCTGAGCGACAGCCAGCTGGAGTCCTTCCTGAACCTGGCCGACGAAACCCTCGGCTCCTACGACGCCATCGATACCCTCTATGCGCAAACCCTCGCCCAGCAGCCACCCGCGCGTACCTTCAGCAAGGCCACTGACGCCGACAACCGGCACGGCGCCTGGTATGTGAAGACCACCATCGCGGGCGCCGCCCAAGGCCCCCTGGCGGGCAAGACCGTGGTGATCAAGGACAATGTCTCGGTGGCCGGCGTGCCCCTGGCCAATGGCTCGCGCAGCCTGGACGGCTACATCCCCGCCGAGGATGCGACGGTGGTCAAGCGCCTGCTGGCCGCGGGCGCCACGGTGGTCGGCAAGTCGGTCTGTGAGGACCTGTGCTTTTCCGGCGCCAGCTTCACCGCGGCTAGCGGCCCGGTGAAGAATCCCTGGGACCTGACCCGCAACGCCGGCGGCTCCTCCAGCGGCAGTGCCGTGCTGGTCGCGCTGGGCGAGGTGGACATGGCGATTGGCGGCGATCAGGGCGGCTCGATCCGCATGCCGTCGGCCTGGAGTGGCATCGTCGGCCACAAGCCCACCTACGGGCTGGTGCCCTACACCGGCGCCTTCCCGATTGAAAGGACCATCGATCACGTCGGCCCCATGGCCAACAGCGTCCGCGACGTGGCCCTGATGCTCGATGTCATCGCGGGTGCCGATGGCCTCGATCCCCGCCAGAAGAATCCGCCTTCCGTCAGCTGCATGACGACCCTGGAGCAGGGCGTGGCAGGGCTCCGCGTGGGGGTACTGAAGGAAGGCTTCGGCATTCTGGGCGTGTCGGAGGCCCAGGTGGACGCCCAGGTGAAGGCGGCGATCACCCAACTGGAACGCCTCGGCGCGACGGTCGGCGAAGCCAGCGTACCCTGGCATTCCGGCGTGGCGCTGGACATCTGGAATGTCGTCGCCACCGATGGCGCGGCATACCAGATGCTGCAGGGCAATGGCTATGGCATGAACGTGGACGGCTACTACGACCCGGAGATCATGAGCTACTTCGGGGCCAAGCGTCGGGAGCACGCCGATGCCTTATCCAGCAGTGTCCGTGCCGTGGCCTTGACCGGGCACTACAGCCTGAAGAATCTCCATGGCGCCTCTTACGCCAAGGCCCGCATGCTGGTCCCCGAGCTCACCCGTCAGTACGGCGAGGCGTTCAAAGATTTCGATGTGCTGGTGATGCCGACCATGCCGTTCGTGGCCACCCCCTTGACCGCCGCCGATGCGCCGATCGAGGAATACGTCCACAGCGCCTTGAACATGCTGGCCAACACCGCGCCGTTCGACCTCACCGGCCACCCGGCGACCTCGGTGCCCACCGGCCTGGCCGATGGCTTGCCGGTGGCGATGATGATCGTCGCCCCGCGCTTCGAGGACGCCTTGGCCTTGCGCGTGGCCCAAGCCTACGAGCAGGCCCGTGGCGCCTTCCCCAAGCCGCCGCGTCCCTGAGGTAGCGGGGCAGGGTGTCGGCGGGACGGCTGTCGGCACCTGGCCATTCTTGAACTGCAGGAGTGCCTTGATGCAAAAGACTCGATTGATACGGCTGTCGCTGGGCGCGGCCTTCGGCCTGCTCCCCGCGTTCGCCTTCGCCCACCCGGGGCATGACGAATCAGGCCTGCTCGCAGGCTTCGCGCATCCGCTGAGCGGACTCGACCACCTGCTGGCGATGTTCGCCGTCGGCCTCTGGGCGGCCCAACAAAGAGGACGCGCTCGCTGGCTGTTACCCCTGACCTTCGTCGGCAGCATGCTCCTCGGCGGCCTGCTGGGGTTCGCCGGCTTCGCCATGGCCTATCTGGAAACCGGCATCGCCGCCTCGGTCCTGACCCTCGGCGTGCTGGTCACGGTGGCGGCGCGTCCGCCTGAGGTGGCGGCCCTGGCCATCACCGCCCTGTTCGGACTGGCTCACGGCATTGCCCACGGCCTCGAATTACCGGAGATGAGCAGTCCGGTGGCCTATGCGCTGGGCTTCACGGTGGCGACCTTGGGGCTGCACGGCGCTGGCTTCGCCCTGGCGCGCGGGTTGTCGATGAGCAACGGCGCCAGCGTGCGGGTGCTCGGACTGGCTTCGGCCGGCGCCGGTGCCTGGTTGCTGATGGCGTGATCGGGCCATAGTGACCCGGCCCCGGGAGCGGCCGCTGAGGCGCCTGGCAGTCGCCTCAGCGGCCCAATCGTCTCCTTCGCCGATTGCACCGTCTGATGTTCAACCACTTGGCGTCTGCGCCCCATGCTGATGCCAAAGGTAGGCGCCGTGCTGCGCGCTCATCCGGACCTAACGGTGTTCTTCGCGCCCTACGATGAATCCGCCAATGGCGTGAAGCTTGCCGTGGACGAGGCCGGTTACAGCAAGACGACGCGCATCTACAGCGCCGATATCTCCAACGCCAAGGTGCCCTAGGGCACTACCGTCGCCGGATAGATCGCGTCCTGAACCCGGATGGAGTGCGGAATCAATCCCAGCTCCTGGAAGGTATCGGCGAGGCGCTGCTGCTCTGCGACGATGTTTGGGCTGATGGCCACGGCGTTGTAGTTGCGTCTGCTGCTGGCCGCCTCCAGTACGCTGGCGTCAATACCCAGTTGCGGCGCGAGCAGTTGCGCGACGTCCTTGGGATGGGCATTGGCCCAGCTGCTGGCCTTGGCCAATTCGCTGAAGAAGGTACGGAGTAGGGCGCGGTGTGCGTCGGCGAAGGTAGCGGTGGAGAGATAGAAGGTGCGGTTGTTGGTCAGCCCCTCGCCGTCGCACAGGTTACGGACCTGCTGCTGTTGCTCGGCGGCGGCGAGAAAGGGGTCCCAGAGTGTAGCGGCGGCCACGCTGCCGGATTGCAGGGCGGCCACGGCATCGGCCGCGTTGGCCACGTACGCCGGCTGGATGTCCTTGTAGCTCATACCGGCCTGCTGCAAGGCCGCTGCCAACAGATACTGGGCATTCCAGCCACGACCGGTGGCAACGCGCTGTCCCTTGAGACCGGCGACGTCGGTAATCGGCGAATCCTTGCTGACCAAAATACCGATCCCTTTCGGATAGGGCTGCTCGGCGGCTAGGCAGACCACTGGCTTGCCGGCGGCCTTGGCGAAAACCGAGGGGGCATCTGCCGCATTGCCGAGGTCGATGGCGCCGCCAGCCCGTGCAGATCGGTTTTTCCCACTACGAGGTCGGCATGCTGGCGGCGGCAGCTGTGCACGCGGCAGGCTATGGCCGGCCGGCGTTCGTCCTCAACAGTGCAACGGGCGACTTGAGCGCCCTGGAGCGCTGCCAGGGATTCAAGGACGGCTTGTTGGCCAGGGGCATCACTATTCAGGTCCATGCACCCGCTGCGGAACTGGCACCTTTCGAAGCCGGCGAGCAGGCGATGCAGGTCTTGCTCGCCGGATCCGCGCCGGTGGACGTCATCTTCTTCGCCAACGACAACCTCGCGGCAGGCGGACTGCTGGCGGCCCAGCATGCCGGCATCCGCGTCCCGGAGCACTGTGCGGTGCTGGGTTTCGGCGACTATCCCTTTGCGCGGATGCTGATGCCGCGGCTCACGACCATTCGACCGCCAGCGCTGGAGATTGGCACCTTGGCCGCACAGCAGATACTCGAGGCGGTCGGCGGCGCTCAGGTTTCCAACATGACGGGACCGCTTCACTGTGAATTGATCAAGCGCGATAGTCTGTAGGATCAGCAGTCGCTGTCGCAGCGATTGTTCGGGTCGTGGCGGCTGAGTTCGAGGAGTAGCCGGGTAGGGCTGCACAGGTGCTGCCGCGAATCGCCAAGGCAGCCGCCAGCTGCGCCTTGATTGCCTGGCGTAGCTCGGTAGCTAATCATCCTGGTCAGGAGGCAAAGGGCAGATCCAGGGAATCAGCCATATCAAATTTAACATAATATACATTATGCGAAGTTATGGTTATGGAGCGCTGCACCGAGCCGTCTGCCTTTTCACGCTGGCTGCTTTCCCAAATTCGCTTCGACCTCGCCAGTTTACCTGCCACTACGGCTTCAGAGCTTCAGATCGCCGCTAACCTCACACCTGCACCGCAAAATCCGCAGCACCCGTTTGTACAAGATGGCGCCGACGGCTTTAATCGGATGGCGTCTTTATCCCGAATCTCTTTCCGGTGGTCGCGCGTCTCTGCCTGCACCATGCTGCGCGACCACCCTGGGTTTCCAACAAGTATTCCATCCCGAGGAGTTTTCAATGGCTTACCAAGCCGCTTCCGATCGTTATGACCGTATTCCTTACCGCCGCGTCGGCCGCAGCGGTCTCGTGCTGCCGGCGCTGTCGCTAGGCCTCTGGCACAACTTTGGCGATACCACGCCCTTGGATCGCCAGCGTGCCTTGCTGCGGACCGCCTTCGATCTGGGCATCAATCACTTCGACCTGGCCAACAATTACGGGCCGCCCTATGGCAGCGCCGAGATCAATTTCGGTCGGCTGCTGCGCGAAGACTTCGCTGCCTATCGCGACGAACTCATCATCTCCAGCAAGGCCGGCTGGGACATGTGGCCCGGTCCTTACGGTCAAGGTGGCGGCTCGCGCAAATACGTGCTGGCCAGCCTGGACCAGAGCCTCCAGCGCCTGGGCCTCGATTACGTCGACATCTTCTATTCGCACCGTTTCGATGAGCATACGCCGCTGGAAGAAACCGCCGGCGCCCTGGCCAGCGCGGTCCAGCAAGGCAAGGCGCTCTATATCGGCATCAGTTCCTATTCCGGCACCAAGACCCGCGAGATGGCCAAGCTGCTGGCCGACTGGAAGATCCCGCTGCTGATCCATCAACCCGCCTACAACCTGCTCAACCGCTGGATCGAAAAGGACCTGCTGGATGCGACCGAGGAAATCGGTAGCGGCGTCATTGCCTTCACGCCCTTGGCTCAAGGGCTGCTGACCGACAAGTACCTCAATGGCGTGCCGGCCGAGGCCCGGGTCAACCAGCCCGGTGGCCAGTCACTGCAACAAGGTCATCTGTCTGCGGAAAACCTCGAACGGGTCCGTGCCCTGAACGCCATCGCCCAGCGGCGTGGTCAGAGCCTGGCGCAACTGGCGCTGGCCTGGACCCTGCGCGATCCGCGGATCACCAGTGCCCTGATCGGGGCCAGTCGGCCCGAGCAGATCGTCGAGAACGTGGCTGCGCTGGACAACCTGGCCTTCACCGCCGAGGAACTGGCCGAGATCGATACCCATGCGGTCGAAGGCGACATCAACCTCTGGGCCAAGCCGTCGAGCGCCGAGTAGCCCTTGCTGGCGTGCCTGACTCGTCGAAGTCGGGCACGTCGGTCATCCGCTCGGCCGGTCCTTGAGGGACACAACCACCCTCACCCGCCCTTACCCCTTCGGTTCCGGCTGCCGCCTGGTCGCGAGCGCTTCACGTCGATACTGGCTCGGCGTTTGTCCGGTCTCGTTGCGGAAATGCCGATTGAAGTTGGACAGGTTGGAATAACCCACCTCGAAGCAGATGGCGGCCACGGACAGCTCCACCTGCAGCAGCAACCGACAGGCCCGCTGAATACGCAGCTTGCGCGCCAATTCGATGAAGCCATGGCCGGTGATCTTTTTGAAGAAGCGTGAAAATCCCGCTTCGCTCATGCCCACGCGCTGAGCGATCACGGTCAGCCGAATGTCTTCGGTGAGCTCGCTCAGTAGGTAGTCGAAGGCCTGGTGGACGCGCGCGGAACTGCGGTCATCCAGTGCTGGCGCATAACAGGCACTGGCCAGCACGAGCCTCTCGCTGAGTGGCGCCCGAGACAGCCAGCCAAGCAAAGCGAAAAGCCTAAGCAGGCGCTCGGCGCCCCGGGCCTCGCCGATCGCTTCGATCAGTTCGGCAGCCCGCCGCGCGGTCTCGCCCTTGAACTCCAGTCCGCGTCTGGCCTGCTCCAGCAGTGGCAAATAATCGCCCAGTTCCGGAGCCACGGCGCTCAGCGAGCGCAACAGCTCGCCGTTGAACTGGATGACCACGTCGCGGCCGGACAGCACCTCACCCTGAGGCAGGTCGCCGATCCAGTCGTGCGGCAGGTCCGGGCCGATCATGGCCACATGGCCGGCCGCGAAGGGCCCTACATAGTCCCCGGCCAGGAGCCGTCCGCTACCCTCGCGGATCAGATGGATCTCGTATTCCGGGTGGTGATTCCAGCGTGCCAGGGCATAGGGATAGTCGTGCTCATACCAGCGAAAGCTCTGTTCTGGCTCGGCAAGGATGACTTCCAGCTCCGCCGGCCGCGCTTCGAGGAAGGCGGTGGCCTTCATGGTGTTACCTCCGCTAGTGCTGATAAGGCTGCTCCGCCTCGATGGCCCGTCGATGCTTTTTTGACCTTGGCTAGACGACTGCTAGAGATCAAAAAAGTATCGGCGCCTGGTCAATGGCAGGTTAGCAAAGGTCCTGGGGCTGCTGCTGTAATCATCCGCAGCCGCCAGGGCAAATCAAATTTCCATCGGCGGTGTACGAGCCATAACAACAACAAGCTGCCCGCTACGGCAGTCACGGAGAGACGTCGATGAAGCACCCCTTCGCCTTGCTGCTTTTCACTGGCCTCGGTTTGACCGGCGTGGCCCAGGCCGTCGAATCGGTCACCGTCGCCACCGTCAACAACAGCGACATGGTCCGCATGCAGCGCCTGTCCCAGGTATTCGAAAAGCAGCATCCCGAGATCAAGTTGAACTGGGTGGTACTCGAGGAGAATGTACTGCGGCAGCGACTGACCACCGACATCACCACCGGTGGCGGTCAGTTCGATGTGCTGACCATAGGGACCTACGAAACGCCGCTCTGGGGCGCCAAGAACTGGCTCGAACCCCTCGACGATCTGCCGGCCAGCTATGACGTCGACGACATCTTCCCGGCGGTCCGCCAGGGGCTATCGGTCAACAACCGTCTCTATGCCCTGCCGTTCTACGGTGAAAGCACCGTTACCTATTACCGCAAGGACCTGTTCCAGGCCGCCGGACTGCAGATGCCGGACAAGCCGACCTGGTCGCAGCTCGCCGAGTTTGCCGGCAAACTCAACCAGCCGGAAAAGGACCAGTACGGCCTCTGCCTGAGAGGCAAGGCTGGCTGGGGTGAGAACGTCGCCCTGCTCAGCCTGATGGGCAATGCCTTCGGCGCGCGCTGGTTCGACGAGCGCTGGCAACCGCAGTTGACCAGCCCCGAATGGACGGCCGCGGCCACCTTCTATGTCGATACCCTGAAGAAGTACGGGCCGCCTGGCGCGTCCAGCAACGGCTTCAACGAGAACCTGGCCCTGTTCAACAGCGGCAAGTGCGCGCTGTGGGTCGATGCCAGCGTGGCCGGGTCCTTCATCACGGACAAGAGCCAGAGCAAGGTGGCTGATCAGGTCGGTTTCGCCGCCTCGCCCCACGAGGTAACCGACAAGGGCTCCTCCTGGCTGTACGCCTGGTCCCTCGCCATTCCGGCGAGCGCCAAGCACAAGGACGCCGCCAGGACCTTCATCACCTGGGCGACTTCCAAGGAATACATCCAGCTGGTGGCCAACCAGGATGGCATCAGCAACGTGCCGCCGGGTACGCGTCAATCCACCTACAGCCAGGCCTACCTGACTGCGGCCCCCTTCGCCAAGATCACCCTGGACATGATGCAGCATGCCGACCCGGCGCATCCCTCGGCCCAGCCGGTGCCCTACGTCGGTATCCAGTACGTGACCATTCCCGAATTCCAGGCCATAGGCACCGCCGTCGGCAAGCTGTTCTCCGCCGCCCTCACCGGGCAGATGAGCGTCCAGCAAGCCCTGGAGGCGGCCCAGACCTCGACGACGCGCGAGATGAAACGCGCCGGCTACCTGAAGTAAAGACACGCAGCGGCTCCCCGATGCCCCGAGGTATCGGGCGGCCGTACCCTACCGAGCGGAGTAACGAGCATGAACAGACTGGAAGGAAAAAGCGCCCTGATCACCGGCGCCGCCCGCGGTATCGGCAAGGCATTCGCCCAGGCCTACCTCAAGGAAGGCGCGACGGTGGCCATCGCCGACATCAACATCGAAAGAGCCCGGGAGACCGCCGCGGAGCTCGGCGAACGTGCCTATGCCCTGGCCATGGATGTCACCGACCAGACCTCCATCGACACGGCCATCGCGCAGGTGGTCGCCACCGCGGGCAAGCTCGACATCCTGATCAACAACGCCGCCCTCTTCGACCTGGCACCCCTCGTCGAGATCACCCGGGAAAGCTACGAGCGGCTGTTCTCGATCAACGTGGCCGGCACCCTCTTCACCCTGCAGGCCGCCGCCCGGCAGATGATCGCCCAGGGCCACGGCGGCAAGATCATCAATATGGCCAGCCAGGCCGGCCGCCGCGGCGAAGCCCTGGTAGCCGTTTACTGTGCCACCAAGGCCGCGGTGATCAGCCTCACCCAGTCGGCCGGCCTCAACCTCATCGAGCATCGCATCAACGTCAATGCCATCGCCCCGGGTGTGGTGGACGGCGAGCATTGGGAAGGGGTCGACGCCCTCTTCGCCCACTACGAGCAGCGTCCGCTGGGCGAGAAGAAACGTCTGGTCGGTGAAGCCGTGCCCTATGGCCGCATGGGCACCGCGGAGGATCTGGTGGGGATGGCGGTGTTCCTGGCCTCCCGCGACAGCGATTTCGTGGTGTCCCAGACCTACAATGTCGATGGCGGCAATTGGATGAGCTGAGGCGCCGGCTAGCTCAGATCGTGCAAGGCCTTGGCCACCACCGGGCCGATCTGGAGGTCGGTGAAGCTGACTTCCAGGCCTTCGCGCTGTGGCGAACAGCAATAGGGCCCGATCTCCAGCGGCGCGCCCTCCTCCCCGCCAGCGAATCGGCACAGCCGTAACAGCGGCCAGACTACCCCGTCGAGGGAATACTGGAGGCGCAGGACCTGGGCCTGTAGCGTCATCCTGAGCCAGAAACCGCGCAGCGCATCGGGCATCGGCCCCAGGGCCCAATCCGAATGCCCCAGGGTCAGCACGCTGCCCAGATGCGCGATGCCGTCATTGATCTCAAGCCCCGTCTTGCACCAGCGCGCGCTGTCCCGGCGCACCATCAAGCCGGCCTGATCATAGAGTTCGGTGAAGGTACCGGTGATTCGCACCTGGGCGGTGAATTCTTCCCCCACCGGGTAACCGTGGAAGTGTCCGCTATCCCTTTCGAAGCCGTACTGGGTCTTTTGCCAGAAATCGCTACCGCCCTCGGTACGTACGTGTAGCAGACCGTCCGTATCAGACCAGTGCCTCGGCTCGTTCAGCCAGCGGGGAGGCAAGGACTTCGCAAGGTTCATGGTCTGGCATCCGGAGGAAAGGGTTGCCAACACCATAGATCAAGGGCGCGAGAGGCGCCAAAGCGGATCGGTGGATTACGGGAGGTGGTAAGCCAAAAGCCAACAGGAACGGCGCTCGATGAGCATGAGCGGGAGGGTTGAGCGGGCAGCCAATGCCAGCACCACTTTCCGCCAGGCATGAAAAAAGGGAGCCTAGGCTCCCTTATCCAAACACGCTGCTGCCCTCTTGTTGTTGTTGTCGGACGTCAACGTCATCGATAGCTAGTACGCCCCACCAGGGGGTGGGAAGTGAACAGATTACTTTGGTGGCTCTGGGGAGTTCCAAAATGATCGGTTCGCGAGCCTTGGCCGTCTTGTTTTTGTTGTGGGCGTCAGCGGCGCATTTTGTTGTTCTTGTGCCAGTAATAAAGCAGGCACTGTGCCAACATTTATAAGCAATTGATTTATCTAGGATTTATCATTTCATGCCAGAGCTGGAGCCACCCGCTTCGCAGATTTTCGTTACCTTTTCACTCGGCCGGGGATGTATCCGGTTACGACAACCCTAGGCGCGGTAACGTGGCACATGACCGGCGCCGCTAGCGGCTGTAGGTCGATCTCTTGAGCGTTGCCTCGTTGTTACGCGGGGCAATGGGTCGCTCCGGGTTCTCGGTTGGCAGGTACAGCAGTCGCGTAGCCAGCACCTCCCGCCGCGGCTTGATGTCCGGTCGCAGTGCGCCGCGCTGGGTACGGTCGAAGTCGCGCAGGTCCACTACCTCCATGCCATCCTCGGCCGGCACCACGAAGACCGGTAGATTCGCATGGATCATGGCGTCGTAACGGCTCTCCTCGCCGAACCAGAGCATGGCCCGGGGATGGGGTGCGATCTTCTTGTGGCGGACCAGGATGTCGTCGTCCGCCATGCGACTGAGTGCCTGGTGCTCTTGCCACTCGGGGGTGCGATCCAGTGCGATCCGCTCACGATCCGCGCGGGCCATGGCCAGCGTCTTCAGCTGTTCCCGGACCTTGGACACCTTGACCCGCTCCCCACCGGCGGTATGGCCTGCCCAGGTGAAGGTCAGCTGGCGGACCGGATCGGGAAAGCCATGCACCTTGCGAATCAGCTGTTTGGTGTTGAAGGCCCCGCCCAGTGCCTTGCGCATGATCCGCGGCCGCGCTTCCGGAGCCAGCTTCAGTTCCAGCCGGGTCTGCTCGATCGCAGCGCTGAAGGCGGCCTTGCAATCGTTGATGGCCAGGACCTCCTCCATCAGTGGCTCGGCCAGCGCGATGTAACCCGGCAGACGGCTGACGGTACCAGGTGCCTGGCCAGGCTGCAGGTGGAAGGCCAGCAAGGCATCGCGGGTGAGCTCCACGGCTTCGCTACCCTCGAAGCCGTCCGCCAGGATGTGATCGGGCACCCGCTGCTGCGACAGCAACGGCAGGCGCCAGACCCGCGCCGCCACGACCCGGCTAGGCCAACGCTCGTTGAAGGTTGCGATGCTTCGCTTGAGGTCTTCAAACGCGCTCTTGATGTCTTCGTGCATGGCCAGCTCCAACCTGATGACTGCCAGATTGTAGCATTTGAGCGTATTTTCGGCTCATCATTGATTACCTTGCACGAGTCTAGCCTAATAGCTTATTAGGTTATTGGGGTGGTATTAATCTGTCTGGGTTGAAGGGCCTGGGTAAATTGCGCATGACCGTCCTGGTCTCTCAGGGTTACCTTCAGCTCGGCGGACTTCCCGTCGATTTCCACCTCTCCGAAGAATTGGAAACCACCCAACGGCGAGGTATTGGCCTGGGGTGGTGCTTTCTGGAATACCACCTCGGGCCCGAAGGTGGCGTCCAAGGGATTCGGACCGAAACTGCCGGCATTGAGCGGGCCCGCCACGAACTCCCAGAAAGGTTCGAAGTCCTGGAAAGCCGCCCGGTCCGGGTGGTAATGGTGGGCCGCGCAATAGTGCACGTCTGCAGTGAGCCAAAGGGTATTGGCGATCCCCTGCCGGGCGATGAAGCCCAGCAGATCGGCCATTTCCAGCTCCCTCCCCTTGGGCGCGCCCGGGTCGCCATTGGCTATGGCTTCCCAGCGGGCCTGCCCCTGGGCGTCCTTGCCATCCGGGACCTGCAGGCCGATGGGCATATCGGCCGCGATGATCTTCCAAGTCGCCTTGGAGGCCTGCAGACCGTGCTTCAACCAGTCGAGCTGCTCGCGGCCCATGAAGGCGCCCTGCCCGCCTTCCTCCGAGCCCAGGTTGCCATCGTTGCCAGCGCGATAGCTGCGCATGTCCAGTACGAAGAGGTCGAGCAGCGGGCCATAGGCGATCTTGCGGTAGATCCGCCCTGCCCCATCCGCCGAGACGCCACGCATGGGCGCGTATTCCAGGAAGGCCTGTCTGGCCCGGCCGCTGAGGACATTGATGTCCTTCACCTGGTAGCGCTCGTCCAGCATCTTGCTCGGCGACCAGTTGTTGGTGGTTTCGTGGTCGTCCCATTGCCAGACCTGAGGGACGTCGGCATTGAAGCGCTTGAGATGGGTATCCAGCAGGTTGTAGCGATAGTTGCCTCGGAATTCGTCCAGCGTCTCGGCCACCTTGCTCTTGGCTTCCGTGGTGAGGTTGCGCCAGATACGCCCCTCCTCGACGGTCAATTGCGCCGGCACCGGGCCATCGGCGTAGATGGTGTCGCCACTGTGCAGGAAAAAATCGGGCTGGCGTTCGCGCATGGAACTGTAGATGCGCATACCGCCGATGTCGGGATTGATGCCGAAGCCCTGGCCGACGGTGTCACCGCCCCAGACGAAGCGAATGTCGCCGCGCTGCGTCGGTGCCGAACGCAGGTGGCCGACGACAGGCTCGCTGAGCGCTCCCGTGTCCAGATCCTCGAACCGCACCCGGTAGAAGAGGTGCTGGTCGGCGGGCAACCCGGTGAGATCAAGGCGCGCCGTGTAATCCTGGGCGGCCGTGGTGACAGCGCCGGCAGCCTTGCGAGCCGAGCGAAAGCTGGCCTGGGTATCCCACTCCACCAGCAGTCGCGCCGGCCGGTCCGTACGGCTCCAGATCAGCGCGCGACCCGCGGTGACGTCACCGGCCTGGACCCCATCGGGCACGCCCGGCCGTCCGGACGGCGCCGCCCAGGTGCGCGCGCCGAGCGCTGGCAACAACAGCGTAGCCCCCAGGCCTTGGAGGACACGGCGACGATCAGGACGAAACAAGGACATGGCAGGTGCTCCTTTCGAAAGCAGCTAGCACTACCCTTCCTTGATTACCTGTTCGTGACAGCAGGACTGATCAGCGGAGTTACCTGCGCCTATAGGGGTGGTATTAACATAGGAGGTACTTGGGCCCGGGGGGCTGGAATGGCATCATGGCGCCCCTGTTACGATCCGCCGCCATGGCTGTCGCGAAGTTGCTTGGAGCCCTCATGTCCGCCAGACCCTGTATCACCGTCACCCCTCCCAACGTCGCGCTGCGTGGCCGCATCGCTCCGCCCGGTTCCAAGTCCATCACCAATAGAGCGCTGCTCCTGGCGGCCTTGGCCAAGGGGACGAGTCGGCTCTCCGGTGCCCTTAAGAGCGATGACACCCGGCACATGTCCGAGGCCCTACGACTGATGGGCGTCACCATCGACGAGCCCGATGCCACCACCTTCGTGGTCACCAGCTCCGGCCGCCTGCAGCAACCCACCCAGCCCCTGTTCCTGGGCAACGCCGGCACCGCGGTACGCTTCCTCACCGCTGCGGTCGCCACAGTCGATGGCGACGTCACCCTGACCGGCGATACCTATATGCAGAAGCGCCCCATCGCTCCCCTGCTGGAAACCCTGAGCGCCAACGGGATTCAGGTCGAAGCGCCCACCGGCTGCCCACCGGTCACGGTCAAGGGCCAGGGCCGGCTCACCGCCCGCCGTTTCGAGGTGGATGCCGGCCTGTCCAGCCAATACGTCTCGGCGCTGTTGATGCTGGCGGCGCTGGGCACCGCGCCCGTGGAAGTCGCCCTGCGCGGCAGCGAGATCGGCGCGCGGGGCTACGTCGACCTGACCGTGGCCGCCATGTGCGCCTTCGGTGCCGAGGTCGAACAACTGGACGCCGCCACCTGGCGGGTGGCGCCCACCGGCTATGTCGCCCGCGACTACTTCATCGAGCCGGACGCCTCCGCCGCCACCTACCTCTGGGCCGCCCAGGCCTTGACCGGCGGCGCTATCGACCTCGGTGTCGCCGACGATGCCTTCACCCAGCCCGACGCCAAGGCCCGCGACTTCATCGCGACCTTCCCACACCTGCCGGCGGTCATCGACGGCTCCCAGATGCAGGACGCCATCCCTACCCTCGCGGTACTGGCAGCCTTCAACGAGACCCCGGTGCGCTTCGTGGGGTTGGCCAATCTGCGCGTCAAGGAGTGCGACCGGGTGGCCGCGCTCCACGATGGCCTGAATGCCATTCGCCCCGGCCTGGCCACGGTAGAGGGTGACGATCTCCTGGTTGCGGCCGATCCCGCGCTGGCCGGGACCCGGGTAGATGCCGTGATCGAGACCCATGCCGATCATCGCATCGCCATGTGTTTCGCCCTGGCCGGCCTCAAGGTCGCGGGTATCCGCATTCTCGACCCGGAATGCGTGGGCAAGACCTATCCTGAGTACTGGAATGCCCTGCGCAGTCTGAACGTCCAGCTGACCGAGGGTATCGAAGACTAATAACAGCGGCTCCCGCCTGCGCAACGGAATTCCAGCATGTCGACGTCTTCGCTCGAACAACAGGCCCTGCTGCAGGTGACCTCCCACGCCCTGGTCATCACCGACCGGCACGGGGCTATCGAGCGCTGGAATCGGGGGGCAGAGTTGCTCTGTGGCTGGACGGCTGGCGAAGTCCAGGGCCAGCCCTTCGCCGAATTGCTCCTGGGTGGTCGGGACCCCGGTTTCCTGACGACGGCCCAGCATCAGGCCCTGGTCGACGAGCACGGCCGCGGCGCGGGCTGGATCGCCGTCCAGGGGGGCGCTTCCCGCTGGGTGGAGATCGCGACCTCGGCCCTCCGCGACGCCGACACGCTATGGGGCTTCGTGCATATCCTGCAGGATCGAACCGAACAGCTGGTGTCCGAGGAGCGCGTGCGCCTCGCCCAGGAAGTGGGCCGGGTCGGTACCTTCGAACTGCTGCCGGGCGAAGCGCGGTTGCTGGTTTCCTCGGGCTTCTGCCAGCTCTGGGGCTTGCCGGAAAAGCGCAGCTACCCGCTGGACGAGCTGGTCAGGCTGCTGCATCCGGACGATGTCGCCAGCCTGCGTACCCTGTCGCCCGCCCCCGACAACGACGCCCTCGACTATCTGGAATACCGCATCCGCCGCGCCGATACCGGCGAGGAACGCTGGCTGGGCCGCCGTGGCCAATTGATGACCAGCGAAGGCAGCGGGCGCTACCTGGGCGTGTGCTACGACATCACCGAGCGCAAGCGCCACGAGGCGGCCATCACCGAGCGGGATCTCTGGCTGCAGGAGCTGTACCACGGGATGCGCGAGGGCTTCTACATGGCCCAGGCGATCCGCGATGACGACGGGCTGATGGAAGACTTTCGCTTCCTGGAGGTCAATCCGATCTTCGCGACCCTCACCGGTATTCCGCTGGATCAGGTGCTGGGCAAGACCCTGCGCGAATCCCTGCCCGAGCTGGAAGCCAGCCTGCTACCCGCCTACGTTGACTTCATGAACTCCGACGCCGAGTTCACCCAGTTCGACATTCCGCTGCAACTGCAGCGGGATCACTGGTACGAGGTTCGCGCACACCGGTTGCCGGGCGATCGCTTCGCGGTGCTGTTCATCGACATCAGCGGGCATCGGCGCCAGGCCCAGGAGCTGGCGCGCAACGAAGCCCAGCTGCGCGCCATCATCAACTCCATCGACCAGATGGTCTGGGCCACGCGCCCGGATGGCCACCACTTCTACTTCAACGACCGCTGGTACGAATTCACCGGTGCCCCGCTGGGCTCCACCGAGGGCGAAGGCTGGGCCAACGTCTTCCACCCGGACGACCAGGAAAGAACCTGGAAGGTCTGGCACCACAGCCTCAGCACCGGCGAGCCGTACCACATCGAATACCGTCTCCGGCATCGGTCAGGGCGCTACCGCTGGGTGCTCGGACGGGCGCAGCCGGTGCGGGACGCCAAGGGCCGTATCGAACAGTGGTTCGGCACCTGCACCGATATCCAGAGCATCGTCGACGCCCGCGAGGTGCTCACCCGGTCGCGCCTGGAGCTGGAACGGCAGATCGAGTTGCGGACCCGCGAGCGGGACCGGATGTGGCGCATCAGCCATGACCTGATGGTGATCTGCCGTGCCGATGGCGAGGTGAAGACGGTCAACAGCGCAGCCACGCGCCTGCTGGGGCGGCGCGAGACCGATCTGGCCAGCATCCAGCTGACCGAATTGATTCACCCGGACGACCAGCGCCAGGTCTTCGATACCCTGCGCAGCCTGGGCGCCCTGCAGGGCTCGGCAGGCCTCCGGGCACGCCTGCGCGCCCGCGATGGCAGCTATCGCGTCCTCGACTGGACGGCCAGCGCCGAGGACGACCTCATCTATGCCGTGGGCCGGGACGTCACCGAACAGCAGGAACTGCAGGAGCAGCTCCGCCAGGCGCAGAAGATGGAGGCGGTCGGCCAGCTCACTGGCGGCATCGCCCACGACTTCAACAACCTGCTCACCGGGATCATGGGCAGCCTGGACATGCTGCAGCGCCACCAGAAGGCCGGCCGGCAGGACAAGTTCGACCAGTACCTGCATTCGGCGCTGACCTCCGCCCAGCGCGCGGCGGCCCTGACCCAGCGCCTGCTGGCCTTTTCCCGGCGTCAGGCGCTGGATCTCCAGCCCATCCACGTCAACGCCTGCGTCAGCTCCATGGAAGAGCTGCTGCTGCGCAGCCTACGTGGCGACATTGCGCTGGTACTCGACCTGGACGAACACCTCTGGCAAGCGCTGACGGATGCGCACCAACTGGAAAGCGCCCTGCTCAACCTGGTCATCAATGCCCGCGATGCCCTGCCCCACGGCGGCACCATCCGGATCGAAACGCACAACGTCTACCTCGCCGAAAGCGGCAATGGCCTGGACGCGGTGAGCGCCGGCGACTACGTGGCGCTGCTGGTGGAAGACGATGGGACGGGCATGAGCCCTGAGGTGATGGCGCGGGCCTTCGACCCCTTCTTCACCACCAAGCCCATCGGCCAGGGCACCGGGCTGGGCCTGTCGATGATCTACGGCTACGCCAAGCAGTCCAAGGGCCATGTGCGCTTGGAATCGCTGCCCGGCAAAGGCACCACCGTAGGCCTCTACCTGCCGCGCTACCTCGGCGCCGACGTCGAGCCGCCACGCCCGACCGCGCCTGCCGTCAGCCCCCATGGTGCTGGCAAGACCGTGCTGGTGGTGGAGGACGAGCCCGTGGTCCGGCAGATGGTGGTGGATCTGCTACGGGAGCTCGGGTACGCGACCCTGCAGGCCGAAGATGCCCGCGGCGCCCTGCCCATCCTAGAAGGCAGCCGGCCGATCGACCTGCTGCTCTCCGATGTCGGCTTGCCAGGCATGAACGGGCGGCAACTCGCCGAGATTGCGCGCCAGCGCCGGCCGGGACTCAAGGTGCTGTTCGCCACCGGCTATGCGGAAGGAGCGCATCTGGAAGGCTATCTGGAGCCGGGCATGACGCTGATCACCAAGCCCTTCAACCTCGATGCCCTGGCGGCGCGGGTGGCGGAAACCCTGGCCGGCGAGGCCCCGGACCTCAACCCGGCAGGTCCGCGCCGGCCAGACGTCGATAATTGACCGGGCTCTGTCCGGTCCCACGACGAAAGAAGCGCGCGAAGTAGGCGGGATCGGCGAAGCCCAGGGCATCGGCGATCTCACCTACCGAGGCCTGGGTGTAGCTCAGGGTACGGCGCGCCTCCAGTAGCAGACGTTCGTGGACGATGGCCAGGGCCGAGGCGCCGGCCAACTGGCGGCAGAGGCTGTTCAGGTGGACCCCGGAGATGCCCAGGGCCGCCGCATAGCGCCCCAGACTCCAGTGCTCGCGGTAATGCTGCTCCACCAGCGCCAGGAAGCGCCCGAGGTGCTGCTCGGCACGCCGCGGCAAGGCCGTACCCTGCTGCTGCCGATGCTGGCGGACCAGCCAGATCGACAGGCTATCGAGCAGGGCTTCGAGCAGCACCTCGCGTCCTGGCCTGCGGCCCTCGTATTCGGCGACAAGCTGGCCAATTAGCTGATCGAGCCAAGTGGCGTCCCCTCCCGCCAGCGCCAGGCATTCGGCGGCGAGGAACAGTCCTGGTCCGGCTCTCTGGCACCGCAGCTTCAGTCGCTCCAGCTGCGGCACCGGCAACGTGATGACGAATCCCTCGACCGCTGGATCGAAGGCGAAGGCGTGCACGCAGAGGACCGGCAGCACTACCAGCAAGGGCCCGGCCATCTCCCCGCGCCAGTCCTCCAGCTGCAGATTCACCCTGCCCTGGCGCACGTACAGCAACTGGGCCAGGTCCGCGTGGCGATGGCTTTCGATGTGCCAGGCATGCAGCCGGCTGCGACTCTCGATCGTTTCGCAGTGCAGGAGGTCGGGTGCCGGCCAGGCCTGGGCCTCGCCATACAGCTTGAATATCGGTGGATAGGCACTGCTCACGTTCAACCCCGGGCGATAGCCGCACGAATCATCGGAAAGTACCAGAAAGTATCGGAAAGCGCCCTGCCTATACCCGGAAAAATCGTCCAAAAATACCGGAGCCCAACAACAAGGCGGCGATTACGCCCAACAAGAGGACAGGCTCCATGCACACCCAAGTCGTCATCATCGGCGCCGGCCCTTCCGGCCTGCTACTGGGTCAACTGCTCACCCGCTCCGGCATCGACAACGTCATCCTCGAACGCCAGAGCGCGGACCACGTGCTCGGCCGCATCCGCGCCGGTGTGCTCGAGCAGGGCACCGTCGACCTGCTGCGCCAGGCTGGTGCCAGCGAGCGCCTGGAGCGCGAAGGCCAGGTCCACGAGGGTGTGGAATTCGCCCTCCACGGCCAACGCGAGCGCCTCGACCTCAATGACCTGCTCGGCGGACGCTGTGTCACCGTCTACGGCCAGACCGAGGTGACCCGCGACCTCATGGCCGCTCGCAAGGCCAGCGGCGCCACCACGCTCTATCTCGCCAGCGAGGTCCAGCCCCACGAGGTCAAGGGTGAGCGTCCCTACGTCACCTGCCAAGTCGCCGGCGAGCCGGTGCGGATCGACTGCGACTACATCGCCGGCTGCGACGGCTTCCACGGCGTCTCCCGCCGCACCATTCCGGAAGGGGTGCTCACCGAATACGAGCGGGTCTACCCCTTCGGCTGGTTGGGACTGCTGAGCGATACACCCCCTGCCAGCGACGAACTCATCTATGTCAACCATCCCCGCGGTTTCGCCCTCTGCAGCATGAGATCCGCGACCCGCAGCCGCTACTACCTGCAGGTGGAAGCGGGTGACGCAGTGGAGAATTGGTCGGACGAGCGCTTCTGGGACGAACTCAAGGCCCGTTTGCCGGCGGAGACGGCCGCCCGCCTGGTGACTGGTCCGTCCCTGGAAAAGAGCATCGCTCCGCTGCGCAGCTACGTGGTCGAGCCCATGCAGTACGGCCGCCTGTTCCTGGTCGGCGATGCCGCCCATATCGTGCCGCCCACCGGGGCCAAGGGCTTGAACCTGGCGCTCGGGGACGTGCGCAACCTGCATCTGCTGCTGGAGCGCGCCTACCGCACTGGCGACCCCAGCTGCCTGGAACGCTATTCGGCGCTGTGCCTGAAGCGGATCTGGGCCGCGGTGCGCTTTTCCTGGTGGATGACCACCGCCCTGCACCGGTTTCCGGATACCGATCCCTTCACCCAGCGGGTCCAGGATGCCGAACTGCAGGCCCTGCTCGATTCCAGAGCGGGTCGCACCACCTTGGCGGAGAACTACGTCGGCCTGCCCTTCCCCGCCATCGACTGACGGACCTCGCCGACCGGTGGTGACGGTCGCGCGTCTGATGCATGATGGCGCCCCCGTCCCACCTGGCGCTCCTCCGCATGTTCGAATTCACCCTGGATCCCATGACCCTGACGCTGCTCGCTGGGGTCGCCTTCCTCGCGGGTTACATCGATGCCATCGCCGGCGGCGGTGGCCTGCTGACGGTGCCCGCACTGCTGATGGCGGGGGTGCCACCGCACCTGGCGATAGGCACCAACAAGCTCAGTTCCACCTTCGGTAGCGCCACCGCCGCCTACACCTTCTACCGCCGCAAGCTCTTCCAGCCCCGCCAATGGCGCCATGCGCTGGTCGCCACGGCCATCGGCGCCGGCGTGGGTGCCCTGGTGGCCCACCACCTGTCCGCGGACTTCCTCAACCAGCTGCTGCCGGTCGTGGTGTTCAGCTGCGCCCTCTATCTGCTGTTCGGAGGCACGCCGAAGGCGCCGGTCCTCAGCGATGCCCCCGTCCCGCAGCGGCGCCAGTGGCCCCAGGGCGTGACCCTGGGCATGTACGACGGCATCTTCGGTCCCGGTACCGGGGCCTTCTGGACGGTCAGCAGCCTGCTGCTCTACCCCCTGGACCTGCTCAAGGCCAGCGGTGTGGCCCGTACCATGAATTTCGTCAGCAACGGCGTCGCCCTGGTCATGTTCATCCTGCTCGGCCAGGTGCTCTGGGTGCTGGGCCTGACCATGGGCCTGTCGCTGACCCTGGGTGCCTACCTCGGCGCGCGCAGCGCCATCGCCGGCGGCGCCAAGTTCATCCGGCCGGTATTCATCTGCGTCGTACTGGCGCTGACCGTCAAGCTAATCTGGCAGCACTGGTTCAGCGCCGCCTAGCCGTTGGGCTCGATAGAGGTCGATCAGGTAGCGGGAGATGGAGAACGGCGGCGGCAGGGTCGGCAGCCGTTCCATGTGAAACCAGCGGGCGTCTTCGATCTCGTCCGGCTGGCAACGGATGTCACCGGCTGCGTAATCGACGTGATAGCCCAGCATCAGGGAATGGGGATAGGGCCAGTTCTGGCTGCCCTGGTAGCGCAGGTTGGTGACCGTGACCCCCACCTCCTCCAGGATTTCCCGATGCACGCAGGCTTCCGCCGACTCGCCCGGCTCCACGAAACCGGCCAGCGTACTGAAGACGCCAGGGGCGAAGCGCGGCGAGCGCGCCAGCAGGACCTCATCGCCGCGGGTGACCAGGGCGATCATGCTCGGCGACAGTCGGGGATACTGGGTGAGGTGGCACTGCGGGCATTTAAGGCCGCGCTGGCCGTCGAGGGCGAAGGTACGGGTGCCGCATTGCCCGCAGAAGCGATGCTGGCGCCCCCAGGTGCCGATCTGGTTGGCGTAACCCAGTAGCTTGAACAGCGCATGGGGTGATTGCAGCATCAGGGGCCGCAAGGATTGCCAGGTGCAGCCTAGGAGTTCGACCGGTGCGTCCAGCTCCAGCAGGGTGACGGCCTGACCCTGCCACTGCCCCAGGCCATGGCGCTCGCCCTCGAGGCCCTGCAGCCTAGGGTCGTCCACGGCGAAGAGTACCTCGGCACCCGCGGTCAGGAAGGCCTGACCGCTATGTACCACCAGCCAACCGGCCGGTGTCGCGCTGGTCTGGAACCAGCCGGCCTGCCACTCGATCATGCCGCGGCCGACGTCCAGCCCAGGGCACGAATGCTTTGCGCCGCGATGTCGAGAATCTCCGGCGTACCGTCCTGGCTCTCGGTGCCGCCGCTTTCGACGAAGAACTCGATGCTGCTGAGCGCATCCGCCAGCATCTCGAGCGTCGCGGGCTCGCACGCCTGGCCACCTTCGATGAGACAGCGCTGGATGTAGCCGGTGCAGGCGCGCACCAGTTCGGCCGCCCGCGGATTACCGAGGAAGAACAGGGCTCCACGCACGGTATCGAGCAGCGCCGGCACGGTCGCCAGGTGCAGGGTATCGCCGCGAGAGTCAAGGAAGGCGCCTATGGCGCGCTTGGCATCGGTCAGGCCGCGATAGGCTTCCCGATGCAGCAAGGCCTGGGCCTCGCCCAGTTGGTAATTGGCCACGCTTCCCTGCACGTCCTGGGCTTCCAGCGGGACGTCCATCAGCGAGCCCTGGCCCTCGGGATGGGCGATCAGGCTTTCCACCAGCAACAGGGCATCGGCCAGGGGCGCGAGGTCCTCGAGCACCAGGCTGCGGTCCTTCAGCTGGGAAACACTCGGCAGGCACTGCTGCAGGATCTGGCCGGCGCTTTCCTGGCCCACCATCTCCAGCGTCTTGCCCAGCAGGCCGACCTGAACGTACAGCCGGGAGAAATTATCCGAGAACGGCACCCGGCGCTCTTCACTGCTGGTACGCAGCTCGCCTTCGATGAGATCGATGAGGTCCTTCACCGTATCCAGCTCTTCGCGGATGGCGGCGGACAGCGAGTGCATCACCGCCTGTCCCGGGCCGGCCAGGCGCTTCTTGCCGGCTTCGAGCTGGGCGTCGGTGAAGCCGAGGCGCTCGATGCCGTAGGCATCCATGACCTGTCGCGGATGGGTGCTGTCGACGCCGGCCAATGCCAGCAGATAGAGCAGTTCCTTGAGGGTGCTGCGGGCCGGCTCGTGCAGCTCGTTGCCGAGCATCTGGCGCAGCTCGCGATCGACGCGGGCAAACAGCTGCTTGCGCTCGCGGGTAGCGGTCAGGCGGCCCTGGGCGAACCCCTCGGCGGTGGCCGCGGCCACCCAGGGCAGGTAACCGCCGACGTGATCGTGCAGCAGGGCGGCGGATCGCTCCAGCGCCCGCGCCATCAGCTTGAGGCTGGCCGTGCCCTTGACATCGCGCAGGAAACCCAACAAGCCGATCTGGTACATCTGCCGCATTCTGCGCGCCTGGGCCTGGCGCTCACGCGCTGCCAGCCGGGTCACCTCGGTGACTGCCGGGCGTTGATCGAGGCGTACGCTGAAAAAGTAGCTTTCCGGGAGTTCCGGCTCACCGCCCGCCAGGCGCAGGGCATTGATGGCCGGCAGCAGCAGCTCGGGCATCTCGTCCTGGCCGCTGCGCAACTGCTCCAGATAGCGACGCAGGACATGCAGCCCCCGGCAGATGGCCATGAGGTGCTCGTCATGCTCGGCGCCCGCCCCGGCGGGAATGTCATTGGCAATCTGCAGCGTCTCGTGCGCCAACAGCTGGGCACCTGAAAGCTCGATGAGCGTCAGGGCGCCACGGATCTGGCCGATGCTCTCGACGGCCCGCTGCAACAGGCTGCTGCAGTGCCGTTCGACGATGAATCGTTCAAGATGGGACTCTGCTTCCTCGATGGTCGCGAACAGCTGTTCACGAACCAAGCTCAAAGCTCTCGCTCCGGTCACCATGGTGCCTTACGCCTCCTGCGCCATTACAACCTCGCAAACGCCACTCTAAAACGGGAAGAAAGGCTTGCTATTCCTGATGGAGCCTGGATACCCGCGTCGTCCTGACCGGGCCACGCCATTCATCCAACGCTCACTCGTCAGGGTGCGACGAGTGCTCACTGGAACCACCGCTCTGGAACGCTATACCTGTACATCCACAAAAGCGAAGCGATCATTCCGAATCGTCATATGAAACCCCAGAACCCTGAAAGTTCCGCGCGCTTCGAAATGTGAGGCTTCATGCGGGCTCAAATGACCAGCCTGCAGCATCCTTGTTGAACGGTAGCTGAAAATTGTGAAGCCTTTCAGCTTATTCGGACGAACGCGAACGCCGGTCTCGGGCGAGGCCTGGCGTACCGCGCCGGGAGGGCGCCGTTATTCGGCACTGCTGCCCGCGAGCCAGAGCGGCGTCTTGCCACAGCTCTTCTCGATGGCCGCCATACGGGCGGCATGGGCGTCGAGGTCCGCCGGGGTGGCCGTGATCACCCGTGTACGCGGGCGTTCGGCCGGGAGTCGCCGGATCGGCATGATGTAGTCGCCATCGCCATTGCCTTCCTGGCCATGGGCCGCCAGGGACAGGCTGGTCTGGCCACCGGTCATGGCCAGGTAGACGTCGGCGAGGATCTCGGCGTCCAGGAGGGCGCCGTGCAGTTCGCGGTTGGAGTTGTCTACGCCATAGCGCTTGCACAGGGCATCCAGGCTGTTGCGCTGGCCGGGATGTCGACCGCGCGCCATGACCAGGGTATCGAGCACCGAACAATGCTGGGCGATGTCGGCCCGCTCGGGGTGGCTACCCAGCCGGGCGAACTCCATGTTGATGAAGCCCACGTCGAAGGGCGCGTTGTGGATGACCAGTTCGGCGCCTTCGATGAATTCGAAGAAGCTGTCGGCGATCTCGGCGAAGCGCGGTTTGTCCGCCACGTATTCATCGGTGATGCCGTGGACCGCGATGGCGCCCTCGTCGATCTGCCGATCCGGGTTGAGATAGACATGGAAATGTCGCCCGGTCAGCCGCCGGCCAATGACCTCCACCCCGCCGATCTCGATGATGCGGTGGCCATCGGTCACCGGCATGCCGGTGGTTTCGGTATCCAGAACTACGTATCTCATCGCTAACCTCTTGGCTGTTACGCCTTGGCGGCCTGCTTGGCCTGCCGGACCTCATCGACACCGCGGTTGGCCAACTGGTCGGCCCGCTCGTTCTCGGGGTGGCCGGTATGGCCGCGCACCCAGCGCCACTCGACCTGATGGCGCTGAACCTGTTCGTCCAGGGCCTGCCACAACTCGGCGTTCTTGACCGGTTGCCGCGCGGCGGTCTGCCAGCCGCGCTTCTTCCAGTTCACCAGCCACTGGGTGATGCCCTTCATCACGTATTCGGAGTCGGTGGTCAGGCGGATCTGGCAGGGGCGCTTGAGCGCCGCCAGCGCCTGGATGGCCGCCATCAGCTCCATGCGATTGTTGGTGGTGTTGGCTTCACCACCCCAGAGCTCGCGCTCCGCACCCTTGAACTTCAGCAAGGCGCCCCAGCCACCCGGACCGGGATTGCCCTTGCAGGCGCCGTCGGTAAAGACCTCGACGATGTCGTCACTCATTGGATTCACTCGATTCGCGGCGGCTGATCTTGGCCACCGGCATGGGCACCAGCTTGCCACGCGGTTCCTTGCGCGCCTGAGGCACGGGGCGCAGGCCGAACATCAGCTTGCGCGCCGACAGCAGGTAGAAGCCCGCGCCCGCTGCCTGCTCGCAAGGGGGTTCGGGTTCGCCCTGCTCCATCCAGGCCAGGCGCTGCTGCCACTTGGGGGATGAAAGCGGCGGACGATAACACCCGAAGCGACGTTTCTCCAGCGCGAAGCCCAGCACCGACAACCAGTCCCCTACCCGGCTGGCGCCGAAACAGCGCGCCTTGCGCAGCGCATCCCGGGCCAGGTAGTGACGCACGCCCCACAGGCTCCAGGGATTGATCCCCACCACCACCAGATGGCCACCGGGCCGCACGCTCAACGCCGCTTCCCGGAGGAGTCGATGGGGTGCCAGCGAGAAATCCAGGCCGTGCTGCAACAGCACCACGTCGGCGGCATGCTCGCCCAGCGGCCAGGCGCCTTCCTCGCAGACGATATCGACATCGCCCAGGGGCGGACCTATGCGTACCGAGTGGCGCAGCTGGCCACAGTTGGCCGGCGACTCGGGATGCGGGCCGTAATGGACGAGATAGCTGCCGAAGTGCCGCTTGAGCTCCTCGTCGATCAGCACCCGTTCCTGCTCCAGCAACAGCTGGCCGAGCGGCCCCGCCAGCCACTCGCGAGCGGAGCTCATGAGCTTCAGCCAGCGCGGGTCGACCTGGGCGGAGAATTCATCGTGCATCGTCTGGTCCTCTGTTGCGGAAGCCGAAGCTATTGCCCTGCCACTGACTTGCTACCCTAGGGACCTGTCGTCCCACCAGAGAGCGTACCCATGTTCGACATCCTGCCCCTGCCCGCTTTCAACGATAACTACATCTGGCTGCTCAAGGACGCCGCGACGAGACAGGCGGTCGTGGTCGACCCGGGCGATGCGGCCCCCGTACTGGCCTGGCTCGACGCCCATCCGGACTGGCGCCTGACCGACATCCTCATCACCCACCATCATAACGACCATACCGGCGGCATCGCCGCACTCAAGCAGCGTAGCGGCGCCCGGGTCGCCGCACCGGCCGACGAGCGCATCGCCGAGGTCGACCTGGCCCTGCAGGACGGCGATCGCCTGGAGGTCCTCGGCGCCACCTTCGAGGTGCTGCGGGTACCGGGCCATACCGCCGGCCACATCGCCTACTACCTGGCCGGCGAACATCCCCTGCTGTTCAGCGGCGATACCCTGTTCTCGGCCGGTTGCGGGCGCCTGTTCGAAGGCACGCCGAGCCAGATGCTGGCCTCGCTGCAGCGGCTGGCGAGCCTGCCGGATGCCACCGCGATCTACTGTGGCCACGAATACACCCAGAGCAACCTGCGCTTCGCCCAGGCCGTCGAACCCGCCAATCCGGCGGTCCAGGCAGCCCTGGAGGAAACCCGTCGCCTGCGTGAGGCCAACCGCCCCACCCTGCCCACCCGCCTGGCTCGCGAGCGCACCTTCAATCCCTTCCTGCGGACCGCCGAAGCCAGTGTCCGACAGCGCCTGCAGGATGAGCGCGGGGTGGCCGCGGATGCGTCGGAGGATACCTTCTTCGCCGCCTTAAGAGCCTGGAAGGACACGTTCTGACATGCATTGACGAAGGCCCTCCGGGCGGCTGCCGCATCGCGTTTCCGGCCGTCGTCCCGGTCACAGGCCTGTGGGTTGTTCCTTGACCCCCCAGGATGCGGTTCCTAGAATCGCCCATCCTCCAGATCCCGGAAAGCCCAGACCCATGCCGCCAGCGCCGCCGAAAACCCGCGAAACAGACGTGCTGGCCACCTCTTTCAAAGTCTCGGCGCTGTGCCTCGCCCTCTTCCTCGCCGGCTGCCAGAGCAATCAGCAACCGGTGGATCGCGCCTATCAGGCCGATCTGGAAATGGCGCCCAACAAGATCCAGCGGCCGCCGGAATGGCTGCGCAAGGCCCCCGCGGCAGCGGCCACCAGCGGCGATATCTGGGATCGGGTCAGGGACGGCTACCAATTGCAGGGCGCGGGCGACAACGGCACCAACCCGCGCATCGATCGCCAGCGTCTATGGTACGCGAGTCACGACGCGGCGCTCTCCCAGTCCTGCAGCCGCGGCGCGCCCTACCTGCACTACATCGTCGAGCGCCTGGAAGAGCGCAACATGCCCCTGGAGCTGGCGCTGCTGCCGGTGGTGGAAAGCTCCTTCAATCCCAATGCCCTCTCCCGCAGCGCCGCGTCCGGCCTGTGGCAGTTCATTCCCACCACCGGCAAGTACTTTAACCTGCGCCAGACCCGCTTCTACGACGGTCGGCGCGACATCACCGCCTCCACCAACGCCGCCCTGGACTACCTGAGCAAGCTGCACGACATGTTCGGCGGTGACTGGCTGCTGGCCCTGGCTGCCTACAACGCCGGTGAAGGCACGGTCAGCCGGGCGATCGAGCGCAATCAGTCGCTCGGCCTGCCCACCGACTACTGGAACCTGTCCTCGCTGCCACCCGAGACCCAGGATTACGTCCCCAAGCTGCTCGCCGTCTCCCAGATCGTGCGCAACCCCGGCGCCTATGGCCTCGCCCTGGAATCCATTCCCGACGAGCCCTACTTCGAGGTGGTGGACATCAAGCAGCAGCTGGACCTGACCCGGGTCGCGGAGCTGGCGGACCTGGATGCCAACGAACTCTACCGGCTGAATCCGGCCTACACCCAGCGGGTGGCCATGGACGGACCCAAGCACCTGCTGGTACCGGCGGAAAAGGCCAAGCGCCTCATGGCCACCCTGCCCACCATCGCCTCCGACGCGGTGGTGCAGTGGCAGGAGTACAGGGTCCGGCGTGGCGATACCCTGCGCAGCGTCGCCAAGCGCAATCGCGTGAGCGTCGAGCAGCTCACCGCGCTGAACAAGCTCAGCAGCGGCAGCCGCCTGGCCGCGGGGCGTGAACTGCTGATCCCGCGCCGCGAGACCGGTAACACCACGACACCGCTCGAGACCATCGCCGTGGCCGAAGAGCCGGTGGTCCGCACCTACAAGGTCAGGACTGGCGATAGCCTCTGGTCCATCGCCCGCGCCAACGACGTGGAACTGGGTGATCTGAAGCGCTGGAACGACCTCGGCAAGCGCGGCCTCAAGGTCGGTGAGACCCTCAAGCTGCACGGCAACGGCAGTGCGATCGAGACCGCCGCGGCGATCCCCGCGTCCTTTACCGTGAAGACCGCCAAGGCGAGCGGCAAGGCCAGCAAGAGCGCCCCCACCTACTATCGGGTGAAGGCCGGTGATTCGCTCTACCAGATCGCCAAGCGCTACAACATTGGCGTCCAGGCCTTGCAGGACTGGAATCCCCGCGTCGCCTCGGCCCTGACGCCCGGCCAGACCCTGACCCTGTTCCTCAACTGAGCCGCGACCGCTCACCGCAGCGCTCATCCAGCGCTTTTGTCGCGGGTATCGACCTGCTACCTTACCGCCCCACCCGTGCCTGGCCCCCGAGGGGACCAGGCCAGATCTCGCTCTGACCTGCGCAGAGCCCTGCCCAACCCGGGACCCAGCCCTCTGGCTGTGGCCGGGGATTCAACACAGAAGAGGAAAAAACCATGGGATTTCTCGCCGGTAAGCGCGTTCTCATCGTCGGTGTCGCCAGCAAGCTGTCCATCGCCTCCGGCATCGCCGCCGCCATGCATCGCGAGGGCGCTGAACTGGCCTTCACCTACCAGAACGAGAAGCTCAAGGGCCGCGTCGAGGAATTCGCCGCCGGCTGGGGCTCCGGTCCCGAGCTGTGCTTCCCTTGCGACGTCGCCGACGACGCCCAGATCGAAGCCGTCTTCGCCGAGCTGGCGAAGAAGTGGGACGGCCTGGATTGCATCGTCCACTCGGTCGGCTTCGCCCCTGGCGACCAGCTGGACGGCGACTTCACCGCCGTGACCACCCGCGACGGCTTCAAGATCGCCCACGACATCAGCGCCTACAGCTTCGTCGCCCTGGCCAAGGCCGGTCGGGAAATGATGCGCGGCCGTAACGGCAGCCTGCTGACCCTGTCCTACCTGGGTGCCGAGCGCACCATGCCCAACTACAACGTCATGGGCATGGCCAAGGCCAGTCTCGAGGCCGGCGTGCGCTACCTGGCCGGTAGCCTCGGCCCGGAAGGCACCCGCGTCAACGCCGTGTCCGCCGGCCCCATCCGCACCCTGGCCGCCTCCGGCATCAAGAGCTTCCGCAAGATGCTGGCCGCCAACGAGCGCCAGACGCCCCTGCGTCGCAACGTGACCATCGATGAAGTCGGCAACGCCGGCGCCTTCCTCTGCTCCGACCTGGCGTCGGGCATCAGCGGCGAGATCCTCTATGTCGACGGCGGCTTCAACACCACCGCCATGGGTCAGCTGAACGACGACGAGTGATGGCGGCAACTGCCTGATCACTGTGAAGGGCCGGCAATTGCCGGCCCTTCTGCTTTCAGCTGTCGCTGCGTACCTGGGCGTGACTGATCAGGGCGAAGATCAGGCTGCCCCCGACGATGTTGCCCGCCAGGGTCGGCCCGGCGAAGGTCAGCCAGAAATCGCTCCAGCTCGCCTCGCCAGCGAACACCAGATAGGCCACCTCCAGGCTGCCCACCACGATGTGGGTGAAGTCACCCAGGGCCATCAGGTAGGTGACCAGCACGATGATCCAGATCTTGGCGCTTTCCGCCGAGGGCAGCATCCAGACCATGGTGGCGATCATCCAGCCGGACACTATGCCCTTGGCGAACATCGCCGAGGCATCGTTCTCCATGACATGGGTGCCGATCTCGAGGAATTTGGCATCGGTCTTGGCATCGAACAGCGGCAGATGCAGGATCACGTAGGCAACCAGGATGGTCCCTATGAGATTGCCCACCAGCACCACCCCCCACAACCGCGCCAGGCGCCCGAAATTATGCAGCGTGGGCTCGCTCATCACCGGCAGCACCGCCGTCAGGGTGTTCTCGGTGAAGAGCTGCTGGCGCGCCAGGATCACCGCCAAGAAGCCGGCCGAGTAGCCGAAGCTGGCGATGACCTTGCTGTAGCCGCCTTCCGGCAGGTTGGCGTTGAGCAGCCCCATGGCCATCAGCGACAGCCCCATGGTCAAGCCCGCTGCCAGTGCCGACCAGAACAGCGCTGCAAGGGTCCGTTCGAGTTCGTGATCACCCTGGGTGCGGATGATCTCGTGCAGTACCACCGCCCGGGGCAACTGATTCTCGTCGACGTTCTCCTCTTCCTCGCGAGTCAGTTCCGGATCATCCGGACCCGACTCCTGACCCTGTCGAGGTTCTTCGGCCTTTCCTTGGTCTCGATTCATCAGACGGCCTGCTCATCCCAAAGGAGTTCATCGTCATCGCCGATCTCGGTCACGCGATTGAGCGCCGCATCCGCCGCCTCTTCCGCCTCGGAAGCTAGATCGAAATGACGTTCGATAGCGACCTTGTGAAAGGTCGGATGGGCATCTTCCCGGCGCGCCTTGACGGCAATGACGGCTTCGAATCCCTGTTCAGCCGGAACGGCGGACGAGATCGCTTCGTGATGAGTGAAATGCTTGATGGCCATGGACGGCGAAGTCTCCCAACCTGCGGCGACCGGACTGGTCGCGCCTGATCAATAGACTGCCCAAGCGGAAAAACGATCTATGAGCGCCTGTCAGGCGCCGAGGAGTTTTTGCACCTGCAAGTGCAGGCGTTCGAGGGAAAACGGCTTGGTTAACAGCGGGACCTTGCCCAGCAACGGCGATCCGGTGTCGATGATCTCCGCCGGGTAGCCACTGATGAACAGCACCTTGAGATCGGGACGCAGCTTGAGGGCGGGCTCGGCGATCATGACGCCGGACACCCCATCGGGCAGGCGGAAATCGGTGATCAACAGGTCGAGACGCGGCCGGCCGGCCAGGATGCTGAAGGCTTCCAGCGATGAAGGGGCCTGCAGGACGGTGTAGCCGAGTTCGGAAAGGTAATCCGCCAGGATCATCAAGATCTGCGGTTCATCCTCGACTACCAGGACCACCTTGCCAGTTTCCGCACTCACCATCTAACCCCTGTAGCCACGCGTTCGGCTCCCTTGGACAGGAGATGCCGATAAAGTTCCACTCTGAGAAAAAGGCAACGGGCCGCCAGCCAGAGCCGACGACCCATAGTCCTTACTGCTGTTGCTTCTGGCCTTGCTCATTGATGGTGGTCTTGCCGGCACCGGTAGCGGCGCCTGCACCCTCACCGGTCTTCTGACCCGCCGGGGTACCCATGCCAGCGCTGTTGGCCTTCGGCGGATTGCCGGCGGTCTCGGTAGCGAAAGCGGCACCACTGACGGCGATCAGGCCAGCGAACATCAAGGCGGCGGTTTTCTTTGCGTTCATGGTAGGACTCCAGGTTGATTGGACACTGTTTAGGCAGGCCAAGCGCCGATTCGTTCTCCGCCCTCGAACGCAGGTGCTGTAACCGAATGCGAAGCAGCGCAACGATCACCGCTGCATCACCGGCCGCCCGCTCCAGAGCCGCCGAGCCGCTGGCGAGGCTGGACGCCTCGCCCAGCCTCGCGTGGCGCCAACTTGCCCCTACGCCCTAACCTGGCCGGGATGCTCACCCATGGCCAGCCTCACAATAGGCGCAACGGATAGTCGAGGATCAGCCGCAGCTGGTCGACCGAGCCACCCGTGGACAGCGAGCCGCGATGCCAGGCCTGGCGGACCCTGATCGACAGGCCCTTCGCCGAACCGGACTGCACCGTGTAGCGACCCTCCACGTTGAGCTCACGCTCCTGGTCGTCGGCGCCATAGAGGCCACGATAGGCACTGGTCGCCGGTAGCTGGCTGCCGTCGATGTCGGTGCCCTTGATGTAGCGGGTCATGAAGCTCAGGCCCGGCACGCCCAGTGTCTTGAAGTTGAGGTCGTAGCGCGCCTGCCAGGAACGCTCTCCCGGTGCGTTGAAGTCCGAGAACATCGAGGCATTGCCGAGGAACAGGCCGCCACCCACACGGTTGTTATCGCCGAAGCCGATATAGTCGAAGGGCGTATCGCCGTCGATGCGTTGCCAGCCGAGGGTGAAGGTCTGGGCGCCGTGGCTGTAGGCGGCCGCCAGACTGTAGGAGATATTGTCGATGGCGCCGGCCTTGGCCGCGCCCGTGTCCAGGGTGCGGTAGAGATTGGCGTCGAAGGTCAGTGCCTGGGTTGCGGAGAGCGGCTGTACCAGGTTGAAGTTGCCGTAGTACTGGTTCCAGATGTCGTCGAGCTGGGCGGCATAGAGCGACAGGCTAACGCCCTTGGCCAGGCTGTATTTGCCCCCGGCGAAGTCGACATGGTCGGCACGCCGCCGGGCGTAGCCGGCCCAGAGGTCGCCATCGCGGTTGGTGCTGACCTGATCGGTACCGGCCGTGAAGTGACCGGCCTCCAGGGCCAGGTCAGGCACATCGGTACTTAAAAGGCTCCAACCGGTCGCACTCTGGGGCAACAGCCGGCTGGTGCTGATGGCGAACACCGGCGCCGTGGGCAGTTGCTGGCCATAGCGCACCACCGTCTTGCCCAGGCGTAGCTTGGCCGCTGCGCCGGCACGGGAGTAGTCGTCGGCGGGTTCGTTGCCGGCATGGACCGGCAGGTTGCCGGTACCGCGCCGCCCGGGACCGCCATCGAGCTTGAGGCCCAGATAGCCGAAGCTATCGACACCCAAGCCAACGGTGCCTTGGGTAAACCCGGACTGGTAGTCCAGCAGGAAGCCCTGGGTCCAGTCCTTCTGGTCCGCTCGGCCATTGCGGCGGTCGCTGCCGAAATAGTAATTGCGCAATGTCAGGGTGAGCTTGCTGTCTTCCAGGAAGCCCTCGGCCGCAGCGTCCTGGCCACCTCCCAGCAGCGCACAGCCGCCCAGCATACCCAGCGCCAGAGGCGCGATGAGGGCGCCTCGCTTCTGCTGACGCCCGGTAGGTGCCATTCCTTGTTGATAGTGCGAGCTATCCATGAAGTCCTCTGCCTGTGGTAGGCCATTCGATGGGTTGAAACAGGCGCGCAGGAAGGCAAGGAAGCCCCTGCGCCGCCTTGGTGACACGCCTCGTCAGGGGCCCGCGCATGCCACGCGGGCCAAGATCTCAGCTCAGGGATGGCGCCAATGGACGAAGCTCCCCTGCAGCGGGCGCCAACGCCGTCGCTGTTGGGGTGCTGGTGGCCAGATGGATACGCCGATCGGCCACCGCATCGACCAGGGCCTCGTCGTGGCTGACCAGCAGGATCGCCGTGCCGAAGGCTTCGGCGGTCTCGACCAGCAACTCGATCATTTCCTTCTGGGTGATGAGATCCAGCCGCGAACTGGGTTCGTCGGCGAAGATCAGCGCAGGATCGAGCAGCAGCACGCGCAACAGGGAGAAGCGCTGCAGTTCGCCGCCGGAGATATTGCCCGGCAGCCGGTCCAGCAGCCGCTCGTCCAGGCGCAGGCGCTGCATCAGGCGGCCGATCCGCGCAGCGTCCAGGCGGTGCAGCCGGACCAGATCCGCCAGCAGCTGGCGAAGCGTCACCGAGGGCGCGAAGGCGGCCACCGGGTCCTGATGCAGCTTCTGGAAGGCGAACCGACTCAGGCCCGAGCGACGGCGGATGGCCCCGGCGCTGGGATCGGCCAGCCCCAGGAGCATATCGCCGAGGGTCGACTTGCCACAGCCGGAAGGCCCGGTCACCCCGAGGATCTCGCCAGCCCTGACCGAGAAGGACAGGCCCTCGAACAGCTGCTTGCCACCGCGCCGGGCACCGAGATCCTCGACCGCCACCACCGCCTCGTCGGCGAGGATTCGCGTCGGGCGCTTCGGCCACTGCGCGGGATCGGCAGCCAGCAATTGGCGGGTATAAGCATGCTGGGGCTGGTCGAGGACCTGTGCCGCCGGGCCGGACTCGATCACCCGTCCCTTGAGCATGATCATCACCTCGCCACCCAGCCGCCGGGCGACCTCCAGGTCGTGGGTGATGATCAGCAGGCTGCCACCGTCGGCCAGCATCGCTTGGAGCAGCTCGATGACCTCGTCGATCCGGTCGCGATCCAGGCCCTTGGTGGGTTCATCGGCGATCAGTACCGGCGAGCCGCCCGCATGGGTCGCGGCAAAGGCCAGGCGCTGCGCCATGCCGCCCGACAGCTGGAACGGGTACTTGCGCTCGGCACCCGCCAGACCGAGCCGTGCCAGGTCCGCCGAGGCCTGCTCCCGGGCTTGCGCAGTGGAAAGCCCGACCACCTGGGTGTAGGTCTCGGTTACCTGGGCGAGCGCCTTCATGGTCGGGTCCAGGCTCAGCCAGGGCTCCTGGGGCAGGACCGCGAGCCCCCTGCCCCAGTGCTGCCGTCGGCCCGCCTGGCGGCCTTCCTCGCTGAAGCCGTCCGGCAGGCCGATCTGGCCGACGGCCTGGAGTCCGGCCGGCAGGTTGCCGACCACCCCCTGGGCGAAGAGGCTCTTGCCGGAGCCGGTTTCGCCGATGATCGACAGCACCTGACCAGGCGCCAGGGAAATGGACAGCGGCTCCACGAGTTGCGTCTCGGCGGTACGGATCTCCAGCGCCGTGGTAGTGAGCGACGTGGTCATGGCTTGCGCCCTCCGGTGATGAGCATCAGCGACAGCACGGTGATGAAGATCGCGAGGATCGGCAGGGCGATGACGAAGGGCGCCTCGGCGTGATACGGCAGCAATTCGGTGATCATCAGCCCCAGTTCGGCGGTGGGTGGCCGGACGCCGATGCTGACGAAGCCGAGTGCGGCGATGGCCATGATGGTCGAGGCGGCGCCGAAGGCGGCGATGGTCAGCAGGACCGGCGCCAGTTGCGGCCAGAGGTGCCGGCGGATGATGTAGGCCGGACCGAAACCCAGCAGCTGGCTGGCGGCCACGGCGGGCGACGCCAGCACGGTACGGGACAGCGCGCGGGTCATGCGGAAGTACTCCACCCACAGCACCAGGGCGACGGCGCTGTAAAGGGCGACGAAGGAGCCGGGAAATACGGCGACGATCAGCAGCACCAGTAGCAAGCCCGGCAGCGCCAGGAACAGCTCGGCCAGACCGCCCAGCAGCTTGTCGACCAGTCCACCCTTCCAGGCCGCCAGGATGCCCAGCAGCACCCCTGGCAGCGCGGCGGTGCAGACGCTGATGAAGGCCAGCCCCAGGGAGAAGCGAACGGCCACCGCCAGTCGCGCGAGCATGTCCCGCCCCAGGTGGTCGGTACCCAGGGGATAGGCCTCGCTCGGCACCGCCAGGATCGCCAGATAATCCTGGCGCGCGATATCGCCCGGCCACAGCAGCGGCGTGAGCACGGCGAAGGCGACCAGGGAGGCCAACAGGCCCAGGCCCAGCCAACGCGCCGGAGCACGCGCCGGCGGCGCCGCCAGGGCGACGGTACTTTCCAGATTCATGCGTTTCTCCCGCGCGGGTCGATCAGGTGGTTGGCGAGATCGACGAGGGTATTGAGGATCACGAACAGCAGGCCCATCGCCAGGGCCGTGCCCTGCACCATGGGCACGTCACGCTGGACGATGGCATGCACCAGCCCGTGGCCGATGCCCGGCCAGGCGAATAGCGTCTCCACCACCACCACGCCCTCGATCAGGTACACCAGCTGCACCCCGAGGTAGGTCACCACCGGCACACCGATATTGCGCAGGCCGTGGCGCAGGAATACCCCGCCCCCCCTCAGGCCCTTGAGCCGACCGAAGGCGTAGTAGGCGGAGGCCGCCACCTCGACCGTCGCATCCCGGGCTACCCGCGAGGACACGGCAGCCAGGCCCAGGGCCAGGGTCAGCGTCGGCAGCACGCTGTGCCAGAAGGTGCCGTGCCCCGCCGCCGGCAGCAGGTTCCAGGCGATGGCGAAGAGCAGCACGAAGAGCACGCCGAGGACGAATTGCGGCAACGCCCGGATCGCGGTGGTCAGCACCAGCAGACCGCGATCCAGCAGGCTGCCAGGACGCAGGCCAGCCACAACGCCCAGCGGTGGGCCGAGCAGCAGGGATACCGCGACGGCGCCGACCGCCAGACGGATGGAGCTGCCCAGCTCATGGGCGACCACCTCCACTACCGGCTTGTCGGATACCAGCGAGCGACCGAGGTCCAGGGTCAGGAGATCGCCGATCCAGGCCAGCAGGCGCCAGAACAGCGGCTGATCGAGGTTGAGCTCGGCGCGCACCGCTTCGGCGGCCGCGGTATCCACCAGATCGTAGCCATAGCGTCCGGCCGCAATGCGGTAGGCGGCGTCCCCCGGTAGCAGGCTCATGAACAGGAAGGTGAGGCCGCCTACCAGCAGGGCGACCAGGCCTGCCTGCAGCAGGCGGAAGGCGAGCAGGCGCGTCATTGGGCCCACCGCATCTTGCTGAGGCCGAAGGTGCGCTCGAAGGGATCTATGCTGGCCCCTTCGACGGCATCCGAGACGGCCAGGGTCTGGCGGTACCAGGCCACCGGGATGACCGGCAGCTCCTGCTGGACCTGGGCCATGGCAGCGTAACGCTGGCGCTGCTGTTCGGCCGGGTCATCGCTGGCCAGCAGCGCATCCAGCGCCTGATCGAAAGCGGCGTTCTTCCAGCCCAGCGGCCCCCATTCGGCCCCACCCTTGGCGAAATCGTTGAGCAAGGTGACCAGGGGATCGGGTACCAGGGCGAAATTGCGGCCGTAGAGGGCGAGCTGCAACGTGCCGTCCTTGTAGGCTGCCGGGATGGCGCTGGAGTTCTCCACGGCCACCTCGACAGCTACCCCCACCTCGCGCAGCTGCGCTTGCAGCGCGGTGGCGATCAATGGCAATTCGGGACGATCGGAATAGGTCAGCAGCTTGAGCTTGAGCGGTTTGCCGTCCTTTTCCAGGATCCCGTCGGCGCCTGGGGTCCAGCCCTGCTTGGCCAGCAGCGCGCGCGCTGCCGCGGGGTCGTAGGCCAGGGGCGCCAGCTGCGGGTCATGCCAGGCGGGGACATTTTTGGCGAACAACTGGGTAGCCCCGGTTCCCGGCGCCCGCAGTACCGCCGCGGCCACGCCCTCGCGCTGGATGGCCAGGCTGAGCGCCTGGCGCACCTCTACCGGCGCGGTGGCACCCACGCCGGAATTGGGCGTCAGCAACACCACCCGCGGGATCGGCTCGATCAGTACCTTGAGGCTGCTGGAGCGCTTGAGGCGGGCGATGCTCGGCGGATCGATCTGGAACACCAATTCCGCGTCGCCGCTTTCCGCCATCAGGGTCCGCGTCTCGCCGCGACCTGCCGCCAGGTAGGTGGTCTTGGCGATCTGCGGCGGGGCGCCCCAGTAACCGGTGAAGCGCTCGGCGGCCAGCCGCTGCGGCGGCTCCAGCAAGGTCAGGCGGTAGGGTCCGGTGCCCAGGATCTTCTGTACCTTGCCGTCGGCATCGTAGGCGCCGGGCGCCAGGATATTGGTGGACGAATGGGCCAGCAGCGCCAGCAGCGGCTTGAACGGCTTCGCGAGCTGAATCACCACCTCGTTGCCGGACGCGGTGACCGACTCTATGCCAGCCTGCTTGAGCACGCCGGGCTTGCCGCGCGCCGCGTTCAGGGACGCCGCCACCGCGGCCGCGCTGAGCTCGCTGTCGTCGTGGAATTTCACCCCCTGGCGAATGACCAGGCGCCAGGTCCGACCATCCGCCGACTCCGTCCAGCGCTCAGCCAACCCGGGCACCGGCCGGCCCTGGGCATCGACGTCGAGAAGGGTCTCGGTGACCTGCATCCGCTGGAAGACCAGGCCTGAGATGGACGGATCCAGCCCGCCGATCTCGAAGGGACCCACCACGTCGAAGACGCGTTCCTCGGCAGCGGAAAGCGGGGGATGGAAGGCGACCAGGGTCGCCAGGGCGGAAGCCGTCAGGGCCGTACGGAGGATGCGGGATGAAAGCATGACAGTCCTTGTGAGAACGAAACGCCGCTGCTGGCCGGAAAGACCACTGCAGGGGCAGGCCAAAAGAGGCGCACGTTATATCATAACGTTTTCGTCGAAGAACCCAGGCCAGCCGTTATGGCAACATCTTGAAACAGCTCAGGATTTTCGGACCTCAGCCCCTAGTCAGGCGCAGTCATCAGGCTGACTTTTGGCTAGGCATGGGCAAAGAACCAGGCCTGCTGCTCCCTGGAGGCGAACGGCTCTGGCCGTCCGCCGCTCCAGCCAGGGCCCTCGCTCAGGCAGCAATGTTCAGGGTGCTGCCCAGCGAGGCGCTACCGCCAGCGCTGCCGATACTCTGGTATTGGCGCAATACCGCTTGAACCAGCTGATCGTAGGAGCTCGTCGAGCTCTGGGCGGTGGACGTGGTATCGCTGCCATCGTCCTCGCTTGCGCCCGGCGGCGGTGGTGGCGGTGGTTGGCGCGAGCTCGAGGCGCCGCCGAGTCCCTGGACGCCGGTATCGCTGCCACCTGCAGCGCTCGCCTGATCGCCAGGGCCGCCCGCCGGAGGCGCGAAAGCGGAGGCGAATTCGCTCTCGCCGACGGCGCCATCACCATCCTGGTCGAGCAGGCCGAGCAGCTGGTCGACATCGATGCCGCTGCTATCGGCGCTGCTGGTGTCGCTGTCACTCGTGGCGTTGGCGGCGGTGGTCAGCTCGCTTTTACTGATGGAGCCGTCGCCGTCGCTGTCGAGCTTGGCGAACAGCTTCTTCAGCGGATTGTCAGCGTCGCTGCCGCTGGTACTGCTGGTGCTGGTGCTGGTGCCTTTGATCGCGCTGGCACTGCTGTAGTAGCTGGAGTAGCCACTGCCTATTCCGCTGATCATGGAAGTCTCTCCCGGGAAGTGCGGACGTTAGTGTTCCGCGCCTCTCAGTATCCGCGCGCCAGATGTCGGCAATTTGCCCACTTTGTAGGCCGGGCGATACATCTAGTGGCGCGGTAGCACCACTTGGCAGGTCAGGCCGCCACCCGGCGTCGTTCCGAGGGTCAGGTCGCCGCCCATGTGCGCTGCCGCTTCCCGGGCGATGGCCAGGCCCAGCCCGGTGCCTCCCGAGGCGCGATTGCGCGAGCCCTCCAGGCGATAGAAAGGCTCGAAGACGGCTTCCCGATACTGCACGGGGATACCCTGGCCGTGATCGACGATGCTGATGATCAGCCGCTCCGGCTGCTCGGTGAGGTGGATTTCCGCATGACCGGCGTAGCGCAGGGCATTCTGCAGCAGGTTGCCAAGGCAGGAGCGCAGGGCCATGGGCGCTACCCGCAGCGGCTGGCACGTCCCCTCGACCACCACCTGGCCACCCTCCTCCGCTGCATCCTCCGCCATGGCCTCGACCAATGCCTGGACGTCACAGAGTAGCGGACGCTCCTCGCGGTGTTGCTCGCGCAGGTATCTCAGGGTGCCGTCGAGCAGCTCGATCATGTCATCCACGTCCTGGCTGACCCGAGCATGCAGCCGGGGATCGTCGATGTCTTCGATCCGCAGTTTCACCCGTGCCAGGGGCGTGCGCAGGTCATGGGAGATCGCCGTGAGCATGCGGCCGCGCTGTTGCAGCTGATCGAGCAGATGCTGGTGCATTCGATTGAGGGCTCGCGCGGCTTCGCGGGTTTCCCGCGGTCCGGTGACGGGGATGGGTGGTCCGTCCAGGTTATGGCTGAGGTGCTCGGCGGTCTCGGTCAGCTGGCGCAGTGGCCGGGTCAACAACCTGGCGCCCAGCCAGGCGGCGCATACCAGCGAACCCAGTTGGAAGATCAGCGGGCCGCCCAGCAACCACTCGAGGCGGCGCCAGACGCCAGGCTCGCGATCGGAAAAATGCTCCGGCGGCGGGGGTCGATCGAAGGACGCCTCTCCGGCCATCGGGGGTGGCGGCGGCGGACGTTCGCCGAGGCCATGCCGGAACCAGAAGAACGCCAGCAGATGCCCCAGCAAGATGGCCAGCAGGAAGACGCCAAACAGCCGGGCGAACAGGGTATCCAGGCGGCGCATGGCTAATGCCCTATCTGCCTGGCATCGAACAGATAGCCTTCGCCGCGGACGGTCTTGATCAGCCGCGGTGCGCGGGGGTCGTCACCGAGCTTGCTGCGCAACCGCGAGACCTGGAGATCGATGCTGCGATCGAAGGCTTCGATCGCCCGCCCACGGGTGGCATCGAGCAACTGCTCACGGCTCAGTACCTGCCGCGGCTGCTCGATGAAGACCCACAGCAAGCGCACCTCGGCGTTGGACAGCGGAACCATGACCCCGGCCGGGGAATGCAGCTGGTGCAGGACGCCATCGAGCTTCCAGCCGTCGAAACTGACACTGGTCCGCGGCGCTTTGCGCCGGGCGGTCCGGCCGTCCTGGGTGCGACGCAGCACCGACTGGATGCGCGCCACCAGCTCGCGCGGCTCGAAGGGCTTGGCCATGTAGTCATCGGCCCCCAGCTCGAGCCCCAGGATACGGTCGGCCGGCTCGCACTGGGCGGTCAGCATCAGGATGGGAATGCCGCTGTCGCGCCGCAGCGCGCGACAGAGCGAAAGTCCGTCCTCTCCGGGCAACATGAGGTCCAGCACGACCAGGTCGAAGGAATCCTCGGCCAAGGCCTGGTGCATTTCCACCCCGTCACCTACCCCCCGGGCGCTGATACTGAAACGCGCCAGGTAACCGCAGATCAGCTCACGGATCGACGGATCGTCATCCACCAGCAGGATGCGCGAAGTCCAGCGCGGGGATTCGGATGACAGCGACATCGGGGCTACCTGAAGGGTCGTACGATCTGAACGCGCATGCTAGCCGCTCAGCGTGACGGACAGCTACCGATTGCCTTGTAGCCTTGTGTAAAGCTGGTCAAGGCGCGGACACGAAAGCCGGAGTAGCTAACGCCCGCCCTTGCGCCAGCCCGATCGACGATAGGACCCCGCCCGCCTTGCCAATTGCGGAAGACCGGGAAGGATGCTAAATCGATCGAAGCGAAGCGGCGGTTCCCCGACCGTGACCAGATCCGGTGACGGAGCCTGCGGCTGCCAGGGATGACGCCTTTCCCGCCAGCAAGGCGGGCACGGGCACCTGCCCTGCGTGCGCGCCTGGACAGGGATGGCCCCCTTTTGGATTGCTCGGCCCTCGCCTGAACCGGCCCCACGCCCTGCACCTACGCCAGGAACCTCTTCCTTGACGACCAGCCCACCTGCCTCCGCCAGTCCTGACGTCAACGCAGAGCCCGTCGCGCTCGGCGTCCTGCTGCAAGCCTGCGGCCAGGGCAATCGCCAGGCGTTCGAAACCCTCTACCGCGCGACCTCGAGCAGGTTGTTCGGCGTGTGCCTGCGGTACCTGGGGGATCGCGCGGAGGCCGAGGAGGTCTTGCAGGAGGTGTATACCAGCGTCTGGCTGAAGGCGAACACCTTCGACCCTCGGCTGTCAGCCGCCATCACCTGGCTGGCGACCATCGCCCGGCACAAGGCTATCGATCGACGGCGCGCACAGCTGCGCCACGAATCGCTCGACGGTCTTGAAGAGAGTCCAACGGCGGAGTCCGTGGCGGAAGCCTTCGAGGCGTACCGCCAGCGGCGCCAGATCGACCTCTGCCTGGAAACACTGGGAGAGGACCAGCAGACCTATATCCGGGTCGCCTTCTTCGAGGGCTATTCCTACGCCGAGTTGGCCGCGCGCCATCGCATCGCGCTGGGAACGATGAAGAGTTGGATTCGTCGAGGACTCCTGCAACTGCGAGCGTGCCTGGGACTATGAACGACAACGACCTGCCACCGCCCGATCAGCCATCGCTGCTGATCGCCGAGTATGCCCTGGGCGTGCTATCCGCCGAAGAGCGGACTCGGGTGGAAGAGCTGCTGCAGCAGGACCCCGAGGCTCAGCGGCAGCTGGCGGCCTGGCAGCGCCATTTCGCGGACTGGCTCGCGGAGCTTCCCGCCGTCGAGCCACCCGCTCACGTCTGGCTCGGTATCCAACAGCGCCTGTTCCCCACGGCCGTACAGCCGCCGGAACCCCCTCGGCCATGGAATGACACTCGATTCTGGCGCTGGACGACCTTCCTGGCCCTGGCCGCCGCGCTGGTGCTGGCGGTGTCGCTGGTGCTGCGCCCGGCCGCCCAGGTGCCCGCGCCGCCGCTGCTCGCGCGGCTGGAGCAGAGCGATGGACGGCTGGTCTTCAGCGCCACCCTGCAGCTCGACGGCCGACAGGTCCTTTTCGTGCCGACTGGCGCCTCCCGCTGGCCAGACCACAGCGCCGAGGCCTGGCTTATCACGGCCGACGGCAAGCCGCATTCGCTGGGCCTGCTGCGGGACGATGCGGCGGTAGCCTTGACCGTCCCTGCGGGATTGGCGAAGGCGGTCGCAGGCGGGGCGGTGCTGGCCGTTTCTCTCGAACCGCCGGCGGGCTCCCCAACTGGATCACCAACGGGGCCGGTCATCGCCCAAGGTAAAATAATCTCGCTGTGATGCATCCGTTTCGCGGCCCGCTCCGTACATTCATCACCCTCATCCGGAGGGCCGAAGAACCGAGGAGACGCATCATGCATACCTTTCTACAACGACTTGCCGCTGTAGCCAGTTTCGCGATCCTTTGCGCCACCGCTTCGCTCGGCTTCGCCGCCGACACCGTGATGGTGGGCGGTGCACCCATGTACCCCTCCAAGACCATCGTCGAGAATGCGGTCAACTCCAAGGACCACATCACCCTGGTGGCGGCGGTCAAGGCGGCCGGCCTGGTCGATACCCTCAACGGCAGCGGCCCCTTCACCGTCTTTGCCCCGACCAATGAAGCCTTCGCCAAGCTCCCGGCCGGTACGGTCGACACCCTAATCAAACCCGAGCACAAGGCTGACCTGACCAAGATCCTGACGTACCACGTGGTGCCGGGTACCCATACCGCCAAGCAGCTGATGGCCGAAGCCAAGGCGCACGGTGGCATGGTCAAGCTGAAGACGGTCCAGGGGGAGGACCTGACCATCAAGCTGCACAACGGCAAGCTTTGGGTTGTTGACGCCAAGGGTGGCAAGGCCGCCGTCACCATTGCCGACGTGATGCAGTCGAACGGCGTGATCCATGTCGTGGATACCGTCCTAATGCCGAAATAAACCGGCAGGTCCAGCGGACGCTCGAACAGAGTGTCCGACGGCCCGGCCTCCGCCCGCAATCTGTACGACGTGAAGCTGGAGCGCGCCGTCGCCCGCTACGGCGCTGCTACCCAGCCCAAGGGTGCAGCATGAACAAGCCCGAGACCTGACCTCTCATCCGCGCGCTGCCGTGCCGGAACTGCGCCATGGCCCTGACCGGCTACTGGTCTTCATCGACACGGCAAGCTGCCCTGCGCCGCCGCGGCCAGCCTGTCCTGGGAATATGGCTACGAGCTCCAGGTCATCCTCACCGCGGACGCGGCTACACCACCCGCCTTGAGCTGGAAGCCAAGCTGCCGGAAGATCTGGTCGAGGAGATCCAAGGCGACTACACCGGCATCATCGCCTACTACCGCGACCCCAAGACCGGCAACGAGCACACCGTTACCGAAGGCGACCAGAGCAAGCCGCGGCGGCTGCGGCATCTGTACGCGACGAATGCGACGGCGAAGCGGGGGTGGAGCGGGAATGGAAGAAGATGCAGGAGCAATCCATCTGACTGTCAAACCTAAGTTGTAACGTCGCTTAGGTGGTCGAGTAAAAATGCTAGAGCGCGCCTTTTGAAAGGGCTGATGACAGGCAAATAATTTACTGCAAGAATACAAAATCAGAAATTAAATACAGTAAAACATAATGACTTACGAAAGTTAGATAACCGTGGAGTTTGACCATGACTAATGGTGCTGTGGTAGTAGATCACATAGGGTTTTCGGTCTCATCACTCGAGGACGCGATCAAATTCTGGACTGAGGCTATGGGTTTCGAAGTTTTACGCAGGGGCGAAATGGGCGGTGACTTCCTGCGAGAAGTAACGGGTGTTGCCGATCCACGGTGCCGTATGGCACTTGTTGTATCACCTTCAGGATTCCCTATAGAGCTTCTGGAGTACTCAACAGCCAGCACCTTGGGGAAGGCACCTGACAGCGCCGGCGCAATCGGTGCAGCACATATTGCTGTGAATGTGGAAAATATTGATGTAGCTGTGGCGAAGATAAGATCGCATGGCTGGAAGATAAAAGGTTCTTCACAAGCCATCTCAAGCGGTCCACGCGCAGGCACCGTTGTTGCCTATATAAGCGGCCCAGACGGAATCACCATTGAGCTCATGCAACTAACTAGCTAAGTTTTTAGGCGAGCCAATAATAACTTGTCAGTAGAGGAAGATTCATAGCTCAAACCGGCCCGCGGCACCTCCCCCACCGCGTCGTATACCCTTGCGACAGCTCTCGCCGCATCGTCCACCCCGGATCGGCGGGTACCCGCTCCAGGTAAAGTGCCGCCCGCCCGTATCGGGCATTGATCCGGTCCACCACCTGCATCAGCTCACTCGGGCGCCCCTGCCCGGCCGGGGCGAAGGCCTGGGCGTGAAATCATCGGTGGAGTACACCTCCAGGTCCGGCACCATGCCCTGGATGGTCCGCATCACCCAGTTCGAGACGTCGGCATAGAGTTCATGGTTGGAGCTAAAAACGGCCGCGTCGTGCTGCCGCAGGAAGGCGCGTTTCTGGAAGTACGGCACGCCCAGGCCTTCGCCTCTCGGCTTCGAGCGATAACGCATCCGGCTGGCTGGGTTAGATAGCGGTCCTCCAAGTCACCAAGCCACGTCTCGCCGATGGCCTTGAGCGTCGCCTCCTTGGTCCGGCCGACGGCGCCCCCGTATTGCTCAAGGTACCGATCGATCATCCGCTTCACGATCACCCCACCGCGGGTGACCCGGTCCAGTTCGCCAGGCTGCGCGAGCTCCGTTTCGCGCCTTTTCAGCCAGGCTTGGGCGGTCTGCTTCCGGTCGAATGTCTGGGTTTCCTGATAGACTCGGACTCCATCCCGCATGATGCGGACCTGGGCCGTGTAGCCCGTGCTGCCATCCTTACGGCGGCGCGAAGTTATCGTCCCCATTTCGATTTGCTACATGCCTCCGTGCATTTGCTACATTGTAGCAACGGGCTTGCAGAAACCGGCTGAAATGTAGCAAAACGGGCCTAGAACAGACGTATCAACATGCTTCCCGAAACCGCTTCAAAGCCAGTAACCACGCGCCCTGAGCCGTCCCGCCGCTTCTCCGTAGCGCCCATGATGGACTGGACGGATCGCCACTGCCGCTATTTCCACCGCCTGCTGTCGCAGCATGCCCTGCTCTATACCGAGATGGTCACCACCGGCGCCCTCCTGCATGGCGATGCCCAGCGGTTTCTTCGGCATGACGAGACCGAGCATCCCCTGGCGCTGCAGCTGGGCGGCAGCGTACCGGCTGAGTTGGCAGCGGCAGCGCGGCTGGGTGAACAAGCGGGATATGATGAGATCAACCTCAACGTCGGCTGCCCGAGCGACCGGGTGCAGAACAACCTGATCGGCGCCTGCCTGATGGCCTACCCCGAGCGGGTGGCCGACAGCGTCAAGGCGATGCGTGATGCGGTGGCCATTCCCGTGACGGTCAAGCACCGCATCGGCATCTCCGGCCGCGACAGCTACGAGGCGCTGCGGGACTTCGTCGGCCAGGTCGCCGAGGCGGGTTGCCGCAGTTTCACCGTGCATGCCCGCATCGCCATCCTCGAAGGGCTGTCGCCCAAGCAGAATCGCGAGATCCCGCCGCTGCGCTACGACGTCGCCGCGCAGCTGGTGCGGGACTTTCCGGATCTCGAGTTCATCCTCAACGGCGGCCTCAAGACGCTGGACACCTGCCGCGAGCAGTTGGAGGTGTTCGATGGCGTGATGCTGGGCCGCGAGGCCTACCAGAACCCCTATCTGCTCGCCGAGGTGGACGCGGCACTCTACGGCTGTGACCGTCCGCAACTGACCCGGCACCAGGTGATGCTGCAGCTGCGGCCCTATGTCGAGGCGCATCTGCAACAGGGTGGACTCATCCATCACGTCACCCGCCATGTCCTGGGCCTGGCGCAGGGTTTTCCCGGCGCGCGGCGCTTTCGCCAACTGCTCTCCACCGACCTGCATCGCAGCCCTGACCCGCTGCGCCTGTTTGACGAGGCCACTGAACTTCTCAGGGGCCATTGAGTCACGTCTCCACGATGTCCATTCGCTAACCGAAGGAAAGACCTGCCATGAGCAAGCTGGAACAACTCAAGCAATACACCACGGTCGTCGCCGATACCGGCGATCTGGACGCCATCGCCCGCCTCAAGCCCTACGACGCCACGACCAACCCCTCGCTGCTGCTCAAGGCCGCCGCCCTACCCCGCTACGAAGATCACCTGCAGGCCGCCTTCAGCGGCGCCGGTGGCGACATCGGCCTGGCCTGCGATCGCTTTGCCGTGGCCGTGGGTGGCGAGATTCTCAAGCTGATCCCGGGTCGCATTTCCACCGAGGTGGATGCCCGGCTGTCGTTCGATACCAGCGCCACCCTGGATCGCGCCCATCGCCTGATCGAGCTGTACGAGAAGGCCGGCATCGGCAAGGACCGCGTGCTGATCAAGATCGCCTCCACCTGGGAAGGCATCCGCGCTGCCGAGCAGCTGGAGAAGAAAGGCATCCAGACCAACCTGACCCTGCTGTTCTCCTTTGCCCAGGCCGCCGCCTGCGCCGACGCCGGCGTGTTCCTGATCTCGCCCTTCGTCGGTCGCATCTACGACTGGTACAAGAAGGCCGAAGGCCGCGACTACGAAGGCGCCGAAGATCCGGGCGTGAAGTCCGTGACCCGCATCTACCAGTACTACAAGGCCAATGGCTACGACACCGTGGTGATGGGCGCCAGCTTCCGTAACCTGAACCAGATCGAGCAACTGGCTGGCTGCGATCGCCTGACCATCAGCCCCGAACTGCTGCAGCAGCTATCGGAAGCCCAGGGCGACCTGCCGCGCGTGCTGACCGCCGACGCCAACGGTGGCGAGCCTAAGCAGCAGCTGAACGAGGCCACCTTCCGCTGGGCCCATAACGAAGACGCCATGGCCACCGAAAAGCTGGCCGAAGGCATTCGCCAGTTCGCACGTGATCAGGAAAAGCTGGAAGTGCTGCTGCCCGGCAAGCGCTAAGAGCTGACGTGGTCAGTGCCTTTCGAGGGCACTGACCAGATCGCGAAAGGCATTGCGATTGGATTCATTGAGGCCCATCAACACCCGATGGGCCTCAAGCACGCGACTGCGCACCTCGGCTTCCGATTGATCCTGCGGTGGCAGGTCGGTCAGGCAATCCGGGCAAGGCAGTACGGTCTCGACGATGTTGAACACCTGATCGAACCCCATTGAGTCCAGCAGGCGCAGGATGTCTGGGTTGCTCGTCGTGAGCATGGGCAGCAGCCCGATGCGCTGCCGCGACAGGATCGACAGCTTGGCTAGTAGCCCCAGGGTGGTGCTGTCGATGCTCTGCGTCTCGGTCAGGTCGATGACGATGGACGAGAAATTCAGCGACGAGAAGATGTGCTCGATGGTCGCGTCCAGCGCCGAGCAGAGGGTCAGACGCACCTCGCCGGTGAATTTCAGGACGAAGGTGCCATCCTGCTCGGCAAATTGGATTTTTCCGGTGCTCATGCCAGGTTCCTGCTCAACACCAGCAAAGCGATATCGTCAGGCATCTCGGAGACGGACGCCAGATTCAGGGCTTCACTCAGGCCTGCCAGTGTACCGCCGGCACGGCGGACATAGTCGGGCAAGCTGTGTTCTTTCTCTTTCAAATTGTCTCCCGGCAGCAGATCGAAGATGCCATCCGAAAAGAGGGTAAGGCTGAACCGCTCGGGCAAGGCCATCTGGTGGTCATTGTAGGTGGCTTCCTGGAACAGGCCCACCGGCAACCCCTTGCCGACCAGGAAGCGGGTTTCTTCCGGGGTGTGCAACACGGGTAACGGCAAGTGGCCACCGATGCTGTAGGCCAGGGTACCCGTGGTTTCGTCGATGACGCCACCCAGCATGGTCACGTGCTTGCCCAGCTTGCAATCCAGCAGCCCCCGGTTGATATGGCCGAGCACATCCGATGGCTTGAATTCCGGCAGGGTACCGTTGCGCTTGGACTCGTAGAGCAGGCGCGTGGTCATGAACTTGAGCAGCACCGTCACGAACGCCGATGAGGCGCCATGGCCGGAGACGTCAGCCAGGTAGAAGGCGACCCGGTGCTCGTCGATGCGAAAGTAATCGACGAAATCGCCAGACAGATACAGCGACGGGATGATCTCATGGGCGAAATGCAGCCCTTCGGTCTCCCAGGGCGTCACGGGCAGCATGTTCATCTGCACGTGGCGACCAGCGTTCTGGTCTTCCTGCAGCAGGCTCAGGCTGGCCTGCAACTCGCGATTGGTATTCTCCAGCTTGACCCGGTAGCGATCGTTCTCCAAGCGCAACCGGGCGCGGTCCAGGGCCCGATTCACCGAGTGCTCCAGGACCATCAGATCTTCGAGGGGCTTGATCAGGTAGTCGGCAGCGCCTAGGCGCAGGGCCTCCACGACGTCGCTCATGACCCCCGCGCCGGACAGCACCAGCACGGGCGTATCGATGGACAGCTCGCTGATGCGGCGCAGCAAGGTCAGGCCGTCGACCTGCGGCATGCGCAGGTCGCAGATGATGAGATCAGGCTGTTCACGCTCGAAAATCTGCAGGCCCTGCTGGCCATTGCTGGCCTGCAGGACGTTGAAGCCACTGTCTTCGAGATAGTCGGCGAGACTGAGGCGAACCACCTCGTCATCGTCAATGATCAAGAGCGTGGCAGGCGAATTAGACATAGAGGATCCAGGCATGCACCCGAACGGCAAACCGGCGGACGCTATCCGACACGGGCCACGGTGATTACGACACGGCGGAGACACTACTCCCATCCATCGGGGGGTTCAAGCTTGCCAACCGGATGGAATATCTTTACAGGGTAGCTTTAAGGAGTTTATACCTCCAAGAGACCGCCTTCCATCCTCCCAAGCAGTAGGATTGCCATGAGTACCCTTGACCGCTCTTACAGTGAAAAGCGCGATTTCATTCGCATGAACGTCGACTCCAAGGCCGTCCTGAAGGTCGGCGATGCCTCCTTCGAGGCGCGTTGCGTCGACCTGTCCAGCACCGGCTTCCAGATCGAGGCCGCCACCAGCCTGCAGGTGGGTGACCAGGTCACCGTGCTGATCCCCTCCAGCCACGCGGAACTCCAGGGCCTGGAAGCGCAAGCCGAAGTGCTGCGCGTCGAGACGACGGCAGCGGGCCAGCAGCTGCTGGGACTCTCCGTCCTGGAAATGCGCTAGGCGCCTGACGCACAAAAAAAGGCAGCCCGCGGGCTGCCTTTTTTTGTGGCGGCGAGCGGACTAGAAGTCGTCGACGACCTGGCCGTCCTTGACCTTGAACTCGCGGGTCTGCAGGTAGGCGTTGCGAATGAACACGTACTTGTCGCCAGTGATCAGGCGCTCGGCCTGCAGCAGACCGGCCCGGGTATCGACGGTGCTGAGGGCGAAGGCGCTGTTGCGCACGGCCACGTCGTCCACGTACGGGTAGGCGCTGGTGTAGCTGTCGGGAATCCGGCCAATCCCGTCGCGCACACTGCTGGGCCCGAAGAACGGCAGGACCAGGTAGGGACCGCTGTTGGCGCCCCACTTGCCCAGGGTCTGGCCGAAGTCTTCGTCGTTGCGCTGCAGGCCGGCCTTGGTGGCCACGTCGACGAGGCCCAGGCCACCCAGGGTGGTATTCATCAGCAGGCGCGCCGTATCCACCCCGGCATGCTCGACCTTGCCCTGCAGCAGGTCGTTGGCCAGGTTGCACACGTCACCCAGGTTGTTGAAGAAGTTGCTCACGCCGGTTTGCACGAAGCCCGGGGTGAAGCGCTGGTAGCCCTGGGCGACCGGCTTCAGGGCATAGGTGTCCAGGGTGTCGTTGAATACGAAGATCTTGCGGTTGAAGCCCTCCCAGGGATCGGGATTCCCGGCTTCCGCTGCCATCGCCTGACCGGCAAACGTCAGGGCCGTTGCCAGGAGCGCTCCCCAGACCCTGGAACCACGTCGCTCGACCGTCATCGCTTCTCTCCTCGTTGCACTCAGACGCCTGAAAGGCGCCGATTATAGTCATAGCTTTGCCAGTTTGGCTTAGGGCCAGGCTCAGTCACTCGATCTTTGACCCACCGTTGCGGTCAAAGAATCCGGACACAGGAGAAACGCCATGACCACCTCTCATCTGCAGGAACAACTCGATCACCTCCGCCACCAGCTGGACCAGGACCCACCCGCCTCGCCTGAGGATCGGGAGGAGCTGGAGCTGCTGATCCGGGACATCGAGTTCCAACTGGCCAACGAAGACGCCACCCACACCCGCGAGGGCAGCCTGGCCGAAGGTGTCAACCTGGCGGTGGAGCGCTTCGAGGTCAGTCACCCCACCATGGCCGGCACGCTCAGGTCGATCATGAATAGCCTGAGCAGCATGGGCATCTGATCACTGGCGCACGTAGCGCTCGGCGGCCGGCTGGACGACGTCACTGCTCCGGTAGGGATTGATGTCCAGCCCGCCACGGCGCACATAGCGGGCGAACACCGTCAGTTTCGCCGGCTTGAGCAGCCGCCACAGGTCGAGGTAGATGCGCTCGACGCACTGTTCGTGGAAATCCGCGTGCTGTCGGAAGGCGATCAGGTAGCGCAGCAGGCTGGCCGGTTCCAGCGCGAAGCCCTCCTTGTACTCGACGACCACGGTGCCCCAGTCCGGCTGCCCCGTCACCGGGCAATTCGACTTGAGCAGGTGGCTATAGAGCCTCTGGCTATCCCGCGCTGCGCCCACGCTCAGCTGGGTAGCCTCGGGATGGGCATAGCGATCCACGCTGATGTCCAGATCGTCGATGCACTGGCCGCCCGGGCGCTGCACACCGCGAGTCGCCCAGTCGTCCAGTGACACCAGGCTGACACCCACGGCAGCGCCTGCCGCCGCGCTCAGGTCCTTGACCAGCACGGCCTCAAGCTCCGCCAGGCTGGCGAATACCGACTGGTTGAGGGAGTTGAGGTACAGCTTGAACGACTTGGACTCGATGATGTTCGGTGAATCGGCCGGAATCGAGAATTCGGCGATGGCCACCACCGGCTTGCCCGAGGGCAGCAGCCAAGACAACTCGTAGCAGGTCCAGATATCCACGCCGCGAAACGGCAGGGCCTGGCCGTCCAGGCCGAGCTCCGCCCACTTGGGCGCGCGCGGGATCGGATAGAGCAAGGTCGGCGCGTACTGGCTGACGTACTCGGAGCTTTTGCCCAGGGGCGATTGTTCTACGCTATGCATGACGCTCGGACACTCAATGACGCATGCCACGCCCGCTGACGAGCAGGCGGATGCTGACCAGATAAAGCACGACCACGGCGAACAGCATGAAGGCGATCGCTACGCCGATACGGATGTCGGACACGCCCAGGATGCCGTAGCGGAAGGCGTTGACCATGTGCAGGATGGGATTCACCAGCGACACCTTCTGCCAGAAAGTGGGCAGCAGGTCGATGGAATAGAAGACCCCGCCCAGGTAGGTCAAGGGCGTCAGCACGAAGGTCGGCACGATGGAGATGTCGTCAAAGTTGCGCGCATAGACCGCGTTGATAAAGCCACCCAGGGCGAAGATCGCCGCCGTGAGCACGATCACCAGCAGCATGATGCCGATGTGGTGCACCTGCATATGGGTGAAGAACAGCGACAGCAGGCTGACGATGGCGGCCACGGCGAGACCGCGCAGGATGCCGCCCATGGCGTAGCCGATGAGGATCACATGGGGTGACACCGGCGAGACCAGCAACTCTTCCACCGAGCGCTGGAACTTGCTGCTGAAGAAGCTGGAAACCACGTTGCTGTAGGCGTTGGTGATCACCGACATCATGATCAGGCCCGGCACGATGTACTGCATGTAGGTGAAGCCACCCATGCCGCCGATACGATTACCGATCAGATTGCCGAAGATCACGAAGTACAGGACCATGGTGATCGCCGGGGGCAGCAGCGTCTGCGCCCAGATGCGGGTGAAGCGGCGCACTTCGCGGTGGACGATGGTCCGCAGCGCCACCAGGTTGGCTTGGAATTCGGTACTCATCGGGCGACCTTGGCTAGATTCTTTTCCACCAGGGAGACGAACAGCTCCTCCAGGCGATTGGCTTTGTTTCTCAGGCTCTGCACCTGGATGCCGGCGGCGTCCAGCTGGCGGAACAGGGCGTTGACCCCGCTGGCCTTGTCGATGGCCACCTCGAAGGAGTGATCGCCCAGCAGCCGGGTCGGATAGCCTTCCAGCTGCGGCGCCGCCGTCAGCGGCTGGACCACGTCGACGATGAAGGTCTCGACATTGAGCTTCTGCAGCAGCTTGCGCATGCTGGTGTGCTCCACCAGTTCGCCATGGTCGATGATGGCGATGTTGCGGCAGAGCTGCTCGGCCTCTTCCAGGTAGTGGGTGGTGAGGATGATGCTGGTCCCCTGCCCGTTCAGCTCGGTGAGGAAATTCCACATGGAGCGGCGCAGCTCGATGTCGACCCCGGCGGTGGGTTCGTCGAGGATCAGCAGGCGCGGCTTGTGGATCAGCGCGCGGGCGATCATCAGGCGCCGCTTCATACCGCCAGACAGCATGCGTGAGGGGGTATCACGCTTGTCCCACAGCCCGAGCTGGGTCAGGTATTCCTCGGCGCGCTCGCCGGCGATGCGTGCCGGAATGCCGTAGTAGCCCGCCTGGGTCACCACGATGTCGAAGGCCTTCTCGAACTGGTTGAAGTTGAACTCCTGGGGCACCACGCCCAGGCAGCGCTTGAGACCCGCCGGATCCTTATCCAGGTCGTTGCCGAACACCGACACCGCGCCACCCGACTTGTTGACCAGGGTCGAAAGGATGCCGATGGTGGTCGACTTGCCCGCCCCGTTCGGACCGAGCAGTGCGAAGAAGTCACCTTCGACCACATCGAGGTCGATGCCCTTGAGGGCGGTGAAGCCATTGTTGTAGGTCTTGGTCAGACCGCGAATGGAGAGAGCTAGACTCATGTGCCTCCCGGCAAGAACAGATTCGCAAAGAAAAGTGCTACTTCCTATAACCCCGGCAGAGGGCAAAGGTTCGATCCTAGTCGAACCAGACAACGCGGGACAGTGCCCCTATACTGCGCAGCCGCTTTTTCAGGAGACTCCCATGGCCACTACCTATCTCGCCCACCACGTTGCCCTCCTCGCCCAGCTGCGAGCGGTCCTGGCCGATGTCGGCGCGGCCGAGCAGGTGCCCTCGGAGAACCACGCCCTGTTCCTCGATCGCTTCGACGAACTGGTCGCCGGGCTGCCGCAGGCGCCGGAAGAGTACGCCTATCTTGGCCAGGACCTGCTGAGCCAGATCTTCAGTCGCTATCCGCAGATCGCTCACCGGGTGCCCCGCGACCTGCTGTGGTTCTTCGGCGGCGACTGCCTGCATTTCATGCCGGACGAAGAGCTGGCGCTCTATCAGCGGCTGGACGAGCGGCGTCACGAAGCCGAATCCCGCGGCGAAGCCTTCGACTGGGCGCAGGAACAGCGCCTGATGGCCCTGCCGGACAACGCCGCGCGCCACTAAAACGCCAGAGGGCTATCGACCAGGTCGATAGCCCTCCGTGACCGCAGAAACGCGCCAGCTCTAGTAGTAGGCGTTTTCGCGGTTGGTATGGTCGGTCACGTCACGCACGGCGGTCAGCTCGGGAATGCGCTCGAGCAGGGTGCGCTCGACGCCGTCCTTGAGCGTCAGGTCCACCTGGCCGCAACCCTGGCAACCACCGCCGAAGCGCAGCACGGCGACATTGTCATCGACGATGTCGACCAGGCTGACCATGCCGCCGTGGCTGGCCAGACCCGGATTGATCTCGGTCTGCAGGTAGTAGTCGACGCGCTCGTTGAGCGGGCTGTCCTCGTTGACCATGGGTACCTTGGCGTTGGGCGCCTTGATGGTCAGCTGGCCGCCCATGCGGTCGGTCGCGTAGTCCACCAGGGCGTCTTCGAGGAAGGGCTGGCTGATGGCATCGATGTAGGCGGTGAACGCCTTCAGGCCGATGGGCTGGTCGTCGGGCTTCTCTTCACCGGGCTTGCAGTACGCGATGCACGTTTCGGCGTACTGGGTGCCGGGCTGGGTAATGAAGATGCGGATACCGATCCCGGGGGTATTCTGCTTTTCCAACAGGTCGGCCAGGTAATCCTGAGCCGCGTCGGTAATGATGATGGCGCTCATGGTCACTCCTCAACAGGTGTGACAAGTTTACGCCACCCTACCCCCGGACGAAAGCCCTAGTGAAACAGTCGGATAATCGTCCTGGCGCCTCTCACCGCGGAGGCGGCTGGCGCCAAACGACGCCCAGCCATGAGTGACAGAGACGCACGGTGCGCTAGCCTGCCCAGGCTTCTCTATAGCGGCTGGCCCGCGCCGGGCTAGCCGTCAGTCCAGGCGATGGACGAAGCTAGTGACCCTGTTGCGCCCGGCGTGCTTGGATTCGTAGAGCGCCTTGTCCGCCTGCTGGATCAGCTGCTCGTGATTGCCCAGGGGTACCGACAGGTCGGTGATCCCGACGCTGATGGTGAAGGCGACCGGCGTGCCCAGCACGTCCAGGCGCATGGCCTCGACCGCCTCGCGCAGCCGCTCGGCGAGCAGGCGCGCGCCCTCCACCGCCGTGTCGAGCAGCACCACGCCGAATTCCTCGCCACCGTAGCGGCCGGCGATGTCGGCGTTGCGTACGTGGGTCTTGATCACCCCGGCCAGGGCCTTGATCGCCTGGTCGCCGACCGCGTGGCCGTAGGTGTCGTTGATCCGCTTGAAGTGGTCGATGTCGAGCATCATCAGCGCCAGACGGCCGCCATAGCGCTGGTGCCGGGCGAATTCCTCGATGAGGCGCTCTTCCCAATAGCCGCGGTTGGCGAGGCCGGTGAGTCGATCGGTACGCGACAACTCCTGCAGCTTGTCGTTGGAAAACTCCAGCTGCCGCTTGTTGATGGCCACGTCGGTGACGTCGTAGATCACCACGCAGATGTGGGCGATGGCGCCGGTGGAGTCCCGTAGCGGCAGCAGCGTCACGTTCTGGTACATAAAGGCTTCCACGCCGGTGATCGGCTGGTAGCTCTTGAAGTGCACCAGGTAGGGCCGCTGCTCCCAGATGGAGAAGGCGCGGGTGCCCAGCAGTACCACGCTTTCGGCCTTGGCCCGGAACCAGGCTTCGTCGATTTCCGCGAAGACCGCGAACAGCGATTGCTGGTTGACCTCGCTGAGGATCTGGCCGGAATGGTTTTCCATGAAGCTGTTCCAGACCTCGATCCGGTAGTCGAGATCCAGCACCACCACGCCGACATCGATGTTCTGCACGATGTCCAGCAGCCAATGGAGTTCGTTGATATCGATCTGTGCGGCCATGCTCAACTCATCAGGTAGCCGATCTTGCGGGTGATGCGTTTCACCGAATCCTCGGTGAACAGCAGCAGCAGATCGAAGTGGACGTTGTGGCCTTCCAGGCTGTAGCTGAGCTCGACGGCCAGGGTCTTCTTCCAGCGCGTCTTGTTGACCACGATGAGTTCGTCGATGGACGCATGGTGACCGAGGATGGTCGGATGCCCCTGGGAAAAGCGGATGTCGAATTGCTCGGCGATGCCCGCCAGGCAGGCACCGATGATGATGCTCGACAGGTCCAGCAGCATCTCGACGTCGCCCGACTGCCCTGCTTCGCGCCAGCGCACCAGCCGCGCCATGTCGTCGAATTCGGAGTCGTGGAAGATCAGCAGCGCCTCGCCGGCGATGCCCTCGCCGATGTAGCCCTGGCAGACCGCACTCAGACGATCCTCGCGCTGGGCATCCAGCAGCGTCATGTGCAGCTCGCTGACTTCGAGGATGTTGACGTTGGGAATGGGCAGTTCGACGAAGACATCCAGTGCCTTGGCCAGCAGGGCGCCGGCGCGCCCCATGGAAACGTTGACCACCTCCCGGAAGGCATCGCGGAAGCTGACCTGCAGCTCCGGACGTTCGAGAGGCTGCGCCGGTGGCGAAGGACTCGGGCTGTAGAGGCCGTGGCGTTCGAGCACCGCGGCGAGTTCGCCCGGATCCGCCGGCTTGCGCAGGAAGTCCAGCGCGCCGAGTTCGCGAACCCGGCCCACCGCCTGCTCCTGGACGTCACCGGAGACGACGATCACCTTGACCGCCAGGCCTTCGTTGCGGATCGCCGCCAGGGTGCCGTAGCCATCCAGGATCGGCATGGTCAGGTCAAGCAGCATCACCTGGCCGAGGCCCTGGCGCAGCGCGGCCAGGGCTTCTTCGCCATTGGTCGCCTGGGTGATGGATACCGCCCAGCCTTCCGGCAGGGAGCGAACCAGCTGCTTGCGCGCCATGTTCGAGTCGTCGCATATCACCAGAGGAATCACGGCTACCTTCCATGACGCAGTTTTGACGCACAGTAAACGTCTGATATCAGACAGTAAAGCAGCACATGGCCGGCTTGCACGCCCCAGCCTCGCATGGCGGACATCGGCCGCATGAGAAAGGCGCCGACCCTGCATGAGCGCGGCTCATCTTGCCAGGTCGTCGATGCCGGGACCACCGCCCGCTTTTGCTATGCTGCCACCCTTTGCCCCCGTGCCTCCTTTCTTCTTTGGAACGCCCATGACTGATCGTACCGCTCGCCTGTCCGCCCTTCGCCATGCCCTCGCGCAGCGCATTCTCATCCTCGACGGCGGCATGGGCACCATGATCCAGAGCTATCGGCTGGAGGAAGCGGACTACCGTGGCGAACGCTTCGCCGACTGGCCGAGCGACGTCAAGGGCAACAACGACCTGCTGCTGCTGACCCAGCCGAAGATCATCGCGGAAATCGAGAAGGCCTACCTGGATGCCGGTGCCGACATCCTCGAGACCAACACCTTCAACGCCACGCGCGTATCCCAGGCCGACTATGGCATGGAGGAAATCACCTATGAGCTGAACCTGGCCGGCGCCCGGGTCGCTCGCGAGGTGGCCGACGCCAAGACCCTGGAAACCCCGGACCGGCCGCGCTTCGTCGCCGGGGTGCTCGGCCCCACCAGCCGGACCTGCTCCATCTCCCCCGATGTCAACAACCCCGGCTACCGCAACGTCACCTTCGACGAGCTGGTGGACAACTACACCGAGGCCACCCGCGGCCTCATCGACGGTGGCGCCGACCTCATCCTGATCGAGACCATCTTCGACACCCTCAACGCCAAGGCGGCGATCTTCGCCGTCCAGGGGGTGTTCGAGGCCATGGGCGTCGAGCTGCCGATCATGATCTCCGGCACCATCACCGATGCCTCCGGCCGTACCCTGTCCGGCCAGACCACCGAGGCCTTCTGGAACTCGGTGCGCCACGCCCAGCCGATCTCCGTGGGCCTCAACTGCGCCCTGGGCGCCAAGGAACTGCGGCCCTACGTCGAAGAGCTGGCGACCAAGGCGGACACCTTCGTCTCGGCCCACCCCAACGCCGGCCTGCCCAACGCCTTCGGTGAATACGACGAAACCCCGGCGCAGATGGCCGCGGTGGTCGAGGAATTCGCCGCCAGCGGCCTGCTCAATATCGTCGGCGGCTGCTGCGGTACCACCCCGGCGCATATCCAGGCCATCGCCGAGGCCGTCGCCAAGCACGCGCCGCGCCAGCTGCCGGACATTCCCAAGGCCTGTCGCCTCTCGGGCCTGGAGCCCTTCACCATCAGCCGCGAGTCACTGTTCGTCAACGTCGGCGAGCGCACCAACATCACCGGCTCGGCCAAGTTCGCCCGGCTGATCCGCGAAGAGAACTATGCCGAGGCCCTGGAAGTGGCCCAGCAGCAAGTGGAAGCCGGCGCCCAGGTCATCGACATCAACATGGACGAGGGCATGCTGGATTCGAAGGCGGCCATGGTCACCTTCCTCAACCTGATCGCCTCCGAGCCGGACATCTCCCGGGTGCCGATCATGATCGACTCCTCCAAGTGGGAGGTGATCGAGGCGGGCCTCAAGTGCATCCAGGGCAAGGGCATCGTCAACTCCATCTCCATGAAGGAAGGCGTCGAGGCCTTCATCCATCACGCCAAGCTGTGCAAGAGATATGGCGCGGCGGTGGTGGTCATGGCCTTCGACGAAGACGGCCAGGCCGACACCGAGGCGCGCAAGAACGAGATCTGCGCCCGCTCCTACGACATCCTGGTCAATCAGGTCGGCTTCCCGCCGGAAGACATCATCTTCGACCCGAACATCTTCGCCGTGGCCACGGGTATCGAGGAACACAATAACTACGCGGTCGACTTCATCAACGCCTGCGCCTATATCCGCGACAACCTGCCCCACGCCCTCACCTCCGGCGGCGTGTCCAACGTCTCCTTTTCCTTCCGCGGCAACAACCCAGTGCGCGAGGCCATCCACTCGGTGTTCCTCTACCACGCCATCCAGAACGGCCTGACCATGGGTATCGTCAACGCCGGCCAGTTGGAGATCTACGACGAGATCCCCGCCGCGCTGCGCGAAAAGGTCGAGGACGTGGTGCTCAACCGCACCCCCGAGGGCACCGACGCCCTGCTGGCCATCGCCGACGACTACAAGGGCGGCGGCGCGGTCAAGGAGGCCGAGACCGAGGAGTGGCGAGGCCTGCCGGTGGACAAGCGACTGGAGCACGCGCTGGTCAAGGGCATCACCACCTATATCGTCGAGGACACCGAGGAGTGCCGCCAGCAGTGCGCGCGCCCCATCGAGGTCATCGAAGGCCCGCTGATGAGTGGCATGAACGTGGTTGGCGACCTGTTCGGCTCGGGCAAGATGTTCCTGCCCCAGGTGGTCAAGTCCGCCCGGGTGATGAAGCAGGCGGTGGCCCACCTGATCCCTTTCATCGAGGCGGAAAAAGGCGACAAGCCCGAAGCCAAGGGCAAGATCCTCATGGCCACGGTCAAGGGCGACGTCCACGACATCGGCAAGAACATCGTCGGCGTGGTGCTGGGCTGCAACGGCTACGACATCGTCGACCTGGGCGTCATGGTCCCAGCGGAGAAAATCCTGCAGACCGCCATCGCCGAGAAGTGCGACATCATCGGTCTCTCTGGCCTGATCACCCCCTCGTTGGACGAGATGGTTCATGTTGCCAAGGAGATGCAGCGTCAAGGCTTCACCCTGCCGCTGATGATCGGCGGCGCCACCACCTCCAAGGCGCACACCGCGGTCAAGATCGAGCCGCAGTACAAGAACGACGCCGTGGTCTACGTCACCGACGCCTCCCGCGCCGTGGGCGTGGCCACCCAGTTGCTGTCCAAGGAGCTCAAGGCCGGCTTCGTCGAGCGTACCCGCGCCGACTACGTCGAGGTCCGCGAGCGTACCGCCAATCGCAGCGCCCGTACCGAACGCCTCTCCTACGACAAAGCCGTGGCCAACAAGCCAGCGTTCAACTGGCTGGGTTACCAGGCGACCAAGCCGAGCTTCACCGGCACCCGGGTGCTGGAGGACATCGACCTGGGGGTGCTGGAAGAGTACATCGACTGGACGCCCTTCTTCATCTCCTGGGACCTGGCCGGCAAGTATCCGCGCATTCTCACCGACGAGGTGGTGGGCGAAGCGGCCACCGCGCTGTTCCACGACGCCCAGGCCATGCTCAGGAAGCTGATCGACGAGAAGCTGATCAAGGCCCGCGCCGTGTTCGGCTTCTGGCCGGCCAACCAGGTGCGCGACGACGACTTGGAAGTCTATGGCGAGGACGGCCAACCGCTAGCCACCCTGCACCACCTGCGCCAGCAGACGATCAAGCCCGACGGCAAGCCCAACCTGTCGCTGGCCGACTTCGTCGCCCCCAAGGAAACCGGCGTTACCGACTACGTGGGTGGCTTCATCGTTACCGCCGGCATCGGCGCCGAGGAGCTGGCCAAGGACTACGAACGCAAGGGCGACGACTACAACTCCATCATGGTCAAGGCCCTGGCCGACCGCCTCGCCGAGGCCTGCGCCGAGTGGCTGCACGAGCGGGTACGCAAAGAGCATTGGGGCTACGCCGCCGACGAGACCCTGGACAACGAGGCGCTGATCCGCGAGCAGTACAAGGGCATCCGCCCTGCCCCCGGCTACCCGGCCTGCCCCGACCACACCGAGAAGGCCACCCTCTTCAAGCTGCTCGACCCCGAGGCCAGCTTCAATGAAGCCGGTCGCAGCGGCGTCTTCCTCACCGAGCACTACGCCATGTTCCCCGCCGCCGCTGTCAGCGGCTGGTACTTCGCCCATCCCGAGGCCCAGTACTTCGCCGTGGGCAAGATCGACAAGGATCAGGTGGAGCGTTATACCGAGCGGAAAGGCCAGGAGCTGACGGTGACGGAACGGTGGTTGGCGCCGAATTTGGGGTATGACAACTAGCCCGGCAGACGCCTCAGGTAACAAAAACGCGGCCCTTTTCGCTGGCGTCCCTACTAGGGTGTAGGGACTTCAAACGACGAGGATCACGCGCCCATGAGAGGCCTTACCCTAGCCGCCGGCAGTCTCCTGCTTGGACTCGCCACCCTGAATGCCACCGCCGCGCCCCAGGCGCTGAGCCAGGAGCAGTGGCCCTTCACCGCCACGCCTCGGGCCACCCTGGATGCGCCCTGGGCCATTGCCTTCCTGCCCGATGGCACGGCGCTGGTCACCGAGAAAGGTGGCGTGCTCAAGCACCTGAATGTGCAGACTGGCAAAACGCAGGACATCAGCGGCGTGCCCAAGGTGGTCCACGCCGGCCAGGGTGGCTTGGGCGATGTCATCCTCCATCCGCAATACGCCAGCAATCATCTGATCTACCTCAGTTACGCCGAGGCTGGCGAAGGCGGCACCCAGGGTGCTGCCGTGGCCCGTGCCAAGTTGACCTTGAAGGAAGACGGCAGCGGCTCGCTCGGCGAACTCAAGGTGATCTGGCGCCAGACACCCAAGGTGACTGGCAACGGTCACTACGGCCATCGCATGAGATTCGGGCCGGACGGCAAGCTGTGGATCACCTCGGGTGAGCGGCAGAAATTCACCCCGGCCCAGGACATGAGCGGCAACCTCGGCAAGCTCATCCGCCTCAACGACGATGGCAGCGTTCCCCAGGACAACCCCTTCGCCCAGCAAGGCGGTGTCGCGGCCCAGGTCTGGTCGCTGGGGCATCGCAATCCGCTGGGTATCGCCTTCGACGCCCAGGGCCGGTTGTGGGAACAGGAGATGGGCCCCCAGGGTGGCGATGAGCTGAATCTTATCCAGCGCGGCGGCAACTACGGCTATCCCGAGGTCTCCAACGGCGATCATTACGGTGGCAAGCCGATCCCGGATCATGACACCCGTCCGGAATTCATCCCGCCGAAGATCACCTGGACGCCGGTGATCTCGCCCGCCGGACTGATGATCTACGAGGGGAATCGCTTCCCCGCCTGGAAGGGCAACGCCTTCATCGGTGGCCTCTCGTCCAAGGCACTGGTGCGGATCGAGCTCAAGGGCGAAGAGGCCCGCGAGGTGGAGCGCTATGCCATGGGCACGCGCATCCGCGACGTCGAGGAAGGCCCCAACGGCAGTCTCTGGGTCTTGGAAGACGGTGCCAATGCACGGCTGCTGGAGTTGCAGCCGAAATAGCGGCCAGGGTCACCCAGGGACGGGTGACCGCTGCCTCAGCGCAGCTCGGAAGGCGAGCGGCGGACGATCTTGATGGAATGCTTGATGTCGGGCTTGCGGGTCACGCTGATCGGCCGCTTGGTGACGGTGTCGAGGGTGATGTTCCAGAAGCCGGTGCTGGGTACGGTGATGCGCGCCGGAAAGGTATCGAACGCGCCACCGTGGTAGGTGTGGCGGCCGCCGTTCTTGAAGCTGCGGAAATTGGCATCGTTCATCAGGCGGATATTGCACACCCCCGAACTCTGGATGACGACCAGGTCGCCTTCGTTGAGATGCTCGCGCTGGTGGATGAACTTCATGACGGGTCCTCGTCTTGCAAAGGACTAGGATAGCATCCCTGCCCTGTCCTATTATCGCCGCCCACCCTCGAACCGCTCTCTTCCCATGCGTATTGCCGATGTCGTCCAGTTGCTCGCCGCCGCCGGCGCGAAGCCCAAGCACAGTGCCCGGATCCTGCGCGCCTGGTGCCAGGGCCTGCCGCTGGACACCGGCACCCGCCGCCAGCAGGCGGAGAACTTCCTGCCGCTGGACGTACGCCAGGCCATCCCGGCGCTGACCGCGCGGCTGGAGGGGCTGGCCCGGGTCACCTCGGAGCATCCGGGTGCCGACGGTTCGGCCCGCATGCTGGTGACCCTCGCGGACGGCCAGGCGGTGGAAAGCGTGTTGCTGCCCCGCGACGGCCTCTGCGTATCGTCCCAGGTCGGCTGCGCCGTGGGCTGCGTCTTCTGCATGACCGGCAAGAGCGGCCTGCTGCGCCAGGTGGGCAGTGCCGAGATCGTTGCCCAGGTGGCCCTGGCGCGACGCATCAGGCCGGTGAAGAAGGTGGTCTTCATGGGCATGGGCGAGCCGGCGCACAACCTGGACAACGTGCTGGAGGCCATCGACCTGCTGGGCACGGCCGGTGGCATCGGCCATCGCAACCTGGTGTTTTCCACCGTCGGCGATCCGCGGGTGTTCAATCAACTGCCGCAGCAGGCGGTCAGGCCGGCCCTGGCGCTGTCGCTGCACAGCACCAATGCCGAACGCCGTGCCCGGCTGCTGCCCAAGGCGCCACGCTACGAGCCTGCCGAGCTGATCGAGCAGGGCGAGGCCTATGCGCGGCTGATCGGCTATCCCATCCAGTACCAGTGGACCCTGCTCGCCGGCATCAACGACAGCCAGGAGGAAATGGACGAATTGCTGCGGCTGCTGAAGGGCAAGTACGGGGTGCTCAATCTCATCCCCTACAACAGCCTGGAAGTGGACGACTACCAGCGCCCCGACGGCGAGCGTATCGTCCAGATCGTGCGCTACCTGCACAGCCGCGGCGTGCTCACCAAGGTGCGCAACTCCGCTGGCCAGGACGTCGATGGCGGTTGTGGCCAGTTGCGGGCACGGGCCGAGGTGATAAGGCCCCGACGAGTCACCGCCTGACCGATCATCCCGTTCAGGACCCCGTCCATCCGTTCGGGCGGAACGCCGGCCCGATCGGTCTTTCTGAGAGCTTTCGCACCACTCAGAGGGAAGCTCTCCATATGCAGGACCGCATCAATCGCCACGACCCTTTCATCGCCGGCCTGAAGGAGCGCCTTCCCGAAGAGCTGCGCGAGTCCTTCACCGAGGAACAGCTGGAAGCCTTGAAACTGGCTTTCGGCACGCGCAGCTGGGGCAAGCACAGCGTCGATCTGCGTGGCACCCTCAAGTTCTGGCACCGGCGCTACTATTTCGTCGTCCTCGCCGGCCGCAACTACCGTCAGCTCTCGCGCCTGGAGCAGGAACTCTCGCTGCTCGGCAAGGCCACCATGCTGGCGGTGATCCTGCTCGCCTGTGGCCTGGTAGGCCTGGTGTTGCTCTATCTGCTCAAGTCCGCGCTCGGCATCGATATCCTGCCCGACTATCACGTGGGACTTTGGGACTGGTTCAAGGGTCTGTTCGAGTAGCACGGATTCGCTTGACCCTGGCAGGGAGGCTTGCCCCTCGGGAGACCTGCTATGCGCTATCTGAATCGCCGTCAGACCCTCGGCCTGCTGGCTGCCAGCGCCGCCCTGCCGCTGCTGGGCGGCCTTCCGCTCCAGGCGCGCGCGGCCGGCGAGGAATATCTTGCCCTGGTCGAGAAGGAAGCTCCAGGCGTGGGCTTCTATCGGCTGGCGGACGGCAAGCGCGTCGGCGGTCTGGAACTGCCCACGCAACCCCATGAAATCGTCGCCGACCGCTCGGGGCGCTATGCCTATGTCGGCCAATACGGCGTCAAGAGCTGGCAGGCGCCCGGCGACGGTGGCCACCAGGTCAGCGTGATCGATCTCGCCGGCCAGCGCCTGGTGCGCGCCATCGACCTGGCGCCCTACCACCGGCTGCATGGCATGCGCCTGGATGACCAGGGTCGCCTCTATGTGCTCAGCGAAACCGATTCGCTGCTCATCCGCTTCGACCAGCCGGCCACCGACGAGTCGCCCAGCCAGATCGTCCCGGTCGGGGGCACCCGCAGCCACTACTTCGCGCTGACCCGTGACGGTCGCCGCGCCTATGTGGCGGATACCCTGAGTGGCCTGGTGATCCTGGTGGATGCCCATAACCCGGCCGTCCTGCCGGTGAAAAGATTTCTCGGCCAGGCACCCGAGGGCTGCTGCCTGAGTCCGGACGAGCGCACCTTCTATGTGCTGGATCGCTTCGCCGGCATTCTCCATGCGCTGGACGCCCGCGACCTGACACCACTCCGGCAGATCAAGCTGCGCGGCGAGGCGGTACGGGTCGCCGCCCTGCCGGACGGGCGTCTGCTGGTGTCCAACCTGGCGGACAGGAGCCTGTCGTTGCTGCGGCCCGACACCCTGGGTGAAGTGGCCTACCTGCCCATGGGTAGCGCCGTACCCGGCCTCAATGTCGATGCCCGCGGCGAGCGCCTGTTCGCCGCCCTCGAGGACAACCAGCTGGCGGTTGTCGACCTGCGCAACTGGCGGGAGCTCCGGCGCTTCCCCACCGGCAAGTCACCTGACACCGCCGTGATGTTCCGGGCCTGAGTAACGTTCGTACCGCGTCCTACCGCTTAGCGCCAGCGAGCGTCTCGGTCGCGGTACGAGAATCATCCTCATTTAACAATCCGAATCATTGTGATACAAATCACCGACCTTCGGGCGCATGGGTGCGCCCTCGTTCCTGTCGGTGACCTTTTCCATGCTCGTCCCCTTTCTGATCATGCTCCGCGAAGGCATCGAAGCGGCGCTCATCGTTGGCATCATCGCCAGCTACCTGCAACGCACCGGCCGCGGTCACTGGATGCCCGCGGTCTGGATCGGCGTGATGCTGGCCGCCGCCCTCGCCCTCTTCGTCGGCGCCGGCCTGCAACTGGCCAGCGCCGAGTTTCCGCAGCGCCAGCAGGAACTCTTCGAAGCGGTGGTCGGCCTGGCTGCGACCGCCATCCTCACCTCCATGGTGTTCTGGATGCGCAAGGCCGCGCGCTCGATCAAGACCGAGCTGCACGCCTCCCTGGACGCAGCCCTGTCCAGCTCGCGCAACCAAGTCTATGCCCTGATCGGCATGGTGTTCCTGGCCGTCGCCCGTGAAGGCCTGGAAACCGTCTTCTTCCTGCTGGCCATCTTCCAGCAGAGCGAAGGTCCCGGCGCCCCTCTTGGCGCCCTGCTGGGCCTAGCCATCGCCATCGCGGTCGGCTACGGCCTGTACAACGGCGGCGTACGCCTCAACCTCGGCAAATTCTTCCGCTTCACCGGGCTGTTCATCCTGTTCGTGGCAGCCGGGCTGTTCACCAACTCGGTCAAGGCGCTGCACGAGGCCGGGCTGTGGAATTCGCTACAGCAGGTGGTGTTCGACTGGAGTCACGTGCTGCCGGCCGACGGCCCGGTGGGTACCGTGCTGGCCGGCATGTTCGGCTATCAGGACACCCCGACCGTGAGCACCCTGGGTGCCTATCTGCTGTTCCTGGCCGTCACCCTGCCGCTGTTCTTCCGCACGCCGGCGCCCGCGCAGCGCCCGGCCGCCACCACCACTGCCTCGCTGGAGCGTCCCTCTTGAACCTGCCCATTTCCCCGCCGCCGAAGCAGCGCTCGGCAGCCATGCGCCTGGCCGTAGCGGGATCGGCGACGCTGCTGATCGTCGCGGCCGCCGCCTTCTACTACGCCTCGCGTTCTGCCGGCCAGCGCCACGCCGCGGTGGGTGCCGGTGAAGTCCGGGTCGATATCCTGGCCAACCGCTGCGAGCCCAACGCGCTGGAAGTGTCCGCAGGTCCGGCACGCTTTCGTATCGTCAATCGCTCGGACCGGGCGGTGGAGTGGGAAATCCTCGACGGCGTGCTGGTGGTCGAAGAGCGCGAGAACATCGCGCCGGGCCTCAGCCAGGTCATCAATGCCACCCTGGCACCCGGCGACTACGCCATCACCTGCGGCCTGCTGAGCAATCCGCGCGGCACCCTGAAGGTGCTGCCCACGGCGGCCTCCGAGGCTGCCAGCAAGGCAGGCCCGACCCTGACCCAGTTCGTCGGACCGCTCTCCGAATACCGCGTCTATCTCAACCAGCAAAGCCGAATGCTGCTGCAGGGTATCGCCAGCCTGCAAGAGGCGCTGGCCGCGGGTGACCTGAGCCAGGCGAAAGCCGCCTACGCCGCCGCCCGCCTCCCCTACCAGCGCCTGGCGGCGACGGCCCAGCGCTTCGCCGAACTGGACAATCGCCTCAATGCCCGCGCCGATTACTACGAGCAGCGCGAGCGGGATCCGGCCTTCGGCGGCTTCCACCGCATCGAGCAAGGTCTCTTCGCCGCTGGCAGCACGGCTGGACTGGCGCCCGTCGCCGCCCGCCTGCAGCAGGACGCCACCGCCCTGCGCGACGCCCTGCTCGGTCAGCCGCTGCCGCCGGAGCAGCTCAGTGGCAACGCCGCCCGTTTGTTGCACAACCTGGCCAGCACCCGTATCTCGGGTGAGGAAGAGCGTTACAGCCAACTGGTCCTGCCCGGCTTCGCCGCCAACCTGGAGGGCACCCGCAAGGTCATCGAGCTGTTGCGTCCCCTGCTGAGCAAAGGCCACCAGGACTTGCAGCAGCGACTCGACGCTCAAGTCCAGGTCCTCGCCGAGGCGCTGGGCGATCAGCAGCGATCCTACGCCAGCCTGACCGATGCCGACCGTGATCACATCGCCAAGGCGGCCCAGGCGCTGGGCGACTCCCTCGACCAGGTTGCCCCGGCCCTCGGCCTGACTCCGACCAAGACCGCGCCATGAAGAAGCCTTCCGACCAACCCAATATCGAACGCCGCCGACTCCTGGGGGGCCTGGGCGCTACCGGCCTGGCCCTGGCCGGGGCCGGGCTCTGCCCGATGCACGCCGGGGCGGCTACCACCGCCGAGGTAACCCGCGCCCCCGGTAGCGCCAATACCCATCAGCGCCAAGCCTTCCTGGGGCAGCACCAGAGCGGCATCGTCACCCCGCGCCCGGCCGCCGGCATGGTGGTGGCCTTCGATGTCCTGGCCAGCGATCGCGAGGACCTCGAGCGGCTGCTGCGCACCCTCGACGAACGCATCCGCTTTCTGATGCAGGGCGGTCCGGTACCGGAGGTCGACCCCAGGTTGCCGCCACTGGATTCCGGCATCCTCGGCCCGGTGGTGACGCCGGACAACCTCACCATCACCGTCTCGGTGGGTGAATCCCTGTTCGATGATCGCTTCGGTCTGAGCGCCGCCAAGCCGCGCCAGCTGCAGCGCATGACCAGTTTTCGCAACGATGCCCTGGAGGCGGATTGCTGCCATGGCGATCTCTGCCTGCAGTTCTGCGCCAACACGCCCGACACCAACATCCACGCCCTGCGCGACATCGTGAAGAACCTGCCCGACCTGCTGGCGATCCGCTGGAAACAGGAAGGCAGCGTACCGGTGCAGGATCCGCCGCCCGGGCAAGCGGCGGAGAGCGCGCGCAACTTCCTCGGCTTTCGCGATGGCTCGGCCAACCCGGATTCCACCGACGCCCAGGCCATGGAACGCATCGTCTGGATCCAGCCCGACAGCGGTGAGCCGGCCTGGGCGGCCCAGGGTAGCTACCAGGCGGTACGCATCATCCGCAATTTCGTCGAGCGCTGGGATCGCACGCCACTGCAGGAGCAGGAAGCCATCTTCGGCCGGCGCAAGGCCAGCGGCTCACCCATGGCCGGTGGCCACGAAACCGATGTGCCGGACTACGCCAGCGATCCCAAGGGCGCCATCACGCCCCTGGACGCCCATATCCGCCTGGCCAATCCGCGTACCGCGGAGAGCCAGCGCAACCTGATCCTGCGCCGGCCCTTCAACTACTCCAATGGCGTACGCAAGAACGGCCAGCTCGACATGGGGCTGCTGTTCATCGCCTACCAGGCCGATCTGGAACAGGGCTTCATCGCGGTGCAGAAGCGCCTGGATGGCGAACCGCTGGAGGAATACATCAAGCCCATCGGCGGCGGTTACTTCTTCGTCCTGCCTGGGGTCACCGATCCAAAGGATTATCTCGGCCGCAGCCTGCTGGCCGCGGCACAGTCTTGAACCCTCGACAGGAGAAGTCGAATGAAACGCTCGTCCCTCGCCGTTGCCCTTGGTCTGGCCTTGGCCATGCCGGTGTTCGCCGCCAACTCGCCGCTGGATCTGGTCGGCCCCATCTCCGACTACAAGATCTACGTCACCGACAACCTGGCCAAGCTGACCGAGCAGACTCAGGCCTTCACCGCCGCGGTCAAGCGTGGTGACCTGGCCACCGCGCGCAAGCTCTATGCGCCGACCCGGGTGTCCTACGAACAGGTCGAGCCCATCGCCGAACTCTTCAGCGATCTGGACGCCGCCATCGACTCCCGCGAAGACGACCACGAGCAGGGCGTCAAATCGGAGGACTTCACCGGCTTCCACCGCCTGGAATACGCCCTCTTCACCCAGAACACCACCGACGGCCAGGGCGCCCTCGCCGACAAGCTGCTGAGCGACGTCAAGGACCTCCAGGCCCGCGTCGACGGCCTGACCTTCCCGCCGGAAAAGGTGGTGGGTGGCGCAGCGGCGTTGATGGAAGAGGTCGCGGCGACCAAGGTCTCGGGTGAAGAGGAACGCTACAGCCATACCGACCTGTACGACTTCCAGGCCAACGTCGATGGCGCGAAGAAGATCGTCGACCTGTTCCGCCCGCAGATCGAGAAGCAGGACAAGGCCTTCGTCGGCAAGGTCGACAAGAACTTCGCCACGGTCGACAAGATCCTGGCCAAGTACAAGACCAAGGACGGCGGCTTCGAGACCTACGACAAGGTCAGCGAGCGGGATCGCAAGGCCCTGGTCGGCCCGGTCAATACCCTGGCCGAGGACCTCTCCACCCTGCGCGGCAAGCTGGGTCTGAACTGACCACGGCGGGTAAAACACTGCGCGCCCGCCAGGCGGGCGCGTGCAGTGCCCGGAATTCTCATGTAACTCTCGTACACTCGTGCGCGAGCCCGGTCCGATTCCTGCGCACCGCGCGCACCCGCCTGACATTTGCTCGCTACGTTTTACCAACCGTAGCTTATAGCAGTCGGCATCCGGCGCCGTCCGCGCCTACCGCTTATCGCCGGAATAGATTTATATATAAAGAAACATCGCTTTTAAGCATATAGCCCTGCTGCTATCGTTCACGGCCTAGAAAAGTCCCTAGCGCCCTCTCGGGAGCCGAAGACTTCGATCACGCGCAGCCGTGCGCGCCGCCTGACAGCAGGATGACCATGTACGTTTACGATCAGTACGATCAGCGGATCGTCGAAGAACGTGTCGCCCAGTTTCGCGACCAGACCCGCCGCTTCCTCGCCGGGGAGCTCGGTGGCGAGGAATACCGCCCCCTGCGCCTGCAGAACGGCCTCTACATCCAGCGCTATGCGCCCATGCTGCGCGTGGCCGTGCCCTATGGCCTGCTGAACACCACCCAGGTGCGCAAGCTGGCGCAGATCGCCCGCGACTACGACAAGGGCTACGCCCACATCAGCACCCGCCAGAACTTCCAGTTCAACTGGCCGGAGCTGGAAGACGTCCCCGAGATCCTCGCCGAGCTGGCCACCGTGCAAATGCACGCCATCCAGACCAGCGGCAACTGCATCCGCAACACCACCACCGACCAGTTCGCCGGCGTCGCCCATGACGAACTCGTCGATCCGCGCCCCTGGTGCGAGATCATCCGCCAGTGGTCGACCTTCCACCCCGAATTCGCCTTCCTGCCGCGCAAGTTCAAGATCGCCGTCAACGGCGCCGCCCTGGATCGCGCCGCCATCGAGGTGCACGACATCGGCCTGGAAGCGGTGCGCAACGAGGCCGGCGAGCTGGGCTTCCGCGTGCTCGTCGGCGGTGGCCAGGGCCGTACGCCCCACACCGGTGAATTCATCCGTGAATTCCTGCCCTGGCAGCACCTGCTCAGCTACCTCGAAGCCACCCTGCGGGTCTACAACCGCTACGGCCGCCGCGACAACAAGTTCAAGGCCCGCATCAAGATCCTGGTCAAGGCCTTGGGCGCCGACGTCTTCGCCGAGAAGGTCGAGGCCGAGTGGGCCCATCTCAAGGATGGCCCCATCACCCTGACCGACGCCGAGGTGGCGCGCGTCTCCGCCTTCTTCGTCGACCCGGCCTATGCCGAGCTGCAGGACCAGGACGCGGCTCTCGCCCGCCTGGACGCCGAGCACCCCGGCTTCGCTCGCTGGCGCCAGCGCAACACCTTCCGCCACAAGCGTCCGGGCTACGTCGCCGTGACCCTGTCGCTCAAGCCCACCGGCGTGGCCCCGGGCGATGTCACCGACCGCCAGCTCGACGCCATGGCCGACCTGGCCGATCGCTACAGCTTCGGTGAGCTGCGCACCTCGCACCAGCAGAACGTCATCTTCGCCGACGTCCGCCAGGACCAGTTGCTCGAACTCTGGCACGAACTGCGCGAGCACGGCTTCGCCACGCCGAACATCGGCCTGCTGACCGACATGATCTGCTGCCCGGGTGGCGACTTCTGCTCCCTGGCCAACGCCAAGTCGATCCCCATCGCCGAATCCATCCAGCGTCGTTTCGATGACCTGGACTACCTGTTCGACATCGGCGAGCTGGACCTGAACATCTCCGGCTGCATGAACGCCTGCGGCCACCACCACGTCGGCCACATCGGCATCCTCGGCGTGGACAAGAAGGGCGAAGAGTTCTACCAGGTGTCCCTGGGCGGCGACGCCGGCCGTGACGCCACCCTGGCCAAGATCCTCGGCCCCTCCTTCGCCCAGGACCAGATGCCCGAGGTGATCGGCAAGCTGATCAACGTCTACGTCGAGCAACGCACCGAAGACGAGCGCTTCATCGACACCTACCGCCGTATCGGTATCGACCCCTTCAAGGAGCGCGTCTATGCAAAGAATCATTAAGGGCGACCAGCTGGTCACCGACAACTGGCACCTGCTGCCCAAGGACGTCGCCTTCGAAGACGTCCCCAACAGCGATGACGTCATCATCCCCGCCGCCCTGTGGCTGGAGCACGGCCATGCCCTCACCTGCCGCGACGGGCGCCTGGGTATCTGGCTGGACAGCGATGAAGAGCCGGAGAGCATTGCCGCCGACCTGGAGCACTTCGCCCTGGTCGCCATCAACTTCCCGGCCTTCGTCGATGGGCGCGGCTATTCCTACGCCCGACTGCTGCGCGAGCGCTTCGGCTGGACCGGCGAGCTGCGCGCCATCGGCGACGTGCTGCAGGACCAGCTGTTCTTCCTCAAGCGCTGTGGTTTCGACGCCTACGTGGTACGGGCCGACCGTGACCCGGAAGCGGCACTGAAGGGCCTGCGCGATTTCAGCGAGACCTACCAGGGCGCGGTCGACGAGCCCCAGCCACTGTTCCGTCGTCGCCAGGCCTGACCGAACTCAGGCCAGGTAAAAGAAAACCCGCCGCGGCGGGTTTTCTTTTGCGCGGTGATACCTCACCCGAGGTCCACGACCACGCGCCCCACCATCTTCCCCGCCAGGATCTGGCTGATGGTGTCGGGCAGCTCCTGCAACCCGATCTCGCGGGTCAGGCTGTCCAGGTCGTCCAGCTTCCACTGCACCGAGAGCTTGTCCCAGAGCGCGGCCTTGGCCATCAGCGGCAACTCCACGGAATCGACGCCCAGCAGGTTCACGCCGCGCAGGATGAAGGGAAAGATCCCGGCTTCGAACTTGGTGCCGGCGGTCATGCCGCAGCAGGCCACGCTGCCACCGTATTCCAGCGACTTGATGACGTTGAAGAGGATGTCGCCGCCCACGGTATCCACCGCGCCTGCCCACTGCTGATCCAACAGCGGCTTGCCGACGCCATCGGCTAGGGTCGCCCGGTCGAGGATCTGCCGGGCACCCAGGCGGTGCAACCACTCCGCCCGCTCCAGCTTGGCGGTGGAGGCCGCCACGTGATAGCCCAGTCGCGCCAGCAGCTTGACTGCCAGGCTACCCACGCCGCCGCTGGCGCCGGTGACCAGGACGGTACCGGACTCGGGCGCCAGGCCCATCTGTTCGAGTTTCTCGACGCACAGGGCCGCGGTCAGGCCGGCGGTGCCCAGCACCATGGCCTCGCGCAGACCGAGGTTGTCCGGGCGGCGGATCACCCAGGCCGCCGGCACGCGGATGTACTGGCCGAAGCCGCCCGCGGTATTCATGCCCAGGTCGTAGCCGGTGACGATCACCTCGTCACCGACGGCGAATTCGGCGGCGCTGGAGGCCTCCACCACGCCGGCCGCGTCGATCCCCGGGGTATGGGGATAGCGCCGGGTGACGCCCCTGTTGCCGATGGCCGAAAGGGCGTCCTTGTAGTTGAGGGATGAATAACGCACCCGGATCAGCACCTCGCCCGCGGGCAGGTCGTCCAGCGTGCGTGTCACCACCTCTTGCCGGAAAGCGCCGTGGGCCCCTTCGGTCACCCAGAGCGCCTGAAAATTGCTCATCGCAGAACCTCCGTTGGAGTCTTGTTATGGGGCGCCAGTCCCAGGGACCTCAGCGCCAGCGGGTCGACTCGGCGAGGCGCTCCCACCAGGTGGTCACCAGGCGATCGACGCCAAGGCTCGCCGCCATGCCCAGGCGTTCGGGCAGCGACTTCTTCTCGACGAAGCGCACGGCGAAGACTTCCACCACCTGGGCCCGTTCGGCCAGGTACTCGTCGCTGGTGCGTAGCTCGTCCACCAGGTGCTTGCCCAGCGCGGCCTGGCCCAGCCAGACCTCGCCGGTCGCCACTTCGTCGATGTTCAGCTGGGGACGGTAGTGGGCGACGAAGTTCTTGAACAGCTCATGGGTGGTATCCAGGTCATCCTGGAATTTCTCCTTGCCCTTCTCGTCGTTCTCGCCGAAGACCGTGACGGTGCGCTTGTACTCGCCGGCGGTGAATACTTCGAAATCCACGTCGTGCTTCTTCAGCAGCCGGTGGACGTTGGGCAACTGGGCGACCACGCCGATGGAGCCGAGGATGGCGAAGGGCGCGCTGAGGATGCGGTCGCCGATGCAGGCCATCATGTAGCCGCCGCTGGCCGCCACCTTGTCGACGCAGATGGTCAGGGGCACGCCGGCCTGACGGATGCGCGCCAGCTGCGAGGCGGCCAGGCCATAGCTGTGCACCAGCCCACCACCGCTTTCCAGCCGCACCACCACCTCGTCCTTGGGCGTGGCCAGGGTCAGGACCGCGGTGATCTCGTTGCGCAGGTGTTCGTTGGCCGTGGCCTTGATGTCGCCATGGAAATCCAGCACATAGACCCGGGACTTGCCGGTTTCGCTCTTGCGCTTGGTCTTTTCGGCCTTGGTCTCGCGCTTGCGCAGGGCCTTGAAGGCCTCCTTGCCGAGCACGCTCTGCTGCAGGCGCAGGCGGAGATCGCGATAGAAGTCGTTGAGCTTCTGGACCTGCAGCTGACCACCCGAGCCACGGCGATTACGACCGCGAATGGCAGCGGCGAACAGCAGCACGGCGAGGATGGCCACCACCAGGGTGACGGTTTTGGCCAGGAAACTGGCATAGTCGGCAAGAAACTCCACGGACTCTCCTAGAATGGCGGCAGCAATGCCCTGCCCAGCATACCGAGTCGCCGGACCGATAGAAACTCGCCTGCCGCACGAGGCGCCCTGGGCATGCCAGTCGGCGTACTTGGTGCAGGTCCGATACGCCCACCCATTCAAACGGTTGTATGAATAGCCGTTGACAGGGCTCCAGCCGCCCCCTACCCTCGGTCGAGTGCCCTGCCAGGCCGCTTCGGACCTGGCTTCATCGAAAAAGACCACAAGGACCCTCGCCATGAGCGCAGCCGATGCCATCGCCACCCTCAAGAGCAAGTTCGATCCCGCCGCCGCGGCCGGGCTGGATCTGACCTATCAGTTCGACGTCGAAGGCGGTGACAACTACTACGTGGTCATCAAGGATGGCACCTGCGACGTCCAGCAGGGCGACGCCGCCGATCCGGATTGCACCCTGATCATGGACCAGGCCACCCTGGCCGGTATCGTCAGCGGCGAGACCGACGGTATGCAGGCCTTCATGTCCGGCAAGCTGCGGGTCGAAGGCAACATGATGCTGAGCATGAAGCTGGGCGAACTCTTCCCCAACTGAGCCGCCAGCCAGGCGAAAAAGCCGGGCCTCTGCCCGGCTTTTTCATGCCTGCCGTCAGGGCCGCCGCCCTGGCGTGGGCGGCGTGAGGTTGCCATCCCAGCCACCGCCGAGCGCGGCGATCAGCCGGACGCTAGTGCTCAGACGACTGCCAGCGACGTAGCGTGGAAAACGGCGCAGCCTTTTCCACTGAGATACTCAGCCCAACACGCGGCCCTCGCGACTCCAAAGCTTACGCGTGGAAAACGCTGCGCGGTTTTCCACCCTACCGACTGGACCTGCTTTATCGCGGCCATGGTCCGCTCCTCCAGGCATGAGCCACTACGTTTGATCACGGCGATGCGGCCGTTCCTAAGGGCTCCAAGATAACTGTAGGAGCGGTCGCTACGGCGCGCCGGCATGGCCGCGATTAGGAACCTGCCCGACTCCTCCTGCCTGGGTTCAGGGACGGCGAGGCGCTGCGGCGGGGGCGAGGTTGCCATCCCAGCCGCCGCCGAGGGCGGCGATCAGCTGGACGCTGGCACTCAGGCGACTCCCCAGCAGGGTCAGGTTGGTGCGTTCGTTGCTCAGGGCGGTGGTCTGCAGGGTGACCACGTCGAGATAGCCGATCAAGCCGGCCTGGTACTGGTTCTGCGCCAGCTGCAGGGCGCGGCGGGCGGCCGCCAGGGCCTCCTGGCGGACCCCGGCTTCGTCGTCGTAGGTGCGCAGTTGTACCAGGTAGTCTTCCACCTCGCGGAAGCCGTCGAGCACGGTCTGGCGGTAGCCGGCGACGCTGGCGTCGTAGCTGGCCTCGGCGGACTCCACCTGGCCGCGTCTCAGGCCGCCATCGAACAGCGACAGCGCAAAGGACGGCCCGATCGACCAGAAGCGATTTGGCGTGCTGATCAGGCTACCCCACTGGCTGGCGGTATAGCCGCCGCTAGCACTCAGGGTCAGGTCGGGATAATAGGCCGCCTCGGCGACGCCGATGGCGGCATTGGCGGCCATGACCTGGCGCTCGGCCTGGGCGATGTCCGGCCGGCGCTCCAGCAGGGCCGAGGGCACGGCGCGGGGCAGCCCCGGTAGCGTTGGAATAGCCTCGACCGCCGCCAGCTGGAAATTGGCCGGGACTTCGCCGACCAGTACCGCGATGGCGTTTTCCAGCTGGGCACGCTGATACCTGAGATCGATGGCGTCGGCCTGGGTACTCTTGAGCTGGGTGGTGGCCTGGGCGACGTCGGCCAGGGTAACGATCCCCGCACGGTACTGGTTCTGGGTCAGGCGCAGCGAACGCTCGTAGGCGGCGACAGTGGCGTCGAGCAATCGCTGCTGGGCGTCTAGCACCCGCAATTGCAAATAGTTGGTGGCCAACTGGGTCTGCAGGCTCAGCCGGGTCGCTGCCAGCTCCGCCGCGCCGGCCTGGGCGGTGGCGCGGTCCGCTTCCAGTTGCCGGCGCACGCGGCCCCAGAGATCGACCTCCCAGCTCACCCCCAGGCTCGCGTCGTAGGAGTTGTTGATGGTGCTCACGCCGCCGCTGCTGACGGTACTGCTGGTGCCGCTGGAGTTGCGGATGACAGTGCTGTTGCCCGACCCACCGCCGCGTCCGGAGCGCGTAGCCCCCAGGCTGCTCGTCAGGGTGGGAAACAGCGCGGAACGGGCCTGGCGTACCAGGGCCAGCGACTGCCGATAACTGGCCTCGGCCTGGGCCAGGCTCTGGTTGCGCTGGTTCAGCTGGACCATCAGCCGGTCCAGGGTCGGGTCGTCGTAGCGCCGCCACCAGTCGCCACGCAGCTCCAGGTCCTTGGGCGCGGCGGCCTGCCAACCCTCGGCATGGCGATAGGCGACCGGCACCGAAGTGGTCGGCCGCTGGTAGTCCGGGCCCAGGGTGCAACCGGCCAGCAACAGCGCCAGGGTCAGCGCCGACAGGCGCAGGGTTGGAATCATAGCGGCGTATCCAGGGCAGCGTCGGTACGGATGCCGCGCCAGCGATTGACACGGCGGCGCAGGCGTTCGAAATAGAGATAGACCACCGGGGTGGTGTAGAGGGTGAGGATCTGGCTCAGCACCAGCCCGCCGACGATCACCAGGCCCAGCGGCTGGCGCATCTCGGCGCCCTCGGTGTCGCCGATCAGCAGCGGCACGGCGCCGAGGATGGCGGCCATGGTGGTCATGAGGATGGGCCTCAGGCGCAGCAGGCAGGCCTGGCGGATGCCTTCCTCGGGCGTCAGCCCCTGCTGGCGTTCCAGCTGCAGGGCCAGGTCCACCATCATGATGGCGTTCTTCTTCACCACGCCGATCAGCAGGAACAGCCCAAGCATGGAGATCAGGCTGAACTGGCCACCGGTGAGCTGGATGGCCAGCAAGGCCCCTACCCCGGCCGAGGGCAGCGTCGAGAGGATGGTCAGGGGGTGGACATAGCTTTCGTAGAGCACGCCGAGCACGATGTAGACCAGCACCAGGGCGCCGAGGATCATCAGCGGCTGCCCGGACACGGTGCTGGCGAAGATATTGGCGGAGCCACCTAGCCGGCCTTGGACATCGCTCGGCAGGCCGATGGCGGCCACTGCGCGCTGCACGGCGCGGGTGGCCTGCTCCAGGCTGACATCGGGCGCCAGGTCGAAGTTGATGCTTTCCGAGGCGAACTGACCGTCGTGGGTGACGCGGTCCTCGGCCAGGCTGTTGGTGTAATGGGCGAAGGCCGCCAGCGGCACCTGGGCGCCGCTGGCGGTGATGACCCGCACCTGCTCGAGGACGGTGGGGTCCTGGGCATAGCGCGGATTGATCTCCATCACCACCTTGTACTGGTTGAGCGGCTCGTAGATGGTCGAGATCTGCCGCTGGGCGAAGGAGTTGTTGAGCACCGCGGCGACGGTTTCCATGTTCACGCCCAGTCGCTTGGCCATTTCCCGGTCGATCTGCAGAGTGATCTGCTGGGTGCTGCCCTCGCGCCCATCCACCGCGGTCAGTTCCGGCAGCGCCTTGAGCGCCGCCAGCACCTTGGGTTGCCAGGTTTCCAGCAGGTCGACATCGCCGGACAGCAGGTTGTACTCATAGGACGAGGTGCTCTGCTGGCGCCCGCCGAATCTCAGGTCCTGGTCGGCCATGAGGAACAGCTGGGCGCCCGGCACCTTGGGCGCGTTGGCGCGGATGCGCTCGATGACCTTCTGGGCATCCAGCTTGCGCTCGGCGACGGGTTTGAGGCGGATCAGCATGACCGCGTTGTTCACCCCGCTGCCGGCACCCGAGCTGCCGACGAAGCCGGAGGCACTGGCCACCGCCGGATCGGCCAGCAGCGCCTTGCGCAGGATCTCGATCTTGGGCTGCATCACCTGGAACGACAGGGCATTGTCGCCGCGGATGAAGCCGATCAACTGGCCGGTATCCTGCTGCGGCATGAAAGTCTTGGGCACCACCACATAGAGCACGACGTTGAGCACTATGGTAGCGATCAGGCTCAGCAGGGTCAGTCGCCGATGGCGCAGGGCCCAGCCCAGGGTACGGTCGTAGCCGGCTACCAGGCGGCGGTGGGCGCGCTCGCTGAAACGCTGCAGCCGGCTTTCGCTACCCGGATCGTGGGGACGTAGCCAGCGGGCGCAGAGCATTGGCGTCAGGGTCAGGGATACCACCAGCGAGACCAGGATGGCCGCGGCCAGGGTCAGGGAAAATTCGCGGAACAGCTTCTCGACGATGCCACCGATGAACAGGATGGCGACGAACACCGCGACCAGGGAGACGTTCATCGACAGCAGGGTGAAGCCCACCTCACGGGTACCCTGGTAGGCGGCCTTCAATGGCGCCATGCCATTGTCGATGTGCCGGGCGATGTTCTCCAGCACCACGATGGCATCATCGACCACCAGCCCCGCGGCCAGGATCAGGGCCATCAGCGACAGGGTGTTGAGCGAGAAGCCGAGGATGTACATCACGGCGAAGGTGCCCACCAGTGAGATGGGTACCGCCAGGGCCGGGATCACCGCGCTGCGCAGGCGGCCGAGGAACAGCCAGACCACCCCGATCACCAGGAACACGGCGATGATCAGCGTCAGCTCGGCTTCGTGCAGGGTCGCCTTGATCACCCCGGACCTGTCCATGGCCACTTCCAGGCGAGCACTGGCCGGGACGATGGCTTCCAGCGCCGGCAGGCGCGCCTTGAGCGCGGCGATGGTCTCGATGATGTTGGCGTTGGCCTGGCGATTCACCACCAGCAGCACGGCACTCTGGTTGTTGTAAAAACCGGCGTTGTAGCGATCCTCCACCGCATCGCTGACCTTGGCCACGTCACGCAGGCGCAGGGTCGCGCCATCCTGGTAGCGGATGATCAGCGGCGCATAGTCGGCCGCCTTGAACAGCTGGTCGTTGGCCTGGATCTGCCAGTTGTGCTCGGCATTGGCCACCGCGCCCTTGGGCCGGCGCTGATTGGCGTTGTTGATCGCGGTGCGGACGTCGTCCAGCGCCAGGCCATAGTGCTCCAGCTGGCGCGGCTCCAGCTCGATGCGCACGGCCGGCAGGGAGCTGCCGCCGATCTGCACCTCGCCTACACCACTGACCTGGGACAGGCTCTGCGCCAGCACCGTGGAGGCCAGGTCGTAGAGCTCGCCCTTGCTCAGGGTCTTGGAGGTCAGCGAGAACACCATGATGGGTGCCTGTGACGGATTGACCTTGCGGTAGCGTGGCATCTGGCGCATGCCGCTGGGCAGCAGGTTGCGCGAGGCGTTGATGGCCGCCTGGACTTCCCGGGCGGCGGTGTTGACGTCCTTGTCCAGGTCGAACTGGATGATGATCTGCGTCGAGCCCTGGCTGCTGCGGCTGGTCATGGAGCTGATACCGGCAATGGTGCCCAGGGAGCGCTCCAGCGGCGTGGCGACGCTGGAGGCCATGACCTGGGGACTGGCGCCGGAAAGGCTGGCGGACACGGTGATGGTCGGAAAGTCCATCTGCGGCAAGGGTGCCACCGGCAGCAAGCGGAAGGCGATGGCGCCCAGCAGCAGCAAGGCCAGGCTCAGCAGCAGAGTCGCCACCGGCCGGGCGATGAAGGGCGCCGAGAGATTCACCTCAGGCCGTCCTGCGCCGACCCAGGCGCTCGCCCAGGCTGTCGAAGGCCAGGTAGATCACCGGGGTGGTGAACAGCGTCAGCACCTGGCTGACCAGCAGGCCGCCGACCATCACCAGGCCCAGCGGCTGGCGTAGCTCGGCCCCTGCCCCGGTCGCCAGCATCAGCGGTACCGCGCCGAACAGCGCGGCCAGGGTGGTCATCAGGATCGGCCGGAATCTCAGCAGCGCCGCCTGGTAGATCGCCTCCTCCGGCCTTAGCCCCTGGTGGCGTTCGGCGTCGAGGGCGAAGTCGATCATCATGATGGCGTTTTTCTTGACGATGCCGATCAGCAGGATGATGCCGATCACCGCGATCAGGCCGAGGTCGTTGCCGGTGAGCAGCAGCGCCAGCAGCGCGCCGATGGCCGCCGAGGGTAGCGTCGAGAGGATGGTCAGGGGGTGGATGAAGCTTTCGTAGAGCACGCCGAGGACGATGTACATCACCACCACCGCGGCCAGGATCAGCAGCAGGGTGCTGGACAGCGACGCCTGGAAGGCCGCCGCCGCACCCTGGTAGCGGGTGTTGATACCGATCGGCAGGCCGATCTCCTGCTTGGCCGCGTCGATGGCGGCTACTGCAGCGCCCAGCGAGACCCCGCTCGCCAGGTTGAAGGACAGTGTCACCGCCGGGAATTGGCTCAGGTGGTTGATCACCAGCCGCGTCGGCCGCTGCTCCATCTTCACCAGGCTGGACAGGCGCACTGGCGCGCGGCTGCTGTCGGTCGTGGTATCCGAGGTGGCGGCCGTGCCGGTGCCACTACCGTTGCTGGCGGTGCTGCCGCTGCCGGCCTTGACCCAGACCTGGTCGAGAGCATCCGGGCCCAGGCTGTCGGCGGCGGCGCTGGCCAGCACCACCCGGTACTGATTGGCCTGGGTGTAGATGGTCGAGATCTGCCGTTGGCCGAGGGCGTCGTAGAGGGCGTCGGTGATGGCCGACACCTGCACGCCGAGGCGCGCCGCGGCGTCGCGGTCGATGGTCAGGTACAGCTGCAGGCCCTTGTTCTGCAGGTCGCTGGTGACATCGGTCAGTTCCGGCCGCTGCTGCAGGGCCTGGGTCAGACGCGGTACCCAGGTGTCGAGTAGGTTGGCGTCCGGCGAGTCCAGGCTGAGCTGGTACTGGGTGCGGCTGACCCGGTCCTCGACGCTGAGATCTTGCACCGGCTGCATGTAGAGGGTGATGCCGACCAGCTTGGCGACCGCGGGTCGCAGGCGGTCGATCACTTCCTGGGCGGTGACGTCGCGCTCGCCCTGCGGCTTGAGGTTGATCTGCATCCGCCCGCTGTTGAGGGTGACGTTGTCGCCGTCGACGCCGATGTAGGACGACAGGCTGGCCACCGCCGGGTCCTGCAGCACCACCTCGGCCAGCGCCTGCTGCCGCTCGCTCATGGCGCGGAAGGAAATGGCCTGAGGTGCCTCGGTGATGCCCTGGATGGACCCAGTGTCCTGGGCCGGGAAGAAGCCCTTGGGCACCAGCAGGTAGAGCACCGCGGTAAGCACGAAGGTCGCCACCGCCAGCAGCAGCATCAATGCCCGGTGCGCCAGCGACCAGCGCAGCGCCCGACCATAGCCGGCGATCAGCCGTTCCAGCCAGACCAGGTGGTGCTCGCTAGCTTCCTCGCGCTTGAGCAGCCGGGCGCACATCATCGGCGTGAGCGTCAGCGAGATGACCAGCGAGATGAGGATGGCCACCGCCAGGGTGATGGCGAATTCCCGGAACAGGCGGCCCACCACGTCCTGCATGAACAGCAAGGGGATGAGCACGGCGATCAGCGAGACGGTGAGGGACACCAGGGTGAAGCCGATCTGCCGGGCGCCCTTGAGCGCGGCCTCCAGCGGACTGGCGCCCTCTTCCAGATGCCGCGAGATGTTTTCCAGCATGACGATGGCATCGTCGACCACGAAGCCGGTGGCGATGGTCAGCGCCATCAGCGACAGGTTGTTCAGCGAGAAGCCAGCCAGGTACATGGCGCCGAAGGTACCGATCAGCGACAGCGGCACCGTGACCGAGGGAATCAGGGTGGCACTGAATCGGCGCAGGAAGACGAAGGTGACCATGACCACCAGCCCCACCGCCAGCAGCATCTCGTGCTGGACGTCGGTGACCGCCGCGCGGATGGTTTCGGTGCGGTCGCTGAGCACGGCGATGTCGAGGCCCGCCGGCAGGCTTTCCTTGAGGCTGGGCAGCAGCGCCTGGATGCGGTCCACGGTCTGGATGACGTTGGCGCCGGGCTGGCGCTGGACATTGACCAGGATGGCGCCGCTGCGATTGGCCCAGGCCGCCAGCCGATCGTTTTCCGCGCCCTGGGCGATGGTGGCGACGTCGCCCAGGCGCAGGGCGCCGTTGTCGGCGTAGTTGAGGATGAGGTCGCCGTAGGCCTTGGGATCACGTAGCTGGTCGTTGGCGTCCAGGGTGGCGACCCGCGTGGGGCCGTCGAAGCTGCCCTTGGGCTGGTTGGTGTTCTCGCTGGTGACCAGGCTGCGCACGTCGGCCAGGGTCAGGTTATGGGCGGCGAGCTTGTCGGGATCGACCTGGATGCGTACCGCCGGGCGTTGGCCACCGGCCAGGCTGACCATGCCCACCCCGCTCACCTGGGCCAGCTTCTGCGCCATACGGGTGTCGACCAGGTCGTAGAGGGTCGGCAGCGGCAGCGTCCTGGAGCTGATCGCCAGGGTCACGATAGGGGTATCGGCCGGATTGACCTTGTTGTATACCGGCGGGGCCGGCAGGTCGTTGGGCAGGAAGTTGTTGGCCGCGTTGATCGCCGCCTGCACCTCCTGCTCGGCGACCGACAGGTCCAGCTCCAGGTTGAACCTGAGGGTGATGACCGAGGCGCCACCCGAGCTGGTGGAGGCCATCTGCGACAGCCCCGGCATCTGGCCGAACTGGCGCTCCAGCGGCGCGGTCACGGCGCTGGTCATGACATCGGGACTGGCGCCCGGATAGAGGGTGAGTACCCGGATGGTGGGATAGTCCACCTGCGGCAAGGCCGCGACCGGCAACAGCCGGTAGGCCAGCAGACCGGCGATGAGCAGCGCCACCATCAACAGGGTGGTGGCGACCGGACGCAGGATGAAGGGACGCGAGATATCCATCGCGGCCGATCAGCCCTGGGTCTTGCCGGGCTTGCGTACCGCCGGCTTGGCCGGTTCGCTGGGCGGCGCCGAGGCGCCGGTGACGATCTCCACCTCGTTGCCCTCGCGCAGCCGGTCGGTGCCTTCGGTCACCACCTGGTCACCCGCGGCAAGGCCTTCGGTCACCACCGTGTTGGTGCCATCGTCCGGCCCGAGCTTGAGTGCCCGGACCTGGATCTTGTTGTCCGCCCCGACCACGTAGGCGAAGGTGCCGTTGGAGCCGAACTGGATGGCCGCCGAGGGCACCACCAGCGCCTGGTCCAGCACCTGCTCGCGCACCCGAACGGTGACGAACTGGTTGGGGAACAGGGCTTCATCGCCATTGGCGAAGCGCGCACGGAACTTGAGGGTACCGGTGGCCGTGTCGATCTGGTTGTCGAAGCTCTGCAGGGTGCCCTCGGCGACCTTCTGCGTACCGCCGCGATCCCAGGCTTCGACGGGCAGCGTCTGGCCGCTGCGCGCGCGCTTGAGCAACTCGCCGAGCTGGCTCTCGGGCAGGGTGAAGACCACCGAGATCGGCTGGGTCTGGGTGATGACGGCGACCACAGTGCTGTCGTTGGCGGACAGCAGGTTGCCCCCGTCCAGCTGGCGCAGACCGACCCGACCGGTAATGGGCGCCTTGATCTGGGTGAAGGTAAGGTTCAGCTTGGCGTCGGCCACCGCGGCCTGGCTGTTCTTGAGGGTGCCGCGATACTGGTTGACCAGGGCTTCCTGGGTATCCAGCGTCTGCTTGGCGATGCTGTCTTCGCGGAACAGTCCCTGGTAACGCTTGAGATCCAGCTCGGCATTACGCAGCTGCGCTTGGTTCTGCTGCAGGGTACCTTCGGCCTGCTGCAAGGCCACTTCGTAGGGCCGGGGATCTATGGTCGCCAGCAACTCGCCGGCCTTGACCTTCTGGCCTTCCTCGAAGGCGACCCGCAGCAGCTCACCAGCCACCCGGGTACGGACGTTCACGGTGTTCAGCGCCGTCACCGTACCGATGGACTTGCGTACGATGGGAAAGCTGCGCTGCGCCACGGCCACCACCCGCACCGGGGTCGGCCCGGTCATGCCGAAGGGTGAACGGCCCCCCTTGCCCTGGGCGGACTCGCTCTTCTGCGCGTGCTGGTGATACCAGTACCAGCCGCCGGCGGCCGCCAGCACAACGAGGGCGAGCAGCCAGACCAGTCGGCGACGCGTGGAAGAGCGGGAGGAAGAGTCGGACATCGGAAAGTACGTACACGCTGGGAAAGGCGGAAGATAAGCAGTAGCGAGGCGGGTAACCAGTCCCTTTACTGCGATTTTACGTCAAGCAAAACGGGCAGACACCCGAGGCGCCTGCCCGTTCCTGAACGGCCACCGCCGGATCCGGCGGTGGCAAGACGGCAATCAGCGGAGGACGGCGAGCGCAGCCGCGTAGTCCGGCTCCTGACCGATCTCGGGGACCAGTTCGCTGTGCAGCACCTTGTCCTGCTCGTCCAGCACCACCACGGCGCGGGCCGCCAGGCCCTGCAGCGGGCCGCTGGCCAGGGCCACGCCGTAATCCTGCAGGAATTCGGCACCACGCAGGGTGGACAGGTTCACCACCTGCTCCAGGCCTTCGGCACCGCAGAAGCGCTTCTGGGCGAACGGCAGGTCGGCGGAGATACACAGCACGACGGTGTTTTCCAGCTTGTCGACTTCGCTGTTGAACTTGCGGACCGAGGTGGCGCAGGTGGGCGTATCGACGCTCGGGAAGATGTTGAGCACCTTGCGCTTGCCGGCGAGGCTGGCGAGGGTGATGTCCTGCAGATCACCGTTGACCAGGCTGAAGGCAGGCGCCTGCTGACCGGGCTGCGGCAGGTCGCCGTGAACGTCGACCGGGTTGCCACGCAAATTGACGGTTGCCATGAACTGCTCCTTTCTCATGAGACGGGACGAGGAGTAAACACGTTTTCCGCGACCGATCAAAGCCTTGCCCGTCCCTGGGTCAAAAATCGCGGCGATAGAAAAAATCCAGGGAGTTGGCCAGGCCACTGGCAATTTCCAGGTAGAGCCGGCGCGTGAGCTGGTAGCGCAAGGCGACGGTGTTGGCCGAATCGAAGACCCCTACCCCATAGCGCACCGACAACCGATCGGTGAGATTGCCGGAAGCAACCACGCTGGTCTTGTCGCCGGAACCCGCGGTATCGAGCTGGAAATTCTGGATGCCGAGCCGCTGCGCCAGCGCGCCTGCGGTACCTGAGCTGCCAGCCAGGCCCAGCGCCAGGGCCGCCTGGCCGAGTACGTTGTTGTCTCCTTCGCTACCGCTGGAGAGCGGCCGCCCCAGCACCAGGTAGGCCAGTGCCTGCTCCTGGCTCATGCTGGGTTCGGAGAACACCTCGATGCGTGGCTGCTGGGCGAAACCCGAGAGCCGCAGCCCCGCGGTGACGTTCTGCTCCTGCACCACCCGCACCGCCTCGACATCGATGTAGGGTTGGGCGATGGGTCCCTGAAAGAACAGGCGGGCGCGCCTCATGGTCAGGCGCTGGCCATAGGCGTTGTACCGGCCGTTGCGCAGATTCAGCTCCCCCCGGGTATCCAGGTTGTCGCCGATGTGCACCTTGCCGACGATCTCGGCGGACAGGCCGAAGGCATCGAAGGTGAGCTTGTCGGCACCGACCAGCACATCGACATCCATGGCGATCTGCAGCGGCGCCTGCTTGGCCGGGGCTTCCTGACCGACGATGACGGCGTCGTTCGAGACCTTCACCGTGGACGGTGGCAACTGCTGCACCTGGATACGCCCACGCGGCACGCGAACTTCGCCGGCGAGGGCCAGGCGACCGTCTTTCATCAGGATCTTGAGGTTGGGCGCCACTTCCAGCTGGGCATAGGGCTCGACGTTGACCGGCAGCTTGTCCCCGGTGACTGCGACGTTGACATCCAGGCCCGCGGCCCAGCCGACGCTGCCCTGGATCTGGCCACGGCCCTGGGTCCCGCTGCGCCAGCCACCGTCGAGCACGGCGGTATCGCCCTGGATGCGGGCGGTCAGGCCGAGGTCCTGCAGGCGGGTCGGGACGCTGCCGCCGCCGATATCGCCGCCACTGAGCCGGACTTGGCCGTTGACCCGCGGCTGGAGCAGCGTCCCGCCGAGGTCACCCGCGCCATCGATCTTGCCTTCCAGATGCTCGATGCCCTCGACGAAGGCCTTGCCCAGGGCCAGGTTCAGGCCCTGCAGCTGGAAGCGGCCGGCCAGCGCCTGGCGCGGATCCCGGGGATCCAGGCGGGCCTGGACGTCGAGGCGTCCCAGGTCGGCGCTGGTCAGCCGTACCTGGGTATCCACCAGCTGCGGCTTGAGGGCGCTGGTGACGTCGAGGCTATCGTAATTGAAGGTCTGCCACTGACCCGCCGCGTCGCGCAGCCTGAGGCTGCCGCGTCCGGCCTGGAGGCGAAGCTCGCCATCCGGGCCGGCCTTGGGCAGGCGCAGGTCGACGTCGCCATCCAGGCTACCCTGCCAGGCCAGTTCCGGCGGCAGCAGCGGTTGCAGGCTGGCCAAGGGGAAGGCGCGCAGGTGCCAGGCCAGGCGGGTATCGGGCAACAGCTGCTGGTCGTCGCCGCAGAGGCTTGCCGCCCCCGAGCGCCAGCAATGCCGGCCCAGCTCCAGTCGGCCGTTGGCCAGGCGCTCGAGGCGCGCCGGATTCTGCAGGGTCCAGTTCTGCCCGCTGGCGGCGACCGCTCCGCGCGCGAGTTGTCCTTTCCAGTCGCCATTGTCGGCCAGGGTTCCGCCCGCCGCGAGCGCCAGGGTGACCTGGGGCCCCTTGAGCGAGAGCTCCACCTGCTGCTGACGGCGATCGCCCTGCCCTTGCAGGCGCAGCACACCGAAGTCGCGGCCGGCCGCCTGCAGCCCCTGGGCGGTCAGGTCCAGGCTGCCGCGCTGGCGGTCGTCCAGCCGGGCGGCCAGCGCCAGGCTGGCGAGGCGGTTGTCGGCATAGGCGAGTTGGCGACCGTCGAGACGCAACTGGCCAGCCGGTGCCTTGAGGGTACCGCCGAGGTCGAGACGGCCCTGGGCACTGCCCGACAGGTCGGGCCAGAGCTGCGCCAGGCGCCGCAGATCGAGTTGCAGCTGGCCTTGCAGCCGCTGGTCGAGAGCGCCCTGGCCCTGGATGCGATTGTCACCGAGGCGAATGTCCAGCTGCGACAGCTGCCACTGCTCGCCGGCGCCCTTGGCCTGGGCGGCCAGCACGGCCGGCTGGTTGCGCAGGCGCCCCTTGAGATCCAGATTCGCGTCCAGCTGGAGACGACCGTCCTTGAAGGTACCGGCGCTGCGCAGCGGACCCGCGAGGCTGCCGGGCAACTGGGCGACCCAGAACGCCGGATCCAGGCGACTCAGGTCCAGCGCCACCTGCCAGCTGATGCCATCGGCAAAGCCCAGGTTGACCTTGCCCTCGGCGCGACCCTGGCCGGCCTGGAGATCCAGTGATGGCAGGTTGAGCTGGGTGGTGTCGCCACTGAAGGGGGTGGCCAGGGTGAAGGCGCCCGCCGGACCGGTGGCGGCGGCCTTGAGGTTGCCGAGATACTTACCGTCCCGATAGGCCACCTCGCCCTGCAGCCGCTGCAGACTCACCGGTGGCTCCGCCATGGGATACAGCCGGCGCCAGGGAAAGTCGCGCCAGTCCAGGGTGGCATCGGCGGCCAGTCCCTGCTGCCAGTCGAGCTGCCCGGCCAGCACGACCCGCTGCTCGGGCGTCGCTTGCAAACGCAGCGCCTTGACCCTGGCGCCCTTGGCATCGACAAGGCCATCCAGAGCGAGGGCCACCGGACCGCCCTCGCCCGGCAACTGCGCCTGGCCGACCAGGGCATAACCCGTCGCCAGATCCCCGCGCGCGGTCAATTTCAGGTCGTTCAGACGCAAGGTCTCGGGCAGGCTGGCGGCCGCCTTGAAGCCATTCGCAGTGAGTTGCAGATCGGCGGGCACCTGCTCGACCAGGGGCTGTACGGTACCGGTCAGCCGCCCGGGCAGGTAGCCGCTGCTGTCGGCGGCCAGGTGCAGGGTCTTTTGCAGCTCCCCGTCGATGTTGAGCTTCAGCGACCAGGGCGCCTGCTCCGGCGCCGGCAGGCCCAGGGTGCCGCTCAGCTGCAGCGGCCAATCGCCGCTGGGCTGCAGGTGCCCCTGGGTATCCAGGGTCAGGCCATAGGCCGCGCCAGCCAGACGCTCGATGGCGATGCCGTCGGCTTGCCAGCGCGCCCGCAATTGCAGGTCACGGGCCTGTTCGGCCCCGTTGTAGCGGATCTCGCCCAGGCGCACCTCACCCAGCTGCAGCCGGAGTGGCAGGCCCAGCGTCGGCAAACGGATCGGGCCACTGGCGGCTGGCGCCGGTTCGGCGCTGGGTGCCTGCTCGATGGCGACCCGCGAGGCAACGAGGGTATCGAGGCAGAGTTGCAAGCCGAACAGGCAACGAGGACGCCAGGCGAAGTCGGGGTCATCCACCGTTACCCGGGTAGCGCCGCCCTCCCACACCAGTTGCCGCGCCTGCCAGTGACCGCCCAGGCGGCCCTGGAAGTCGCTGACGGTCAGGCCAGGCACCATCCCGAGCAGGGCGCGGCCGATGGCGCCGTTGCTCAAGGCCAGCACCAGCAGCAGGATCAGCGCGCCCAGGGTGGCCGCCAGAACGCCGAGGATGACACCACCTACCGACTTCACAGCTCAGGTCCTATGGAAAAGTGCAGGCGAATGCCGCCGGGCTCGTCGAGACCATGGGCCAGGTCGACGCGGATCGGGCCGACCGGGGATACCCAACGCACGCCGACGCCGACGCTGGTCTTGAGTTCGTAGTTGTTGAGGTCGTTGAAGGCACTGCCCTGGTCGATGAAGGTCGCCAGTCGCCACTTGTCACGCAGCGGATACTGGTATTCCAGGCTGCCTGCGACGAGATAGCGTCCGCCCACGTAGTCACCCTCGTCGTTTTCCGGGGACAGGGTCTGGTAGTCATAGCCGCGAACGCTCTGGTCACCCCCAGCGAAGAAGCGCAGCGACGGCGGAATCTTGTTGTAGCCATTGGTGAGGTTGCCGCCCAGCTGCAGGCGTCCCAGGAAACGGTGACCGTCTCCCACGGTGACCAACCCCCGGGCCAGCGCCGTGGCGTGGATCATGTTGGCGTCCGAGAGCAGGCCCTCCTTGGCCGCCGAGACACCGAACTGCAGGCGGTAGCCGCGATTGGGGTCGATGCGGTTGTCGCTGCGCAGCAGCGAGAAATCCACGCCCGGCATCACCAGGTTGGAAGTCCCTTCGTCGTTGCCCAGGCGGTAGTTCTCGTTGCGCCACTTGAGCGAGAGCACCCGCTCCCAGCCATTGGGAAACTTACGATGCCATTCGGGACCCACGGTGAGCAGCTGGCTCAGGGAGTCGTCGTCGGCGATCTGCTCGTACTGGTAGCCGCCGGCGAAGCGGAACTTGTCGTTGATCGGGTCCTGCCCGGGGATGTCGTACCAGGTCGAGATGCTCTGCCGCGGTGCCGAGAGTTCGGCTTCGGCGCCGAGGCTATGCCCCTGCGGATTCAGCCAGTGGTTTTCCCAGGTGAATCTCAGCCGCGGACCGACATCGGTGGAATAGCCAGGGCCGAAGCCGAAGGTACGCGGCTTCCGGGTTCTCAGGGTGACCGTCACCGGCACCTCGGCGGCGCCTTCGGCCTTGGGGTAGGTATCGAGCCGGGCGCCGTCGAAGAAACCGCTGGCGAGCAGATTGCTCTGGAAATCGGCGATCAGCTCAGAATCGTAGGGCGTGCCCTTGGCGAAGGGCACCATGCGCTCGAGCAGATCGGGATCGAAGGGTGCATCGCCTTCGAAGGACACCTTGCCCAGCACGAAGCGCGGACCACTGTCGAACACTAGGGCGATGTCAGCGAAGCCGGTGGCCGGGTCGATGCGCAGCTGGTGCTGGGTGAAGGTCCCGCGGAAGAAGCCGTAGCGTTGCGCCTGGCTTTCGATCAGCGCCTTGGCGTCTTCGTAGAGCCCCTGGTTCAGCGGCTGGCCGGGCCTGAGCCCTGCCGGTAGCGGGCGCTGGAAGGCGCGCAGTTGGCGCGCCGGGCCTTCGATGCGGATATCGACGTCACGCAGCTTGACTGGCTCGCCGGGCCGCACCTCCACCACCAGCCGGGGTGTCTCGCCCGGCTCGACCCGGGTCTCGATTTGCGCATGGTAGTAGCCCAGCGCCTGGGCGGCCTGCTCGGCCTGCCGTTCCGTAGCCGGTCGCAGCCGCTGCAGACCCGCCGCGTCACGGCCCTCCACCGAGCCGATGTAGGCCTGGATGTTGTCGCGCAGCGGGTTGTTGGCCGGCTCCACGCGGACGCTGACTTCGGCCGGCGCCGCCCAGGCCACGCCGTGCAGGCAACAAACTCCAATCAGGGCGCGGCATAGAGCGTTCGGCTTATTCATACACAGATGCTAACGGTCGTTGCGCTCTGAGACAAACCCGAGCGCCGGCGGTTCGCCGGAATACCGTTTCGGCAGACTTGCCGCGGATAGGCTAGGATCATCCTTTTTGCGGACGCCACCTATGAAGATAATATGCTTCAATATCAATGGTTTGAGAGCAAGACCTCATCAACTTTCTGCTATCATCGAACGCTATGATCCCGATGTCATCGGCCTCCAGGAAACCAAGGTCTCGGACGATCAGTTTCCCCAGGCGGACATCGAGGCCCTCGGCTACCACGTGCACTACCACGGGCAGAAGGGCCACTACGGGGTGGCGCTGCTGTCGCGCCTGGCGCCGCTGGAGCTGCACAAGGGCTTTCCCGGCGATGGCGAGGAGTCCCAGAAGAGATTCATTTATGGCGTCTTCGCCGACCGCCAGGGTCAGCCGCTGGTGGTCATGAACGGCTACTTCCCCCAGGGCGAGAATATCGCTCACCCGACAAAATTCCCTGGCAAGAGGAAGTTCTACGCCGATCTTCAGAATCTACTTGAAGAGCGTTTCTCGGCCGACACCCCTTTGCTGCTCATGGGCGACTTCAACATTTCCGCCCAGGATCACGACATCGGCATCGGCGCGGCCAATGCCAAGCGCTGGCTCCGCACTGGTGCCTGCAGCTTCCAGCCCGAGGAACGCGAGTGGATGCAGCGCTTGCTGGGCTGGGGCCTAGTGGACAGCTATCGCCACCTGCATCCCGAGGTGGACGACAGATTTAGCTGGTTCCCCTACCGCAGCCGCGGGTTCGAAGACGAACCCAAGCGGGGCCTGCGCATCGACACCATCCTGGCTTCGCGGGCGCTGCGTGAACGCATCGCCTCGGCCGGCGTGGATTACGAAATCCGCGGCATGGAGAAGCCCTCGGACCACGCGCCAATCTGGCTAGAATTGACTTGAAGTCCTGTCACCTCAGCGTCATCCAGCGTCCCTAAGGTAGCGGCCTCGCGGTAGTCCGAGGCCCGATCCATGACGTGTTCCACCCTGGTAGTCCGCCGGGCGCCCCTGCGGCGAGCGGTGTTCACACTGTTCCTAGCCCTGCTGTCCGCGCCACTGCTGGCCAGCGAATCCGCGACGCCGCTCCTGCGCCTGCAGGGCTCCAACACCGTGAATGCCCAGCTGGGTCCTCGCCTGGTGGCCGCCCTCCTGGCCGAGCAGGGCTACCAGGACGTTCGGCGCGTGCCAACAGCGGTCATGGACGAATGGCAGCTAACCGCGCGGGGGCCGGACGGGCACCCGGTAGTCGTCCAGGTCGCCGCCCACGGTACCGGCACCGGCTTCACCGCCCTGGCCAGCGCCAGTATCGATCTGGCCGCGGCCTCGCGCCCCATCACCGACAGCGAGGTCAATGCGCTGGCCAGCCTGGGCGACCTGCGCAGCAAGGAAGCCGAATACATCATCGGGCTGGATGGCCTGGCGATCATCGTGCATCCAGGCAACCCCCTGCGCGAACTCGATCTGCAGCAGCTCGCCCGGGTGTTCGCCGGGGAGGTCGGCGACTGGCAGCAGCTGGGCGGCAGGCCAGGACCCATCAGGCTCTACGCCCGGGACAATCGCTCGGGCACCTATGACACCTTCAAGGACCTGGTGCTCAACCCAGCCACCAAGCGCCTCGATCCCGCCGCCAGACGCTTCGAGTCCAACGAGGAACTCGCGCGACAGGTCGCCAGCGATCCCGCCGGCATCGGCTTCACCAGCCTTGCGGCCGCTGGCGAGCTACCGACCCTCGCCCTGCGGGATGGTGAAGGCCGAGCCGTCCTACCCAGCGAGGCCAGCATCGCCACCGAGGACTATCCTCTGGCGCGCCGGCTGTTCCTCTATGCCCCGCCCGGTCAGCGCTCCGCGTGGGTCAATAGCCTGCTGGAGTTCAGCCAGACACCTGCCGGCCAGGCGGTAGTCCAGGCGAGCGGCTTCGTCGCCCAGCGGATCGAGTCGCTCGCGGTCAGTGATACCCAGGGCATGCCGGCCGCCTATGGCGAACTTGCCCGGCGTGCCCAGCGCCTCACGGTGAACTTCCGCTTCGCCGCCGGTAGCGCCCGCCTGGACAACAAGGCCCTGCGCGACGCCGAGCGGCTCGCGAGATACCTGCGTCTGCCAGAGAACGCCCAGCGACGGCTGGTGCTGGTGGGCTTCAACGATGCCACCGAGGATCCAGCCCGGGCGGCACTGATCGCCCGGCTACGCGCCACAGCGGTCGCCACGGCGCTCCGGCATCAGCAGGCCTTCGCCAGTGAACTGCTGTCACTCGGTGACCAGCTGCCGGTTGCCGGACTGTCGCCGAACGGCCGGATCAAGAACCGCCGCGTCGAAGCCTGGATCTACTAACGGGCAGCATCTTGACTTCGGCTGGAGACGCTGGGCTAACCTCTGTACAGCAGCCTTCACCTAACTTAACGTCGCTGCGCCAGCGGTTGGCGAGAACTGTCGCTCCGAGCTTGAAGAGCGGCCATCAGGCCTTCAGCGACGGAGAACGCACTTAAAGTAGCTTCTCAACTAATCCTATTTTCTTGGCTAGAAAACCACCTCAACTTGTTGATTTTAAAGCCTATGAAGAACGAAGAAAGATTCAGCGATCGTGTCTCGGCCTATGAAAGAGGTCGTCCCGGCTATCCCCATGCCGTCGTCCAGCGGTTGGTCGCAGCCTTGCCAGCAGACGGGGTGGTTGCGGACATCGGGGCTGGGACGGGGCTGCTGACCCGGGATTTTCTCGCGGCAGGCTTTACCGTTCATGCCATAGAACCCAACGCCCCCATGCGCCAATCCATGGAGGCGAGCCTGGGCGACCGCGCGGGCTTCCACGCCTGGAACGGGACGGCGGAAGACACCGGACTCGGCGAGCGCAGCGTGGATCTCATCGTCGCCGGCCAGGCCTTCCACTGGTTCGATCAGGCACGGGCACGCCGCGAATTCGCCAGGATCCTACGTCCGAGCGGCAAGGTGGCGCTGATCTGGAACTATCGACTATCCGCCAGCAGCCCCTTCATGGCCGGCTACGAAGAGGTGTTGCTCCGCCATGGCACCGACTACCAGCAGGTGGAGCATCGTCATCTGCAGCCCGCGGCCCTGGCACGCTTCTTCGGCGACCAGGGCTGCCAGCTATGGGTGGTCGACAATGCCCAGTGGCTGGATCGCGCGGGCTTGCAGGCGCGGGTCGACTCCACCTCCTACCTGCCCGCCCCGGGGACCACGGGACATCCGGCATTGGTGGCCGACCTCGATCGGCTGTTCGCGGCCTACGCCGAGCAGGATCGGGTGCGCTTCGACTACGACACCCTGGTGTACAGCGGCCCCCTTACCTGAAAGCCGGGGCGACCGCCTCCAACCCCTGGACACGGGTGCCCTGTCCGAGGCCACGCGTGGAAAACCAGCCGGCGGCGGTTTCCAGGGCATAGCGCGCCGGGGCGCGGGAACAGTGGCGGGTGTCGCTCAGCGGCTGCATCTCGGCGGTATTGAGAATTTCCCCCCGGGCCGTGATGAACGCAGCCGCCAGCGGGCTGGGCGTATCGCGCATCCATAAACAGCGCTGCTCGTCTCCCGGAAAGACGAAGAGCATGCCTTCGTCGGCGCGCAGGGGTGGTCGCCCCATGAGTCCCTGGGCGCGCTGGCTCGGCGTGGTGGCGATCTCGACCCTCAGGCGCTGATCGCCGATGCGCAGCTCCAGGCGCTCCGCGGAGTACGCCGCGACCGCCAGGGTCGCCAACAGGCCGAGACCGACGTGGACAAAAAACCTCATCGCATGTGACCTTTGCCAGGCGAAAGCAATCTACCCCACATTGTCAGACAACCTCTCGAGTCCGATGTCTACCGCAAGCCTACCGCCCGCACCCTCGCCCGCCCTGGCCACCCGCATCACCCTGGGTACGGTGCTGTTCACCTTCATCGCCTACCTTACCATCGGCATCCCCCTGGCCGTGTTGCCGGGCTATGTGCATGGCGAACTGGGCTTCAACTCCATCATCGCCGGTCTGGTGATCAGCAGCCAGTACCTGGCTACCCTGCTCTCCCGTTCCCATGCCGGGCGCATCATCGACACCGTGGGTGCCAAGCAATCGGTGCTCTACGGCATGCTGGGCTGCGGCATCAGTGGGGTATTGATGCTGGCCTCGGTACTGTTGCAGGCCTGGCCCTGGGTCAGCCTGACGGCATTGCTGCTGGGCCGCCTGGTGCTGGGCTGCGCCGAGAGCCTGTCCGGCACCGGCGCCATCTCCTGGGCGATCGGCCGGGTCGGACCCAGCAACACCGCCAAGGTGATCTCCTGGAATGGTGTTGCGAGCTACGGAGCCCTCGCCATAGGCGCGCCCCTGGGCGTGGTGCTGGTCGATGGCCTCGGGCTGTGGATCATGGGCGCCAGCATCATCGCCCTGGCGATCCTCGGCTATCGCATCGCCAAACCGCGCCCGCCCATCGTGCCGGTACGCGGCGACCGCCTGCCCTTCACCACGGTGCTGGGACGGGTGCTGCCCTATGGACTCGGCCTGGCGCTGGGGGGCATCGGCTTCGGCACCCTGGCCACCTTCATCACCCTCTACTACGCCAGCCAAGGCTGGAGCGGCGCGGCGCTGTGCCTCTCGGTGTTCGGCTGTTTCTTCATCGGCGTGCGCCTGGTGTTCGCCAACGCCATCAATCGGCACGGCGGCTTCCGTGTCGCCATCGTCAGCCTCGGCGTGGAAGCCGTGGGACTGGCCACGCTCTGGCTCGCGCCCGGCATGACCACCGCTCTGGTCGGCGCGGCCCTCACCGGCATCGGCTTCTCGCTGGTCTTTCCCGCCCTCGCCGTGGAGGCGGTGCAGCGGGTACCGGCCTCCAATCGCGGCGCCGCCCTGGCCGGGTACTCGGTGTTCATCGACCTGTCGCTGGCGGTGACCGGCCCGCTCATCGGCGCGGTGGCCACCCATTTCGGCTATGCCGCCAGCTTCCTCTGTGCGGCCCTGGCCGCGCTGGCCGGACTAGCCCTCAGCGTCCGTCTGCTCAGCCGTTTCGACGCGTCCTCGCGAGAACAGCCATGACCACCACCGCCCCGCTGGACACCGCGCTCGCCGTCAACCTGCGCATCGTCTCCATCGTCATCTTCAGCTTCCTGCTGTTCCTCGCCATCGGCCTGCCGCTGGCGATCCTGCCGGGCTACGTGCATGACGATCTTGGCTACGGCTCGGTGATCGCCGGGCTGGCGATCAGCATCCAGTACCTGGCCACCCTCTTCACCCGACCGCTGGCCGGCAAGCTGGCGGACAGCATCGGTGCCAAGCGCGGCGTCATCTACGGGCTGTTCGGCTGCGTTGCCTGTGGCGTCCTGACCCTGGCGGCCACCTCCCTGGAGTCCGTTCCGCCGCTCAGCCTCGGCCTGCTGATCGTCGGCCGGGTGATCCTGGGCATGTCGCAGGCGCTGATCGGCACCGGGTGCCTGAGCTGGGGCATGGGCAGCGTCGGCATGCAGCACGTGAGCAAGGTGATTTCCTGGAATGGCATCGCCGCCTATGGCGCCCTGGCCATAGGGGCGCCACTCGGCGTCGCCATGGTGGCAGGGCTGGGGCTGTGGAGCCTGGGGGTAGCCATCGCCCTGCTCGGCGCCCTGGGCTTGGCCTTGGCCTGGAACAAGGAGCCGGCGCCAGTCATCGCCGGTGAGCGGCTACCCTTCCACAAGGTATTCTGGCGGATCAGCCCCTTCGGGCTCTGCCTGTTGCTGAGCTCGATCGGCTTCGGCGCCATCGCCACCTTCGTCACCCTCTACTACGCCAGCAATGGCTGGCCCAACGCGGCCTTCTGCCTGACCGCCTTCGGTGGCGCCTTCATCTGCGCGCGGCTGCTATTCGCCGGCACCATCAACACGCTTGGCGGCTTCCGCGTCGCCCTGGCCTGCTTCACGGTGGAGACCTTGGGCCTCTTGCTGCTGTGGCTGGCGGTCACGCCGCAGATGGCGCTGCTCGGTGCCGCCATGGCCGGCTTCGGCCTCTCGCTGGTCTACCCGGCGTTGGGCGTCGAAGCCATCGTCAAGGTACCGCCCACCAACCGCAGCGCGGCCCTGGGCGCCTATTCGCTGTGCCTGGACCTCGCCCTGGGCATCACCGGTCCGGTGGCCGGCGCCATCGCCAACGGCTTCGGCTTCAGCGCCATCTTCCTCTTCGCCGGGTTGATGGCCCTGGCCGGCCTGGGCCTGAGCGCCCTGCTCTATCGCCGGGCGCTCGCCGAGCGCGCGGTCAGCGTTCAGCCGTAGAGATCACCGCGCGACCAGGGCAGCTCGAGGCGGCCGTCGGCATGGGGCCTGGCGGCCAGCAGCTGGTGGATGTTCACCCAGTTCTTGCGGAAGGCATAGGCGCAGCCCGGCAGATATAGGCGCCAGATGCGCAGGGCCTCCGCCGGCACCAGCCTGGCCGCCTCCTCCAGGCGCGCTTCCAGCGCCGCACTCCAGAAGTCGAGGGTGCGCGCATAGTGGCGGCGCAGGCTCTCGACATCCACCACCTCCAGGCCTGCCGCGCTCATCTCGGCGACGGCGAGGGAAAGGTGCGGCAGCTCGCCATGGGGGAAGACGTAGCGGTCGATGAAGTCGCCGCCGCCATGGCCCACCGCTCGGCCATCGGCATGCAAGGCGGTGATACCGTGGTTGAGCACCAGTCCGCCCGGGCGGACGGCGTCGAACAGCGTGCGGAAATACAGCGGCAGGTTCGCCAGGCCGACGTGTTCGAACATGCCGACACTGACCACCTTGTCGTAGCGGCCGTCGCCGGGCAGGTCGCGATAGTCCAGCAGCTCCAGGGTGACCTGGTCGGCCAGCCCTTCCGCCGCCACCCGTGCCCGAGCCAATTCCAGCTGTTCTCGCGACAGGGTGATGCCGTGCACCTGTACCCCGTGCTCCCGCGCCGCGTGCCGCGCCAGGCCGCCCCAACCGCAGCCTACGTCGAGCAGGCGCTCGCCCGGCTGGAGGCGCAACTTGCGGCAGAGCAGCTCCAGCTTGTCACGCTGGGCGGTCGCTAAGTCCTCCTCCCCGGTCTGGAAATAGGCACAGGAGTAGACCAGCTCAGGATCGAGCCACAGACGGTAGAAATCGTTGGACAGGTCGTAGTGGTAGGCAACCGCCGACGCATCCGTGGCCTTGTCATGGGGCTGAGGGGCGACGTCCGCTGACGGCGCCACGCCGGCCAGCGCCTGGCTCAACCGATCACCAATCTCGATGACCTCCTGGATATCCCCTTCCAGGTCGATCCGCGATTCCACGAAAGCCCGGCCGAGGGTATCCAGATTGAGCTGCTGGGGATTGGCCAGGACCTGAGGATCCTTCACCACCAAGGTGACCCGCGGCGCGGCGCCGAGGTCGATTTCCGGCCCCTGGTCGATGCGGATCCGTAGGGGAAGATTCAGTCGCTGCAGTGCGGTGGGTAGCGTGGGATACATGGGCGTGCTCCTGGCGGTTGTGAACGGGCGCCGCTCGCCGGACGTCGCTTTACCTCCCTCGGTCGCTAAGGCGCGTTGGCCAACAACCTAACCGGATTACATGTTTTGTTACACCTTATTTTCGAGACGCAGCCTTACCCGATTCGCAAGGCTGGCTGCGAAGAGAACGGCGATACAGAAGCGTTCCGGTCAGAGCGGGCCCGGATCGGGGATAGGCGCAGGTGCCTTGGGCGGCTCCGTCAGGTTCTCTACCACCTCGTCGGGGATCTCGGTATCGATCTCTTCATCGGCCATGTCCGAATCGTTCAGGGGCGCCTGATCGCCGCCCAGCCACCAGGCCAGGGGAAGAACGGACCGGGGTGCCGAGGTAAGGGTCGTCTGCATGGGTTGGCTCCTGCGCCTAGGGGTCTTGAGCATTAGTAGGCCGCTACCCAGAGAGGTTTCACCGAGGCGTTCACCACACGTCGCCCGCTGTTCGATCTCGCGCGGATCTCAGCGCAACGGGTGCCGTACGGGATCCGGGAGGGACTCCACTCGTACAATCCGGCACCCAGATTGCCATCACCTGACTAGACTCAAGGTAACCTACTGCCAGGAACGCCTGCCCATGGATACTCCCAACCGCTCTGCCAACGCCGAGCCAATGCTCGCGGTCGTCTCCGAAGACGAATTGCTGCTGCAGGCGCTGGTTCGTGAAGTCCTCAAGCAGGAAGGCTTCCAGGTGGAAACCTTCGGCACCGCCGACGCCGCCCTGCAGTTCCTGGAGCTGCATTGGCAACAGGTGAACCTGGTGGTATCCAACGTCCGGATGCCAGGCGTGATCGATGGCATCCAGCTGGCGAAGATCGTCACCGAGCGGTGGCCCATGGTGCCTTTCGTCCTGATGTCCGGCTATGCCGGCCTGCGCAACGATATTCCGCCGGGCGTGCCCTTCCTGCACAAACCCTGGACCCTCGACCAGCTGACGGAAGCGGTGTGGAAGGTAGTGCCCCAGCCCGACCGTTAGTGGCAACCACCTCTCGGTGTCCCAGGCCCAGCCATGCCAGACGTCGCCGAACCGCCGGCGCGCCCCGCCCGGCCCCGTACAACTGCCCTCGCAGCTATGACACAATAGGCGGCATGTCGGGCGATGCCCGCCTTTAGCGCAGGCCGGCCAGGCCGCCGCGGTGCAGCGGCCATCCTTGACCTCGCCCGCTGGATCTCTGCCCCATCCGACCGGAACGCCCCGTCCCTGCCGCTCAGCGGCGAGGAGCGCGGCGGCGTTGCGGTCTGAACCCCTCACAGGTACCCCTCTTGATCTCCACCGCTAACATCACCATGCAGTTTGGCGCCAAGCCGCTGTTCGAGAACGTGTCCGTCAAATTCGGCAACGGCCATCGCTACGGCCTGATCGGCGCCAACGGCTGCGGCAAGTCCACCTTCATGAAGATCCTCGGGGGTGACCTGGAACCCACCGGCGGCCAGGTGATGCTCGAACCCAACGTCCGCCTGGGCAAGCTGCGCCAGGACCAGTTCGCCTATGAAGACTGCACGGTCATCGATACGGTGATCATGGGTCATTCCGAGCTGGCCAAGGTCAAGGCCGAGCGCGATCGCATCTATTCCCTGCCGGAAATGAGCGAGGACGACGGCATGGCCGTGGCCGAACTGGAGGTGCAGTTTGCCGAATTCGACGGCTACACCGCCGAAGCCCGCGCCGGCGAGCTGCTGCTCGGCCTGGGCATCCCGCAGGACCAGCACTTCGGCCCCATGAGCGCCGTCGCCCCCGGCTGGAAGCTGCGTGTGCTACTAGCCCAGGCACTGTTCTCGGATCCGGAACTGCTGCTGCTCGACGAACCGACCAACCACCTGGATATCAACACCATCCGTTGGCTGGAAGGCATCCTGGTGGCGCGCAACAGCACCATGATCATCATCTCCCACGATCGTCACTTCCTGAACAGCGTCTGCACCCACATGGCCGACCTGGACTACGGCGAGCTGCGCCTCTTCCCCGGCAACTACGACGAATACATGACCGCCGCGACCCAGGCCCGCGAGCGCCTGCTGTCGGACAACGCCAAGAAGAAGGCCCAGATCGCCGAACTGCAGCAATTCGTCAGTCGCTTCTCGGCCAACGCCTCCAAGGCCAAGCAGGCCACCAGCCGTGCCCGCCAGATCGACAAGATCCAGCTGGACGAAGTCAAGCCGTCCAGCCGCGTCAGCCCCTTCATCCGCTTCGAGCAGTACAAGAAGCTGCACCGCCAGGCGGTGACGTTGGAAAACGTCACCCAGGGCTTCGACGGCACCCCGCTGTTCAAGCGCCTTGGCCTGCAGATTGAGGCCGGCGAGCGGGTCGCCATCATCGGCCCCAACGGCATCGGCAAGACCACCCTGCTGCGCACCCTGGTGGGCGAGCTGGCACCGCAGGGCGGTGAGGTGAAATGGACCGACAGCGCCGACGTCGGCTATTTCGCCCAGGACCACGCGGATGACTTCGCCGACGACACCACCCTGTTCGACTGGATGGGCCAGTGGACCCAGGGCGGCGAGCAGCTGGTGCGCGGGACCCTCGGCCGCATGCTGTTTTCCAGCGACGACATCCAGAAGTCGGTCAAGGTCATCTCCGGTGGCGAGCAGGGCCGCATGCTGTTCGGCAAGCTGATCCTGAAGAAGCCCAATGTGCTGGTGATGGACGAACCCACCAACCACCTGGACATGGAGTCCATCGAAGCGTTGAACCTGGCCCTGGAAAACTATCCGGGGACCCTGGTCTTCGTCAGCCATGACCGGGAATTCGTCTCCTCCCTGGCCACCCGCATCCTCGACATGAGCGAGAACGGTGTAGTGGATTTCAGTGGCAGCTACGACGACTACCTGCGCAGCCAGGGCATCAACGGCTGAGCCATCCGCCCGTGTAGTGGGTCCCAGGACCCACTACACAGGAAAAATAGAGGGTGCCCTAAGCAGTTACCCTAGGTATCATTTCGCACCGAAACGGGTACTCGACCAGGATCGCCGCGATCACTACCTATCGTTTGCGCCGGGAGACCAGGGGTCTCCTGCCACGTCTCGTAACACGTAGCGCCCCCATCCGGCGCGCTCGACGGGCTCCGTGTCGCATCCTGAACGTCTCCCCTGGCGCCTGGCCGCTGCCGCTTGCCAGGCCCCTCCGCTCCACCCCCATCAATCAGAACAATGCCGGACGTCCGCTGTCGCAACTGACTGCCATGCCTTACCGGTTGCTTGCCCCTGCCCGGCCGTTTGCGGTCGGCAGGGGATTGCCCAACTCGAGGTCGGGCTCCGACGCCCGGTCTCCCTCAGGTGTAAAGCGAGACACTGTCTCAGGAGTACGATGAATGCACAGTGGTAACGAAGAGTCGGATTTCGTTTTCGTCGGCGCGGGAATCATGAGCGCGACCCTGGCGGTCATGCTCAAGGAACTGGAGCCCACGAGTACCGTGGAGGTACTCGAGCTGCTCGACGTAGGCGCGGCGGAGAGTTCCAACCCCTGGAACAACGCCGGAACCGGCCATGCGGCCCTCTGCGAGTTGAACTACACGCCGGAAAAGGCGGACGGCAGCATCGACATCACCAAGGCCCTCAGCATCAACGCGATGTTCGAGGCGTCCAAGCAGTTCTGGTCCTACCTGGTCGAGGAAGGCCACTTCGGCTCGCCGCGCGCCTTCATCAGCCCGGTGCCGCACATGTCCTTCGTGCATGGCGCCAAGGACATGGCCTTCCTGCGCAAGCGCTACGAGGCCCTCAAGGACCACGCCTGCTTCGACGGCATGGAGTATTCCGAAGACCACGCCAAGCTGCGCGAGTGGATGCCCCTGGTGATGGAAGGCCGGCCGGCCACCGAGGCCGTGGCAGCGACCCATGTGGGTGGCGGCACCGACGTCAACTTCGGCGCCCTGACCATGAGCCTGCTGGGCCACCTGCAGACCCGTAGCGGGACCAAGGTCAGCTACAACCAGAAGGTCGTGGACCTGAGCCGCCAGGCGGATCAACGCTGGCGCCTGACCATCGAAGACAGCCGCTCCGGTGCCACCCGCACCCTGATCGCCAAGTTCGTCTTCCTCGGCGCCGGTGGCGCGGCCCTGCCGCTGCTGCAGAAGTCCGGCATCCCCGAGGGCGCCGGCTACGGTGGCTTCCCGGTGAGTGGCCAGTGGCTGCGCTGCGACGATCCGCACATCGTCGAACGGCACCAGGCCAAGGTCTACGGCCTGGCCGGCGTCAACTCGCCGCCGATGTCGGTCCCGCACCTGGACACCCGGGTGGTGGATGGCAAGAAGTCCCTGCTGTTCGGCCCCTTCGCCGGCTTCACCACCAAGTTCCTCAAGCGCGGCTCCTTCCTCGACCTGCCCAAGTCGATCAAGTCGGGCAACATCGGCCCCATGCTCGCCGTGGCGCGGGACAACATGCCGCTGACCCGCTACCTGGTCGGTCAGGTGCTGCAATCCTTCGACCAGCGCGTCGAGGAACTGCGCGCCTTCTACCCGGCCGTGCGCAAGCAGGACTGGCGCCTGGAAGTGGCGGGCCAGCGGGTGCAGATCATCAAGAAGGATCCGCAGAAAGGCGGCGTGCTGCAATTCGGCACCGAGATCGTCGCCTCCGGCGACGGCACCATCGCCGCCCTGCTGGGCGCCTCCCCGGGTGCCTCCACTTCGGTGTCCATCATGCTGACCCTGGTCGAGCGCTGCTTCCCCAGCCGCTTCCAGAGCGAAGACTGGCAGGCCAAGCTGCGCAAGATGTTCCCCGCCTTCGGTCACAAGCTGGCGGAAGAGCCGGAACTGCTGCGCGAAGTACGAGAGCGCACCACCCGCGTGCTGCAACTCGACCAGCCGGCCTGATGCAGTAGACGCCGGACCTTGACCCGGTCCGGCGCCCTCTCCCACACGTCTGCTCCTGAACTCCCCACCCCGTCCAAACAGCCCCTCTCGCCCCTGGGAGAGGGCTGGGGTGAAGGGCTATCGCCCTGCGACGCCTACCTAATCCCCCAGCGCCGCGCCTTCCCGCCGCGGATCGGCACCGCCCTGCCAGCCTGAGCCCACCCGGCGTATCACCTGGATGCCACTGGTCATCTCGTCCTCGCGCACCTCATGGCCGCGCGCTTCCAGCGCCTTGCGCAACCCGGTCGTGGTCTCGCCCCGCTCAAGCTCGGTAGGCCCGTTGCGACTGCCGAAATTGGGCAGCCCTGCCGCCGCCTGGGCATCCAGTTGCCAGTCCAGCAAGCCGACCAGCGTCTTGACCAGGTAGCCGGCGATCTGCGAGCCGCCAGGCGAGCCCAGCGCGGCCACCAGCTCGCCGCTGTCACGATCGAACACCAGCGTGGGCGACATGGTGGAGCGTGGCCGCTTGCCGGGCTCCACCCGGTTGGCCACGGGCAGCCCCTTCTCCCGCGGGACGAAGGAAAAGTCCGTCAGCTGGTTGTTGAGCATGAAGCCCTTCACCATCAGGTGGGACCCGAAGTAGCTCTCCACCGTGGTGGTCATGGACAGCGCATTGCCCCAGCCATCGGCGGCCACCACCTGCGACGTGGAGATGCGCAGCGGCGAGCGATCCGGCGCCCAGGCCAACGTCGGACCGGGCGGGGTTCCCGGCGTGGCCTTGCCCAGGCTGCGCTCGCCGACCTGCTGGGCACGACTGGCAAGATACCCGGGATCCAGCAGACCCTTGACGTTGACCGGCACCAGCTCCGGATCGGCCACGTACTGGGCGCGATCGGCATAGGCCAGCCGCTCGGCCTCGGCGATCAGATGGACCGCCTCCGGGCGCGGCTCCTGGGCCGCCGGTAGTGAGGTGGGCACGGGGCGCAGGGGCGCCAAGGCCCAGGCGGGGTCGCGGGCTTCCAGGGCCTGCAGGATCCCCAGCGTCTGGGCCACGGTGAGGCCGCCAGCCGGCGGCGGCATGCCGCAGACGCGCCAGCGGTGATAGTCAATGCACAGCGGTGCCCGCGGCTTGGCGCGATAGCGGGCGAGATCGGCGAGACTCAGGCTGCCGGGGTTGGCGCTGCCCTGAACCGCGGTCGCGATGGCCTGGGCCAGTTCGCCGCGATAGAACGCCCCCGCGCCTGCCTTGGCGATCAGCGCCAAGGTGTCCGCCAGCTCTGGATTGCGTAGGCGGGTGCCCACCGGCTTCACCTGGCCCTGGGCATCCAGGTAGAGGGCGGCCATCGCGGGCGACTGCTGGAGGAAGGGATCGTGGACGAGCTGGTTGTGCAGTCGCGGCGAGAGCGGAAAGCCTTCTCGCGCCAGGCGGATGGCCGGTTCGAACAGGGTCTGCCAGGCCAGCTTGCCGTGGTCGCGGTGGGCCAGTTCCAGCGCGCGCAACACCCCCGGCACCCCGACCGAGCGCCCGCCGATGCGGGCCTCCTCGAAGGCCATGGGGGTGCCATCCGCATGCAGGAAGAGGCGCTCCGTGGCACCCGCCGGAGCGGTCTCGCGACCGTCGTAGGCCTGGACCCTGCGCCCGTCCCAATAGAGCAGGAAGGCGCCACCACCGATCCCGGAGGACTGCGGCTCGACCAGGGTCAGGACGGCCTGCATGGCGATGGCGGCATCGATGGCGCTACCGCCCTGGCGCAGGATCTCCCGTCCCGCTTCGGCAGCCAGCGGATTGGCCGCTGCCGCCATATGACGCCCGGCCTCGCTGTCCACCAGCCCGGCCCGGTAGCCGGAACCGGCTTCCGGAGCCTGGGGCAGTGCCGTCTTCTGGCTGGAAGCGCAGCCGGCGAGGGTCAAGCACAGGAGCAAGGGGGCAAGGATCGATGGAGGCAGGCGCAACGGGTATCTCCTGGGCAACGGGCGGCGTTCGCCTGCCAAGCCTAGCCCATCCCCTTCGACCGCGCTGCCCAACCCCTAGAAGAGCGGCAACTGGCGGTGCAGGACGCCCCCACAGAGCACGTCGAGCCAGAGCAGCTGGTGCAGCGCGACGATGGCGAAGAACACCAGGCGGAAGCGCACCTTGACCGTCTTGTGGCGAAACCGCTGCTGGGCGATCAGCGCGCCGGGCCAGCCGCCGAGCAATTCACCCAGGTGTAGCGCCCGTTCCGGCACCCGCCAGCCCTTGTCGCGGGCGCGCTGCTTGTCGTGCCGGTAGAGCAGGAAGGTGGCGACGCTGGCCAGCAGGTACAACGCCATCGGCCAGAGCACCCCGCGACCGACCGCCAGGGACAGCATGCCGACCAGGGGCAGGACGAAGACGCCAATCTGCAACAGCAGCAGCATGTCCTGGCGGGCGATGGCCGCCCGTTGCTGATAGGGCGTCGGCGCCGCACCGCGCGGGGTGCTCTTCGACGCCGTGGACTGCTTGGACGCACGAGCCGGCTTGCGCCGGCTCTGTTGTTCCTGCTCGGGTTTCACCCGGCCGCCTTGGCCGCGTGCCAGTCGATCCAGCCGAATTGCCAGGTGGCCAGGATCAACAAGCCGAAGACGATGCGATACCAGCCGAACACCTCGTAGCTGTGCTTGCCGATGAACTTGAGCAGCGCCTTGACCGCCAGCATGGCGAAGATGAAGGAAGTGATGAAGCCGACCCCGAACACCAGCACGTCATTGGCGGTGAACAGGTGGCGATACTTGTACACCGAGTAGACGGTCGCGCCGACCATGGTCGGCATGGCCAGGAAGAAGGAGAACTCGGTGGCGGCCTTGCGCGACAGACCGAACAGCAGGCCGCCGATGATGGTCGAGCCGGAACGCGAAGTACCGGGGATCATCGCCAGGCACTGGGCGCAACCGACCTTGAGCGCATCGTGCCAGCGCATGTCGTCGACCTCTTCCACGCGGATGCGGTGGGTACGCTTTTCCGCCCAGATCATGATCACGCCGCCGATCACCAGGGCGAAGGCCACGGTGATGGGGTTGAACAGGTATTCGTGGATCAGATCACCGAGGATCACGCCCAACACCGCGGCGGGCAGGAAGGCGATGATCAGGTTGCCGGTGAAGCGTTGGGCGTAGGACTTGCGTGGCAGGTCGGTGACGATGCCGAAGATCTTGGCGCGGTATTCCCAGACCACGGCCAGGATGGCCGCCAGCTGGATGATGATGTTGAAGGCGATGGCCCTTTCTCCGCCGAAGCCGATCAGATCGGCGACGATGATCTGGTGGCCGGTACTGGAAATGGGCAGGAACTCGGTGATGCCCTCGACGATCCCCAGAATCAGCGCCTGCAAGGCACTCCATAGGTCCATGGTATTACTCCATCCAAGTGAAACATTTGCAGGTAGCCGGAGCTGCAGGCTCCGGCGGCAACGGGGTTCGAACCGTGACGCTCCGCGGGGCGTGGCCCTTCGCGGTACCCAGGACAACAAGCGCGGCTTGTGGCCGCCCGGCACCTTACCAGAGCGAGACCGGTTGAAGAGACCGATGAACGGCCATTAGGTGCCGTACAATGACGAATCCAATCTCTCCGGATGTGAAGCATGTCGTTTCTGGAACCCCTCGCCACCTTCATGGGCATGTCCAGCGTGGAGCTGGTAGCCGCCGTCCTGGGCATCGTCGCGGTCTGGCTCACCGTGCGGCAGAACATCTGGGGTTGGCCCATCGGCCTGGTGATGGTGGTGCTTTACGTCTGGATCTTCTACGACGTGAAGCTGTACTCCGACATGCTCCTGCAGTGCGTCTATGCGGTCCTGCAACTCTATGGCTGGTGGCAGTGGCTGCGCGGCGGTCAGCAGCACCAGGGCCGGCAGGTGACTTCGCTGGCCGCCCGGCCGTTGCTCGCCGGGCTCGCCGCGGGCGCCCTGGGCAGCCTTGCCCTCGGCTATCTGATGGGCACCCATACCGACGCCGCCCTGCCCTGGCTGGATGCGGCGCTGACCGGCTTCAGCCTGGTCGCGCAATTCTGGATGGCGCAGAAGCGCCTGCAATGCTGGGCCCTGTGGTTCGTCCTGGACGTCATCTACGTCGGCCTCTTCTACCACAAGGGCCTCTACCCCACTGCCGTACTCTATGCCGTGTTCGTCGGCCTCGCCGCCTACGGCTGGCTCGACTGGCGGCGGACGCTGGGGCACTCGCGATGAAGGTCGTGGTGCTGACCGGCCCCGAGTCGAGTGGCAAGTCCTGGCTGACCGCCACCCTGAGCGAGCACTTCGGCGCCCTGCCGGTCGCGGAGTACGTGCGTGAGTACTGCGCGCAGCATGGCACCGATACCACCCTGGCGGACGTCGAGGTGATCGCGCGCGAGCAACTGCGCCGGGAAGACGCAGCCCGCGCCGCCGCCCCGCCGCTGTTGCTGCTGGACACCCACCTGCTCAGCAACCTGTTGTGGAGCCGACTGCTGTTCGGCAGCGCGCCCGCCTGGCTGGAACCCGCCCTCCTCGCGCGCCGCTACGATCTGCACCTGCTGCTCGATCCCCGCGGCGTCGCCTGGCAGGACGACGGCCAGCGCTGCCAACCGGACCTGGACGCGCGCCTGGCCTTCTTCGAGCGCTGTCGCGACTGGCTGCAGGCCCATGGACAGGCCACCCTGGAAGTCAGCGGCGACTGGGCCGAGCGGCAAAGGGCCGCGCTGGCCGCGGTACAGCTCTTGCTGCACGCGGCCTGACCCACCGGTAGAATGATGCCCTGTACCGGAGAACGCCATGCACGACGACGATGCCTCTTTCGCTGACTTCACCCGCGGGATCCGTCCGCTCAAGCAGGACCATGCCGACACCGGCAAGCCGCGCGCCAACCCGGGCCAGATCGCCCAGCGTCGCGCCGATGCGACCCGGACCACCGCCAGCATCCGGGTCGATGGCCTGAGTGACGCCTTCGTGATCGACGTCGGCGCCGAGGACGAACTCTACTGGGGCCGCGACGGGCTGCAGGACACCCAGCTGCGGCGCCTCAAGGGTGGCCAGATCCCCTTCGAGGGCAGCCTGGATCTGCATGGCATGACCGTGGAGAAGGCTCGGGAAACTCTCTGGGACTTCCTCGCCGAGGCGACGCGCCTGGAAATCCGCTGCGTCCGCGTGACCCATGGCAAGGCCGCACGGCTGGATGGTCGCCGTCCCCTGATCAAGAGCCACGTCAACACCTGGCTCCGCCAGCATCCGCAGGTGCTGGGCTTCACCTCCTGCCTGCCCCGCCACGGCGGGACCGGCTCGCTTTACGTCTTGCTCAAGCGCACCATGATGGAAGGTCGCGACGAGTGATCCTGTGACTCGGGTGACGTCTCATCCGAGCGCCAACTTCCTCATCGACAAACAGGAACCCAAATGTCTCTCGAACAGCACTACTCCTCGATCCTGACCGGACTCGGCGAAGATATCGGCCGGGAGGGGCTGGTGGACACGCCCAAGCGGGCGGCCAAGGCCATGCAGTATCTCTGCCGCGGCTACGGCCAGACGCTGGAAGAGGTGGTGGGCGACGCCCTCTTCACCTCGGACAACAGCGAGATGGTGCTGGTCAAGAACATCGAGCTGTATTCCCTGTGCGAGCACCACATGCTGCCCTTCATCGGCAAGGCCCATGTCGCCTACATGCCCAAGGGCAAGGTGCTGGGCCTGTCCAAGGTCGCCCGCATCGTCGACATGTTCGCCCGCCGCCTGCAGATCCAGGAAAACATGACCCGCCAGATCGCCGAGGCCATCGAACAGGTCACCGGCGCCGCCGGCGTGGCGGTGGTGATCGAGGCCCAGCACATGTGCATGATGATGCGCGGCGTGGAAAAGCAGAACTCGTCCATGGTCACCTCGGTGATGCTCGGCCAGTTCCGCGCCAACGATGCCACCCGCGCGGAATTCCTCGGCCTGATCAATCGCTGAGTCCGCCGCGACGTCCGCCGCCCTGGAGGGTCGAACATCCGACCCTCCAGGAGACGCCCTCGTCATGCCGGACATCCATAGCCTCACCCTCCTCCGGGCCCAGCCCGAACGCTCCCCAGCGCTGGGCGCTCACCTATTGGACCTGGCGGCCCTGGCCGTGAAGGACGAGGGTTGCCTGGACTACCGGGTGTTCCAGGGCAGCGAAGACGGCGATCTCTGGGTAATCCAGGCCCGCTGGGCCTCGGTCGCCGCCCAGGATGACCATTTCAACCAGCCACATTCCCTCGCCTTCCTCGACGAATTGCCCAAGCTGGCGGACGAGGTGGACCTGTATCCGTTGCAGCCGAGAAGTCCGATAGCGGGGCTGTGATGAGACCTTGGGTAGAAACCAATCGCGGCCATGGGCGCGGTAACCCGTAGGTTGGGCTAAGACGACTCCATCGTCGAAGCCCAACAGCGCCGGCGCCGAAGCAAGACCCGTTGGGCTTCGCTGCGCTCAACCCAACCTACGGTGGCAGTGGCAGAATCGTAGGTTGGGTTGAGACGGCTCCATCGTCGAAGCCCAACAGCGCCAGCGCCGAAACAAGACCCGTTGGGCTTCGCTGCGCTCAACCCAACCTACGGCGCCAATGGCAGGATCGTAGGTTGGGTTGAGACGGCTCTATCGTCGAAGCCCAACAAAAGCGCCGCGGAGGCAACATCCGTTGGGCTTCGCTGCGCTCAACCCAACCTACGACCTGGGTGACCTGTTGCGGCTCTGGCGATCTGCCGGTGCAGCAGGTCCTGCAAAGGCACCACCGTCGTAGGGTGGACAACGGCGCAGCCTTGTCCGCGAACGGGTACCGCGGGAGATGCCGGCAGAACGCGGAGGTCAGGCTCGACGCCGTTATCGCGGCCATGGGCCGCTCCTACAGTCAATCTCTACCCTGTAGGAGCAGCCGCATCGGCGGACCGCCGTGGCCGCGATCGGGGGCTCTCAATACTCCGACAGCGCGAAGCTTGTCAGGGCGAAGGTGGGGATGCCAGCCGCTTCCAGGCGCTTGGAGCCGCCCAGCTCGGGCAGGTCGACGATGGCGGCGGCCTCGTGGACCTCGGCGCCTAGGCGGCGGATCAGGTTGCCGGCGGCGACCAGGGTGCCGCCAGTAGCGATGAGGTCGTCGACCAGCAGCACTGAATCACCGGCGCCGACGCTGTCCTTGTGCACCTCGATCACCGAATCGCCGTATTCGGTGCTGTAGACCTCGGTCAGCAATTCGGCCGGCAGCTTGCCCTGCTTGCGGAACAGCACCAGCGGCTTGCCCAGTTCATAGGCCAGGATCGGGCCGATGAGGAATCCGCGGGCATCCAGCGCCCCGACATGGGTGAAGGACGCCGAACGATAGCGCTCCAGCAACTCCGCCATGACGGCGCGCAGGCCTTCGGGCGACTGGAACAGCGGCGTGATGTCCCGAAAGATCACCCCCGGCTTGGGAAAATCGGGCACGGCGCGGATGAGGGATTTCAGGGCGGATTCGGAAAAGGACATGGCAGAGACTCTCGGGCGCCGGGCGCCTGGTTGAACACGATTGCACAGTATACCGGGGGCTACAGGGCCGGGGCCAACCTGCCGTCCCCTGGCGCTGAATCGATTCATGTAGTGACTTCCGTTGACAGCTACCAACGAAGCGGACATTCTCGCTTTCGCGCAAACGTTTGCGCGACCACAAGAACCATAAGAATTCGGAGATCCCCTATGCTGGCCTTCCGCCCTGCCCGCCTACTGGCGGCTATCGCTCTCACCTCCGCTTCGCTGATCCTGCCGCTCACCGCCAGTCATGCCACGGCCGCCGAAAAGCCCAAGGTCGCGCTGGTCATGAAGTCCCTGGCCAACGAATTCTTCCTGACCATGGAAGACGGCGCCAAGACCTACCAGAAAGAGCATTCCGGCGACTTCGACCTGATCTCCAACGGGATCAAGGACGAGACCGATACCTCCAGTCAGATCCGCATCGTCGAGCAGATGATCGTGTCCAAGGTCGACGCTCTGGTCATCGCCCCGGCGGACTCGAAGGCGCTGGTGCCGGTGCTGAAGAAGGCCAGCGACGCCGGCATCAAGGTGGTCAACATCGACAACCGCCTGGATCCCGAGGTGCTCAAGTCCAAGTCGCTGGACATCCCCTTCGTCGGCCCCGACAACCGCAAGGGCGCGCGCCTGGTGGGCGAGTATTTGGCCAAGCAGCTCAAGCAGGGTGACCAGGTCGGCATCATCGAGGGCGTCTCCACCACCACCAACGCCCAGCAGCGCACCGCAGGCTTCAAGGACGCCATGGAAGCGGCCGGTATGAAGATCGTCGGCGTGCAGTCGGGCAACTGGGAGATCGACAAGGGCAACGCCGTCGCCGCGGCCATGCTCAACGAGTACCCGGACCTCAAGGCCCTGCTGGCCGGCAACGACAGCATGGCGCTGGGTGCCGTCTCCGCCGTGCGTGCGGCCGGCAAGAAAGGCCAGGTGCAGGTAGTCGGCTACGACAACATCAAGGCCATCCACCCGATGCTCAAGGACGGTCGCGTCCTCGCCACCGCCGACCAGTTCGCCGCCAAGCAGGCCGTGTTCGGCATCGAAGCCGCGCTCAAGCTGGTCAAGGGCGAGCCCACCGGTGCCAAGGACGGGGTGATCGAGACGCCGGTCGAACTCGTCACCAAGCCCTGATCCGAGGAGAGCCCCATGTCGTCCGAGGTGATCCTCAGCGCCCGTGGCATCGGCAAGACCTATGCCCAGCCGGTACTCGGCGGCGTGGACCTGGAGTTGCGCGCCGGCCAGGTGCTGGCGCTCACCGGGGAAAACGGCGCCGGCAAGAGCACCCTGTCCAAGATCCTCTGTGGCCTGGTGCAACCCACCACCGGTGAGCTGAGTTTTCTCGGCCGACCCTATGCGCCGGGCAGCCGCCGCGAGGCGGAAGCCCAGGGCGTGCGGATGGTAATGCAGGAGCTCAATCTGCTGCCCACCCTCACCGTGGCGGAAAATCTCTTTCTCGACCGCCTGCCCCGGCGGCTGGGCTGGATCGACCGCCGTCAGCTGCGCGAACAGGCGCGGCTGGCCATGGCCCAGGTCGGCCTGGAGTCCATCGATCCGGATACGCCCATCGCCGAACTGGGCGTCGGTCACCAGCAGATGGTGGAAATCGCCCGTAACCTGATCGGCGATTGCCGGGTGCTGATCCTCGACGAGCCCACCGCCATGCTCACCTCCCGCGAGGTGGAGCTGCTGTTCGAGCAGATCGAACGGCTGCGTGCCCGCGGCGTGGCGCTGGTCTACATCTCCCATCGCCTGGAAGAACTCAAGCGCATCGCCCAGCAACTGGTGGTGCTGCGCGACGGCCGCCTGGTGGCCGATGCGCCCATGGCGCACTACGACATCGAGCAGATCGTCAGCCTCATGGTCGGCCGGGACCTCGGCGAGCACCTGGACATGGGCGAGCGCCGCTTCGGCCCGCCGCTCCTGGAAGTCCGCGGCCTCCATCGCGCCGACAAGGTCCGGGACGTCTCCTTCAGCGTCCGCGCCGGGGAGATCTATGGCATCTCCGGCCTCATCGGTGCCGGCCGTACCGAGCTGCTGCGGCTGATCTTCGGCGCCGACCGCGCCGATTCCGGCGAGGTGCGCCTGGCCGGTAAGCCGGTCGACCTGGGGTCACCCGCCAAGGTGGTACGCCAGGGCATCGCCCTGATCACCGAGGATCGCAAGGGCGAGGGCCTGCTGCTCAGCCAGCCGATCAGCGCCAACCTGGCCCTCGGCAGCATGGCCAAGGTTGCTCAGCAGGGCCTGGTCAGCGGCGCCCGTGAAGCCGCCCTGGCCGAGCGCCAGATCAAGGGCCTGCGCATCCGCTGCAACGACGGTACCCAGACCGTGGGCGAGCTCTCTGGCGGCAACCAGCAGAAGGTGGTGATCGGGCGCTGGCTCGAGCGCGACTGTCAGGTGCTGCTGTTCGACGAACCCACGCGCGGCATCGACGTCGGCGCCAAGTTCGAGATCTATGGCCTGCTGGCCGAACTCACCCGCCAGGGCAAGGCCCTGGTCGTGGTCTCCAGCGATCTGCGCGAGCTGATGCTGATTTGCGATCGCATCGGCGTGATCTCCGCGGGCCGCCTGGAAGCCACCTTCGAACGCCATGACTGGGATCAGGAGCGGCTGCTGGCCGCCGCCTTCGCCGGCTATCGCTCCCGCGAAGCCCTGCTGGAAGAACCTGTCCCGCCGCAACCCCTTTCTCAGGAAGCCATTCGATGAGCAGTCTTCCCGTCACCTCCTCCAAGCGCGCCTTCGGCCTGGGCCTGGGTACCTACGTCGGCCTGGCCGCAGCGCTGCTGGCGATGATCGTGCTGTTCTCCGTGCTGAGCAGTCACTTTCTCTCCTATGCCACCTTCACCACCCTGGCCAACCAGATTCCCGACCTCATGGTGCTGGCCACCGGGATGACCTTCATCCTGATCATCGGCGGCATCGACCTGTCGGTGGGTTCGGTGGTGGCCCTGGCCGCCGCGGTGGTCAGCGTCGCCACCCTGGAGTGGGGCTGGGGCATCCTCCCGGCCGCCGCCCTGGGCATGCTCTGCGCCGCCCTGACCGGCACCCTCACCGGCAGCGTGACCGTGGCCTGGCGCATCCCCTCCTTCATCGTCTCCCTGGGCGTGCTGGAGATGGCCCGTGGTGCCGCCTACCAGTTGACCGATTCGCGCACCGCCTACATCGGCGATGCCTACGCCTGGCTGTCGACGCCCTTCGCCTTCGGCATCTCGCCCTCCTTCGTCATCGCCCTGCTGGTGATCGTGGTCGCCCAGCTGCTGCTGACACGCTCGGTGCTCGGGCGCTATCTGATCGCCATCGGCACCAACGAGGAAGCGGTGCGCCTGGCCGGGATCAACCCCAAGCCCTACAAGGTCATCGTCTTCGCCCTCATGGGCCTGCTGGCGGGCCTTGCCGCGCTGTTCCAGATCTCGCGCCTGGAAGCCGCCGATCCCAACGCCGGCGTCGGCCTGGAACTGCAGGTGATCGCCGCCGTGGTGATCGGCGGCACCAGCCTGATGGGCGGGCGCGGCTCGGTGATCAGCACCTTCTTCGGCGTGCTGATCATCTCGGTGCTGGCCGCGGGGCTGGCGCAGGTCGGTGCCAGCGAGCCGACCAAGCGCATCATCACCGGCGCGGTCATCGTGGTCGCGGTGATCCTCGACACCTACCGTAGCCAGCGCGCCAAGAGACAGGGCTGATGGCGACGATCAAGGATGTCGCCGCCCGCGCCGGCATCTCCTACACCACCGTGTCCCATGTGGTGAACAACAGCCGCCCGGTCAGTCCGGGCGTGCGGGAAAAGGTCGAGGCCGCCATCGCCGAACTGGGCTACGTGCCCAGCGGCGTCGCCCGCTCCCTGCGCAGCCGGGCTACCGGTACCTTCGGCGTGCTGGTGCCCAATGCGGTCAACCCCTATTTCGCCGAACTGGCCCGGGGGATCGAGGATCACTGCGAGCGCCAGGGCTACAGCGTCATCCTCTGCAACTCCGACGACGATGCGGACAAGCAACTGAGATACCTGCGGGTGCTCAAGGAACGCCGGATCGATGGCCTGGTAGTGGCTACCGTGGACGGCGACCCGCGCTTCGCCCGCGCCCTCGCCGGGCTGCGCATTCCCCTGGTACTGGCCGACCGCCCGCTGGACGGCGTCCAGGCCGCGCATATCCGTGTCGACCACCACCAGGGCGGCCTGCTCGCCACCCGCCATCTCCTCGAACTCGGCCATCGCCGGATCGCCTGCATCGGCGGCCCGGCGGACTCACCGGTCGCCAGCGAGCGGATCACCGGCTACCAGGAGGCCCTGGCGGAAGCCGGCCTAGTCCCTGGTGCCATCCAACGCTGCCCCTTCACCGCCGCGGCCGGTCACGCCGCCGCGCGCGAGTTGCTGGCCCAGCCGGAGCACCCGACGGCGATCTTCGCCGGCAACGACACCATCGCCCTGGGCGTGCTGCGCGCCGCCGCCGAGCGAGGGCTCGACGTCCCCGCCCAGCTGTCGGTGGTGGGCTTCGATGACATCGAACTCAGCCGCTATCTCTACCCGGCCCTGACCACCATCGGCCAGTCGATCCGCGACCTCGGCGAACGCGCGGCCCAGTTGCTGCTGGCCCGCCGCGACGCGGTCGGCGGCCCTTCCACCCACGACATCGCCGTACCCCGGCTGGTGCTGCGCGAATCCACCGCGGCGCCTTCTGCTCTGGAGACTTCCCATGCACCCTGACGTCATCGTCATCGGCAGCCTCAACATGGACCTGGTGGTGCGCGCCCCGCGCCTGCCCAGGGGCGGCGAGACCCTCGCCGGCCATACCTTCGCCACCGCGCCTGGCGGCAAGGGCGCCAACCAGGCGGTGGCGGCCGCGCGCCTGGGCGCCCGGGTCGCCATGATCGGCTGCGTCGGCGCCGACCCCTATGGCGAGCTGCTGACCCACGGCCTGCGCCAGGAAGGCATCGATTGCCGGGCGGTCGCGGTGGCCGCCGAGGTGCCCACCGGGATCGCCTCCATCCTGGTGGACGACCAGGGGCAGAACGCCATCGTCATCGTTGCCGGCGGCAACGGCGAGCTGTCCGCCGCACACCTGCAGGCCCAGGAAACCCTGCTCGACCAGGCCAAGCTGGTGATCGCCCAGCTGGAGGTGCCACTGGCCACGGTGGGCGCCGCCCTGGCCCGTGCCCATGCCCTGGGCAAGACGGTGATCCTCAACCCGGCGCCAGCCACCGGGCCCTTGCCGGCCGAGTGGTACACCCACATCGATTATCTGGTGCCCAACGAAAGCGAAGCCAGCCTGCTCACCGGCCTGCCGGTGGAGACCCTGGAGCAGGCCGAGGCGGCCGCGCGCCAATTGGTCGCCGCCGGTGCCCGCCAGGTGCTGCTCACCCTGGGTAGCCAGGGCCTGCTGGAAGTCAGCGCCGGCCATTGCCGCCATCATCCCGCCACGCCCGTCAAGGCGGTGGACACCACCGCCGCGGGCGATACCTTTCTCGGCGGTTTCGCCGCCGGCCTGGCCGAGGGCCTGAGCGTCGCCGATGCCATCGCCCTCGGCCAGCGCGCAGCGGCCATCGCCGTCACCCGCCCCGGCGCCCAGCCGTCCATCCCCACCCGCCAGGAACTCGCCTCGTGAAGAAGACCGCTCTGCTCAATATCGCCCTGTCCCAGGCCGTGGCCAGTCTCGGTCATGGCGATCGGGTGGTCATCGGTGACGCCGGCATGCCGGTGCCGCCAGGCACGCCCCTGGTCGATCTGGCCGTGACCCCGGGCGTTCCCGACTTCGTCAGCGTGCTGCAGGCCCTGCTCAGCGAGATGCAGGTGGGAAGCCACGTGCTTGCGGAGGAATCCCTCGCCGCCCAGCCACCGGCGCTGGCCGAACTGGAGCGCCTGACCGCGGATGGTGCCCTGGGCCCACGGCAGCTGGTCAGCCATGCGGAACTGAAGGCGCTCTGCCAAGGCGCCCGGGTGCAGATCCGCACCGGCGAATGCCAGCCCTACACCAACCTGATCCTGGTCGCGGGCGTCGCCTTCTAGCCCGCGGCGCTGGCCAGCAGGCGACGGGTCGCCAGCAGCTCCAGCGGCCGGGCGAAGTGATAACCCTGGGCGTGCCGCGCGCCCATGTTCTTGAGCAGCTGCAGCGCCTGGGCGTCCTCGACGCCTTCGGCAACCACATCCAGGCCCAGGGATTCGGCCATCCGCACGATGGCCCGGACGATGGCGACGCTGCGGCTGCTCTCGGCCAGGCGCAGCACGAAGGACTTGTCGATCTTGAGCCCGCGGAAGCGGTATTCGTGGACGTAGCCCAGGGACGAGAATCCCGCCCCGAAATCGTCCAGCACCACCGAGACCCCCTGGCGGTCCAGGGCTTCCATGGTGGCCTTGGCGCGCTCCGGCTCGGCGACCAGGGCGCCCTCGGTCAGCTCCAGGCAGATGCGCGAAGGCGCCACGCCATGGGCGGCCAGGATGCTCAGCACCTCGTCGGCGAATTCCGGGCGGACGATGCTGTAGCTGGAGCAATTGACGTGGACCACCGGCCAGTGGGCCTGGGCCGGCTCGGCGAGGATGGCGGCGATCCGCGTCAGCATGTAGGTATCCAGCCGCCCGATCAGGCGCAGGCCCTCCAGCTCGGGCAGGAAGGCGCCAGGCGCCAGCACGCTGCCATCGGGCTGCCGCCAGCGGATCAGCGCCTCCAGTGCGGCTACCCGTCCGGTCGTCACCTCGATGATGGGCTGAAAGAAGGGCTCCAATTCGTTACCGTTCTTCAGCGCCTTGCGTAGCGCGCCCTCGCGCACCACCTGGTCGGACACCACCTGGCGCAACTCCTGGTTGAACACCGCGAAGTTGTCGCGCCCGCCCTGCTTGACCCGGTACATGGCGGTGTCGGCATCGCGCAGCAGATCGTCCGGCTGGCGATGCAGGGCCGGATCGGCCACCACGATGCCGATGCTGCACGAGGCGAACAGGCTGTGGTCGTCGATCACCAGGGGCCGGTCGAAGGCCTCGATGATGCGCTGGGCGATGGCCACCGGCGAATCCAGGCCACCGCCGGGCACCAGGATGGCGAATTCGTCGCCGCCCAGGCGCGCCAGCAGATCGCTTTCGCGCAGGCAGCTGGACAGCCGCTCCCCGGCGGCGACCAGCAGCAGGTCGCCGAAGGGGTGGCCGAACTGGTCGTTGACTCGTTTGAAGCGATCCAGGTCGAGGAACATCACCGCCAGCCCGGCGCCTTCGCGCTCGACCGCCGACCAGAGCGCGCCGAGGCGCTGCTGGAAGAAGCTGCGATTGGGCAACCGGGTCAGCGAATCGTGGTTGTTCTCGTACAGCAGCCGGGCATTGGCGTCGTCCAGCGCCTTGGTCCGCTCCTGCACCCGCACCTCCAGCGCTTGGCGCGAATGCTGGATGGCTTCCGCGGCACTGCGCCGCGACAGGGCGGTGTCGATATGGCGGGATACGAAGGTGAGCAGCTCCTGGTCGCGACGACTGTAGCGGACGTCCTCGCGATAGCTCTGCACCGCCAGCACCCCGCGCACCTGCTTGCCGTCGTAGAGTGGGATGCCCAGCCAGGAGTAGGCCTCCGGGGTGCCCTCCACCGGGGTGATCTCACCCTCCTCAATCAGCCGGTGTGCCTTCTCGCGATCGATGAGGCAGGGACGCCGCTGGCGAATGGTGTATTCCGTATAGCCCCGGCTGTGGCGTCGGGCCACCGGCGCCGTGTGGCGGCGCTCGTCGGCGAAGTAGGGAAAGCTCACCTGGTCCGAGGCATCGTCGTACAGGGCGATATAGAAATTGTGCGCATAGAGCAGTTCGCCGACCACCCGATGTAGCCCGCCGAGCAGTTCGGTCATGTCGGTGCTGACGCTGGACAGCTCGGCGATGCGGAACAGCGCGGCCTGCAGTTGCTCGGCGCGCTCGCGCTCGGCGATCTGCTCGCGCAGGCGGGCGTTGAGCTCGGAGAGCTCCTGGGTGCGCAAGCCTACCGTGGCCTCCAGATCCTCGCGCCGCAGGATGCGGTCCAGGGCCATGGCCACGTCCCGGGCGATGACCTGGAACAGCGCCTGGTCCTCGCTGCCATAGCGGCGCTCGCGATCATAGACCTGCAGGCTGAGTACGCCGAAGGTCCGGTCGGCGCCGTCCTTGAGCGGGATGCCCATCCAGAATTCCGGCACCGTGCCCTGGCAGTAGTAGGGACCCTGCTCCTGCGCCGCCTCGATGACCTCACGGGGCACCAGCAAGGGCTCGCCATGCAGGAGGACATAGGCCGTCATGCTCGGGTGATCGCGCTCCAGCGGCTCGAAGGAGCCCGGCTCGGGCGGGCTCTCGTCGCGCTGGTCGAAGTAATAGGGATAGTGGATCTGCTCGGCACCGGGATCGAGCAGCGCCAGGCAGAGGTTTTCCGCATCGATCAGCGTCACCAGCAGCTCGTGGGTGCGCTGCATGAACGACTGGCGATCCACCGTCGAACTGGCCAGATAGGTGATGTCGTAGAGCACCTGCTGGATCGCCTGGGCACGCTGGAGTTGCAGGCGCTGCAGCAGGAAGCCGAACCTGAGGGCCAGGGCGGCGAAGTCGGTCTGGCTATCGGGCTGGCCGAGCAGCCATCCCAGCGGGGTCGGCCCGCCACCCGTGGGCAGGCAGACGAGCCTTGCATCGGCGCGATAACGCACCAGGTCCTCGTCGTCGAGCAGAGCCGGCCAGGCGCTCGCGGCATTGCCTTGCGCCAGGCGACACCAGTTGCCACGGCGCTGGTACCAGGCCCAGTCCGCTGCCGCCGCCGCCTCGCGCAAGCGCGCGATGACCTCCTCCGCCTCGAGCCCCAGCACATTCGGATCCGGCCAGTCGCCCCCGGGCGAAGGCGGCGACCCGGTCAGGCCCGCGTCTGGCTTCTGCTCCTCAGGCCCCTTCATGCTGACTCCTTCCCCTGCATTCACCGAATCCTGACACAGAAGCGGGGGACACCGCCAAGCAGGGGGTGAACGGTGTCTCCTGGGGGGCGAACGGCAAAGATATGACTAAAGCCCGGAGCTGCTGCGACAAGACTTATACAGCCAAGAGCCCGGTGTCCAACAAATTCCAGCCCCAGACAACCTGCCGCCGCTGGGCTTGTAGAACAAAATCCCGCGGCCTTTCCCATCGATCCGAAAGGCCATCATCGCGCGAATCTCTGGCTCGCTCAGGCCTACTAATAAGCAGACAGAACGCGATCTGACTCGGCCTCCGGTGCCCTTGTCAGCGCTTTACCGAGCAGGAGTTTCGCCATGACAGCTTCCAAGAAAGACAACCTCATCGACTGGCTGCGCGATGCGCACGCCATGGAGGAGCAGGCGGAAAAGATGCTGTCCGCCCAGGCCGCCCGCCTCGAGCACTATCCGCAGCTGCGCCAGCGCATCGAGCAGCACATCAAGGAGACCCAGGAGCAGCGGCAGGTGATCGAAGGTTGCCTGAGCCGCCTCGGTGGCAGCCCCTCTACCCTCAAGGACATCGGCGGCAAGCTGATGGCGCTGGGCCAGGCCATCGGCGGTGCGCCCATGAGCGACGAAGTCATCAAGGGCGCCATCGCCGGCTATGTCTTCGAGAACATCGAAATCGCCACCTACACCGTGATCATCGCCGCCGCCGCCGAGATCGGCGACAGCGAAACGCAGCACGCCTGCGAACGCATCCTCGAACAGGAGAAGGCCATGGCGGCCTGGTTGCTGGACGACCTGCCCGCCACCACCCGCGCCTTCCTGGAACGCTCCGCCGACCCTGACCTGACCGCGAAGCGCTGAAAAGAGCCTGTTCAACGTCGCATGAGCGAAAGCCAAACAAGCGGAAAAGGCCTCCAGGAAGCGTATCGGATTCGCGCTCGAATCCACGGATGGTAACTGAGCATTCCGACGGGGCCGCCCAGGTCGGGCTGACGACCCAGGGCTTTTCAACGCAGCTTGGCCAATGCGCAGCGGACCTTGAACGGGCGCAGACCGTGATACACCCGTGACTAGCCCCTGGAGGTTACATGTTCGTCCATAACAAGCGACTGCAATACACCGTGCGCGTGTCCGAACCCAACCCCGGCCTCGCCAACCTGATGCTGGAACAATTCGGCGGCCCGCAAGGCGAGCTCGCCGCCGCCATGCGCTACTTCACCCAGGCGATAGCCGAGCTGGACCCGGGCCGCAAAGACATGCTGTTCGACATCGCCACCGAGGAACTCAGCCACCTGGAGATCATCGGTTCCCTGATCGCCATGCTGAACAAGGGCGCCAAGGGCGACCTGGCGGAGAAAACCCAGGCCGAAGCGGACATGTACCGCTCCCTCACCGGAGCCGGCAATGACTCCCATGTCACCCAGGTGCTCTATGGCGGTGGCCCGGCGCTGGTCAATTCGGCAGGTGTCCCCTGGACCGCGGCCTACATCGACACCATCGGCGAACCCACCATCGACCTGAGATCCAACATCGCCGCCGAAGCCCGCGCCAAGATCGTCTACGAGCGCCTGATCAACGTCACCGATGACCCTGGCATCCAGGACACCTTGAGCTTCCTGATGACGCGCGAGATCGCCCACCAGAAGTCCTTCGAGAACGCCCTGCATTCCATCCAGCCCAACTTCCCGCAAGGCAAGGTCCCGCCCCGTCCGGAATTCGCCAGCGTCTATTACAACATGTCGCAAGGCGAAGGCGACGCCCGCGGCCCGTGGAACCAGGGTCAGGACTGGGAATACGTCGAGCAACCCGGCCCTGCGGTGGACGGTGGCGATGGCCTGCCGAGCGTCAAGCTGCCATCGGTGCAGGCCAAGGCGGTGGAGCAACTGGCTACCCGGACCATGTCCGACCCCAATGCGGCACCGGTCACCGGCGCCGATCTGGGTGCGGGTCTAGCCAAGCAGCTCGACAAGAATCGCCTGGAAGAGTGATCCTCCCCCACGCCGCCCTCCGGGGCGGCGTTCTTTTATCCGCTGCCGACCTTCCGTCGGCAAGAAGAATTAATTCTCCTTCCCTGAAGAACCTGGCCAATGGCCATCGGTCCTACTGCCGTCATCGTAGTAGGGAAAACCCTGATGGAAGATTATCTGCTGGCCTTCGCCATGGTCGCCCTGACCGCCCTCTTCATAGGTCTCACGACCGTTGGTCTGGTGGAGTTCACCTGATGGCGCTTCGCCGCCTCGGACGCTGAACATTTGCCATAAGGCGCAGTCTGCCGCTGTGCATTGATGCCATCACGTTGTACCGACGTAGTCAGGGACGCCACCATGAAACGCCACGCTTACGCCCTAGCCCTCGCTGCAGCCGTCGCTGGCAGCAGTTCCGCCTTCGCCATGGACCAGGATGCCCTGCAGTTCGAGCAGGCCAGCATGACCGCCTTCAAGAGCTGTGCGAACAAGGCGGTCATCGCCGGTACGCGCATCGGTGACACGGCGCGTTTCTCCGACACCGACAGCTGCGTCAGCCTGGCGCTGTCGCAGATCGAGCCGACCTACCAGAAAGCCCTCACCTCGCTGCAGAACAACGGCACGGCGCGACGCTGCCTGCAGACCTACTACAGCAACTGGTTGACGCTGATGAAGTCGCTGCCGGAGCTGCAGTCCAGACCGCCGTCCTCGGTGCTGCTGACCGCCAACGGTGGGGAGCGCCGCCTCAACCAGTACTGGCAATTCGTGGTCAGCGCCCGCTAGCCCACCTCGGTCCGCCAGGGGAGCCCGGCTCCCCTGCTGTCTCTCAGCCGATGGCGACATGGCCCGGTTGCGCCGCGACCCGCTCGAGCCAGGTGCGGATCGCCGGGAATCCATCGAGATCGAAGCCACCCTCATGGGCCACGTGGGTATAGGCGTAGAGCGCGATGTCGGCGATGGAGTAACTGTCTCCCACCAGGAACGGCGTGCGCTGCAGCTGCTGCTCCATTACCCGGAAAGCCTTGTAGCCACGCACCTGGCAGACTTCGTATTCCGCCTGACGCTCTTCCGGCATCCCTTGGTAGAGCTGGATGAAGCGCGCCACCGCGACATAGGGCTCATGGCTGTATTGCTCGAAGAACTGCCACTGCAGCACCTGGGTGCGCAGGCGAGGTTCGCTCGGCAGGAATGTCGTTCCCTCCGCCAGGAAATTGAGGATGGCGTTCGATTCCCAGAGGCAGGTGCCATCCTCGAGTTCCAGCACCGGGATCTTGCCGTTCGGGTTCTTCTCCAGGAACGCCGGGCTCTGGGTCTCCCCGGCGAGGATGTCGACGTCATGCCAGCGATAGTCCAGGCCGAGCAGGTGTAGCAGCAAGACGACCTTGTAGCAGTTGCCGGAACGACGATCTCCGTAGACCTGATACATCTCAAAGCTCCTCGTGGGCGGGGGTTGCGCTGCGGATCACGTCAGCCAGGCGCGCCAGGCCGGTATCGAGGCGCTCGGGCTGCACGTGACTGAAATTGAGCCGCAGCAAGCCATGGTGGCGGTCGGGTTCGGCGAAGAAGGGTTCGCCCGGCATGAATGCGACATCCTGGGCCAGGGCCGCGTCCAGCAGGGTGCGAGTATCCAGTGGCGTCTTCAGGCGCAGCCAGAAGAACAGGCCGCCCTGGGGCACCTGCCAGTCGGCGAGGTCGGTGAAGTGCCGGGCCAGGGCCTGCGCGAAGCCATCGCGGCGCTCCCGGTAGAAGGCCCGAACCTCCGCCAGGTGGCGGTCATAGCGGGCCGACCCCAGCCACTGCAACACCTGCCATTGGCTGATCCGGCAGGTGTGCAGATCGGCCGCCTGCTTGAGCGCCCGCAACGGCTTGAGCAGCTCTGGCGAGGCGATCAGGTAGCCCACCCGCAGGCCGGGCAGCAGCGTCTTGGACAGGGTGCCGGTGTGGATCCAGGCACTACGTCGCAGCTGGGCGCACAGCGGCAGCGCCGGAGCCCCGTCATAGTTGAGTTCGCGGTAGGGCTCGTCCTCGACCAGGGTCACGCCGAATTCGTCCAGCAGGGCGGCCACGGCGGTGCGATTGGCCGCCGAATAGCGCACGCCGGACGGATTCTGGAAGGTGGGGATCAGATAGGCGAAGGCCGGGCGCTGCCGCTCCAGGCGACCACGCAGCTCGTCCAGGTCCAGGCCTTCCGGCGTCAGCCCGACGCTCAGGCAGTCGGCACCGAAGAACTGGAAGCTCTGCAGGGCGGCCAGGTAGGTAGGCCCTTCCACCAGCACCGGGGTGCCCACGTCGATATACAGCTTGGCGACCAGGTCCAGCGCCTGCTGCGAACCGGCGGTGACCAGTACCTGCTCGGCGGTGCAATCGAGTCCGTAGGCACGGGCCTGGGCGGCGATGGCTTCGCGCAGCGCCGGCTCGCCCTCACTCATGCCGTACTGGCCCAAGGCTGCCGGCATCGCGCGCCAATCGACCTCGGGCAGGCAGCGCTCGGCGGGCAGGCCGCCCGCGAAGGACATTACCTCCGGGCGCTGGGCCGCCGCCAGGATGTCGCGGATCAGGCTGCTCTTGAGTCGGGTCACCCGTTCGGAAAATGCCATCTGCCCTCCTGTGGCCTGTGGCCAGGTAATGAGTCAAACTACTTGACCGACCCTAATCCACCCGTGGAATACAAGTCAATATGCTTGACCTAAATCAGACCGCCCAGCAACGCCTGGTCATGGAGACCTTCTTCTTCGGCTACCAGGCCTTCACCGCCAAGGCCGACGACATGCTGGCCCGGCGCGGGCTGAGCCGGGTACACCAGCGCATCCTGTTCTTCATCGCCCGGGAACCGGGGCTGAGCAACAAGGCCCTGCTGGAGGTGCTCAATGTCACCAAGCAGGCGCTGAACATCCCGCTGCGCCAGCTGCTGGAGATGCAGCTGGTGGCCATGGAGACGGATGCCACGGACAAGCGCAAACGCCGGCTGTCGTTGACCCGCGGCGGACTGGCGCTGGAACAGACCCTGCGGCGGGAACAGATGCGCCTGGTGCAGGCGGCCCTGGGCGCGGTCGGTCCCGAGGCGGCGGCGGGCTGGCTGGCCTTCAACCAGGCCCTCGCCGGACGCCAGGATGGCGATGTCGGCGGGCAGGACAGTTGAAAGGTCACCAACTGGTTCTAGAAACTGTATTGGTCGTTCACGCACCCGGTGTACGGATACCGGCTCCTGGCCGCTGGCTAAGCTGGCACAAAGCCCAGGGAAAGCCCTCATGACCGTCGAACTGCTCACCGCCTTCATGCTCTTCGCCTTCGTTTCCTCCGCCACCCCCGGCCCCAACAACATGATGTTGCTGGCCTCGGGCGTGAACTTCGGCTTCCGGCGCACCCTGCCGCACATGTTCGGCATCAGCCTCGGCCATATGCTGCTGGTCATCTGCACCGGTCTCGGTCTGGGTCAGCTGTTCGTGCTCTACCCGCCCCTGCAGATCGCCCTACGGGTGATCGGCGGCGCCTACCTGCTCTACCTGGCCTGGAAACTCGCCACCGCGGCGGCTCCCACGCCACGGGAGAGCGGCAGTGGCAAGCCCTTCGGCTTCTTTCAGGCCGCGGCCTTCCAGTGGGTGAATCCCAAGGCCTGGGTGATGGCGCTCGGCGCGGTCACCGCCTATATTCCGGCCGAGAACTTCACCGCCAACCTGCTGCTGGTAGCCTTGCTCTTCGCCCTGATCAACCTGCCCAGCGTCAGCCTCTGGACGCTGTTCGGCATGGGCTTGCGGCGTCTGCTGAGCAGTCCGGCGCGGCTGCGGCTGTTCAACTGGAGCATGGCGCTGCTGCTGGTCGTGTCGCTCTACCCCATCCTGTTCGGTCATCACTGAGGTTTCCGATGCACGCTGCCCCACGACGGCTGATGCCGCTGGCCGATAGCTCCCCCGCCGCCGTGGTGGCCGGCTTCGTCGCCATGCTGGTGGGCTATACCAGTTCCCTGGTGCTGATGTTCCAGGCCGGCCAGAACGCCGCCCTGAGCCCTGGCCAGATCTCTTCCTGGATCTGGGCGCTGTCCATCGGCATGGCCGTGACCACCATAGGGCTCTCGCTGAAGTACCGCACGCCCATCGTCATCGCCTGGTCGACCCCGGGCGCCGCCCTGCTGGTCACCAGCCTGCCTTCGGTGCCCTACAGCGATGCCATCGGCGCCTTCGTCATCTGCGCGGCCCTGCTGGCTCTGTGCGGCCTCACCGGCAGCGTCGATCGGCTGTTGCGCCGGGTGCCACCGGCCCTGGCCGCGGCGCTACTGGCCGGGATCCTGTTCCGTATCGGCATCGAGATCTGCACGGCGGCCCAGCACCGGACCGCCCTGGTCCTCGGCATGGCGCTGGCCTACCTGCTGGCCAAGCGACTGCTCCCGCGTTATTGCGTGCTCATCGCCCTGCTCGCGGGCCTGGTGCTGGCGGCCACGCTGGGCCTGCTGGACTTCCAGACCCTGCGCCTGGAGCTGGCCGTACCGGTCTGGACTACGCCGACCTTCTCCCTGGCCGCCACCATCGGCATCGCCATTCCGCTGTTCGTGGTGGCCATGGCGTCGCAGAACATGCCCGGTATCGCCGTACTGCGCACCGATGGCTATGCGGTCCCCGCCTCCCCGCTGATCGCCACGACGGGCATCGCCTCGCTGCTGCTGGCGCCCTTCGGCTCCCACGGCATCAACCTGGCCGCCATTAGCGCGGCGATCTGCACCGGCCCCCAGGCGCACGAGGATGCCAGCAAGCGCTACACCGCGGCAGTCTGGTGCGGGCTCTTCTATGGGATCGCCGGTTTGTTCGGCGCGACCCTGGCGGCGCTCTTCGCCTCCTTGCCCAGCGAGCTGGTGATCTCGGTCGCGGCCCTGGCCCTGCTGGGCTCCATCATGAATGGCCTGCACGGGGCCCTGGCCGAACCCAGCCAGCGGGAGCCGGCGTTGATCACCTTCCTGGTCACCGCCTCGGGGCTCACCCTGGCCGGTATCGGTTCGGCATTCTGGGGGCTGGTCGCCGGGCTTTTGGCCAGTCTGCTACTCACCGCACGCCGCCGTTAGGAAACCTGGCCGCTCCTGACCGGTCGGAACTGGATCCTTCCTGCCAGGAGAACACCATGTCCCGTACCAATCGCCAGTTCCTGCTCGCCAAGCGCCCATCCGGCGAACCCAGCGCCGACACCTTCGAGCGGGTCGAGCAGCCGGTCGGCGAGCCCGGCGCCGGCCAGGTGCTGATCAAGAACCTTTTCCTGTCCCTCGATCCGGCCATGCGCGGCTGGATGAACGAAGGCAAGTCCTACATCAAGCCCATCGCCCTCGGCGAAGTCATCCGCGCCCTGGGCGTGGGCGAGGTGGTGGCGTCCAACCACCCGGACTTCAAGGTGGGCGACACCGTCAACGGCATGCTCGGCATCCAGGACTATTACCTGGGCGAGCCCCAGGGTTTCTACAAGGTGGATCCGCGCAAGGCCAGCCTGCCGCAGTACCTGTCGGTGCTGGGCATGACCGGCCTGACCGCCTACTTCGGCCTGCTGGACGTGGGCGAACCCAAGGCCGGCGAGACCCTGGTGGTTTCCGGCGCCGCCGGGGCGGTCGGCAGCATGGTCGGCCAGATCGGCAAGCTCAAGGCCTGCCACGTGGTCGGTATCGCCGGTGGGGCGGAGAAATGCCGCTACCTGATCGAAGAATTGGGTTTCGACGCGGCCATCGACTACAAGGCCGAGCCGGATCTGGCCGGCGCCCTCGCCCGCGAATGCCCCAATGGCATCGATGTCTACTTCGACAACGTCGGTGGCCCGACCCTGGATGCCGTCCTCGCGCAGATCAATTTCCGCGCCCGGGTGGTGCTCTGTGGCGCCATCAGCCAGTACAACAGCGACAAGGTGCAGGGCCCGCAGAACTACCTGGCGCTGCTCAGCAACCGCGCGCGCATGGAAGGCTTCATCGTGCTGGACCATGTCGCCCACTATGCCGAGGCCCAGCAGCAGCTGGCGATCTGGCTGGCGGACGGCCAGCTCAAATCCCGCGAGCATGTGGTGGAAGGCCTGGACACCTTCCCCAAGACTCTGATGAAGCTCTTCTCCGGCGAGAACTTTGGCAAGCTGGTCCTCAAGGTCTGAGGCAGGCGTCGGAAAATCGTCACTAGCAGGCCAAAACCTGGGTCTGCTCGGCCGTCAGACGTCAAGGGTCTGGCGGCCAGTGGCCATCTTCCGTCTAAGTCTTTGATTTTTATAGCCTAGCGGGCCTGGCACGGTTCTCGCTGTAGCGGGACTATCCGCCAAGGAGAACAGGCATGGTCCCGCCCTCATCCAACACCATCAATCTCGATCGCGCCCGCCAGCTGCGCAATGCCAGCCAGGCTGCCGTCACGCGGGAAAGCGATCCCGAGGTCCTTGGCGCCCTGCGCCAGCGCCTGACCACCGTGTTGCAGTCCTCCCTCGACCTGGAACGGGTGCTGCAGCTCTTCCGCCAGGAAACGGACTCGCTGATCGACCTGTCCGGGCTCGCCTACCGCAATGTGCGCGAAGATGTCGCCATCGGCCTGGGCGAAGCCGAGGGGCACCAGGTGCACTACCACCTGAGCCACGGCGACATCCGCCTGGGCGACCTGACCTTCTACCGTTCAAAGCGCTTTCAGGACAGCGAACTGGCGGCGCTGGAATATCTCCTTGGCAGCCTGATGTTCCCGCTGCGCAACGCCCTGCTCTATCGCGAGGCGCTCAACAACGCGCTGCGCGATGCCCTGACGGGCGTGGGCAATCGCAATGCCTTGGATCGCGCTCTGGTCCGCGAACTGGAACTGGCCCGGCGCACCCAGCAGCCGCTGTCGTTGCTAATGCTGGATCTCGACCACTTCAAGCGGATCAACGACCGCTTCGGCCATAGCGTCGGCGACGACGTGCTGCGGCAGACCGCCAGCACCCTCGGTGCCTGCCTGAGAAGCATGGACATGGTATTCCGCTTTGGCGGCGAGGAATTCTGCGTGCTGCTATCGGCCACCCCCCATGAGGCGGCCCACGTCGTGGCCGAACGCCTGAGAACGGCGGTGGAAGCCCAGGCCAGCGGGGATGGCGCCATCCCCTTGCCGGTCACGCTCAGCATCGGTTTGGCGACCCTGCGCGAGGTCGAGTCCCCGCGCTGCCTGTTGCTGCGCGCGGACCGTGCGCTCTACCAGGCCAAGGCCGGTGGGCGTAATCGCCTCTGCAGCCTGACCTGAAGGTCGCCTGCTAGCAGGCGACCCCTCCCCCTCAGCGGCGGCCGCCCTTGCCGGTGCCACCGCCACTCGGACCGCGGCGCGGGGCGATACCCGGTGCCGTGCGGCCCTTGCTCACCGGCTTGCGCCCGACGTCGCTCGGCCGCTCGGCCACGGCCGACCCCTGGGGCTTGCTGACCTTGTTCACCTTGCTGCGCGATCCACGGCCGGCATCGGTCGGCCGCGAGGTCTTGCGCTGCTGCCGCTCGAGCTTGTCCTTGGTCTTGGCACCCATCGCCGGCAGGGCCACCGACGGCAGGCCGACTTCGGCGGCGAGGATATCTATCTCCGCCTGGTTCATTTCGCGCCAGCGACCCGCCGGCAGGTCACTGGTCATGAACACCGGACCGAAGCGCACGCGCTTCAGGCGGCTGACCACCAGCCCCTGGGATTCCCACAGGCGGCGCACCTCGCGGTTGCGTCCTTCCATGACCACGCAGTGGAACCAGTGGTTGAAGCCATCGCCTTCCGGCGCCTGCTGGACATCGGTAAAGCGCGCCGGACCATCGTCGAGGATGACGCCGTTCTTCAGCCGCAGCAGCATCTCTTCGGTCACTTCGCCGCGTACCCGCACCGCGTACTCGCGGTCCATCTGGTAGGACGGGTGCATCAGGCGGTTGGCCAGTTCGCCATCGGTGGTGAACAGCAGCAGGCCGGTGGTGTTGATGTCCAGGCGACCGACATTGATCCAGCGCCCCTGCTTGGGCTTGGGCAGCCGATCGAAGACGGTGGGCCGGCCTTCGGGGTCGTCACGGGTGCAGATCTCGCCCTCGGGCTTGTTGTAGATCAGCACGCGGCGGACCACTTCCTCGGCCTGGTCGCGCTTGAGTAGGCGCCCGTCCACCGCGATGGCGTCCTTGGGCATTACCCGCAGGCCAAGGGTGGCGACCACCCCATTGACCTTGATGCGGCCTTCGCCGATCCAGGCTTCGACGTCACGACGCGAACCGACGCCGAGGCGCGAAAGCACCTTCTGCAGCTTTTCGCCAGCCGGCGGGGGAACGGTTTCGTCGAGGGATTCGTGTTGGGGATTCTTGTCGAGGGTCATCAGGCACCTCCCGGTGTAGTGGACGACAACGGCGCCGCGGAATGGGCGCCAGGAAAAAGGCAGGGGCGCATGATAGCGCCCCTGCTCGCGCCAGCCTAGCTCGCCTGGCGGGTGACGGATGGCCGCAGCGCTAGTCGAGGGTGGCCAGCGCTTCGCGACTCAGCTGTTCGACACGGCTCCAGTCCTTGGCCTTCACCACGTCGCCGGGCAGCATCCAGCTACCGCCCACGCACAGCAGGTTGGGCTGCTGGAAGTACTGCTTCACGTTGCCCGGATTGACCCCGCCCGTGGGGCAGAATTTCAACTCGGCGAAGGGGCCGGCGAAGGCCTTGAGCGCATCCACGCCGCCATAGACATTGGCCGGGAACAGCTTGAAGCGACGATAGCCGAGGCGATAGGCCTGCATGATTTCCGAAGGCGTGGCGATCCCCGGCAGCAGCGGAATGGGCGCGGACACGCCAGCCTGGAGGATTTCCTCGGTGGTCCCCGGGGTGACGATGAACTGGGCACCGGCCTCGACCGCGGCATCGAACATCCGCACGTCCAGCACGGTACCGACGCCGACGTCCAGATTCGGGCGCTCCTGGCGCAGCAGGCGTACCGCATCCAGGCCATGGGCCGATCTCAGGGTGATCTCCAGCGCGGTGAGACCACCCGCTGCCATGGCGTCAGCGAATGGCAGCACGTCGGCCGGGTCGTTGATCACGATCACCGGCAGGATCCGCGCGCGGGCGCACAGGGCATCTAGGGTCGCGATCTTGTTCTGCATGTCCAAAACTCAACTCCTCGTCAGGGGCACCAATAGACGACCAGGGGTTCGCGGAGGAACGCCTTGATCGGAGTGGCCAGCTCGTCGCCCTCGGCCAGAGCGGTTTCCAGCACCTGTCGCTTGCCCACGCCCTGGATGGCGAGGATCTGCTGCCGCGCCCGGCTCAGGTAGGCGCGACTCAGGGTGATACGGGTCTGGGGCGCGGACGGCGCGATGCCAGGGAAGGTCAGCCGCTCGCTGGCCGGATCCAGGGCCTCTTCCAGACCAGGGCTGCCAGGGAACAGCGAGGCGGTATGGGCGTCGTCGCCCATGCCCAGTACCAGCACATCGGGGGTTGCCAGGGCATCGCGTACCCGGGCCTCGGTCAGGGCCATGCCCTCTTCCACCGAATTCGCCGGGCTGTAGAGGTCGACAAAACGCGCCGCCGCGGCAGGCCCCTGCAGCAGGTGCTTGCGCAGCAGACCGGCGTTGCTATCCGGATGGTCGCCGGGTACCCAACGCTCGTCCGCCAGGGTGACCAGCACCTTGCTCCAGTCCAGCTCCGCCTGCGCCAGGCGCTCCAGGAAGGGCACCGGGCTGCGTCCGCCAGAGACGATCAGCAGCGCTTCGCCGCGTGCCGCCAGGGCCTCGCGCAGGCCGGCGCTGACCGCCTCGGCCAGGGCCGCGGCGTGAGCTTCGCGGTCAGCCAGTTCGCGCAGGGTCACGCCCTGCCCCAGATCAGACGTCGCCATACCAGGATCTCCCGTCGCGTGCGATCAGGGCGATGGAGGTCAGGGGACCCCAGCTGCCCGCTGCATAGGACTTGGGCGAGTCGCCCATCTTCGACCAGCCATCCATCAACTGGTCGCACCATTTCCAGGCCGCTTCGATCTCGTCCTTGCGGACGAACAGCGACTGATTGCCCTGCATGACTTCCAGCAGCAGCCGCTCGTAGGCATCCGGCGTCCGCAGGTGCTTGAAGGTCTCGGAGAAGTTCAGCTGCAGCGGACCGCTACGCAGCTGCATCCCCTTGCGCAGGCCCTGGTCCTTGCTCATGACCTGCAGCGAAATCCCCTCGTCCGGCTGGATGCGGATGATCAGGCGGTTGCTGATCAGGCTGCGCTGCTCGGGTGCGAAGATGTAGTGCGGTGGTTCCTTGAAGTGGATGACGATCTGCGACAGCTTCTGCGGCATGCGCTTGCCGGTACGCAGATAGAAAGGCACCCCGGACCAGCGCCAGTTGCGGATGTCCGCGCGAATGGCGACGAAGGTCTCGGTGCGGCTTTCGGTATTGGAGTTGGGCTCTTCGAGGTAACCCGGTACCGGCTTGCCGTCGCTGTAGCCCGAGGTGTACTGCCCCAGCACCACGCGGCTGGCCAGCTGGTCGGCGGTGATGGGTTCCAGCGCCTTGAGCACCTTGACCTTCTCGTCCCGGATGCTGTCGGCCGACAGGTCCGCCGGCGGATCCATGGCAGTCAGGCAGAGCAGTTGCAGCAGGTGGTTCTGCACCATGTCGCGCAACTGGCCGGCCTGGTCGAAGTAGCCCCAGCGGCCTTCGATGCCGACCTTCTCGGCCACGGTGATCTCCACGTGGGAGATGTAGTTCTGGTTCCACTGGGTCTCGAACAGGCTGTTGGCGAAACGCAGGGCGATGAGGTTCTGGACGGTTTCCTTGCCCAGGTAGTGGTCGATGCGATAGACGCGATCTTCCGGGAAGAAGCGCGCCACGGCGTCGTTGACCACCTTGGAGGATTCCAGGTCGTAGCCGATGGGCTTTTCCATGACCACCCGGGTCCGTTCGCAGAGACCCACGGCGGCGAGGTTCTCGCAGATGGCACTGTAGACCAGCGCCGGGGTGGCGAAATAAGCGATCAGCGGAGCGGTTTCACCCACATCCTCGGCAAGTCCCGTATAGTCTTCCCGGTTACGAAAATCGATGGCGCGATAGCCTAGGCGCGCGCGCATCCGGCTCCACACCGCTTCATCCCAATCGGCCTTGGGCACATAGTGGCGCAACCGCTCCTCGATGTGCTCGAGCTGCTTGACCCCATCGCCCTGGTCACGCGCCAGCGCCATGATGCGGGTATCCTCGTGCAGCAGACCTTCGCGATCCAGCTGGTACAGGGCAGGGAAAAGTTTGCGCAGGGCCAGATCGCCCAACGCGCCGAAGATTGCCAGGGTACAGGGTAGAACTCGGACGCCAGCCATAAATATTCGTTCTTTTACTTAAAGTTTGAGATATTCCGGCACCATGATAGGGGAGCCGGGGCGATTCGCGTAGTCTTTATATTAAGAAATACGGTCCAGGGTCAGCCTGGCCCAACCCTTTTATAGCCTTAGGATAGAGGCACAACAACCACTAGGAGTTCTCATGGATCGTGCCAGCACCCTGCTGCAAACCATCCAGACCCGGATCGGCGAACTCAACCGCGCGGAACGCAAGGTCGCCGAGGTCATCCTGCAGAACCCACGGCAGGCCACCCGCTACACCATCGCCGCCCTCGCCCAGGCGGCGCAGGTCAGCGAGCCCACCGTCAATCGCTTCTGCCGCTCCCTGGGCGTGAGCGGCTATCCGGAGATGAAGATCCAGCTGGCGCAGAGCATCGCCAGCGGCGCGGTCTACGTCAGTCAGGCGGTGGCGGCCAACGATGAGCCCGAGGCCTACGCGGAAAAGATCTTCAGCAGCACCATCGCCTCCCTGGACAGCGCCCGCCAGCGCCTGGACGCCCGGGTGGTGGATCGCGCGGTCGACCTCCTCATCCAGGCCCGGCAGATCCATTTCTTCGGCCTGGGTGCCTCGGCGCCGGTGGCCCTGGACGCCCAGCACAAGTTCTTCCGCTTCAACATGGCGGTCTCGGCGCACTCGGACGTGCTGATGCAGCGGATGCTCGCCTCCATCGCCCGGACCGGCGAGCTGTTCGTGATCATTTCCTATACCGGACGCACCCGTGAACTGGTGGACGTGGCCAAGCTGGCGCGGGACAACGGTGCCTCGGTGCTCGGCCTCACCGCCAGCAACACGCCGCTGGCCAAGGTCTGCACCCTGAGCCTGGATATCCCCCTGCCGGAAGACACCGACATCTACATGCCGATGACCTCGCGGATCATCCAGCTGACCGTGCTGGACATCCTGGCGACCGGGGTGACGCTCAAGCGCGGCGTGGACTTCCAGCCGCACCTGCGCAAGGTCAAGGAAAGCCTGATCGCGACCCGCTATCCGTCGGAGCCCGATCAGGGCTAAAGGCTAGACACCCGCTCACGTGCTCCAGGCGCCCGGAGCACGTCGCCCTCAGATGTCGTCGCGGTGGCTGAACAAGTCCCAGGTGGACATGAACAGCGCGGCGATCAGCGGGCCGATGACGAAGCCGTTCAGGCCGAACAGCGACATGCCGCCGATGGTGGAGATCAGCACCACGTAGTCGGGCATCTTGGTGTCCTTGCCGACCAGGATGGGACGCAGCAGGTTGTCCACCAGGCCGATCACCACCACGGCGAAGACGATCAGGATCACGCCCTTGATCACCGAACCGGTGGCCAGGAAGTAGATCGCCACCGGCACCCAGATCAGCGCCGAGCCGACCGCGGGCAAAAGCGACAGGAAGGCCATCAGGGTGCCCCAGAGCACCGCGCCCTGGACGCCCAGCACGCCGAGGATGAAGCCGCCCAGGGCGCCCTGGACCACGGCGACGATGATGTTGCCCTTCACCGTGGCGCGGACCACCGCGGTGAACTTGGCCATCAGGCTGCGCTTGTGCATGTCGCTCAGCGGGATGGCCTTGCGGATCAGCGCCACCAGCTGCGAACCGTCGCGCAGCAGGAAGAACAGCAGGTAGAGCATCACGCCGAAGCCGATGAGGAACTGGAAGGTGCCCTGGCCGAAGCTGAAGGCCTGGGTCGCGACCCACTGGCTCCCCTGCATGGCGCCGGCGGACAGCTTCTGGCGGATGCCTTCCAGGTCACCGGCACCGAAGCGCTCCAGGACATTGCGCACCGAATCCGGCAACGCGCCCCAGACCTGCTGGTAGTACTGGCCGAAATTCAGCTGGCCGCTACTGATCTGCTGGTAGAGCAGCGAGCCTTCCTGGACCAGGGAAATGGCGATGAACACCACCGGCAGGATGACGATGAGCAGGATCACGAACAGTGTGCAGAGGGCGCCGACGGTGCGGCGGCCATTGAAGCGCCGGACGAACCAGCGCTGCAGCGGCGCGAACAGGATGGCGAGGATGGCGCCCCAGAATACCGCGCCCAGGAAGGGCGTGAGGATCCAGACGAAGGCCAGCGAGACCACCACCAGCAGGATCAGGAACGTCTTGTTTTCCAGCCGAGCACTTTTCATTGGCTTTCGTGATTCCGAACAAGGAGGACAGGCCTTGCTTAGAGCCTCGGAAGCCGTGGGGTTCCCATGAGTGCCCGCAACTTGACCCCTAGGGACGCGCCGGACGGGCCGGCGCGCCCGGGATCATACACGGAACTGGCGTACCAGGCCGCCCAGGCGCTCGCCCAGGCCGACCATGCCGGCGGTGTTCTGGGCACCCTGCTGAGCGCCCTGGGCCATGCTGTCGACGGCGTTGGCGATGGTGTGGACGCTGCGATTGATCTCCTCGGCGACGGCCGTCTGCTCCTCGGCGGCGCTGGCGATCTGGGTGTTCATGGCATTGATGGTGGCGATCAGCTCGCTGATCGAGGCCAGCGCCGACCCGGCCTGCTCGGCCTGGGCCGTGGTCGCCTCGCCCATGCCGCCTGATCGCTCCATGGCGCCCACCGCACGGCCGGTCGCCTGTTGCAGGCGATCGATCATGCCCTGGATCTCCTGGGTGCTCTGCTGGGTGCGACTGGCCAGGGCGCGCACCTCGTCGGCGACGACGGCGAAGCCGCGGCCGGCCTCACCGGCACGCGCGGCCTCGATGGCGGCGTTGAGCGCCAGCAGGTTGGTCTGCTCGGCGATGGCGCGGATCACGTCGAGCACGCCGACGATGGCACCGACGTCCTGCTTGAGCCCGTCGAGAGACACGCCGCTCTGGCGCACCTCTTCCACCAGTTCGTGGATACGCGCGACGCTGGTCGCCACCGTCTCGCGGGCCAGGCGGCCCTGCTCCTCGGTCTGGCGGGTCGCCTCGGAGGCCTGCAGGGCACTGCGCGCCACCTCCTGGGCGGCAGCGGACATCTCGTTGATGGCGGTGGCGACCTGGTCGGTTTCGCTGCGCTGGCGCTGCATGTCGCGATCGGTGCGCCGGGCCTGCTGGGCGACGTCGTCGAGCAGGCCGGTGAATTGCTGGGTGATGTCGACGACCTGGACGATGGTGCCCTGGATGCGGTCGACGAATCGGTTGAAGGCGGCCGCCAGTTCCCCGATCTCGTCGCGGCCGTTGACCGGCAGGCGACGGGTCAGGTCGCCCTCGCCCGCGGCGATGTCATCCAGGTTCTCACGGATCTGCGCCAGGGGTCTCAGGGTGCGGGCGGCGAACAGTTGCGCGGCGGTGCCGATCACCACCAGCAGCACGCCGGCGACACCGAGGATCAGCCAGAGCTGGTCGCGGGTTCGCTGGGCCACCTGGTTGGCCACGGCAGCGACCTCGGCATCCACGCCATCCAGGTTCACGGCGGAACCTATCACCAGGTCCCACTTGGCCAGGTAGTCGGTGTAGGCCAGCTTGGGCACCAGGACATCCTTGTTGCCGGGCAGCGAGGAGCTGTAACGACTGAAGTGCGAGCCATCCTTGCCGACGCGGACCAGCTCCTGGTTCAGGTAGACGCCATTGGGATCGCGATTGTCCTTGAAGCTCTTGCCGATCCCGGCCGGGTCGTTGCCCTTGAACAGCCGCACGACGTTGGAGTCGTAGCCGAAGATATAGCCGTCCTTGCCGTAGCTGATGGCCGACAGCAGGCGGATGGCCTCCTTGCGCGCCTCGGTATCGCCCGCTGCTGCCCCGTCGTAGAGCGGCTTGACCACCGTCATGGCCGCTTCCACGGTGTTCTGCAGGGCGCTGCGACTCTGGGTCATCAAGCGTTCGCGCGCGTCGCTGACGTCCCGCCGTGCCTGCTCGTGCAATACCCAGTAGGACAGGCTACCCAGCACCAGCGTGAAGAGGCAGACAGGCAGCACGGCCAGCAGGGTGACTTTCAATTTCAGGCTCACGGGGGTCTCCTTGGTCGCACGAGCATTGTGCGGTTATCGGCCCCCTACCTTCGAACTTGACCGGGAAGTCACCGAATCGCGGCGCCACTTGGCCGACCGGACGGCCGGGGCAGATGGATGACCACCGCGAGCCCTCCCAACCCACCCGACTCGAGGCTCAGGGTCCCCCCGCAGCTCTCGACGATATCGCGGGCGATGCCCAGGCCGAGGCCATGACCGGCCACCCCCTCGTCCAAGCGCGTCCCGCGACCGAGGATGGCCTCGCGCTCGGCCTCCGGCACCCCGGGGCCATCGTCCTCGATGCGGATGCGATAGCCCCCCTCCTGCTCGCTCACCTCCAGCCGTACCTGGCGGGCTGCCCACTTGCCGGCGTTGTCCAGCAGATTGCCGAACAATTCCAGCAGGTCTTCCCGATCCCAGGGCAGCCGCAGCCCCTCGGGCAGGTGGCAGTCGAACACCAGGTGGGCGCCATGCAGGCGACTGAGCAGGTTGCAGAGTTCCTGCAGTTCGGCGACCTCCAGATGCGCTCCCGGCAAGGCCTCGCCGGCGAGCCGGGCGCGCCGCAACTCGCGTTCCAGCCGTTCGCGGATCCGCGCCAGCTGCTCGCGCAGGGTATCGCGCTGCGCGGGCAATGCCTGCAACTCGGGTCGTTCGGCGAGGCTGGTGAGTACCGCCAGAGGCGTCTTGAGCGCGTGGCCCAGATTGCCGATGCCATGACGCGCCCGCTTGAGACCCTCCTCGGTATGCCGCAACAGCGCGTTCATCTCCTCCACCAGCGGCGCCAGCTCGGCGGGTACCGCGGCGTCCAGCGCCGAGCGGCGGCCCTGGTGCAGCTGGGCGATCTGCTCGCGCACCTGCTCCAGCGGCCGCAGGGCACGGCGCACGATGAGGCGCTGCAACAGCAGCACCAGCGCCAGCGTCGCCAGGCCCAGCAGGGCGCCGAGTCCGAGAATGAGCGTCAGGCTCCCCAGGAGCGGATTGTAGTCGTCCGCAACGGTCACCCTGACCGCCTGGCCGTAGCGCTGGTAGTCGGCCCGGTAGGCCAGCAGGCGTTGGTCACTCGGCCCGTCGACCAGGCCATCGGTCAGGCCCTCCGTAGGAGGCGCCTCGAGTTGCGCATCCCACAGCGAGCGCGAGCGCCAGCGGATATCCAGGGCGGGAATCTCGATCAGGAAGTAGCGCCCAGACAGCGGGCGCGTGTAGAGACTGCCCAGGCGCCCCTCGTCGAGCTGCAGCCCATGAGGACCGCGCACCAGGGCCGCGAGCAGGTTTTCCGTCTCGCCTCTCAGACCGGTTTCCAGGTAGCGGCGCAGGGCGTGGTCCACCAGCCAGGCACCCACCAGCACCAGCAGCAGGCCAGCCACCAGCAGCGCGGCGCCGAGGCCGACCCGCAGGCGGGCCTGGAGCGACCTCAATCGACACCCGCCAGGCGATAGCCCTGGCCACGGCGCGTCTCGATGACCTCGCGGCCCAGCTTCCGCCGGAGGTGATTGACGTGCACCTCGATGACGTTGGAATCGCGCTCGCTCTCGCCGTCGTAGAGATGGTCATTCAACCGGGTCTTGGACAGGATCTGGCCGGGATGCAGCAGGAAGCAGCGCAGCAGGCGGAACTCGGCGGCGCTCAGCTCGATGGTCTCGCTGCCGCGGACGACGCATTGGCGCGCCTCGTCCAGGGCCAATCCGGCAGCCCGTAACAGTGGCTGGTTGGCCACGCCCTTGACTCGCCGCAGCAAGGCGGCGATGCGCAGGCCGAGCTCCTCGGGATGGAAGGGCTTGGTCAGGTAGTCGTCCGCGCCCGCCTTGAGTCCGTCGATACGTTCCGCCCAGCTGTCGCGCGCGGTCAGGACCAGCACCGGCGTCGCCAGGGCCGCCGCACGCCATTCGCCGAGCACTTCCAGGCCGGGGCGTCCCGGCAGGCCGAGATCCAGCACGATGAGGTCATAGGGTTCCTGGGCGCCCTGCCAGGCCGCGTCGCGGCCATCGGCGAGCCAATCCACGGCATAGCCCTGGCGCGAGAGGAACGCCGAGATCTCGTCGGCCAGGGCTACATCGTCTTCCACCAGCAGCAGGCGCATCTAGTCGTCCACCTCGTCCTTCATGATGGCGCCGTCCATGGCGCCGATTTCCAGTTCGCGGACCCCGTCGCCGACGAGGATCTCGATCTCGTAGCGATACTGGCCGTCTTCCTCCTCCAGCTCGGCTTCCAGTAGCCGGGCATTGGGATAGCGTTCGTTGACCCGTTGTAGGAGGGTCTCCAGCGGCCTGATCACGCCTTCCTTGCGTAGCTTGAGGGCTTCGTCCTGGTCCAGGTCACGGGCCTGGACCAGGGAGGTCGCGTTGCCGAGCAGGAGCAGCCCGGCCAGCGCCACACTCAATCGTCGCGCTGGTTTTTCAGGACTTCGCCAGTGGTGGCGTCGAGTTCCAGATCCCATTTCACACCTTTGGGGTCACGCAGTTCCAGTTGGTAGATGTAGCGGCCGTATTCTTCCTCCAGCTCGGTCTCGTGGGTGGTCGAGCCGGGATGCTTGGCGATGGCGGCCTGGTTGAGCACCTCGAAGCTCTTGATCTTGCCGCTGTCGCGCAACTTGAGGGCTTCGTCGGGACCGAGGTCACGCGCCTGGGCGACGCCCAGACCGGTGAGCAGGAAGGCGGCAGTGGCGATGGCGGTCAGCGTTTTCATGGTGATTCCTCTGGCTTGCTGTCTATTCGGAATCCAGAGTAGCCATCCGCCATTAATCGAAACTTAATCGCTCATTAAGCCAAACTTAATCGGATCGGACCATGCCAGGGCGCGGCGGGATGCAGGGCTTCCCCCTTCTGGGTCACCTGCAGGCGACCCTCGCGCGCCAGTTCGCGGGCCGCCCCACGCAACGGCTCCATCAGCGGTCGCCAATCCGTCGCCAGCTCACGGGCGACCTCCGAAGGGCAGAAGGTGGTCCCTGGGCGGCGCGTGCGCGCCTTGGCGAGCAAGGCCTCGCGGAGCTGTGCGTCGGTCGGCTTGAAAGGGGTCATGAGAACCTGGTCCGGTTTCCTGGAGTCCACCGTTTCGACCAGGAAATCGTCGGTGCAGTCATGACCTCTCGTTCGAAAGTAATGCAACGCCTCGCCCAGACCGATCTACCCATCCCCGCCGATGAGCGTGACGACACCGGCACCGCGCTCTGCACGCCCTTGCCACCGGACCTCAACTACGTCGACGACAGCCAAGTCGGTCTCAGTCGGCGCAAGCTGCGCGGCAAGTGGGCCTATTTCACCGCGGACGGCGAGCGCCTTCGCGACCAGGCCGAAATCGACCGGATCAACAAGCTGGCCATCCCGCCGGCCTATACCGACGTCTGGATCTGTCCGGATGCCAATGGCCATCTGCAGGCCACCGGGCGGGATGCCCGGGGTCGCAAGCAGTACCGCTACCATCCCCGCTGGCGCGAGATCCGCGACACCGACAAGTACGAGCGGATGCTTGCCTTCGGCCAGGCGCTGCCCAAATTGCGGCAGCGGGTGGAAGAAGACCTCTCCCGCCGGGGCCTGAGTCGCGAGAAGGTCATGGCCACGGTGATCAGCCTGCTCGACGCGACCCTGATCCGGGTCGGTAACGCTCAGTACGCCAAGAGCAACAAGTCCTACGGGCTTACCACCCTGCGCAATCGCCATGCCGAGGTGCACGGCAACACCATCGCCTTCCACTTCCGCGGCAAGAGCGGCGTGGAGCATGACATCAAGGTCAGCGACCCGCGCCTGGCGCGCACCGTGAAGAAGTGCCTGGAGCTACCGGGGCAGCACCTGTTCCAGTACGTGGACGCTGACGGCGAGCGCCATACCGTGACCTCCTCCGACGTCAACGCCTACCTGCATGAGCTGACCGGTGCCGATTTCACCGCCAAGGATTATCGCACCTGGGCGGGCAGCGCCCTGGCCCTCGAAGCGCTGCGCGAATTGCGCTGCGAAACCCAGACCGATGCCAAGAAGGAGCTGGTGGACATGGTCAAGGCCGTCTCGCGCACTCTGGGCAACACCCCGGCGGTCTGCCGCAAGTGCTACATCCACCCGGGCGTGCTCGATGCCTTTCTCGCGGGTGACCTCTGCACCCTGCCCAAACCGCGCAAGCGAAAAGGACTCAAGGAAGAAGAGGTGCTGCTGCTCAACTTCCTGCAACGCCTGGAGCAGCGCATGGCGGAGACCCAGGCCGCCTGACCGACCCGGGGCGACTCGGGTCGCTCCTTCCCATTTGCGGAGAGCCCGTCGACCCGGCCGCTGGCGGGCTAGCTGATCCCAGCGCAAGTAAGACCACGCCCTGGATGACTGCGCAGAATTGTTATGTTATAACTTTTGCCAGCTAATCCAAGGTTTCGTCATGGCGTCCCATCGCTCTTCCCTGCTGCTGCTCTCCGTTCCTACTCGCCTGCTCCTGGCCTGCCTGCCCCTGGTACTCCTGTGGCTCGCCGTGGGCTGGGCGGTCTCCCTCCCATGAGTGCCGCCATCGAGTTGCAGGACCTGACCCTGGCCTACCAGCGTCATCCCGCCATCCATCACCTGAGCGGTCGTTTCCGTACCGGCAGCCTCACCGCCATCGTCGGCCCCAATGGCGCGGGCAAATCCACCCTGCTCAAGGCCATCGCTGGCACCTTGCGACCGGTCAGCGGCCGGGTCCAGCGCGCCGTGCCACAGCGGCGCCTGGGCTACCTGCCGCAAGCAGCCGAGATCGACCGCAGCTTCCCGCTGAGTGTCATGGAAACCGTGGTGCTGGGCGCCTGGCAGGGCCTCGGCAGCTGGCGCGGCGTCACCGCCGCCCAGCTGGACGAGGCTCGCCAGGCCTTGCAGGCGGTAGGTCTGGACGGTCTCGAAGACCGCCTGGTCGGCGCCCTGTCATCCGGCCAGTTCCAACGCGTGCTGTTCGCCCGACTGTTGCTGCAGGATGCCCCGGTACTGCTGCTGGACGAGCCCTTCACCGCCATCGATGCCCGTACAACCGCCGATCTGCTGACCATCGTCCGGCGCTGGCACGGCCAGGGGCGCACGGTAATCGCGGTGCTGCACGATCTGGAGCAGGTCCGCCAGCATTTTCCCGAGACGTTGCTGCTGGCCCGGGAAGCCATCGCCTGGGGCGGCACCGCGGAGGTGCTGGTGGCCGAAAACCTGGCCCGGGCGCGCAATCTGGCCGAACGCTGGGACGCCACCGCGGCGGTGTGTGAGCGCGCATGACCCTCTACCAGCTGTTGTTCGAGCCCTTCGTCGAATTCGGCTTCATGCGCCGGGCGCTGGTGGCTTGCCTGGCCCTGGCGCTGGGCGCCGGTCCGGTGGGCGTCCTGCTGATGCTCAGGCGCATGAGCCTGGTGGGCGACGCCATGAGCCACGCCGTGTTGCCCGGCGCCGCCCTCGGCTTCATGGTCGCCGGTCTCTCGTTGCCCGCGATGGGCATCGGCGGCATGCTCGCCGGGCTGCTGGTGGCCGGACTCGCGGGGCTGGTCAGTCGCTTCACCAATCAGCGCGAGGATGCCAGTTTCGCCAGCTTCTACCTCATCTCCCTGGCGGCCGGGGTACTGATCGTTTCCCTCCACGGCTCCAGCGTCGACCTCCTGCATGTGCTGTTCGGCACCATCCTGGCCATCGATGCCACCGCGCTCTATCTGGTCGCCGGTATCGCCACCCTGTCGCTGGTGGTGCTCGCGGTGATCTATCGCCCCCTGGCGCTGGAATGCTTCGACCCGGGTTTCCTGCGCGCCGTAGGAGGCCGAGGGTCGCTCTACCACCTGCTGTTCCTGCTGCTGGTAGTGCTCAACCTGGTCGCCGGCTTCCAGGCGTTGGGCACCCTGATGGCCGTGGGCCTGATGATGCTCCCGGCGACGGCGGCGCGCTTCTGGGCCAACAGCCTGCCCGGCCTGATGGCGGTGGCAAGCCTGATCGCCAGCCTGAGCGGCCTGGTCGGCCTGGTGCTCTCCTACCACCTGGGCTATGCCTCGGGGCCGGCGATCGTCCTCACCGCGGGCGCCTGCTACCTCTTCTCCCTGCTGTTCGGGCGCCTGGGTCTGTACCGGCGCCTGCGTCCTCGTCCCCACCTCACCCACTGAAAGGAGTCACCATGAAATCCCTGTTCTCGCTGGGCGCCGCCCTGCTGCTCGCCGTCGCCGGCCAGGCGCAGGCGGCCGAACCCATCAAGGCCGTCGCCACCTTCACCGTGATCGCCGATGTGGTCAAGCAGGTGGGCGGCGACCATGTCCAGGTCACCTCCCTGGTCGGCCCCAATGGCGATCCCCACGCCTATGAGCCTACCCCCGCCGATGCCCAGGCGCTCAAGCAGGCCGACGTGGTATTCATGAGCGGCCTGCACATGGAAGGCTGGATGGATCGGCTGATCAAGGCCTCCGGGCAGGCGCGGCCGCCAGTGATCCTCAGCGAAGGCATCAAGACCCGGGAGATGGCGGAAGATGAAGACGGTCATGACGACCACGATCATGAGCACGGTGTCGACCCGCACGTCTGGAACAACCCGCTGAACGTGATCGTATACACCCGCAATGTGGTGAAGGCGCTGTCCCAGATCGACCCGGCCGATGCCGCTGTCTACAAAGCAAATGGCGATCGTTACATCGCCAAGCTCGAAGCCTTGGATCGCTACGCCCGCGAGCAGATCGCCCAGGTGCCCAAGGCGCGGCGCAAGGTCCTGACCTCTCATGATGCCTTCGGTTACTTCGGCGACGCCTACGGGGTGCAGTTCATCTCGCCGCTGGGCATCTCCACCGAAGCCGAAGCCTCGGCCCAGGACGTCGGCAAGCTGATCCGCCAGATCAAGAAAGAGCACGTCGCGGTCTACTTCTTCGAGAACTCCAACGACCCGCGCCTGGTAGAGCAGATCGCTAAGGCCAGCGGCGCCCAGCCCGGCGGCGAACTTTACGTGGAAGCCCTGTCCCCGGCCAACGGCCCCGCGCCGACCTATGCCGACATGTTCCGCTACAACGTGGATACCCTGGTGAAGGCGATGAAAGCGGGGCATTGAGATCCGCTTTCAGCAGGCCATTGCCTCGGGGTACGGCAATGTTGGGCTTCGACGATGGAGCCGTCTCAACCCAACCTACGCGGTCCCGTAGGTTGGGTTGAGCGCAGCGAAGCCCAACATGGCCAAGGCTGAACATCCTTGTTGGGCTTCGACGATGGAGCCGTCTCAGCCCAACCTACGCGGTCCCATAGGTTGGGCTGAGCGCAGCGAGGCCCAAAATAGCCCAACAGCCTGGCTAGATCTCCGGCACCTCTTCCAGGTGTCGGTACTCCGCTCCCAGACGATGAGCGAGTTCTACCGCTCGCCCCAGGCGAACAGGTCCCAACTCGATGTCCAAGACTAGCGTCCGACATTCGAAAATAGCCAGGTTTTCTAAGCTGCGCAGCCGGCCATCGGTGACCAGCAGCAGTTGGCACTCCTCCCCCGGCTGCCGACGTCGGCGTCGCTCAAGCCACATCCGGGCCTCCTCCAGCCCGGCCAGCAATGGAGTCCCTCCGCCCGCCCCCAAGTTGTCCAGCCAAGCCTGTAGCGCCCGGCCACTGCGCTGCCCCTGGAAAGACCATTCCGGTCGCTCGCCAGCGGTCTGGAGTACCGCCACCCTCACCCGCTGCCGGTAGGCCTGCTCGAACCAGTCGGCCAGCAGTCCCTTGGCCTGGGCCAGGGCGCCGTGCCGGCGGGTGGAGGCGGAATGATCGAGGAGCACCAGCCAGAGCTGGGCCGGACGGCGGCTGCGCGGCTGACGGACCAAATCGGCAGGCCGCCGCGGACGACCACGTAACAGGGTCGGCAGCCAGGCAATGGCGCCCTCTTCGCCCAAGCTACGGGCACCCTGACGGCCACCCGAGGTCCTGCCCACCCCGTTCCGGGCATCACGATCCGCGGTGTGGGTGGATCGGATGCCTAGGGCTTTTTTGCCACGTCCAACCGGCGCCGCGGACCGCTCGCCATGGGTTCGGGCGCCAGTGAGCCCCAGGCATCGCCTGCACCGCCGCGACGTTCAGGCTCGTCCCTGCCCTGTTGATTACCTGTCTCCTGCTCCGGTGTGGAGGAAGGAGACTCATTCTTTAGGGGTGGTATTACTGGCGGAGTAGCGGTTGCATCCCGGCGGCGATGGCGCAGGGCGAAGTCGGCCACGGCGGCGATGTCGGCGTTTTCGATGGCAGCACCACCGCGCCAGGCGGCATGGGCACGGGCCGCGCGCAGCCAGACGAGGTCGGCGCGCAGACCATCGACCCCGGCCTGGTGGCAGCCCTCGGTGATGGCGTCCAGCGCGGCATCATCCAGGGGAATATTGCTGAGCCGCGCGCGCGCCTGGGCGCAGCGCTGGCGCAACTCCGCCTGGGCCGTCTCCCACTGGGCGACGAAAGCCGCGGGATCGCTATCGAAGGCCAGCCGTCGGCGCAGGATCTCGGCCCGTTCCCGCGGCGCCGGACGACTGTCCAGCGCCAAGGCGAAGCCGAAGCGGTCGAGCAACTGCGGGCGCAACTCGCCCTCTTCCGGATTCATGGTGCCCACCAACAGGAAACGGGCAGCGTGCTCGTGGGAGATGCCATCGCGCTCCACCCGGTTGACGCCGCTGGCGGCCACGTCCAGCAGCAGGTCCACCAAGTGATCCGGCAGCAGGTTGACCTCGTCGACATAGAGCACCCCGCCGTCGGCGGCGGCCAGTACCCCTGGGGCGAAGCGCGCGCGACCCTCGCCGAGAGCAGCGTCCAGGTCCAGGGTGCCGACGATGCGCTCCTCGCTGGCGCCCAGCGGCAGGGTGACGAAGGGACCACCGCCGAGCAGATCGGCCAGGCCCCGGGCCAGGGTCGACTTGGCCATGCCGCGCGGTCCCTCGATCAGCACCCCGCCGATACGGGGGTCGATGGCATTCAGGCACAGCGCCAGCTTCAAGGGCTCCGCGCCAACCACGGCGGCCAGGGGAAAGACGGGGGCGGTCATCTCAGGCTTCATCCATATCCATCAGTAGCTGCTCAAGGGCCTCGCGATAACCGCCGGGCTCCTGCCAGAGGCCGCGCTGCTGGGCCTCCAGCAGGCGTTCGGTCATGTCGCGCAGCGCCTCTGGATTGTGGCGCTCGACGAAGCTGCGGGTGTCGACATCCATCAGGTAGGCATCGGCCAGTTGCTGGTATTGGTGATCCTCCACCAGTTCGGTGGTGGCGCCAAAGCCGAACAGGTAGTCCACGGTGGCAGCCATCTCGAAGGCGCCCTTGTAGCCATGGCGCTTCATACCGGCGATCCACTTGGGATTGGCCGCCCGAGACCGTACCACTCGGCCCAGCTCTTCCTTGAGGGTACGAATGCGTGGGAGGTCGGCCTGGGCATGATCGCCGAAGTAGCTGGCGCGGCGCTCCCCGCTCAGGGTCTCGGCGGCGGCCAGCATGCCGCCCTGGAACTGGTAGTAGTCATTGGAATCGAGCAGGTCGTGCTCGCGGTTGTCCTGGTTCTGCAGTACCGCCTGCAGGCGACCGAGGCGGCGGGAGAAGTCATCGCGGGCGGCGGTGCCGTCGTCCTCGGCGCCGTAGGCATAGCCGCCCCAGTTGAGATAGGCGGTGGCCAGCTCGCTGCGGTCCTGCCACTGACGCTCTTCGACCGCGCCCTGGACCCCGGCGCCATAGGCACCGGGCTGCGCGCCGAAGATGCGCCAGCCAGCCTGGCGCCGCGCCTGGTCGGGTGCTGTGCCGCTCGCCTCCAGCACGGCGCGCTCGCGACGGACCTGGGCGGCCAAGGGGTTGAGCTCGTCCGGTTCGTCCAGCGCCGCGACCGCCTGGACGGCCGCATCGAACAGCCGCACCAGTCCCCCAAAGGCATCGCGGAAGAAACCGGAAATGCGTAGGGTGACATCCACCCGCGGACGATCCAGCAGCGACAGGGGCAGGATCTCGAAATCCTCGACCCGGGCGCTGCCGGTCTGCCATACCGGGCGCACGCCCAGCAGGGCCATAGCCTGGGCAATGTCGTCGCCGCCGGTCCTCATGGTGGCCGTGCCCCAGACCGAAAGTCCGAGTTGGCGCAGGTGATCGCCCTCCTCCTGCAGATGCCGCTCCAGCAACAGGTTGGCCGACTGCCAACCCAGGCGCCAGGCGGTCATGCTTGGCAGGTTGCGCACATCCACGGAGAAGAAATTGCGCCCGGTGGGCAGCACATCCAGTCGGCCGCGACTGGGCGCGCCACTGGGACCAGCCGGGACGAAGCGGCCCTCCAGCGCCGCCAGCAGTCCACCGAGTTCGGCGGCACCGCAGCTGTCCAGCGCCGGCGCGACCTGGGCCGTGAGGTGCTCCAGCACTGGACGCGTCAGGGGGAGATCGTCCAGGGCCACGGGCAGCGGCTCGCCATCCACCGTCGCGGCCACCAGGGCAAGGGCCAGCAACTCCAGCCGCTCGCGGGTATCGCCCAGGGTGCGCCAGGCTTCGGCGGAAAGCCTGGCAAGGCACGCCGGGCGTGCGCCTTGCCAGAGCTCACCCAGATCGGCGGCCAGGGGATCGATGTCCAGCTGCAGGTCCTTGGCCAGCGCCCGCAAGAGACTGGCATTGCCGCCTTGGGCATCGCCGCGCGGAATGCGCAGCAGGGCCACCAGGGTATCGCGGCGCAGCTGTCCGGTCGGCGATTCGCCGAACACGTGCAAGCCATCGCGGATCTGGGATTCCTTGAGATCGCAGAGATAGGCGTCCAGCTGCGGCAGCCAGCTGTCCGGATCCTCGGTGATCACCAGGCCCAGCTCGCGGTCCAGAGAGGTTTCGCGCACCAGTCGCAGGATCTCGCCACGCAGCTCGCTGGCGCGACGCAGGTCAAGCAGGCTGGCGTCATAGTATTCGTCGGCCAGGCGCTCCAGATCGCGCAGCGGACCGTAGCTCTCGGCGCGGGTCAGCGGCGGCATCAGATGATCGATGATCACCGCCTGGGTTCGTCGCTTGGCCTGGGCACCCTCACCCGGGTCGTTGACGATGAAGGGATAGACGTTGGGCAGCGGTCCGAGGATGGCGTCTGGCCAACACTCCGCGGACATGCCCACGCCCTTGCCCGGCAACCATTCCAGGTTGCCGTGCTTGCCCAGGTGGACCGCCGCCTGGGCGCCATAGACTTCGCGCAGCCAGAAGTAGAACGCCAGGTAGCCATGGGGCGGCACCAGCGACGGATCGTGGTAGACCGCAGCGGGATCGACCTCATAGCCACGGGCCGGCTGGATGCCGACGAAGGTCAGGCCGAAGCGCACCCCGGCCACCATGAGACGACCGCGACGGTGCATGGGATCGGCCTCGGGCGCGCCCCAACGCTCGGTCACCGCCTGCTGCAGGCTGTGCGGCAGCTGGGCGAACAAGGCTTGGTAGTCGTCCAGGCTCAGACTCTGCAAGGCCGGTCGCAGATCGCGCAGGGCACTGTCGTTGGTTACGCCACCGAGCAGGCGCTCGATCAGGGCGGTCCCGCCCTCCGGCAGATTGGCCACCGGATAACCCGCGGCCTGCAAGGCCTGCAGCACCTTGAGCGCCGCCGCCGGCGTATCCAGGCCGACGCCATTACCGATGCGGCCATCGCGGGTCGGGTAGTTGGCGAGGATCAGGGCGATGCGTTTATCCGCTGCCGGGCGGCGCGCCAATTCGATCCAGTTGCGCGCCAGGCGCGCGACGAAGGCCATGCGCTCGCCATCGGCCTGGTAGTTGACCACGTCGCTCTGGCTGCGCTCGCAGCGCCAGGCGAGGCCCTTAAAACTCACCGGCCGGGTGATGATGCGCCCGTCCAGCTCTGGCAGGGCGATATGCATGGCCAGGTCGCGGGCGCCCAGGCCCTGGGGATTCTCCAGCCAGCGCTCGCGATTGTCCTGGGCGCAGATGGCCTGCAGCACCGGCACCGGCCGGCGGAAGGGCGCCAGATTCGGTCGCTCCGGACTGGACTGGGCGAAACCCGTGGTATTGAGGATCACGGCCGCCTCGGTCTCATCCAGCAGCCGCTCCACCTCGGCCAGGCAAACCGGCTCCTTGAGACTGGCCACGGCGATGGGCAGCGGATTCAGGCCCTGGGCCTGCAGTTGCTGGCAGAAGACCTCGACGAAGGCGGTGTTGGCCGCCTGCAGATGGGTGCGATAGAACAGCAGCGCCGCCGTCGGCCAATCCGGGCGCCACGTCGCACGCCAGCCGTCGAGGCCCAGGCCTTCCGCCTGGTAGACCGCGACTCGCGGCAATTCCCGTGGCGGTTCATGGGCATAGTCAGCGCCCAGGCATTCGGCCGCCAGGCAGTGCAGGAAATCCCGCGCATTGGCCAGGCCACCCTGGCGCAGATAGCGCCACAACCGTTCGGCCAACTCGGGCGCCACCGTACCCAGGGCCATCAGCTCCGGATCGGGCCGGTCGCAACCGGGCACCGCGATCAGGGTCAGCCCCCGGGCGGCCAATTCCGCCAGCCGCTCCATGCCATAGCGCCAGTACCCCTGGCCACCATGCAGCGAGATGAACACCACCCGCGCCTGGCTAAGCACCTCCTCAACATAGAGATCCACCGAGGCGTGGTTCTGCAGCTGCATGGGATTGGCCAGACGCAGACTGGGATAGCCGGCGTCGAGGGTGCGGGTGGCCTCGGCCAGTAGCGCCAGATGCGAGTCACCACTGCAGAGGACGACGATTTCACCCGGCGTCTGCGCCAGGTGGGCGATGCCGTCGTCCGGGACGAAGCCGCCCGGCTGGGTACGCAACAGATGCATCTAGCTCAGGCCACCGCGGCGCGCAGCTGGGCGGTGATGGCCGCCTGGTCCAGCTCCTGGCCGATCAGCACCAGCTGGGTAGTGCGAGCCTCACCCGCCTGCCAGGCGCGATCGAAATGCTTGTCGAAGCGAGTGCCGACCCCCTGTACCAGCAGACGCAACGGCTTGCCGGCAATGGCGGCGAAGCCCTTCACACGCAGCACGCCATGGGTCTTGACCACCTCGCCCAGGGCCGCCAGCAAGGTCGCCTCGGCCACCTCGGGCAGCTCGACACCGAAGGAATCGAATTCATCGTGATCGTGATCCTCGTGCCCTTCGAGGTCGTGATGGGTCGGACGGCTGTCGATATGGGCCTCGGACTCGGCCTGCAGGCCCAGCAGGACCGACAAGGGGAGCACGCCACGACTGGCCTCCACCACCTTGACCGCGGCTGGCAACTCTTCGCTCACCTCGGCACGTACCCGCGTCAGGGCCTCGGCGTCCAGACCGTCGGCCTTGTTGAGGATCACGAGATCGGCGCTGGCCAACTGGTCTTCGAACAATTCGTGCAGCGGCGATTCATGGTCCAGGTTGGGGTCCTGGCGGCGCTGGACATCCACCTGCTCGGGATGAGCAGCGAAGGTGCCAGCCGCTACCGCCGGGCTGTCGACCACGGTGATCACCGCGTCCACGGTGCAGGCGTTGCGGATCTCCGGCCACTGGAAGGCTTGCACCAGGGGCTTGGGCAGGGCCAGGCCGCTGGTCTCGATGAGGATGTGGTCGATGTCGCCACGGCGTGCCACCAGCTCCTTCATCACCGGGAAGAATTCCTCCTGAACGGTGCAGCACAGGCAGCCGTTGGCCAACTCGAAAACGCGGCCCTGGGCCTCTTCTTCGCTGCAGCCGATGCTGCACTGGCGCAGGATTTCGCCATCGATGCCCAGCTCGCCGAATTCGTTGACGATCACTGCGATGCGACGCCCTTCGGCGTGATCGAGCATGTGGCGCAGCAGGGTGGTCTTGCCGGCACCGAGGAAGCCGGTGACGATGGTGACGGGGGTCTTGGCCAGGGTTTTCATGGGCTGCCCTTAGATGGAAAGCGAAAGAAGACGGGCAGGCATGCCGGACGCTCGCCCAACGGCGAGGCCCTGATGGCAGCCCGGATCACCCCGCCCGGTTGCGTATGGGAAACTGGCGAGGCAGGTCTCCTGGCTCGCGGCGCCTGGCTCCGGCCTTCCCGCGTGAGCAGTGGCCTAGTGGAGAGGTTCTGGATGCCGCTTACAGTTGCGGGGGCAGCCGCGGTATCGCACCGCGTTCCCTTTCAAGCTCTTGCAGACAAGAGCACCTCGGAACGCGACAGGCTACGAGTGCCCCGCCGGGGTGTCAATCGAACAGGCTTGACCGGCGGACGACGCCCATGGTCTGCTGAACCTTGCTTCAGGTGTCGCGACTCCGCCATGGGTCGCGGTGAAACGGGAAGCCGGTCCGAGTCCGGCACTGCCCCCGCAACGGTAGACGAGCGCAGGATCACGATGCCACCCGGCCGGCAAGTCTGGGGAAGGCGATTCTGGTAGTTGCATAGGTATGCGACCCTCGTAAGTCCGGAGACCGGCCTGTCGCTTTCAAGCAACCCGCGGTGGGCGGTCGTGCTGGACGGCGGCCGCCTGCGGCTCGCTGCCTAGGCGCGTCCCTGCCGCTTCGACTCCGAGGCCTTGCCATGACCGTCGCCCGCTCCGCCACCGCCCTGTCCCAGACCAATACCCGTGCCCAACGCCTGACCGCCACCCTGCTCGCCTGCTTCCTCGGCCTGAGCCTGGTGTTCCTGGCCGGTTTCTCCCACGTCGAGGCGTTGCACAATGGCGCCCACGACACCCGTCACAGCGAAGGCTTCCCCTGCCACTGAAGGAGCTCGACATGTTCCAGCGTATCGCCTTCAGTGCCGCCCTGGCCGGCCTGCTCGCCGCCCTGCTCCTGAGCGTCCTGCAGGGCCTCTGGATGACCCCGCTCATCCTCCAGGCGGAAACCTACGAGGTCCAGGCCGAGGCACCGGCAGTGGCCGAACACCATGAGCATGGTGAGGAAGCCTGGACACCCGCGGACGGCTGGCCGCGCACCCTGTCGACCTTCGGCGGCAACCTGGTGGTGGCGGTGGGCTTCGGCCTCTTGCTCACCGGCCTGTTCAACCTGCGCGCCCCGACGCGCGTTCATCAGGGGTTGCTCTGGGGGCTGGCCGGCTATGCCACCTTCTGCCTTGCCCCCAGCCTCGGCCTGCCGCCGGAATTGCCGGGCACCGCCGCCGCCGATCTGACCCTGCGCCAGCTCTGGTGGATCGGCACCGCTGGCGCTACTGCCGGCGCCCTAGCTCTGCTGGTCTTCGCGCGCCATCCCGGCTTCAAGATCGCGGCCTTGGGCCTGTTGGTCCTGCCGCACCTGCTCGGCGCCCCGCAACCGGTCGAACACGCCAGCCTGGCGCCGGAGGACCTGCAGCGGCACTTCCAGATCGCCGTGCTGGCGAGCAACCTGCCGTTCTGGCTGTTGCTTGGACTGGCCTGCAGCTGGCTCTTCCAGCGCCAGAGCAGCCGCGCCTGATGAGGCTGATACTGGGCCTGGGTTGCCGCCGAGGGTGTTCGGTTGACGAACTGGCCGAGCTTGCCCAGGCGGTGTTGAACGAAGCGGGCTGCGAGATCGACCAACTTGCGGCGCTCGCCACCCTGGATGCGCGGCTGGAAGAGCCCGGCCTGCAGGAACTCGCGCGTCTCTGGCAACTGCCCCTGCGAGGCTTTCCAGCGGACAACCTGGCCACGCGACCCGGCACCACCGCTGCCAGCGCTGTCGCGCTGCAGCACACCGGCAGCCCAAGCATCGCCGAAGCCGCCGCCCTGCTGGCGGCCGGTGCAGACGCGCGATTGCTGGTGAGCAAGCGCAAGAGCGCCGCGGCCACCGCGGCACTGGCCTATGCCTGAGGTTCTTCTTCCGCGTCGGCGCCACTCACCCGGGCGCGGACGTGGATGGGGCTGAAGGGCTCGTTCTGCACCAGCTCCACCAGGGACTCCTTGACCAGTTCGAGGATGGCCATGAAGGTCACCACCACGCCCAGCCGCCCCTCCTCCAGGGTAAACAGCGCGACGAAGGGTACGAAGGCGCCATCCTTCAGTCGCTCCAGCACCTGACTCATGCGCTCGCGGGTGGACAGGATCTCGCGGGTCACCTGGTGACTCTCGAACAGGTCCGCACGGCGCAGCACCTCGCCCATGGCCAGCAGCAATTCGCTCAGGTCAACCTCGGGCAACAGCTTGCGCGCCCGGGCGTCAGGCGCCGGCAGGGTCGGCACCACGAAGTTGCGCCCTTCGCGCGGAAGGTCATCGAGATCCTCCGCCGCCTTCTTGAAACGCTCGTATTCCTGCAGGCGCCGGATCAACTCGGCACGAGGATCTTCTTCTTCGTCAGCGAGGCCCTCCGCGCGCGGCAGCAGCATGCGCGACTTGATCTCCGCCAGCATGGCCGCCATCAGCAGGTACTCCGCCGCCAGCTCCAGCTGCACCGCCTTCATCAGCTCGACATAGCTCATGTACTGCCGGGTGATCTCGGCGACCGGGATGTCGAGGATGTCGATGTTCTGCTTGCGGATCAGGTAGAGCAGCAGGTCGAGCGGCCCCTCGAAGGCTTCGAGGAACACCTCCAGGGCGTCTGGCGGGATATAGAGGTCCTGGGGCAGTTCGGTGAAGGCCTCACCGTAGACCAGTGCCAGCCGCAGTTGCTCGGGCTCGAGCAGCTGGGCATCCAGGACCTCGCTCATGCTTCGATCATGAAGGGCTTGGGATCCCCGGCCCCGACCCGGATCACTTCCGGTTCGTCCTCGGCCAGGCTGATGACGGTGGAAGGCTGCAGTCCACCCGGTCCGCCCTCGATCACCAGATCGACGAAGTGTTCGAGGCGTTCGCGGATCTCCCAGGCGTCGCCCAGGGCCTCGTCATCCCCCGGCAGGATGAGGCTCACGCTCATCAGCGGCTCACCCAGCGCCTCCAGCAGCGCCAGGGTGATGGGGTGCTGGGGGACCCGCACGCCGATGGTGCGGCGCTTGGGATGCAGCAGCATCCGCGGCACTTCGCGGGTGGCGTTCAGAATGAAGGTGTAGGGCCCCGGGGTGTAGGCCTTGAGCAGGCGGAAGGCACTGGTATCCACCTTGGCATAGATCCCCAGCTCGGACAGATCACAGCACACCAGGGTGAAGTTGTGCTTGTCATCGAGCTGGCGGATACGGCGGATACGCTCGACCGCGCTCTTCTCGCCGATGCGACAGCCCAGGGCATAGGACGAGTCGGTGGGATAGGCGATCACGCCACCGGACTGGATGACTTCCACGGCCTGACGGATCAGCCGCGGCTGGGGATTCTGCGGATGAATCTCGATGAACTGGCTCATTGGGGTTCTCGATCCTGAGGGTAGAGCGGTTGGCTGAAACGCGCCCAGAGGGGCGGCAGATCTTCGGGCAACGGCCGGTACATGCCCAGGTCCGACCAGTCGGCCGGCGCGTGGAAATCGCTGCCCGCGCTCACCATCAGACCGAATTCCCGCGCCAGAATTGCCAAGGTACCCACCTGCTCGGCCGGCTGGACGCCGTTGACCACCTCGATGGCATGGCCACCGCCGCCGACGAATTCTCCGATCAGCTTGCGCAACTTGGTGCGGGTGAAACCGTAGGCCAGCGGATGTGCCAGGCTGATCCAGGCCTTGGCCGCCTTGAGGGTGACCAGGGTCTCGGCGAGGGTCGGCCAATGCTGCTTGACGTCGCCCAGCTTGCCGCCACCCAGCCACTTGCGAAAAGCCTCGCCGCGGTCGGCCACGTAGCCGGCCTGCACCAGGTGTTCGGCGAAATGTGGCCGTGCGGGGGCGTTGCGGCTGTCGCCCAGGGCGAGCTGGACCGCGCGGGCACCGTCCAGGGTGCCGGGCATGCCCTTGGCCGCCAGCCGCCGATCGATTTCCCGGGCCCGCTCCCAGCGCCCCTCGTGCAGCGCTGCCAGCGCCGCTTCGAGCTCCGGGGCCCCGGGGGCGAAGGCGTAGCCCAGCACGTGCAAGGTGGCGCCCCCCCAGGTGCAGGACATCTCGATCCCCGGCAATAGCCGTACGCCCAGGTTCGCCGCGGCATCCATCGCCTCGGCGTAGCCGTCCAGCGTATCGTGATCGGTGATCGCCAGCAGTTGCACCCCGCGCTCATGGGCCCGCCGGACCAGCTCGGCGGGCGCGAACGCGCCGTCGGACGCGGTGGTATGACAGTGCAGGTCGACACGCATGGGCTTTCTCCTCCGGCTTCATCGGGTATTATGCCGCGATGCACTGCTATCGGCTGCGGTAATGAAACAATTCATCGACTTCATCCCTCTCCTGCTGTTCTTCCTCGTCTACAAGCTCGATCCGCGTCCGGTGGAGGTCGCCGGCCACGCCTTCACCCTGGGCGGCATCTTCAGTGCCACCGCGGTGTTGATCGTCGCTTCGCTGGTGGTCTACGGCGCGATCTACCTCACCCAACGCCGGCTCGAGAAGAGTCAGTGGCTGACGCTGATCGCCTGCCTGGTGTTCGGTGGCATGACCCTGGCATTCCACAGCGAGACCTTCCTCAAGTGGAAGGCGCCGGTGGTCAACTGGCTGTTCGCCCTGGCTTTCCTCGGTAGCCATTTCATCGGCGACAAGCCGCTGATCCAGCGCATGCTGGGGCACGCCGTGCGGCTCCCGGCACCGATCTGGACGCGCCTGAACATCGCCTGGATCATCTTCTTCATCGTCTGCGGCTGCGCGAATCTCTACGTGGCCTTCACCTACGAAAGCTTCTGGGTCGACTTCAAGGTCTTCGGCAGCCTGGCGATGACCCTGGTCTTCATGCTCGGCCAGGGCCTCTATCTGGCGCGCCATCTGCAACCCATGGATGAACCGCGAGACTGATGCCATGAGCCAGATTCTGCTGATCGACGATGACCAGGAACTGTGCGACCTGCTCGGCGCCTGGCTGAAACAGGAAGGCTTCGAGGTGACCGCCTGCCACGCCGGCAGCGATGCCCGCGCCCAGCTGCGCGAGGCCACCCCGGACGTGGTGGTGCTGGACGTGATGCTGCCCGACGGCAGTGGCCTGGAAGTGCTCAAGCAGCTGCGCAGCGATCATCCGCAACTGCCGGTGCTCATGCTTTCCGGCCGCGGCGAGCCCCTGGACCGGATCCTCGGCCTGGAGCTGGGCGCCGACGACTACCTGGCCAAGCCCTGCGATCCCCGCGAACTCACCGCCCGCCTGAGGGCCATCCTCAGGCGCAGTCACCCGGCGCAGCCGGCGGCCCGCCTGCAACTGGGCGACCTGGCGCTGAGTCTGGCCCGGGGCGTGGCCAACATCGGCGAGACCGAGATCACCCTTACCCTCACCGAGAGCCGCATCCTCGAAGCCCTGCTGCGCCAGCCCGGCGAGCCGCTGGAAAAGCAGGCGCTGGCCCAGGCGGCACTGGGCCGCAAGCTGACCCTCTATGATCGCAGCCTGGACATGCACGTCAGCAACCTGCGGCGCAAGCTGGGCAACCACGCCGATGGGCGCGCGCGCATCCTCGCCCTGCGTGGACGTGGCTACTACTACAGTGTCTAGCGCCGCAGCGCGGCCTTTACCCCCTCTTTACCTCCGCTGACCGCTCCTGACTCCCCCGCTCCTAGACTGGGCCCATCCGGTGTCGCACCGGTCAACCCAAGGAGATTTCCCGATGCGCAAACTCATGCCCGCCGTGCTGTTCGCCGCCCTGCTGCCGACCCTCACCCTGGCCGCCACCCAGGACGCCACCGACGTCACGCCGCCGCCCCACCGGATGATGGACGGCGGCCCGCACGGCGACGGCCCCCTGCGCGGCCTCAAGCTGACCCCCGAACAGCGCGAGCAGGTCGGCAAGCTGATGGGTGCCGAGCGCCAGCAGCAGCGCGAGATCGTCAAGAGCTACCTGGACAAGCTCCCCGAAGACCAGCGCAAGGCGCTGCACGACCAGCTCGACGGCAATCGTGACAAGACCCGGCAGTCCATTCGCGCCCTGCTCAAGCCCGACCAGCAGAAGCGCTTCGACGAAATGGAGAAGAAGCGGGAGGATCACGCCAAGGAGTGGGCCGAATTCCAGCAGTGGAAACACGACCACAAATCCTCGTAATCCCCGAACGCTGCGCCGGGGGCCCTCGGCGCAGCGTCTGACCAAGGCCCGTGCATGGTTTTTCGCTCCCTCTTCTGGCGCATCTTCGCCACCTTCTGGCTGGCCATCCTGTCCGCCGTCGGCCTGACCATGCTGCTCGGCCACCTGGCCGACCAGGATTCCTGGATCCTCGCGCAGCATCCGGGCCTACGTGATCTACCGGAACAATGGGTACAACGCTATGAGAACGAAGGCCCCGCCGCCGCCCAGGGATTGCTCGAACAGCGCAAGGGCCGCTACGGCATCGATGTGCTGGTGCTGGGCGAGAACGGCGCGCCCCTGGTGCGCGGCACCCTGCCACCGCGAGTCTTCGACCAGGATCTCGACCAGCCGCAGCGTCTGCAACGCCCCGGCCCCGGCGCCCGCGATCCCAATCGCCCGTTGCCCTGGCGACGCCTGACCGACGAATACACCAGCGATAGTGGTCAGAACTACCTGTTCATCTACCACCTGCCCACGCCCGAGCTGGGCGCCTGGCGCCGGGAAAGCCTGTTCTGGCCCATGGGCATGCTGGCCATCGCCACCGTGGTCCTCACCCTCTTCAGCCTGCTGCTGACCCTGAGCCTGACCCGACCGCTCAATCACCTGCGCCGCGCCGTGCACGATCTCGGCCAGACCGCCTACCAGCAGGACACCCTGGCGCGCCTTGCCCGCCGCAAGGACGAACTGGGTGTGCTCGCGGAGGACTTCAACCGCATGGGTGCCCATCTGCAGCGGCTGATCGACAGCCAACGCCAGCTGCTGCGGGATGTCTCCCACGAATTGCGCTCACCCCTGGCCCGGCTGCGTATCGCCTTGGCGCTGGCGGAGCGCTCGAATCCCCATGACCTCGGCAACATGTGGCCGCGACTGACCCTGGAATGCGATCGCCTGGAGACGCTGATCGGCGAGATCCTCGCCCTCGCCCGCCAGGAAGCGGATCCCGGTCCGCCGGAGCAGGTGGAACTGCACCCCCTGCTGATCGGGCTGGTCGAGGATGCCCAGCTGACCGCCCCGCAGCAGCGGGTCGAGTTGCAGGTGCCTATGGCCCTGCGGCTGGACGGCTGGCCCGACGTGCTGGAACGGGCGCTGGACAACTTGCTGCGCAACGCCCTGAGGTTCAACCCACCCGCGCAGCCCATCGTCATCGCCGCAGCTGCCGCGGGCGGCGAAGTCACCATCCAGGTGCGCGACCACGGCCCCGGGGTCAAGGCCGACGACCTGCCGCGCCTGGGCGAGCCCTTCTTTCGTTCCGACCAGCAGCAGGCCACCGGCTATGGCCTGGGCCTGGCCATCGCCCGGCGCGCGGTGCAGCGCCATGGCGGCGAGCTGCAGCTGAGCAATCACCCGGATGGCGGCTTCCTGGCCACCGTCACCCTGCCGCTACGGCCGGTCCTGGCCAATGGCTGAAACGGTCGCCGAGGTCGCGCGGCGCCGGCACCCGGGGTGCCACTTCCGGCGTGCCCAGGTAGATGTAGCCGACCAGCTGTTCGTTGCCCGTCAACCCCAGGCCCTGCAGGACCCAGGGATCGTAGCTGAACTCCCCGGAACGCCAGACCGCACCCAGGCCGAGGGCGAAGGCCGCGTTGACCAGACCGTGGGCGACGCAGCCGGCGGTGATGATCTGTTCCTGCACGGGCACCTTGGGATGCTCCTGGGGCGTCGCCACGACGGCGATGACCAGGGGCGCGCGCAGCGGCATGCGCCGAGCCTTGTCCAGGGCCGCGGCATCGGCAGCCGGATCGCGACGGCGCAGGGCCTCGGCATAGAGTTCGCCGAGGGCCTCGCGACTCTCGCCGGAGACCAGGATCAGCCGCCAGGGGCGCAGCAGCTTGTGGTCCGGGGCGCGATCCGCGGCACGCAGCAGCGTCTCCAATTGCGCGGGACTGGGACCGGGTTCGGTCAGCCGGCCGACCGATACGCGGTTGCACAGAGCGTCGAGGGCATCCATAGCTTCTCTCCTGGAAAGATACGGCAGTGTACCCCAGGGACGACTGCCGAAATTTGCTGTCACAGCAGCGGATTGGTTGCCGATGTTGGCCGCCGCCCAGGCGGTCGGCTAAGATCGCTACAGCTTGAAAACCCGGCCGCTTTCATCGTCGCGAACGGAGTTATCCCGACCTCTCGCCCTTCTCGAAACGGACCCGACAGATGAAGTTTGCGCTCAACCGGTTCCTCGCTGCGTCCGGTGACAGCCTGGGCGTGTACTACGCCCGGGTGTTCGCCTATCTGATCGCCGCCGCCACGGTCACCGCGGGTTACTACACCCAGGCCGACGCCGTGGGCCTCTGGCTGATCCCCTATGCCCTCATCTATCCGCACCTCGCCCAGACCCTGAGCCTGAAACTCAGGCGCGACCGCGGTGCCCAGACCGACATCCTGCTCGCCGCCGTCGACGCCATCCACGTGGGCATGGCCGCAGTCGTGCTGCGCTTTCCGCTGATGCCGACCCTGATGCTGCTGTTCATGCTCGGCTACACCAGCATGCTGCGCGGCGGCCCGCGCCTGCTCGGCCTGTGCCTGCTGTTCGCCACCAGTGCCGCGGCGCTGGGCAGCGCCACCTTCTTCCAGGGCGTCGACCTCACCAGCCCGCTGCTGGTGGCCGTCACCAGCGTGGTGGGTACCATGCTGCACCTCTGGGGCACCGGCTACTTCCTGCACCGGCAGCGCAAGCGCCTCATCCAGATCAACGACGACCTCAAGCGCGAGCAGGAGAAGTCGTCGATCCTGGCGCACAACCTGGCCAAGTACCTCTCGCCCCAGGTGTGGGAGTCCATCTTCACCGGCAAGCAGCACATCGCCTTGGGCACCCAGCGCAAGAAGATCACGGTGTTCTTCTCCGACATCAAGGGCTTCACCGAGCTGTCCGAGGAACTGGAGGCCGAAGCCCTCACCGACATGCTTAACAACTACCTCAACGAAATGTCGAAGATCGCCGTGAAATACGGCGGCACCATCGACAAGTTCGTCGGTGACTGCGTCATGGTGTTTTTCGGCGACGCCAACAGCCAGGGCGCCAAGAAAGATGCCGTTGCCGCGGTGTCCATGGCCATCGCCATGCGCAAGCACATGAAGGTGCTGCGCCAGCAATGGCGCAGCCAGGGCATCAACAAACCCCTGGAAATCCGCATGGGCTTGAACACCGGCTACTGCACGGTCGGCAACTTCGGCTCAAGCACGCGCATGGACTACACCATCATTGGCCGCGAAGTGAACCTCGCCAGCCGCCTGGAAAACGCCGCCGATGCCGGTGAAATCCTGATCAGCCACGAGACCTACTCGCTGATCAAGGAAACCATCATGTGCCGGGACAAGAGCTGGATCACCGTCAAGGGCTTCAGCAAGCCGGTGCAGATCTACCAGGTGGTGGACTTCCGTCGCGACCTGGGCGCGTCGCCCAGCTACGTCGAACACGAACTGCCCGGCTTCTCCATGTACCTGGACACCAACAACATCCAGAACTACGACAAGGAGCGCGTCATCCAGGCCCTGCAGCTGGCGGCGGAAAAATTGAAGGACAAGGTGATCCTCTAGCCCCTGCCCCACCTTTCTCGCAGGCAGAAAAAAGCCCCGGTCATCCGGGGCTTTTTCGTATCACCGCGGGGATCAATCCTCGCGATAGCGACGCAGGCGCAGGGCCTTGCCGGCGACGCGGGTGTCCTTGAGCTTGGTCAGCAGGCGCTCGAGACCGTCCTCGGGTAGCTCTACCAGGCTGAAGGAGTCACGGATCTGGATGCGGCCAATGGCCTCGCGATCCATGCCGCCTTCATTGATGATGGCGCCGAGCAGGTTCTTGGCGGCGATGCCGTCGCGAGCGCCCAGGGCGGTACGGCAACGGACGCGGCCTTCGGGCAGCGGCTGCATCGGGCGACGTTCGCCGCGATCCGGACGCTCACCGCGCTCGCCACGCTCAGGACGGTCGCCACGCTCGGTACGCGGACGATCGCTGCGGCCGGCGCCGGGGGTCAGCGGCTGCTCACGGCGCACGGACTCGAGGTCCAGGGCACGACCGGAGGTCAGCTTGGCCAGCAACGCGGCGGCCAGGGTCGAAGGATCGCACTGCAGACGCTCGCACAGCTCCTGGCGCAGGGCGCCATGGGTGGCATCGGCATCGGCCAGCAGCGAGCCCACGCCATCGGCCAGGCGGGATATACGGGCTTCCAGCACGGCTTCGGCATCGGGCAGGCGAATCTCGCCCACGCGCTGACCGGTAACGCGCTCGATGACCTGCAGCATGCGACGCTCACGCGGCGTCACCAGCAGCAGGGCGCGGCCTTCGCGACCGGCACGGCCGGTACGGCCGATCCGGTGGACGTAGGACTCGGGATCGTAGGGCATGTCCACGTTCAGCACGTGGGTGATGCGCGCCACGTCGAGGCCGCGGGCGGCCACGTCGGTGGCGACCACGATATCCAGCGAACCGTCCTTCAGCGACTCGATGGTCTTCTCACGCTGGGCCTGGGGCATGTCGCCGTTCAGGGCGCTGACGCGATAGCCCTGGCGCTCGAGCAGCTCGGCCAGGTCCAGGGTCGCCTGCTTGGTGCGGACGAAGGCGATCAGGGCGTCGAAGTTCTCCACTTCCAGCAGGCGCAGCACGGAGGCCGGCTTCTGGTCGGCATGGACCATCAGGTGCGCCTGCTCGATGCGGGCGACGGTCTGGGTCTTGGCCGCGATGCGGACGTGCTGCGGCTCCTTGAGGTGACGCTCGGCGATGGCGCGGATCGACGGCGGCAGGGTCGCCGAGAACAGCACGGTCTGGCGGGATTCCGGCATGGCTTCGAAGATGAATTCGAGGTCATCCATGAAGCCCAGCTTGAGCATCTCGTCGGCTTCGTCGAGCACCAGGTGCTGGACGGTGGCCAGCAGGTTGTCGTCGCGACGCAGGTGGTCGCACAGACGACCGGGGGTGGCGACGAGGACCTGGGCACCCATGCGCAGGGATTTCAGCTGCGGGCCCATGGGCGCACCACCGTAGAGGGCCACGACCTTCACGCCGGGCATCTCGGTGGAATAGGTTTCGCAGGCGGTAGCGACCTGCAGGGCAAGTTCCCGGGTAGGAACCAGCACCAGAATCTGGGGCTCGCGGCGGGACGGGTCGAGCTTGGAAAGCAGCGGCAGGGCGAAGGCCGCGGTCTTGCCGGTACCGGTCTGCGCCTGGCCGATCATATCGTGGCCGGAGAGGATCACCGGAATCGACTGGGATTGGATCGGCGACGGCTCTTCGTAGCCGACGGCCTTGATGGCGGCGAGGATGGCGGGATTGAGATTGAGCGCAGCGAAACCGCTGGTGTCCTGGGTCATTGTCTTGCCTCGTGTGCTTCGCAAAGACCCCAAAGCCAAGAGCTGCGCTTATCCGAATGACCGAAGTCGCCCAGGCAGCCAAGGTGTGAGCTTTTTGCGAAATAGCGATGAAAAGGGGTGAAGCGTCTAGGATTGTTCGCCGTCGGGCGAACGCACGACCGGGGTGGCCATGGCGGCGGACCGGGAAAATGCAGTTCCTGAACGGAAGGTCAAAAAGACCGGGGCGAATAATACCCGAACCCTGGACATTTCTCCAGAGAACCTTTGTCTATCGTTGCGGTCAGGTTGCCGCACGCAGATTGTCCAGATAAGGCTCCAGGTCGAACCCCGCGCGCGCCGCCAGCTCCCCTATCCGCTGCCGCGTGCCAGACTCGTCCAGCACCTGTTCCAGGCTCGCCGGCACCAGCAGGATGACATTGCCCTCCACCACCGGGCATTCCCAATAGTGATGGCGGAACAGTCCACGCAGCAAGGCGGCCCCCAGCGGCTTGCCATCGGTGGCGCTCCACTGGTTGATCATCAGCCAGCCACCGGGATTGAGCTTGGCCTGGCAGTCTTCCAGGAAGCGCCAGGCCAGGTGGGCGCTGGACGGACCGACATCGGTATAGAGGTCGACGAAGATCAGATCCGTCGGCTCAGCGCTGGCGAGCAGCTCGAGGGCATCGCCAATGCGGATGGTCAATCGCGGATCGTCACCCAGGCCCAGATGCTGGCGCGCCAGGCGTGGCACCTCCGGCCGCAACTCCAACGCCTCCACGGCCTCCAGCGTCAGCCACTTGAGGCAGGCCTGGGTCAGGGTGCCGGCCCCCAGCCCGAGGAACAGTGCGCGGCGCGGCGCCGGATGGCAGAGCGCCCCCAGCAGCATGGCGCGGTTGTAGTCGTATTCAAGCCACGCCGGATCCCGGGTGAAGACACAGCTCTGCTCAACCTCTTCGCCGAACTCGAGAAAGCGATAGGGACCGACCTCGACCACCCGAATCCGTCCATGGTCGTCGATGACCTCTTCCAGCAATACTTCCGTCTCGGCCATGGCCACTCTCCTTCATTGATCTCCATGGTAGCCGCGATGGGCACTGTCTATCGAGCGATGCCCGCTCCTTCGGTTACCATGGAAGGCTTCGTCGATCCGTTCAGAGAGAATCATGTCCGCGCCCTGGAGTCCTACCAGCTGGAGAGGCCTGCCCATCCAGCAGCAGCCCGAATACCCCGATCAAGCCCGCCTCGCCGAGGTTGAGCGCACCCTCGCCGGTTATCCGCCGCTGGTGTTCGCGGGCGAAGCCCGAGAATTGCGGCGGCAATTCGCCGAGGTCACCCAGGGTCGGGCCTTCCTGTTGCAGGGCGGTGACTGCGCGGAAAGCTTCTTCGAATTCTCCGCCGGCAAGATTCGCGACACCTTCAAGGTGCTGCTGCAGATGGCGGTGGTCATGACCTTCGCCGCCGGTTGCCCGGTGGTCAAGGTCGGCCGCATGGCCGGCCAGTTCGCCAAGCCGCGCTCCTCCGGCGCGGAAGTCCAGGACGGCGTGTCCCTGCCGGCCTACCGTGGCGACATCGTCAATGGCATCGACTTCACCGAGGGCAGCCGCATCCCGGATCCGCAGCGGCTGATCCAGGCCTACAACCAGTCCACCGCGACTCTCAACCTGCTGCGCGCCTTCGCCCAGGGCGGCTTCGCCGACCTGCACCAGGTGCATCGCTGGAATCTGGACTTCATCGCCAACTCGGCGCTGGCCGACCGCTACCACCAGCTGGCGGATCGCATCGACGAGACCCTCGCCTTCATGCGCGCCTGCGGCCTGGACACCGCGCCCCAGGTCAAGGAAACCAACTTCTTCACCGCCCACGAGGCGCTGCTGCTGAACTACGAGGAAGCCTTCGTCCGCCGCGACAGCCTGACCGGCGACTGGTACGACTGCTCTGCGCACATGCTCTGGATCGGCGACCGCACCCGCCAGCCCGAGGGCGCCCACGTCGAATTCCTGCGCGGCGTGAACAACCCCATCGGCGTCAAGGTCGGCCCTTCCACCACCAGCGAAGACCTGATCCGCCTGATCGATACCTTGAACCCAGAGAACGATCCGGGTCGCCTCAACCTGATCGTGCGCATGGGCGTGGGCAAGGTCGGCGATCACCTGCCGCGCCTGATCCAGACCGTGGAACGCGAGGGTCGCCAGGTGCTGTGGAGTTCGGACCCCATGCACGGCAACACCATCAAGGCCTCCACCGGCTACAAGACCCGGGACTTCGCCAGCGTACTAGGCGAGGTCAAGGAATTCTTCGGTGTGCACAAGGCAGAAGGCACCTATGCCGGCGGTATCCATATCGAGATGACCGGGCAGAACGTCACCGAATGCATCGGCGGCGCCCGCCCTGTGACCGAGGACGCCCTCTCCGACCGCTACCATACCCATTGCGATCCACGCCTGAATGCCGACCAATCCCTGGAGCTGGCCTTCATGATCGCCGAGACCCTCAAGGGCATCCGCCGCTGAGTGACCCAGGTGGTCGCCGGCGTGGCGACCACCTAGCGCTGCGCCAGCGCCTCCTGCAATAAGCTGGCCGGCCCGTGCAATTGCACCTGGGCGAGGCCGAGCCAGTCGGCTAGGTTGCGCAACTGCCCGGCCAGGGCATCCAGCCCCGCCTCGTCCAGTCCCGCCGGCTCCAGATGCACCGCATGCACCGCCAGGCGCGAGGCGGCCCGCTCCGCGCGCAGGTCCACCCGCGCCGCGAGCCGCTCCCCATAGAGAAAAGGCAGTACGTAGTAGCCATAGATGCGCTTCGCCGCGGGGGTATAGAGCTCCAGGCGATAGCGGAAGGCGAACAGCTGCTCGGCGCGGTCCCTTTCCCAGACCAGGGAATCGAAGGGCGACAGCAGCGCCGCCGCTCGGACCGGTCGCTCGGGCGTCGGCTGCGCCGTGACATAGGCAGGCTTCGCCCAGCCTTCCACGCCGACCCGCTGCAGGCTGCCCTCCTCCTGTAGCTCGGCGATACCCTGGCGCGCCTGCGCCGGACTGAGGCGGAAATAGTCGCGCAGCTGGACCTCGGTCGCCACGCCCAGGGCCTTGGCGCTGCGCAGCAACAGGGCGCGCCGCGCGGCGTCCGGCGTCGGCGCGGGAGCCGCGAGGATCGCCGCCGGCAGGACCCGCTCCGGTAGGTCGTAGAGCCGCTCGAAGCCCCGGCGACTGGCGACGGTCACCTCGCCGGCGGCGAACAGCCACTCCAGTGCCAGCTTGCTCGGGCTCCAGTCCCACCAGGGACCGGCCGTATCCACCCGCTTTGCCAGGCTGCCGGCACCCAGGGCGCCGCGCTGCACCACCGCCTCCAGGGTCTGGGCCACCAGGTGCGGCTGCTCGGCCGCGAAGCTGGCCAGTTGGCGATAGATACCGATGCCCTGGCGCGCCAGGTCCCGCCGCCAACGCAACTCGGCCCAGACTTCGGCCGGCACCAGCGAGGCCTCATGCGCCCAGCACTCGTAAAGCTGGCGCCGCCGGCCCTGCCCCCAGGCCAGGCCATCGAAGTCGGTAAAGTCGTAGCGACCCAGGCGACTGAACAGTGGCAGGTAGTGGGAGCGTACCAGGGCATTGACCGAGTCGATCTGCAGCACCCCGAGGCGCGCCGCCTGGCGATACAGCGCCGCCGGGCCGGCACTGGCCTTGGGCGAGGCACCGAAGCCCTGGGCCCGGAGGGCCAGACGCCGGGCCTGATGCAGGGAAAGACTGTCCATCCGAGATCCTTCGGCAAGAGCGACGCCCTACCCTAGCAGGATCGGCGCTCGCACTCCTGCGCCGGTTGCGCCCAGAACGGCTTATCGGCCTCCTGCCAGGCGTCGGCGCGGCTCAGGCCGAGGTCGCTCAAGGCGGCGTCGTCCAGCCGATAGAGCGCACGGCGCTGGCGCGAGATCTCCACCGCCCGTTTCAGCCAACCGAGCAGCTGCAGGGCGCGCGATTGACCATAGGCACTGACAGTGGAACCAGAACGAACGAGGAGCTGAGCCATGATGATCTTCCTGCGACGAGGGTGATGGCTCAACTATTGGTTCTGGCTTAACATCAATCCAACGAATCTTTCTGATGCAACCCATTCAGCGGGCTGATGCCATGAATTACCCGAGCATAGACACCGACCTGTTGCGCACCTTCGTCGCCATCGCCGACCAGGGCGGCTTCACCCGTGCGGCCGAGGTGGTCAATCGCACCCAGTCGGCGGTCAGCATGCAGATGCGCAAGCTGGAGGACGATGTACTGGAGCGCCGCCTGTTCGAGCGCGACGGGCGCCAGGTACGCCTCACGGCGGAAGGTCAGATCCTGCTGGGCTATGCGCGGCGCATTCTCAAGCTGCACGGGGAGGTGATGACCACCCTACGCGAGCCGCACATGGTGGGTATCGTCCGCATCGGCACTCCCGACGACTATGTCATGAGGTTCATCCCGGGGATCCTGGCGGGCTTCGCCAAGGCCTATCCGCTGGTGCAGGTGGACGTCCACTGCGAGACCACAGCCGGCCTGCTGCAGCGCCAGGACCTGGATCTCACCATCGTTACCCGCGAGCCGGGCAACGAGATCGGCCTGCCGCTGCGCCGCGAGCGCTTCGTCTGGGCCGAGGCGCCGGGCTTCGACGTACACCAGCGCGATACCCTACCGCTGGCGATGTTCAACACCTCCTGCTTTCTCAGCGAATGGGCGCGCCGGGCGCTGGACAACCGCCAGCGGGGTTATCGCCTGGCCTACAGCAGCCCGAGCCTGGCGGCGCTGCTGGGGATCGTCAAGGCGGGCCTGGCGGTCACCGCGCAACTGGAGAGCCTGCTGCCTGCTGACTTGCGGCGGCTGGGGGAAGCGGAAGGCATGCCGGACCTGCCCGCCTGCTCCATCGAATTGCTGCGCAATCCGCGCAGCGCCTCGCCCATCATCGATACCCTCGCCGAGCATATCGCCGAGGGCTTCCGGCAGTAGTCAGCGTAGCGCCAGCAAGACCGCGCAGAGCAGCAGGAAGCCGCAGAACAGCAGGCGCAGCAGCCGTTCGGGAAGCTGATGGGCCAGCTTCACGCCCCAGCTCACGCTGAGCAGGCCGCCAATGGCCAGGGGAATGCCGACGCGCCAAGCCACTTCGCCATGCCAGGCGTAACTGGCCAGGGTGACGCCGGTGGTGGGCAGTGCCATGGCCAGGGACATGCCCTGGGCAGCGACCTGAGTCAGCCCCATCACCCCAGCGAGGATCGGCGTGGCGATCACCGCGCCGCCCACACCGAACAGCCCGCCCACCAAGCCGGCCACCAGCCCCAGCAGGCCGAGCCCGGCGCGACTCGGCGTGGTCAGCGGTGGCTGGCCACGGCGATAGAGCTGCCAGAGGTTGTAGAGCACCAGCAGCAACAGAAAGCCGACGAAGCCATGACGCATGGAACGGGCATCCAGGGACACCGCCAGGGCGGTCCCCAGCAGGGCGGAGGCCATGCCCGCACCCGCCAGCAAGGCCGCCCGCTGCCAGTCGATGCGATTGCGCTGGTTGTACTTGTAGACCGACAGCAGCACGTTGGGCACCACCATCACCAGCGCCGTCCCCTGCGCCAGTTGCTGGTCGAGCCCGAACAGCAGCGCCAGCACCGGAATGGCGATCAGCCCGCCACCGATACCGAACAGCCCACCCACTACACCCAGCACCGCCCCGAGGACGACATCGATCAACAAGGTAAACAGCGATTCCACGGCGGCACTATCCAGAAGCGAAGGAATATCGAAACACCAGTCGAGCCTGGCAGATGCCCAGACAGCAAAAAGCCCGGCGAGCCGGGCTTTCTATCGAGACGCCTGGTTTAGAGCCTGTTCAAAGTCTCGCGAGCTAGAGCCAAACAAGGCGAAAATGGCTGAGGAAGCGGAGTTTACGAGTGGTAAATGAGCATTCCGAAGCCATTTTCAACGCCGTTTGGCCGACGCGCAGCAGACTTTGAATAGGTTCTTAGACCTTGGCGCGCGACTTGTACTCATTGGTACGGGTGTCGATCTCAATGTGGTCACCGATGTCGCAGAACTCGGATACCTTCAGCTCGTAGCCGTTGTTCAGGCGAGCGGTCTTCATGACCTTGCCCGAGGTATCGCCGCGAACGGCCGGCTCGGTGTAGGCGATCTGGCGCACGATGGTGGTGGGCAGTTCGATGGAGATGACGCGCTCGTTGTAGAACACGGCTTCGCAGACGTCGGTCATGCCGTCTTCGATGAAGGCGATGGCTTCGCCCAGGTCGTCTTTCTCGACTTCGTACTGGTTGTAGTCGGCATCGACGAAGACGTACAGCGGATCGGCGAAGTAGGAGTAGGTGACTTCCTTGCGATCCAGGATGACCGGCTCCAGCTTGTCGTCGGCGCGGAAGACGGTTTCCGTCGCGCTACCGGACAGCAGGCTCTTCAGCTTCATCTTGACCACTGCAGCGTTACGGCCGGACTTGTTGTATTCAGCTTTCTGGATGACCCAGGGAGCGTTGTCGATCATGGCCACTTGGCCGGCACGGAACTCTTGTGCGGTTTTCATGCGGTTATCCGTATGGATGGAAGAACGGGATTTCGAGGCGCCATATGATAGCCAATCTGTATGAAATTGCACCAGGCTGGCGGCAAGATCGCTGTAAGACCCTTGCAACTGGCTCCAGTCACGCGCCAGGAGGCGCCAATCCGTGACCTGGGCGTCGAGCGCGGACCAGGCGGCGGCCAGGTCTCCACGACCATTCCAGGCCAGCCAGAAAGCGCTCACGGCGGCGGCGAGCGCCGGGGTGGCGGTCTCGACATAGCGCGCGAGGAAGGCCTCGAGCTTGACGAAATGGGCGTCTTCTTCCTGCGGATAGATGTGCCACACGAAGGGATGGGCCGCCCATTGCGCCCGGACGAAGGAATCCTCGCCGCGAATCGCGTTGAACTCGCAGCACCATAGCAGGCGGTCGTAATCCTGCTGGGCGACGAAAGGCAGCACCTGGACCCGCAGTGCGCCACGGCGATGACTGTCCCCCGCCTTGAGCCAGTCGACGCCCAGCCAGGCCGCCACGTTGGCCAGCACCCGCCCCTCGGGCACCAGGAGACAAGTGGGCTGCGCACCGGCGCTGAGCGCATCCAGCCAGTCGATCAGCGCCGGATTCTCGTAGGCGAACAGGGAGAACAGTCGCTCCCCCGGTTGCTGCTGAACCCCCAGGCCGGCGAGGAACCTGGTACGCGCGTCGGCACTCGCCAGGAACCTGTCCCGCTGGGCGAGCAGGCCCTGTTCGCGCAACAGGCCACCCACCTTGGGCGTGAAGCCGGGAAAGAAGAAGTACTTGTTCAGGCCGGTCGGCTGCAGCGAGGGCAAGGCGTGGCAGCCCTCGATCCACTCCTCGGCGCTGAGATATTCCAGATTGAGCCACAGCGGGCGCTGGCTGCGTCGCGCCATGGCCGCGACGAAGCCCTCCGGCAACTGGCAGGCGAAGGCTTCCACCACTACGTCGCCCGATTCCACCGCCGCCCAGTCGGCGTGCCAGCGCCGGATTTCCACGCCCTTGTGGCTTTGCTCCTCGGCGGTCCCATCCACTCCCGGCTGGATGCGCGCCAGGGGATAGAGGTCGTCGATCCAGAGCCGTACCTGCTGGTCATGCTCGGCGACCAGCTGATGGGCGAGACGCCAGGTGATACCCGCGTCGCCGTAGTTGTCGACCACCGTGCAGAAGATGTCCCAGGCTGCCATGCCTTACCTCTAAGTCATTGATATCGAATCGGGTTCCGCTTCGCAAGCGGCAGCGGAGAGCGACGACTGCCAGTGAACCCGGTCACACCGCCACCCCGTACGGGTCGGTAGTATCCGCGCTTTTTCGGACGGATTCTCCATGTCGTTGCGCCCCGCCCTGCTGCTTTGCCTGACTCTGGCCTCCCTGAGCGCCCTGGCGACGCCGGAACCGCCCCGCACCTTCACCGAGGCCAAGCGGGTCGCGACCAAGGTCTATGCCAAGCAGGGCGTGGACTTCTACTGTGGCTGCCACTACAGCGGCAAGACCGTCGACCTGAAGAGCTGCGGCTACGTCCCGCGCAAGAGCGCCCAGCGCGCCAGTCGCATCGAGTGGGAACACATCGTGCCGGCCTGGGTCATCGGCCATCAGCGCCAGTGCTGGCAAAAGGGCGGCCGCAAGAATTGCACCGCCAACGACCCGGTGTACCAGAAGGCCGAGGCCGATCTCTTCAACCTGGTACCGGTGGTCGGCGAGGTCAACGGCGACCGCAGCAATTTCGCCTTCGGCTGGCTGCCGCAGAAGGCGACCCAGTATGGCGCCTGCCAGATGGTGGTGGACTTCAAGGCCAAGACCGCTATGCCACGCCCGGAAATCCGCGGCATGGTGGCGCGCACCTACTTCTACATGAGCGATCGCTACGGCCTGCGCCTGTCCAAGCAGGATCGCCAGCTCTACACCGCCTGGACCAAGCAGTACCCGCCGGAGGCCTGGGAGCGCCAGCGCAACCAGCGCCTGGCCTGCATCATGGGCCGTGGCAATCCCTACGTCGGCGAAACCAAGGCCTGCAAGTGAGGCGGTTCACGCCACCTGCGGGATCCCGCTGTGGAATCTCAGCTCCCGGTCGCTGGAGGTGATCAGCTCCACTTCCAGGGCGCGCACCTCGGCGATCTTGGCGTCGACATCGTCGCGCTCGCCATACAGATAGGCCAGCTTGAGATAATCCTGGAAGTGCCGCGCCTCCGAGGCCAGCAGACCGCCGTAGAACTTGGCCAGCTCCTCGTCGAGGTGAGGCGCCACCGCGCCGAAACGCTCGCAGGAGCGGCATTCGATGAAGGCGCCGACCACCAGGCTGTCGGTCAGCTTGAGCGGCTCGTGGTTGCGGCAAAGTTTGCGCAGGGCACCCGCATAGCGCGCCGAGCTGACGTTGCGATGCTCGATGCCGCGCCGCTTCATGATCTGCAGCACCTGCTCGAAGTGCCGCAATTCCTCGCGGGCGATCCGTGACATCTTCCAGGACAGCTCGGCGCGATTGGAATAGGTGAACAGATAGTGGAAGGCGGCGCCGGCAGCCTTCTTCTCGTTGTTGGCATGATCCTGCAGCAACGTCGGCAGATCCTGCAGCGCGGCCTCGACCCAGGCATCCGGCGTGCGGCAACCGAGGAATTCGTGCATCTCGGGCAAGGACATCAGCGTAATCCCGTGCAAAAGCCGCGCATTATAAAGAAAGAGACGGCCACGGGCAGTGCCGCTCGATCCTGAGGATTCAGACCCGGCTGTCGATGCCCTCGAGCAGGAAGCGCGGGGCGATATAGCGGTCATAGTGAGCTTCGGACAGCAGGAAGAATTCCCGGTCGATGGCATCGCGCAACTCGGCCAGCGGCCGCTCGCGGAATTCGGGCAGCAGCCGCAAGCCATAGGCGTCCAATTGCTGGATGTGGCGCGCGCCGCGCGCCAGCAACTGGTAGGCCCAGCAGTACTCGGACTGGTCCGGGCGGAAGCGGATGCTGCGCTGCTGCAACTGCTGGCGCAGCAAGGCCGGATCGAAGACGTCGACCTTGGCCGACACCACCTGCACCAGCAGCACTTCCAGCCGCGCCCAGACGGCGCGGCGCTCGTCTTCGTTGTAGAGATTCCAGTTCACCACCTCGTGGTGGAATCTCTTGCAGCCACGGCAGACGTGGTCGCCGAACATCGTCGAGCACAGGCCGACGCAGGGCGTCTTGATGACGGGAGCGGACATGGGCGAAATGCCTTGGAGCAAAACGCCTAGTCTAGCCGGAAACGCCAGCGGCCGGAGCGGGTAGTCCGCTCCGGCCGCACCGGATCACCGGGTCGGTCACACCGCGGCGGCGCCGCTGGCCGGCAGCGGATTGGCGCTGCGACGGCTCAGCACGTGGAAGAACAGGCCGCCCAGGAAGCAGCCGGTGAACCAGGCGAAGTTGGCGATGGGCTTGAACCAGGGCACGAAGGTGAAGCACAGCCCGATCAGCGCGGCGGCGACCAGCGCCTGCACCGCCACCCAGTTGACCCCGCCGTTGTACCAGTAGGTACCGCCCGGGGTGGCGTCGAACAGGGCGTCGACCTCGATCCGGCCCTTGCGCAGCAGGTAGTAGTCCACCAGCAGGATGCCGAACAGCGGACCGATGCAGGCGGCCAACACATCCAGGGTGTAATGGATCACCTCGGGGTTGTTGAACAGATTCCAGGGGGTGATGAAGATCGAGGCCACGGCCGCGATCATGCCGCCGGCGCGCCAGCTGATCTTGCTCGGTGCCACGTTGGCGAAGTCGAAGGCCGGCGAGACGAAGTTGGCGACGATGTTGATGCCGATGGTGGCGGTGACGAAGGTGAAGGCGCCGAGCAGCACGGCGGTGGTGTTGTCGATGCGGGCGACGGTGGCGATGGGGTCGTGGATCATCTCGCCGAACACCGGCAGGGTGCCGGAGACGATCACCACGGTGACCAGGGAGAACGCCAGGAAGTTGATCGGCAGGCCCCAGAAGTTGCCGCGGCGGACGTCCTGCATGGAACGGCAGTAACGGCTGAAGTCACCGAAGTTGAGCGTGGGTCCGGAGAAATAGGACACCACCAGGGCGATGGCCATGATCACCTGACCGAAGGCGGCCCAGCCGGTCAGCTGCTTTTCCGCCAGGGTGAAGCTGATGTTGCTCCAGCCGGCGCGCCAGACGATCCAGGCAGCCAGCAGGAACATCACCGCATAGACCGCGGGCCCGGCCCAGTCGATGAAGCGGCGGATGGACTCCATGCCGGCCCAGAACACGCAGGCCTGCAGCACCCAGAGGGTCAGGAAACCCATCCAGCCGAGATAGGAGAGTCCGAGGAAACTGGTGTCACCGTACACGGCCAGCGCCGGGAAGAAGCGGAGCACGACGATGACCAGGGCGCTGGAGGCGAGATAGGTCTGGATACCATACCAGGCCACCGCGATCAGGCCGCGGATCACCGCGGGGATGTTCGCGCCGAACACGCCGAAGGCCAGGCGACAGATGACCGGATAGGGCACTCCCGCCTGCTGGCTCGGGCGGGCAACGAGGTTGGCGATCACCTGGATGATGCAGATACCCACCAACAGCGCGATCAGCACCTGCCAACTGGCCAGGCCCAGGGCGAAGAGACTGGCGGCGAAGACATAGCCACCCACGCTGTGCACGTCGCTCATCCAGAAGGCGAAGATGTTGTACCAGCTCCATTTCTGCTCGACCGGGCCGAGGTCTTCGTTGTACAGGCGTGGGCTGTAGCCCGGGGGAATCTGCTGGGTCATGAATCGCCTCCTCCGTGGTGGCGGGCACCTGCGTACGATGCCTGCCTGATTTTGTATACAATCCATCAGGCAGGGAACGTGCCAGTTACTCAGGAATCTAGTTAACTGGCTGGCTCAGCAAAGGAATTTAGCGGCAAACCGCTCTGGCACAACGGTAAGACCCGGCGCAAATGTGCACTTCTCTGGGGCATTTGGTATCAGTGAAGCGCTACCTTGGCGCATAACCGCTCGGCCCTTTTCTCGTCGTCGCCAACCCTATTTTTGTATACAATTCACGCAAATCGCCGGAGCACGCTCATGAGTGCAGTACCTTCGCCACTCGCCGTTGCCGCCTCTCCCCGGGACGAGCGGATCTATCAGGACATCCTCGAAGCCATCGTCGAACACCGGCTGGCACCGGGTACCCGGCTGCCGGAAGACACCCTGGCGGAGACCTTCGGCGTCAGTCGCACCGGCATCCGCAAGGTACTGCAGCGCCTGGCCCTGGAGCGCCTGGTCTCCCTGCGCGCCAACCGCGGCGCCCAGGTCGCCCAGCCCAGCGCCAAGGAAGCCCAGGACATCCTCGCCGCGCGGCAACTGATCGAGCCGGCCTTGATGCCCCTGGTCGCCGCCCGGGTCGACGCGGCGCAACTGGCCCCGCTGCGCCAGCTCTGTATAGAGGAGCACGAGGCCCAGCACAGTGGACGCCACAGCCTGGCGATTCAGCTGTCCGCCCGCTTCCACGTCGAGCTTGCGGCGCTGGCCGACAACCAGGTGCTGACCGAGCAGGTCGCGCAGCTGGCCAGCCGCTCCTCGCTGCTCATCGCCATCTATGGCTCGCGCCACAGCCTGGGCTGCGATTGCGGCCAGCACGGCGAGCTGCTGGACCTGCTCGCCAAGGGCGACGGCGTGGCGGCCAGCGACTGGATGGCGCGGCATCTGCGGCTGATCCGCGAATCCCTGAGAATCGACCAGCCCACCCCGGCCGAGCCCGATTTCCGCAGCATCTTCAAACGCAGTTGAGGCACCCCATGCAGATCCAGGTCATCAATCCCAACACCAGCGCTGCCATGACCGCCAAGATCGGTCGTGCGGCCCAGGCCATCGCCCGCCCGGGCACCACCATTCTCGCCAGCAATCCGGACGCCGGCCCGGTGTCCATCGAAAGTCATTATGACGAGGCGGTCGCCGCGGTCGGGGTGATCGAGGAGATGCGCAAGGGCGTCGAGGCCGGCTGCGCGGCCCATGTCATCGCCTGCTTCGGCGATCCGGGGCTGCTGGCGGCACGGGAGATGGCCCAGGGGCCGGTACTGGGTATCGCCGAAGCCGGCTTCCACCTGGCCAGCCTGCTGGCGACCCGTTTCGCCGTGGTCACCACCCTCACCCGCACCCGCATCATCGCCGAGCACCTGTTGCAGCGTTACGGCTTCGCCGAGCTGTGCACCTCGGTACGCTGCATCGACCTGCCGGTGCTCGCCCTGGAAGCGGCCGATGACAGCCTGATCGAGCTGATCGCCGCCGAGGGCCGTCGCGCGCGCGACGAGGAAGGCGCCGGCGCCATCGTGCTCGGCTGTGGCGGCATGGCCGATCTGCGCGAAGCCCTGAGCGAGGCCATCGGCATCCCGGTGATCGAAGGCGTGAGTGCCGCGGTCAAGCTAGCCGAGTCCCTGGTCGACCTGGGCCTGGGGACCAGCAAGCACGGGGACCTGGCCTATCCCCTCGCCAAGCCCTTCACCGGCCGCTTCGCCCACCTGGGCCGCTAGGCCCTCTACCGCCAAGGTCCAAGACGGCGAAGTGGGGTTGCGACAACGCAACGCTTAACTTCGCCGCAGGCTTGGCGTAGAATTGGGCAGCCTTATAGGCGCAATGTCCGATACGAAGCTGTTTTCAAAGCGTCACGAGCAAAGTTTCCGGCACCCGGGCTGCGGCGGCCTCATCAACCGCCCTGCCGCCCGATCTGCACAGCAGCGGCCGGCGTAAAACTTTGAAAACAGCTTCTAGCGGAATGCGTCCGGCGCGACGGCGGTCCTGCCCGCAGCCTCCCCCGTCACCCCTGCCGGATACATTTCGGGGCGCCAGCCCCCGGACGCAATATTGGACCACTGATGAGGGTCAACCTGTGCTAGAAGCCTATCGTAATCACGTACAAGAGCGTGCCGCCCAGGGCATCGTGCCCCAGCCGCTGAACGCCGAACAAACGGCCGGTCTGGTCGAGCTGCTGAAGAATCCTCCCGCCGGTGAGGAAGACTTCCTCGTCGATCTCATCACCAACCGCGTTCCGCCGGGCGTCGACGAAGCCGCCTACGTCAAGGCCGGTTTCCTCTCCGCCATCGCCAAGGGCGAAGCCCAGTCCCCGCTTATCACCAAGCAGCGCGCCACCGAGCTGCTGGGCACCATGCAGGGCGGCTACAACATCGCCACCCTGGTCGAGCTGCTGGACGACGCCGAGCTGGGCGCCGTGGCCGCCGAGCAACTCAAGCACACCCTGCTGATGTTCGACGCCTTCCACGACGTGGCCGAGAAGGCCAAGGCCGGCAATACCCACGCCAAGGCCGTCATGCAGTCCTGGGCCGAAGGCGAGTGGTACCAGAAGCGTCCGGAAATCGCCGAGAAGTACACCCTGACCGTGTTCAAGGTGCCGGGCGAAACCAACACCGACGACCTCTCCCCCGCCCCCGACGCCTGGTCGCGCCCGGACATCCCGCTGCACGCCCTGGCCATGCTGAAGATGGCTCGCGACGGCATCGTGCCCGAGCAGCAAGGCAGCATCGGTCCGCTGAAGCAGATCGAGGAAGTGCGCGCCAAGGGCTTCCCGGTCGCCTACGTCGGTGACGTGGTCGGCACCGGCTCGTCCCGCAAGTCCGCCACCAACTCGGTGCTGTGGTTCTTCGGTGACGACATCCCCTACGTGCCCAACAAGCGCGCCGGCGGCTTCTGCTTCGGCTCCAAGATCGCCCCGATCTTCTACAACACCATGGAAGACGCCGGCGCCCTGCCGATCGAATTCGACGTGTCAGAGCTGGAAATGGGCGACGTCATCGACGTCTATCCCAAGGCCGGCAAGGTTACCCGCCACGGCAGCGACGAGGTGCTCGCCACCTTCGAACTCAAGACCCCCGTGCTGCTGGACGAAGTCCGCGCCGGCGGCCGTATCCCGTTGATCGTCGGCCGTGGCCTGACTGAAAAAGCGCGTGCCGAACTGGGCATGGGCCCGTCGGACCTGTTCAACAAGCCGGACCAGCCGGCCGAGAGCAGCAAGGGCTACACCCTGGCGCAGAAGATGGTCGGCAAGGCCTGTGGCGTCGCGGGCGTGCGCCCCGGCACCTACTGCGAGCCGAAGATGACCACCGTCGGCTCCCAGGACACCACCGGTCCGATGACCCGCGACGAGCTGAAAGACCTGGCCTGCCTGGGCTTCTCCGCCGACCTGGTGATGCAGTCCTTCTGCCACACCGCGGCCTATCCCAAGCCCATCGACGTCAAGACCCACCACACCCTGCCGGATTTCATCCGCACCCGTGGCGGCGTCTCCCTGCGTCCAGGCGACGGCATCATCCACAGCTGGCTGAACCGCATGCTGCTGCCCGACACCGTCGGCACCGGTGGCGATTCCCACACCCGCTTCCCGATCGGCATCTCCTTCCCGGCCGGTTCCGGCCTGGTCGCCTTCGCCGCCGCCACCGGCGTCATGCCGCTGGACATGCCGGAGTCGGTCCTGGTGCGCTTCAAGGGCAAGATGCAGCCCGGGATCACCCTGCGTGACCTGGTGCATGCCATCCCCTACTACGCCATCCAGAAAGGCCTGTTGACCGTCGAGAAGAAGGGCAAGAAGAACATCTTCTCCGGCCGCATCCTCGAGATCGAAGGCCTGGAAGACCTGACCGTGGAGCAGGCGTTCGAGCTGTCCGATGCCTCCGCCGAGCGTTCCGCTGCCGGTTGCACCATCAAGCTGTCGCCCGAGTCCATCACCGAGTACCTGCAGTCCAACATCACCCTGCTGCGCTGGATGATCGAGGAAGGCTACGGTGACCCGCGCACCCTGGAGCGCCGCGCGCGCGCCATGGAAGCCTGGATCGCCAACCCGGAACTGCTCGCCGCCGATGCCGACGCCGAATACAGCGAAGTCATCGAGATCGACCTGGCCGAGGTCAACGAGCCGGTACTGTGCGCCCCGAACGATCCGGACGACGCCCGCCTGCTGTCGCAGGTGGCCGGCGACAAGATCGACGAGGTGTTCATCGGTTCCTGCATGACCAACATCGGTCACTTCCGCGCCGCCGGCAAGCTGCTGGACAAGGTCAAGGGTTCGATCCCGACCCGTCTGTGGCTGTCGCCGCCGACCAAGATGGACCAGCACCAGCTGACCGAGGAAGGCTACTACGGTATCTACGGCAAGGCCGGTGCGCGCATGGAAATGCCGGGCTGCTCGCTGTGCATGGGCAACCAGGCCCGTGTGGCCGCCAACGCCACCGTGGTCTCCACCTCCACCCGTAACTTCCCCAATCGCCTGGGCGACGGCGCCAACGTCTACCTGGCGTCGGCGGAGTTGGCGGCGGTGGCCTCGATCCTGGGCAAGCTGCCCACCGTCGAGGAGTACATGGAATACGCGAAGAGCATCGACAGCATGGCCGCGGACGTCTACCGCTACCTGAGCTTCGACCAGATCGCGGAATTCCGTGAAAGCGCCGAAAAGGCCCGTATCGCCGCCGTCGAAGTCTGACGCCAGCGTTCGGTACTGAAAAACCGCCCTTCGGGGCGGTTTTTTTGTGCCCTTGCAGTAGGGTGGACAACGCGAAGCTTGTCCACGCGGGAGGCCAAGCGATGTGCTGTTGGCTATCGGTGGAAAAGACTGCGCCGTTTTCCACGCTACGCGGGTCGCGGCATAGGTGCTGGTCTTAAGCGCCCGTTAACCCGAGTGCCGTTACCTTCGACGCTCCATCACGCCTCGGGTACCTGCCATGAAACGTCTTGCGGTCATCATCCTGTCGGTCTCCCTGCTCGGCCTCAGCCAGGCGAGCCTGGCGGCGGGTTGCATCAAGGGCGCCGTGGTCGGCGGCGTGGCCGGGCATGTGGCCGGACACCATGCCATTGCCGGCGCGGTCGCTGGGTGCGTGGTCGGCCATCACTTGGCGGAGAAGGCCAAGGAAGAGCAACTACACAAAGCTTCCTGACGCCAGACCTCATCGGGGACCTGGCTCGTGCGGGATTCACCGCTGCGCGCCCGAAGGCAGACCGAGGATTTCGACAGATGTCACGTTGGCTCTTTCTCGCGTTATCGGCGCTCGGCCTGTGCAGCGCCACCACCTGCCTGCTTGCCGCGGACGCGAGCCAGGCATCCGCCACCCGCTCGCTCGCCGCGGCCTATGCCCCTCGCCTGAAGATCGGCGCCGCCATCGAGCCGGATCAACTGGCGGGTCCCGATGGTGCCCTGCTGGCGGCGCAGTTCAGCAGCCTGGTGGCCGAGAACGCCATGAAACCGTTGCAGATCCATCCGCAGGAGGACCGCTATGTCTTCGGGCCGGCCGATGCCATCGTCGCCTTCGCCGAACGCCACGGCCTGGCGGTGCGCGGTCACACCCTGCTCTGGGGCAGCCATACGCCAGACTGGTTCTGGCAAGGCAAAAATGGCCAGCCGGAGTCGCGCGAGCAGGTGCTACAACGGCTGCGCCAGCACATCGCGACCGTGGTAGGGCACTACCGCGGGCAGGTCTATGCCTGGGACGTGGTCAATGAAGCCATCGACGCCACCCAATCCAGCTGCCTGCGCAATGATCGCTGGCTGCAGGTAGCCGGCCCCGACTATCTCGCCGAGGCCTTTCGCGCCGCTCATGCCGCCGATCCCCAGGCGCGGCTGTTCATCAACGACTTCAACACCCAGGAACCCGCCAAGCGCGACTGCCTGGCGCGCGTAGTGAAGGGTTTGTTGGCCGCAGGGGTACCGGTGCAGGGCATTGGTCACCAGACCCATATCAGTATCTACTGGCCGAGTCTGGCGGCCATTGATCAATCCCTGTCCACCTTCGCCCGGCTAGGGCTGGAGAACCAGATCACCGAGCTGGACATGAGCCTCTACCAGCACCACGACTACCACCCCGCACTCGGCCTGCCGCAGCGTCTGGACCTTCAGGCCGAACGCTATCGCGACCTGATGGCCATGGTCCTGAGGCATCCCGAGGTGAGCGCCGTGACTTGGTGGGGCGTGGCCGACGACCACAGCTACCTGAACAACACGCCGGGCGTACCAGGAGACGACCAGCCGCTCCTGTTCGACCGCCAGCAACGGCCGAAACCAGCCTACTGGGCCGTCCTGCATCAGGCGTCCTACCCGTAGCCTGGAGGCTGGCAGGCTCTGGCATGCAGCTTATCCACGGAAGATTTGCACAAGGCGGCGAACCCCCGAAGCCTCGCCAGGTCAATTGTTACAGGACATTACTTCGCACCCACGAGAGGTCGCTACCATGAAACTCCTGCCTACCCTTGCCCTTTCCGCAATGCTGCTCGGCGCCAGCCAAGCCTCCTTCGCTGCCGGCTGCGTCAAGGGCGCCGTCGTCGGGGGCGCCGCTGGTCATGTCGCCGGGGGTCACGGCGTAGCTGGGGCCGCCGCTGGCTGTGCCATCGGTCACCACGAGGCCAACAAGAAGGCCAAGCAGGAACAGCAGAACGCCCCGCAGCAATGATTGCCAGGCCCCGTCCCTCCTGGAGGGCGGGGCCGATTTAACGCTTTCTTTACGCCCCCGCACCTGAGCGCGCCTCGCTTCTTTACAGCCCTCCTCCCGACAATTTCTCCACGCGGCATCTGCCGTTCGAGGAGCTTTGATTCGTGGAGAGCGCGCAATGAACCCCTGGAATCTTCTGGCCCTGCTGCTGGCACTGGGCCTGTTCGTCTATCTGCTGGCGGCGCTGCTACGCGCCGGCCGCAACTAGGGAGGCGGCATGGACAGCCAAGCCGCGTTCCTGATCCTGGCCTTCCTGGCCCTGACCTTCCTGCCCGCACCCTTCCTCGGGCGCTTCTACTACCGCGCCCTCGAAGGCGAGCGGACCTGGCTGACCTTCCTCGGTGCACCGCTCGAGCGCCTGACGCTCAAGCTGGTCGGCACCGATGGCCGCGGCCAGGACTGGCGCACCTACGCCATCGCCCTGGTGCTGTTCAACCTGCTGGGCATCGCTCTGCTGTTCGCCATCCTGCTGCTGCAGGGCGAATTGCCGCTGAATCCCCAGCATCTGCCGGGCCTGGAATGGACCCTGGCACTGAACACCGCCATCAGCTTCGTCACCAATACCAACTGGCAGGCCTACAGCGGCGAAGCCTCGCTGAGCTATCTCAGCCAGATGGTCGGCCTGGGCGTGCAGAACTTCGTCAGCGCGGCCGTGGGCGTGGCGGTGCTGGCCGCGCTGGCCCGCGGCATCGCCCGGCGTAGCGCCCGGGAGATCGGCAACTTCTGGGTCGACCTGTTCCGCGCCACCTTTTACGTGCTGCTGCCGCTGTGCGTTCCCCTGGCGCTGTTGCTGATCTGGCAGGGCGTACCCCAGACCTTTGCGGCCTACGTGGATGCCACTACCGTACAGGGCGCCAGCCAGAGTCTGCCGCTCGGCCCGGCCGCCAGCCAGATCGCCATCAAGCAGCTCGGCACCAACGGTGGCGGCTTCTTCGGCGTCAATTCGGCCCACCCCTTCGAGAACCCCACCGCGCTGAGCGACCTGCTGGAGCTGGCCGCCATCCTGCTGATCCCGGCGGCCCTGGTGTTCAGCTACGGCGACTACGTCAAGGACCGGCGGCAGAGCTGGGCGATCTTCGCCGCCATGTTCGGCCTGCTGGTGGTCGGGGCCGTGGTCGCCATTGGCGCCCAGGACCATGCCAACCCGGCGCTCGCCAACCTGGCGATCACCCAGGGCGCTTCGCTGGAGGGCCTGGAAACCCGCTTCGGCGCCGTGGCGTCGGCGCTCTGGGCCACGGTGACCACCGCCGCTTCCAACGGCTCGGTCAATGCCATGCACGACAGCCTGTCGCCCCTTACCGGGTTGGTGGCGCTGTTCAACATGATGCTCGGCGAGGTGATCTTCGGCGGGGTCGGTGCCGGCCTCTACGGCATGTTGCTCAATGTGCTCATCGCCGTCTTCATCGCCGGCCTGATGGTTGGCCGCACCCCCGAATACCTGGGCAAGAAGCTGGAGGCCCCCGAGGTGCGTCTGCTGGTAGCGACCCTGCTGGTGATGCCGCTGGGCGTGCTCGTGCTGGGTGCCATCGCCGCCAGCGTACCAGCCGGCGTGGCCGGCATTGGCGCCAGCGGCCCCCATGGCTTCAGCCAGCTGCTCTATGCCTATACCTCGGCCACCGCCAACAACGGCTCGGCCTTCGGCGGCTTCACCGCCAACACGCCCTTCCACAACCTGATGCTGAGTCTGGCGCTGCTGATTGGCCGCTTCGGCTACATCCTGCCGATCCTGGCCATCGCCGGCAGCCTGGCGGCCAAGCGCGCCGTCCCGGTGGGGCCCAACAGCTTTCCGACCCACGGCCCCCTGTTCGTCACCCTGCTGGTCGTCACCATCCTGCTGGTGGGTGGCCTGACCTTCCTGCCGACGCTCGCCCTGGGGCCGATCGCCGACCATCTGCAACTGTTCGGAGTCCGCTGAAATGGATGCCCAGACCCACACCCTGCCCACCCCTACCGCCGGCACCCTCTGGCGCCAGGCGCTGCGGCAGGCCTTTGTCAAGCTCGACCCGCGCCAGCAGATCCGCTCGCCGGTGATGTTCGTGGTGGAGATCACCGCGCTGTTCTCCACCCTGTTGTGCCTGGCGCCCAACAATGGCGTGAGCACCGGGGTGGCGGTGCAGATCACGCTCTGGCTGTGGTTCACCCTGCTCTTCGCCAACTTCGCCGAAGCACTCGCGGAAGGCCGCGGCAAGGCCCGCGCCGACAGTCTCAAGGGTATTGGCCAGAACCTCGCCGCCCGCCTGGAAGAAAACAGCAGCTACCGTATGGTGCCTGCCAGCTCCCTACGCAAGGGCCAGGTGGTACGGGTGGAAGCCGGCGAACTGATCCCCGGTGACGGCGAGATCATCGAGGGCGTCGCCGCGGTCAACGAGGCGGCCATCACCGGGGAATCCGCCCCGGTGATCCGCGAGTCCGGCGGCGATCGCTCGGCGGTCACCGGCAACACCCGGGTGGTGTCGGACTGGATCCGGGTGCGCATCACCGCCAACCCGGGCGAATCGACCCTGGACCGGATGATCGCCCTGGTGGAAGGCGCCAAGCGCCAGAAGACGCCCAACGAGATCGCCCTGGACATCCTGCTGATCGGCCTGACGCTGATCTTCCTGCTGGTGGTGGTCACGCTGCAGCCCTTCGCCGCCCTGGCCGGCGGCCAATTGCCGCTGCTGTTTCTAGTGGCCCTATTGGTCACATTGATCCCCACCACCATCGGCGGCCTGCTCTCGGCCATCGGCATCGCCGGCATGGACCGCCTGGTACGGCTGAATGTGATCGCCACCTCGGGGCGCGCCGTGGAGGCCGCCGGTGACGTCCATACCCTGCTGCTGGACAAGACCGGCACCATCACCTTCGGCAACCGCCGCTGCAGCGCCCTCTATGCCACCCCCGGCGTCACGCCCAAGGCGCTGGCCGAAGGCGCACTCTACGCCTCGCTGGCCGACGAGACCCCGGAGGGTCGCTCGGTGGTCGAGTACCTGCGCAACCTGCACCCGCTGGAAGAGCCGCCGCGCGCCCAGGTCACGGCCATTCCCTTCAGCGCCGAGACCCGCCTGTCCGGGATCGACTGGCAGGGCCGCGAATTCCGCAAGGGTGCGGTGGACGCCGTACTGGCCTTTCTCGGCCAGACCCGCGCCGACGTGCCGGAGGTACTCGCCCGCGAGATCGAGACCATCGCCAAGAGTGGCGGCACCCCGCTGCTGGTCTGTGGCGAGGGCCAGCTGCTCGGTGCCATCCACCTCAAGGACGTGGTCAAGCCCGGCATCCGCGAGCGCTTCGCCGAGCTGCGCACCCTGGGCATCCGTACCGTCATGGTGACCGGCGACAACCCCCTGACCGCCACCGCCATCGCCGCCGAGGCCGGGGTGGATGACGTCATCGCCGAAGCCACCCCGGAGAAGAAGCTGGAGCGCATCCGCAGCGAGCAGGCCGAGGGCAAGCTGGTGGCCATGTGCGGCGACGGCGCCAACGACGCCCCGGCACTGGCCCAGGCCGATGTCGGCATGGCCATGAACGACGGTACCCAGGCCGCCCGTGAGGCCGCCAACCTGGTGGACCTCGACTCCGATCCCACCAAGCTGCTGGACGTGGTCCAGGTGGGCAAGGAATTGCTGGTGACCCGCGGCGCCCTGACCACTTTCTCGGTGGCCAACGACGTGGCCAAGTACTTCGCCATCCTGCCCGCGCTGTTCGCCGGCATCTATCCGCAGCTCAATGTGCTCAACGTGATGCACCTGACCAGCCCGCAGAGCGCCATCCTCTCGGCCATCGTCTTCAACGCCCTGATCATCGTCGCGCTGATCCCCCTGGCGCTACGCGGGGTGCGGGTGAAGGCCGCCAGCGCCGCCGCCCTGCTGCGCCGCAACCTGCTGATCTACGGCCTGGGCGGCATCGCCGTGCCCTTCATCGGTATCAAAGTCATCGACCTGGTGCTCGGCGCCCTGGGTCTGGTCTGAGGAGACCGCCATGCTCATGCAACTTCGTTCCGCCGCGCTGATGCTCCTGCTGCTCAGCGTCCTCACGGGCGGCGCCTATCCGCTGCTGGTGACGGTGCTCGGCCAGGTGCTGTTCGCCGACCAGGCCGGTGGCAGCCTCATCCAGCGCACTGACGGCAGTGTCGTCGGCTCGCGCCTGATCGCGCAGAAATTCACCGGTGCCGAGTGGTTCCAGCCGCGCCCCTCGGCGGGTGACTATGCCACCGTCTCCAGCAGCGCCAGCAACCTGGCACAAGCGGCACCGGCCCTGCGCGAGCGGATCGAGAAGGCCCTGCCCGACGTCCTGGTGGCCGACCAGGGACCGGTGCCCCAGGAGCTGCTGACCACGTCCGCCAGCGGCCTCGACCCCGATATCACCCCGGCCGGCGCCCGCTACCAGATCGCCCGCATCGCCGCGGCCCGTGGCCTGGCGCCGGAGCGCCTGGAGGCCCTGGTACGCGAGCAGACGCACACCTCGCTCTTCGGCCCGGCAACGGTTAATGTCCTGCTTCTCAATCTGGCCCTGGCGGACCTGAGTAAATGACCGACAGCACCGGGCGCGCCGAAGCGCTGCTCGCCGAACACCGCGAAGGGCGCGGCCGTCTCAAGGTGTTCCTGGGTGCGGCTCCCGGCGTGGGCAAGACCTACGCCATGCTGCAGGCGGCCCAGACCGCGCTGCGCCAAGGCCGCCGGGTGCGGGCCGGGATCGTGGAAACCCATGGGCGGCGGGAAACCGCGGCCCTGCTCGCCGGCCTGCCGCAACAACCGCTGCGGCGGGTCGAGCACCGGGGCCTGAAGCTCACCGAACTGGACCTGGAAGGGCTGCTCGCCGAACCGGCCGACCTGGTACTGGTGGACGAGCTGGCCCACAGCAACGCCCCGGGCAGCCGCCACGCCAAGCGCTGGCAGGACGTCGAGGACCTGCTCGCCGCCGGCATCCACGTCTACACCACGGTCAACGTCCAGCACCTGGAAAGCCTCAACGACGAGGTGCGCGACATCACCGGGGTGCAGGTACGGGAAACGGTGCCGGACCAGGTGCTCCTGGACGCCGACGAACTAGTGCTCATCGACCTGCCGCCGCGGGAACTGCTGGAGCGGCTGCGCGAGGGCAAGGTCTATGTGCCCGAACAGGCACGCGCCGCCATCGATGCCTTTTTCAGCCAGACCAACCTGACCGCCCTGCGCGAGCTGGCCATGCGTACCGCCGCTGCCCAGGTCGACTCCGCCCTGACGCTACGCTATCGCCAGCAGGGCCAGGCCGCGCCGCCGCTGCTGGGGCGGCTCATCGTCGGGGCCGGTACCTCGCCTTCGGCGGAGCGCCTGGTGCGCCAGGCCAGTCGCCTGGCCGAACAACGCCACCTGCCCTGGACCCTGGTGCACGTCGACACCGGCCAACCCCTGGACGATGCCGCACGCAGCCATCTGCAGGCCAGCCAACGCCTGGCCGAGCGACTCGGCGGCGAGGTCCTGACCCTGCGCGACAGCGATCCGGCCCGCGCCCTGGTGCGCCACGCCCGCGATCAGCGAGCCAGCGTGCTGCTGATCGGCCGCGGCCGCCCTCGCGGCTTCAGTCTCCGACGCCGGCTGGCCAGCCGCCTGCTACGCCTGGCCCAGGGCCTGGAGATCGCCATCCTCGACCTGGATCGCGACACCCCGCCCACCGCGCGCTCCCGGCGTCCGCTGCGCCCCGGCCCCTATGGTGCCGCCATCCTGGCGACCGCCCTGGCCGCCACGGTGGCCGAAGGCGTCTCGGGCCTGCTGGAATTGCCCAACATCTCGCTGATCTTTCTCGCCGCCGTGCTACTGGTGGCGGTACGCAGCAGCCGCGGACCGGCGCTGTTCTGCGCCCTGCTCGGCTTTCTCGCCTACGACTTCCTGTTCATTCCGCCCGCCTTCTCGCTGACCATCAATCGCGAGCAGGATGTGCTCACCCTGGCGTTCTTCCTGCTGATGGCGCTGCTCACCGGCGACCTGGCCGCCCGCCAGCGGCGCCAGCTGCAAGCGCTGCGCCTGACCCAGCGCGAGACCCTGGCGCTGCTGGACTTCACCCGGCAACTGAGCGCGGCCAGCGATCGCCAGGCGGTGGTCAGTGTCACCCTCAAGCATCTCGGCGATAGGGACCAGCACATCTGCCTGCTCCTTCCCGACGCCGACGCGCGCCTGGCGACCCAGCCGCCGGATCTGACCCTGGCCGACAACGAGCGCATCGCCGCCGAATGGGCCTGCAAGCAGGAAAAACCGGCTGGCTGCGGTACCGACACCCTGCCCTCCGGCCGCTGGTGGTGGTGGCCGTTGCTGGCCGAAGGCGGCAGTCTCGCGGTCCTGGGCGTACGCCGCGAGGATGCGCGGCCCCTGGACCACAGCGAGCGTCGCCAATTGGCCAGCCTCGGCCAGCCGCTGGCGCAAGCCCTGGCCCGGGTACGCCTCAGCGAGGACCTGGAGGCCGCACGCCTGCATGGGGAAACCGAACAGCTGCGCAGCGCGCTGCTGGCCTCGGTATCCCATGACCTGCGCACGCCCCTAACGGTCATGCGCGGCTCCATCGATGCCCTCGCAACCCTGGGCGACGTCATCCCGGCCGCCGATCGCCAGGACCTGTTGGACGCTACCCGACAGGAGGCCGAGCGTCTCGATCGCTACATCCAGAACCTGCTGGACATGACCCGCCTCGGCCACGGCAGCCTGCAACTGGCCCGCGACTGGGTCGATCCCGGTGACATCCTGGCCAGCGCCCTGCAGCGTCTCCAACCTCTGCTGGCTGGTTTGCAGGTCACCACCCGCGTGGAAGAAGGCTTGCCGTTACTTTGGGTTCACCCTGCCCTGATCGAGCAGGCCCTGGTCAACGTGCTGGAAAACGCCATCCGCTTTTCCGCCCCCGGGGGACGCCTGGAGATCAGCCTGACGCGCCAGGGCGGGGAACTGCAGATCGCCGTCGCCGACGAAGGCCCCGGCATTCCGCTGGAGGATCGCAGCCGGATCTTCGACATGTTCTATACCGCGGCGCGTGGTGATCGCGGTGGCCAGGGTACCGGCCTGGGACTGGCGATCTGCCAGGGCATGGTGGGTGCCCACGGCGGCCGGGTCAGCGTGGACGATGGCCTCGACGGCCGCGGTACCACGATGCGCATGCACCTGCCGCTGCCGACGCCTCCTGCGGACTCGCTCAGGTAATAGGCGTCGCGGTAGACGCTATGATGTTGCCCTTTGCTGTGGAAGCCTGCCGATGTCCGCTCATGTCCTCGTCATCGACGACGAACCCCAGATCCGCAAGTTCCTGCGCATCAGCCTCGCCGCCCAGGGCTATCGGGTGAGCGAGGCCGCCACCGGCACCGATGGCCTGGCCCAGGCCGCTGTCGGCCAGCCGGACATGGTCATCCTCGACCTCGGCCTGCCGGACCGGGATGGCCAGGAGGTGCTGGCCGAGTTGCGCGAGTGGTCGGCGGTGCCGGTGCTGGTGCTCTCGGTCCGGGCGGACGAGCGCGAGAAGGTCCGCGCCCTGGATGCCGGCGCCAATGACTATGTCACCAAGCCCTTCGGCATCCAGGAATTCCTCGCCCGGGTCCGCGCCCTGCTCCGCCAGGCACCAGGCAACGCCACGGCCCAGGTCGCCGCCCTGGAGGTAGGCGAATTGCGGGTGGACTTCGCCTATCGGCGGGTGACCCTGTCAGGTACCGAGATCGCGCTGACGCGCAAGGAATACGCGGTCCTGGCCGCCCTCGCCCAGCACCCCGGACGGGTAGTGACGCAACGACAGTTGCTGATCGATATCTGGGGCCCGACCCATGCCCAGGACACCCACTACCTACGGATCGTGATCGGTCATTTGCGCCAGAAGTTGGCCGATGATCCGGTAACACCTCGCTATATAGTGACCGAACCCGGGGTCGGCTATCGCTTGCGCGCGGATAGCTGATTAGTTCGACGGGGGGTTCTTGGGGGTCGTTGGCAACAAGACAGCGGCTATCCAGAGCGCTTCATGAGTTCGACACTTCGATAAACGCTACCCGGACCACTTTGCGGCACTATCGAGCGATCTGTTTCAAAGGCAAATAATGAAAATAACGCCTGGTGATTGAGGCGAAGCGACGAGTTTTTAGCCATTGCGGCTAGAGGATCTGGCAGGCACCCAAGTGCCTAGGCGGGAGGGTGAGAAAGCTCCGGCCGATAGACGCGCTCGATACTGTCATCGACCGGAACAAGGGCAACTATTACTGCAGCCAACCTTCGACGGTATCGGCGCCGTGTTCGGCTTTCCAAGCCTTCAGCAACTTGTGGTTGCCGCCCTTGGTTTCGATGACCTCGCCGGTCTTGGGGTGCTGGTAGCGTTTGGTGCTGCGCGGACGACGCTTGCCCACGGGCTTTTCCGGATGCGGCGTCTGCGCCTTGTGCTTGGGGGCAGCGTTGGGATCCAGGATGCCAATGATATCACCCAGATTCATCTGGTATTCGTCCATCAGCCCTTGCAGCTTGCTTTCAAATTCGATTTCTTTCTGCAGGGAACTGTCCTGCTTGAGATCTTCGAGCAATTGCAGTTGGGCGCGAAGTTGTTCTTCGGCGGCACGGAATTCGGCGAGACGGGACATGGGCGCTCCTGATGAAAGTGGAATGTACGGTAGCTGAGACTACGACATCCCGTGAAAGTTGGCGCAGACAATAGAGCATCCCGCAAGGAGACGCCAGGGGCAAATAGAAGTGCCCCGTGAATTTATAGGAACGCTATCCAGCCGACCGCCTCCGAAGTCCTCTAATCTGCTTTCGAAGTTGTATGGAATCAAGCCACGGAGCGCTTTGACGAGAGGTCAAGCTTAAGAAACGGCGAGAGGAAGTCAGCTCGAACGACGCGTGGCTAATATCGAGTGCGCGCTCAGCGACTCGAACGAACTCGGAGGCGGAATGAAAAATTCAGGCGACGCGCGATACGTGTTCCGCCGCGGCCTGATTTGCCATCGCCACGGCTTCCAACAGTTCCTCGCCTTCAGCCAGCGCCCGACTCAGCACGCCGACGAAACAATCCCCGGCGCCATGGGTGCTAACCAACTCGACTTCTATCGCGGGCAACACCCCGCTCTGCCCTCTCTCACTGAAAGCCACGCCATGTTCGCCAGCAGTCACCACCACCCGGGGGAAGCTCGCCGAGAGCGCCTCGGCTGCCGCCCGGGCGCCCACCAGATCTTCTACCGGAAGACCGCTCATGTCGCGCGCCTCCACGGCGTTGACCACCAGAACGTCGATACAGGCCGCGAATTCGGGGGGTAGGACACGCGCTGGCGCGGCGTTGAGGCATACCCTCACCCCCTGGGCCCGGGCTGCACGGGCGATCTCGAGATTGAGCGCAGGGGCTACTTCGTTCTGCAGCACCAGCATGGCCACGTCGTCCCAGAAGCCAGGTGCCTGGAACGCCGAGGGAGCAATATGAAGATTGGCATTGGAGACCACCACCGCCCCGTAGTCGCCTTCGGCGTCGGTGATCGCCACGCTCATTCCCGAAGGACTGTCCGCCGTGACCTGGACACCGGACGCATCGACACCGGCCGCGACGAGATGCCTGAGCAGGAAGCGGCCTTGTTCGTCGTCACCCACGGCCCCGATGAATCTGACCCGGGCGCCAGCCTGCGCGGCCGCTATCGCCTGGTTGCCGCCCTTCCCACCAAACTTGTAATCGCAAGCTGTACCCAGGACCGTTTCGCCCTTGCGCGGACGATGGTCGGCATCCAGCATGATGTCGTAGTGCAGACTGCCGGCAACCAGAATGTTTTTCATCGTTAGAGTTCTCGCAGGTCCTGGACCGCACGCTGGGTTTTCATCAGATTCTTCTCCGCCCGCTGCAAATCCTTCTTCGCGATCGCGACGAACAGTGCGTCGAGGATATTGAGCTGGGCGATTCGCGAAGCAGCGTTTTCACCGAGCAGGTGCGATCCCTGGGACGTTGAATTGAGCACCACATGGGCATGGCGCGCGATGGGTGATTCGGCATAGTTGGTGATGGCGATAACCCGCGCGCCGTTACGGGCCGCGAGTACCACCGGATCATTGACTGCGCGGGTAGCCCCGGAATGGCTGATCGCGATGACCACATCGTCGTCGGACAAGACGGCGGCCGACATCAGCATGATGTGCGCATCGTCGTACGCGGTGGATTTGATCCCGATCTTGAGCATCTTGTGGGACAGATCCCGGGCGACCGCAGCGGAACCACCCACCGCATAGAGATCGATATGCCGCGCCTTGAAGATGATATCCGCGGCCCGATTGAACTCCGATATATCCAGGATGGACATCGTTTCTTCGATGGCTTGAATGGACGTCCTGAACACCTTGGCCAGCAATTGCTCCGAGGAATCGCCGGGCTCGATTTCCGCATGCAGTCCGGCCACTTCGGAGGCATTGTAGTAGATCAAACTACTGCGGAAATCCCGGAAACCCGCGAAACTAAGTTTCTTGGTGATCTTGACAATCATGGCTTCGGAGACGCCGTTTTCCTGGGCGATCTCCTTCAGCGAAGTTTGTTCACTGATATCGGAACGGGCGATAACGGCTTCAATGACACGTCGCTCCAGCGGCGTCAACTGCGGCAGACGCATGCGAATTTGTGCGCCGATGGCTCGTGGATCCTGCTTCATTACTTGCCTCGAGTGGCCCGATCTATCAACATCGCCAAGATAATAATAAGGCCTATGGCGAGCAACTGATAAAAGGCCTGGATATTGAGGAGCGTCAGGCCATTGCGCAGGGCACCGAGGATGACCACCCCGACCAGGGTGCCGAAGATGCTGCCCTTGCCTCCCATCAGGGAAGCGCCGCCGATGGCGGCCGCCGCGATCGCATCCAGCTCCCATAGGTTGCCGATGGTAGGCTCCGCCGCGCCGAGACGGCCGATCAGGATCAAGGACGCGAGGGCGGCCAAGCTGCCCGAAATCACGTAGACGACGACCTTGGTCCTTTTCACTGGCACACCTGCCACTCGGGCGGCCTCTTCGTTGCCACCGATGGCCAGGATGTATTCGCCCAACGGGGTCTTGTTCATCACCGTCCACAGCACCAGGGCGATGACCGCGACCACCAGGATGGGTACTGGAATGCCGAGCAGGCTACCGTTGACCAGGCTGCGAAACTCCATGGGAATGCCGAATACCGGGTTGCCGCCGGTATAGATCAGGGCGATGGCGCGAAACAACGAGAGCCCGCCCAGGGTGACGATGAACGGCTGCAATCCCGCATAGGCGATCAGTGTCCCGCTGAAGACGCCGCTCGCTACCCCGACGGCGAGCGTCGCCAGGATCGCCAGGGGCACGGGGACGCCCGCCACCATCAGCGTCGCACCCAGCACGGCCGCGAGGGCGGCGGTAGGACCGACGGAAAGATCGATCCCGCCGGAGATGATCACCAGGGTCATGCCCAGGGCGATCAGCGCACTGATCGACGACTGCTGCAGGATGTTCAATACGTTTGGCAGCGTGAAAAAGACCGGCGAAAGTAGCGAAAACGTTACCACGATGATCAACAAGCCGATCAGCGTGCCGGCATCACGCAAGTTGAATTTCAGGCGTGCGACAGAGCGACCCGCTTGCAGGGAATCCAGGTGCGTCATCATGTTATTTGCCTTTTAGCTGAATAAAGGGAGCGGCGTCAGGCCACTTCCAGATCCTTTATCGCGAAGCGCGCGATATTCTCTTCGGTAATGGCATCACCGGATAATTCTTTGGTGATTCGGCCTTCTCGCATGACCAACACACGATCCGCTATCCGCAAGATCTCGGTCATTTCCGAAGAGACGACGACTATGGCTTTACCGGCCTGCGCCAGGCGTTCGATCAGATTGTAAATTTCCGCCTTGGCGCCGATATCTATTCCTCGCGTTGGCTCGTCGAAGAGAAACACCTTGGTATCCGCAGCCACCCAGCGACCGATGATCACCTTTTGCTGATTGCCACCGCTGAGCGTGCCTATGGTCTTATCGATATCCAGCGGCCGCAGTTTCAGGTCGCTCATGACCTCGAGGGCGACGCGATCGAGCTTTGCTCGCTTGATGATCCCGCCGAAGGTGAACCGCGCCATGGAGGGCAAGGCCAGATTGGTCTTCACGGCACGCGCCTTGACGATGCCTTCCTTCTTGCGATCCTCGGGCACCAGGCCGATGCCGGCCCGGATGGCGGCCCGGACATCGTGATTGCGCACGGGCTGACCATCCACCCAGACTTCACCGCCACTGCGCCTGTCCAGGCCGGCGATGAGCTTGAGCAATTCGGTGCGCCCGGCCCCCACCAGACCGGCGATGCCCAGTACTTCCCCGGCGCGCACGCTGAAAGTGGCCGGCAACACGGCCCGATCACGGCTGACATTGCTCACCTGCAGTCTTTCCCGGTCGGTGACGTAGCTGTTGTGCTCGAGCTTTTCCAGCTCCCGTCCTACCATCTTGGCGACGATGCTTTCCTCGGTCTCGTCGGGGATGTCGACGACGCCGACCTGGCGCCCATCGCGCATGATGGTGGCCCGATCGCAGACCTTGAAGATCTCGTTCATCTTGTGGGACACGTAGATGAGCGATACCCCCATCGCCTTCAATGCCCCGATCAACTCGGCCAGGCGCTCGAACTCTCGCGGTGTGAGACTGGAGGTGGGCTCATCCATGGCGATGATCTTGGCATCGTCCAGCAGGGCACGGGCTATCTCCACGATCTGCTGCTGGGACACCTTGAGGTGCTTGATGGCGGTGTCGGGATCTATGCCTGGATCGAGCTGCTGGAGGATCGCCCGGGCCCTGGTCAGTTGCGCCTGTTTGTCGACCCAGCACCCGTGCGCCTTGGTCAAGGGACGGCCGAGGAACATGTTCTGGGCGACGGAAAGCTCAGGAACAAGCTGCAGTTCCTGATGAATCATCGCGATCCCCACCCGCCTGGCGCTGAGCGGCCCCTTCATCTGTACCGGCTGGCCGTTGACGCTGATTTCACCCGCGTCCGCTTCACGGACACCGGAGAGGATGTTCAGCAGTGTCGATTTACCGGCGCCGTTCTCCCCAATCAGGCCATGCACCTCGCCTGGCTTCACAAGAAAATCGACTTCTTGTAAAGCGGCAGCCGCGCCGTAGGTTTTGCTGATGCCACGCATCATCAAGCGATACTGTTCCATGTCATCCCCGCCCCGAGCTAGTGTGCCGTCAGCAGTTGACGCAACTTGGCGTTGTCCTTGGTAGAAAACGCGTCGACGTTTTCCTTGGTGATCAGGGCCTGGGGTGTCGCGACGACCCGCGAGATCTTCTGGCCCTCGATCAGGCGCAGCATGACGTCCATCGCGACCTCGCCGGTCAGGACCGGAAAGCTGTCCACCGTGCCCGTCAGCTCACCCCGCTTGATGGAGGCGTAGGCGTCGGAGATGCCATCGGTGCCGAATACGGCCACCTGATCCGCCTTGTTCTGCGCCCGCACCGCTTCGACGACGCCCAAGGCCATGGTGTCGTTGTTGGCGTAGAAGCCGACCAGGTCGGGGTGCTGCTGGAGAATCGTGGAGGCTGCGTTGTACGCCTGCTCCCGGCTCCAGTTGGCCGGCACGCTGGCGACGATGGTGAAGGCGTTCTGAGCCGCGATGGTTTCCTTGAAGCCACGCGTGCGCTGTCCCGCGGCATAGACGCCGGGCTGGCCTTCGATCACTGCCAGCTTGCCGCCCTGGGGCCGGTTCTGGATGAACCATCGGGCGACCCGTACGCCGTTGTCCTTCTGGACGTTGCCCACATAGTGAGGCGCATTGGGCATCACCGCGTCGTTCACGTTGACCACGGGTATCTGCTTGCTGGTGGCGGTCTGCAGCGCCGGCTCGAGGTTTATATCGGTCTGGGGCGATACCAGCAGGCCGTTGAACCCTTGGGCAATCATGGTTTCCGCAATCGATAGCTGACCGAGCTGGTCGTCTTCGTTGGCGGCGGCCTGGTACTCCACCGTGACACCATACTTTTGGGCAGCGTTCTTATAGCCCTGGCCAAGCAGTCGCCAGTATTCGTTGGTCAGCGTCTTGGACACCCCGCCGACCTTCAGCTTCTTCTCGGTCTTCGGCAGCGGCCCATAGCGGGTATCGAGCTGGGACCAATCGGTCCGATCCGGCTCGCTATCGGACTTCAGCGGTGTCAGATCGGCGGCCTGGACACTGGAGCAGAGCCAAGCCGACACCACTGCGGAGAGCAACAGTCTTCTCATTTTTCGGGCCTTCTATTGTTATTGTTAAGACTTAGCGGTTTATGAACGGCATACGCCGCGAGATCAGCTGGCCAACAGGAGGTCGTTGACGATCTGCTGCGAGGCGACCGCATCCTGGCGACTGATGGCCTCCGCCAAGGCCGGGTTGTCATTGAGGCGCTCGCTCAGCTTGAGGAGGCGCTTGACCGTCGCGATGTTGGTTTCCGCTTCGCGCACCGGATCGAGGCCGCTGGCATCCGGAAAGGTGTCGAAGTAGTAGGCGCCCCGATAGCCATCCCGCTGCATCTGCCAGAGGAACTCCAGGGTGGCGCGCGGGTTGACCGAACCGACCATCAGGCCGTCGTCACGCTTGCCCCAACCATCGTTGAGATCCAAGCCCAGCAGGCGTGAGCGGCGGGCGACCATGGCCGCGGCGAAGGCCGGGACTTCGTTGGCGAACAGCACATGGGCGAAGTCCAGGGTGATACCCAGGTTGGCACAGCCGGCCTCCTCCACCGCCAGCAGGCAGGTCGTGGCATTGGGGAAGATGCTGAAGGCACGGGGCTCGTTGGGCTTGTATTCGATACTGACGTCGACATCCGGGGCGTATTCCGCGACTTCCCGGACGGCGCTGACCGCATCCTCCCAGATCTTCTTGTAGTCGGCCTGGAAGCAATAATCGAAACCGTCCTGCCCCATCCACAGGGTCATCAGGGAAGCACCGAATTCGCGACCGGCGTCGATACCGCGCTTGGTAAGCTCGATCGCTTCACGCCGGATCCGAGCATCTGGATGAGTGAAGGCGCCGATCTTGAACTGGGGCGCATCCCAACGCATCTGCATGCCATTCACCGCCAGGCCTGCGTCTTCGATTCCGTGTTTCAGGGTGTCGATATCGGTCGTGAGGTGCTGGGGGTAGTTGAGGTCCAGATGAGTCAGACCCTTCGCGGTACCGGCGCGGGCGATCATCTGCATGACCGAAGGCTTGCCCTGCTGCTCCGGCCAGTAGCGATGCGCCCCGGAAGCGAACGAGTTCAGACGTGTAGCAAACTTGAGTTCAGACATGGCCCCATCCTTCGACAATCTCGTAATGTACTTTCCTTCTTCACGATTTTTCGTAAAGCTATAGATAAGGTACACGGATTGGCGTGCCGTGCAAGAGCAAATGCACCGGTTCGCTCGATGGACGGTTGGAAGACGAAGAATGGCGTCACACTTTCAACGGGAAGGCACTGGAAGATGCACCGTCATGGCTCCTTGCCAGGACTCCACGCCGTGGACATTGGGCTTCCGCTGGCGTCATTTCCCCCTGCGCAGGCCGTGGCCGCGCGCAGGGTCGCAGGGCTCTGCGGCCCAGACTCACTGCAGCTGGCCTACCGATGGAACCAGACACGCGGATCAGGCCTTGAGGCTGGACGCCCTAGTCTCAAGTGGACGGGGAAAGGTCGGCTGGTGATCGGCCGCGTTCTAGCTGGCGCATTCCACGTCTGGCGCCGCCTCTGGCAGGGGATGCCAATTGAAGGTTTCTTCGAACAGCCGTCGGTAAGCCGTCGTAATGGCCACCGGGGTGCGCCGGATGTAGTCGCGCGCATGGGCCTGGCGGTCGGGATCGAGCTTGCGCAGGTAATCCAGGGCGTCAGTAGCGGATGGCATGCGTCGGTTGAGGCCGCGGCTGCGCGGCGGCAAGGCGGTCCAGACCACGGCATCCAGGCCTTTGGCCGCCGCCCACTGGCCGATGCTGGTCTGAAAGGCCGATTGCGGCCCGCTCGGCCAGCTGCCAATGCATTCCGGCTGTTCCCTGGGTACCCCTTCACGCTCATGCAGGGCGTCGCGGGCCTCTTCGAGACTAGCGACATCGAGGCAGACCCACAGCACCTGCACCTCGGCGACATCCGCACAGAGCACCGTGGCCAGTTCGCCGCTGTCGCCTTCCCGGGCGAATTCGACGGGCAACCAGGGGCCATCGGTGAACCAGCATGAAGCGACCGGCAACTCTGCTGCCTTCCAGATCAACGAACCCCAACCCAGACAGGCAATCTTCATGGCCGCTCCCGCGCATCGACGATAGGCGTTGGAGGCCAACGAAGCGTCGGGGTTTCGCCCCGGCAAGATGGCGCGACAGAAAGACAAGACGAAAAAAAGCGGCCACGAGGGCCGCTTCTTTAGGTACCCGCGAGGCAGAGCTCGCGAGAGATAGATGGCGCAGCGGACGGGACTCGAACCCGCGACCCCCGGCGTGACAGGCCGGTATTCTAACCGACTGAACTACCGCTGCGCATGGAAGCCTTGCGGCATCCGGCTGGCTTAAGCAGCGAACCTGTTCAGCGGGGTTCTCTGCACCAGCGGCCGCTAAGATACTGATTTATCAGGGAAGAAACAACAGGCTTAGGAAAATATTTCTGCACTCGGCGGCGCTACCCACGGATGCCCCGGTAGGACTCAGTCAACACCCCTGCCCGCCTGCCGCCTGAGCAGCTCGAGAAAGCCTTGAAGCGCTGTGCCCGGCACCTGCCCCGCCCGCAGCAGGATGCCGAAGGGTTTCAGGGGTTCGGTGATCTCGAGGTCGAGCGGCACCATGAGACCGGTGCGCAGATGATCGCGCACCACGGCCTCGGTCAGCACCAGGATGGCGTCGGTGATCTGCACCAGTTGCAGCATGGCGAACACCGAGCCGCACTCGATGATGTCCGCTGGGGGCGGGAGTTGGCGGCGGGCGAAGGCGGCCTCCAGGGCGACCCGCGCCGGACTCGCCTCGGGTTGCAGGATCCAGGGCCATTCCTCGACCAGCTCGGCCAGATCCGGTACGGCGCGCCCGGCCAGCGGATGTCCGGTGCGCACCACCACCGCCAGGTGCTCATTACCCAACGGCTCGAAGGTGAAGCGGCCGAGATCGGCCGGGCTGGTGAAGCGAGCGATGGCGACATCGATCCGCTCCTGCTCCAGCAACTCGGTGAGCTGGTCGCTGGTATCGCCCAGGATGCGCAGCTGCAAGCCCGGTTGGCGGGCCTTGCTCTCGGCGATGGCCCGCACCACCAGATCGGGCAAGGCGCCCATGATGGCGCCCACCGCCAGATGGCCGTAGCCACCGGAGCGCCGCGCATCGAGGTCCTCGGCGCAGCGATCCAGGCCGCTCAGGGCGCGGCGGGCGAAGTCCACTACCTGGTCGCCCAAGGCCGTGGGACGTAAGCCCCGCGACTGCCGCTCGAACAACGCGCAGCCAAAGGCTTCCTCGACCTCCTGCAGCATCCGGGTGGTAGCCGGCTGGGACATGTGCAGGGCTTCCGCGGCGCGGCGCAGGTTACGAGTACCGGCCAGGGTCACCAGCATCAACAGGTGCTTGTAGCGCAGGCGATTGAACAGAGCGCGGGTATGCGGGGAGGCGTTCATCGGTAGCGTCCTGGTGCGTGATCGACGACGCGTGCGCGTCCTGAGCGTGGCAGGCCCTGGTCAGGCCCTCGCCTCGTACCGATACCCTAAGGGTATCGGCCCTAAACAAAAAGCGATTATCCAGGCATTGCAACTGCGACTACCTTGACCCGTGGCCGAATCACAACAACAAGAGAGATCGCCATGCACACCACCCTGTCTCCAGGGCTGGTCGCCAAGGTCACCCGGCGCCTGCTGCCCTTCCTGCTGCTGATGTACGTCATGGCCTTTCTCGACCGGGCCAACGTGGGTTTCGCCAAGGTCGCCTTCCAGGCTGACACCGGCATCTCCGACGCGGCCTTCGCCTTTGGCGCCGGGGTCTTCTTCGTCGGCTACGCTTTTCTCGAGATTCCCAGCAACCTGATCATGCACCGCGTCGGCGCCCGGCTGTGGATGTGCCGGATCATGGTCAGCTGGGGCCTGATCTCCGCCGCCATGATGTTCGCCCACACGGCGACGGCCTTCTATGTGCTGCGTTTTCTGCTCGGGGTGGCCGAAGCCGGCTTCTTCCCGGGCGTCATCCTCTACCTCACCTACTGGTTCCCCTCGCGCTACCGCGCCCGGGCACTGGGCTTCTTCTACTTCGGCGCCCCCCTGGCCTTCATCTTCGGCAGTCCGCTGTCGGGCCTGCTGCTGGAATTCGACGGCCTCGGCGATCTGCACGGCTGGCAGTGGATGTTCCTGGTCGAAGGGGTGCTGGCCAGCCTGGTAGGCATCTGGGCCTGGTTCTACCTGGACAACCGGCCGCGTGATGCCCGCTGGCTGAGCGATGCGGAAAAGCAGGCGCTGCAACAGGCGCTGGATGCCGAGGACGCCGCCAAGCCGCACCATGGCGGCCTGCTGCGCCTGCTCGGACAGCCGCGCATCCTGCTGCTGTGCAGCATCTACCTGCTGATCCAGGCCAGCGTCTATGGCGTGGTCTTCTATCTGCCGACCCAGGTGGCCGGGCTGCTCGGGCAGAAGGTCGGGCTGCTGGTCGGCCTGGTCTCGGCGATTCCCTGGATCTGCGCCCTGCTCGCCGCCTGGCTGATCCCCAGCTGGTCGGATCGCACCGGCGAACGCCGGCGCACCGCCGCCGCCACCCTGGCCATCTCCGGCCTGGGCATCGCCGCCTCGGTGACTTTCTCGCCGCTCTATGCGCTGATCGCCCTGTGCTTCGCCGCCGCCGGCTTCATCGCCGTGCAGCCGCTGTTCTGGACCTTTCCGTCCGACCAGTTGCGCGGTAGCGCCGCCGCGGGCGGCATCGCCCTGATCAATACCTGCGGCGCCATCGGCGGCTTCATCGCGCCCCTGGCCAAGCGCTGGGCCGAGGTGACCTTCGCCCACCCCGGCGCCGGCCTCTATCTCCTCGCCGGCACCACCCTGGTCGCCGCCGCCCTGATCCTCGGCCTGCGCCGCCGCGACCAGGCCGATCCCCAACCTCAGCTCACGCCCAGTCATTAAGGGAGCCTCGCCATGACCCTACCCACCATCAAGCAGGTCCGCGCCTACACCCTTCGCGGCGGCGGCGCCGACTACCACGACCAGGGCGACGGCCACTGGATCGACGACCACATCGCCACGCCCATGGCCAAGTACCCGGAATACCGCCAGAGCCGGCGCAGCTTCGGCATCAATGTGCTGGGCACCCTGGTGGTGGAAGTCGAGGCCAGCGACGGCACCGTGGGCTTCGCCGTCACCACCGGCGGCGAGCTGGGCGCTTTCATCGTCGAGCGGCACCTGGCGCGCTTCCTGGAGGGTGCCAAGGTCACCGACCTGGAAAAGATCTGGGACCAGATGTACCTCTCCACCCTCTACTACGGGCGCAAGGGCATCGTGCTCAACACCATCTCCGGGGTGGATCTCGCGCTCTGGGACCTGCTCGGCAAGCTGCGCCAGGAGCCGGTGCACCAGTTGCTCGGCGGCGCGGTACGTGACGAACTGCAGTTCTATGCCACCGGCGCCCGGCCGGACCTGGCCAAGGAGATGGGCTTCATCGGCGGCAAGCTGCCGCTGCAGCATGGCCCGGCCGAGGGCGAGGAAGGCCTGCGCAAGAACCTGGAGGCCCTGGCGACCATACGCGAGCGGGTCGGCGACGACTTCTGGCTAATGCTCGACTGCTGGATGAGCCTCGATCTCAACTACGCCACCCGCCTGGCCCAGGGCGCCCAGCAATTCGGCCTGAAGTGGATCGAGGAGGCGCTGCCGCCGGACGACTACTGGGGCTATGCCGAACTCAAACGCAACGTGCCGAAGGGCATGCTGGTGACCACCGGCGAACACGAGGCCACCCGCTGGGGTTTCCGCCTGCTGCTGGAGATGGGTTGCTGCGACATCCTCCAGCCCGACGTCGGCTGGTGCGGCGGCCTCACCGAGCTGATCCGCATCTCGGCCCTGGCCGATGCCCACAACGCCCTGGTGGTGCCCCACGGCTCCTCGGTCTACAGCTACCACTTCGTCATCACCCGCACCAACAGTCCCTTCGCCGAGTTCCTGATGATGGCGCCCAAGGCCGACGAGGTGGTGCCCATGTTCCATCCGCAGTTGCTCGACGAACCCGTCCCGGTGCGCGGCCGCATGCGCGCCTCGGCGCTGGATCGGCCCGGCTTCGGCGTGCGCCTCAATCCGGAGTGCGCCCTGGAACGTCCCTATCGCCACTGAGGCCTTGCCCAGGAGGGCTGGATGAAAGCGACCCAAGACACCCTGGCGACGCCCCTGCCGGATGCGCGCCCCGCGGCGACGCCGCTGCCACCCAAGAGCGCCCGGCTCAAGCGGGTCCAGGTGATCGCCCTGGCGCTATTGGTGCTGGCCGGCTTCGTCAACTACCTGGACCGCAGCACCCTGGCCATCGCCAACCAGACCATCAGCGGCGAACTGGGCTTCACGCCGACCGAGATGGGCCTGCTGCTGTCGGCCTTCGCCTGGGCCTATGCCTTCGCCCAGCTGCCCATCGGCGGCCTGCTGGATCGCTTCGGCGCGCGCCTGACCCTCGGCCTGGGCATCTGCCTCTGGTCCATCGCCCAGGGCGTGCTCGGGCTGCTCAGCAGCCTGCACCTGATGATCCTCGCCCGCGTCGGCCTGGGCATCGGCGAGGCGCCGCAATTCCCGGCCGGCGCCAAGGTGGTCAGCGAGTGGTTCAACGTGCGCGAGCGCGGCCTGCCCTCCGGCATCTTCAACCTCTCCTCCTCCCTGGGACCGGCGATCTCCCAGCCGATCCTCACCGCCCTGCTGCTGTGGCTGGGCTGGCGGCAGATGTTCATCGCCATGGGCGTGCTGGGCGTCCTGGTGGCGGCGCTCTGGTACCTGAGCTATCGCGATCGGGTCCAGGTGGCGCTGGACGCCGCCGAGCGGGCGCACCTGGACGCCGGGCTGCCCCCCCAGGACGCCGGCCAGCGACTGACCTTCGCCGACTGGCTGGGGCTGTTCCGCCGCCGCCTGACCTGGGGCGTGGTGATCGGCTACGTGGGCATCATCTACATGCTGTCGCTGTTCCTGACCTGGCTGCCGGCCTACCTGGAGCGGGTCCACCACCTGTCCCTGTCCCAGGCCGGCTGGGTCGCCAGTCTGCCGTTCCTGGCCGGCGCCTGTGGCGTGATCGGCGGCGGCCTGCTGGTGGATCGCCTGACCCGTAGCGGGCGCAGCCTGGCCTTCAGCCGCAAGCTGCCGATCTGCGGCGGTCTGGCCGCAGCCGGGCTGTTCGCCCTGTGCAGCGCCGGGGTGACCGGCATCGGCAGCGTCATCCTCTGTTTCAGCCTGGCGCTGTTCAGCCTCAACGTGGCGGTGGCCGGCACCTGGTCGCTGGTCAGCGTCGCCGTGCCCTCGCACCAGGTCGCCTCGCTGGCCAGCATCCAGAATTTCGGCGGCTACTTCGGCGGCGCCTTCGCCCCGGTCATCACCGGCATGATCGTCCAGCAGACCGGCTCCTTCGGCCTCGCCCTCGGCATCGCCGCCGCGGTCGCGGTGGCCGGCGCCCTGAGCTACGGCCTGCTGGTGCGCCTGCCCGACACCCCTTCCTGATTTTCCTGGAGACCACCGTCATGGACCTGCCACGCAATCCCTTCAAGGCCCGCCTCACGGGCAGCGATACCCTCTATGGCCTCTGGGCCGGCTTCGCCACCGGCTATGCCGCCGAGATCGCCGCCAGCACCGGCTACGACTGGCTGCTGATCGATGGCGAGCACGCCCCCAACACGGTGCCCAGCATCCTCGCCCAGTTGCAGGCGGTGGCGCCCTACCCCACGGCGCCGGTGGTGCGCTGCGTGACCGGCGATGCGGTGCTGATCAAGCAGCTGCTCGACATTGGCGTGCAGACGCTGATGGTGCCCATGGTGGAGACCGCCGGCCAGGCCCGCGCCCTGGTGCGGGCCATGCGCTATCCCCCTCATGGCATCCGCGGCGTCGGCGGCGGCCTGGCCCGCGCCACCCGCTGGGACGCGGTGCCCGACTACCTGCACAACGCCCATCGCGAGCTGTGCCTGATCGTCCAGGTGGAATCGCGATTGGGTAGCGACAATGTCGCCGAAATCGCCGCGGTGGAAGGGGTGGACGCCGTCTTCGTCGGTCCGGCCGATCTCTCCAGCGGCCTGGGCCATGCCGGCAATCCGGGCCACCCCGAGGTGCAGGCGCGCATCCGCGCCGCCATCGACGCCACCCGCGCCGCCGGCAAGGTGGCCGGGATCCTGGCGCCCCAGGAAGACGATGCCCGGCGTTATCGCGACTGGGGTTGCCAGTTCGTCGCCGTCGGCATCGACATCAGCCTGTTCCGCCAGGCGGCACTGACCAACCTGGCCCGCTATCGCCCGCTGGATGCGCCCCAAGCACCCTCTCGCACCTACTGACCCGGAGTCCGCCATGGCCGATCTGCCCCTTTACCAGAACTATATCGATGGCCGTTTCCTGCCGGCCGCCGAGGACTTTCTCGTCCACAACCCGGCCACCGGCGAGGCCCTTGCCCGGGTACCGGCCTCCAGCCACGAGGACGTCGACCAGGCCATCGCCGCCGCGCGCCGCGCGCAAAAGGCCTGGGCCCGCAAACCGGCAATCGAGCGGGCCGGCTATCTCAGACGCATCGCCACCAAGCTGCGCGAGCAGGCGCCGCGACTGGCCCAAACGATTGTCGCCGAACAGGGCAAGATCCGTGGCCTGGCCGAGGTGGAGGTCAATTTCACCGCCGACTACCTCGACTACATGGCCGAGTGGGCGCGGCGCATCGAAGGCGAGATCATCACCAGCGACCGACCCGACGAGCAGATCTTTCTGCTGCGCAAGCCACTGGGCGTGGTGGCCGGCATCCTGCCCTGGAACTTCCCGTTCTTTCTGATCGCCCGCAAGCTGGCGCCGGCGTTGCTCACCGGCAACACCATCGTGATCAAGCCCAGCGAAGAAACCCCGATCAATGCCCATGAATTCGCCCGGCTGGTGGCCGAGACCGATCTGCCGCCTGGCGTCTTCAATCTGGTCAGCGGCGCCGGCGCGGTGGGCGGTCAGCTCAGCGCCCATGCCGGCATCGACATGGTCAGCTTTACCGGCAGCGTCGCCACCGGCTCGCGGATCATGGCCGCTGCCGCACCCAATTTGACCAAGCTCAACCTGGAACTGGGCGGCAAGGCGCCGGCCATCGTCCTGGCCGATGCCGACCTGGACCTGGCGGTCCGGGCGATCCGCGACTCGCGCATCATCAACACTGGGCAGGTGTGCAACTGCGCCGAACGGGTCTATGTGGAGCGCGCGGTGGCCGAGGACTTCATCGAGCGCATCGGCCGGGCCATGGCCGCCACCCGCTATGGCGACCCCCAGGCCGACACCGGCGTGGAGATGGGACCGCTGATCAACGCCGCCGGCCTGGACAAGGTGGCGGCCAAGGTCGACGTCGCCCTCGGCCAGGACGCCCGGCTGGTCACCGGTGGCCGTCGTGCCGACCTGGGTCGCGGCTTTCACTTCCAGCCCACGGTGCTGGCCGACTGTCGCGCGGACATGCCGATCATGCGCGAAGAGATCTTTGGCCCGGTGCTGCCGATCCAGGTGGTGGACGATCTCGACGAAGCCATCGCCCTGGCCAACGACTGCGAATACGGCCTCACCTCCTCCGTCTATACCCGCAGCCTGGGCAAGGCCATGCACGCCATGCGCGAGATCGACTTCGGCGAGACCTACATCAACCGGGAGAACTTCGAGGCCATGCAGGGCTACCATGCCGGGGTGCGCAAGTCCGGCATCGGCGGCGCCGACGGCAAGCACGGCCTCTATGAGTACACCCACACCCAGGTGGTCTATCTGCAGGGTTGAGAGTCTCTGCCTGGTCCTGCACCAGGCCGCCTCGCTCGAATGTTCTCGGGCGAAAGCGGGTCGAAACAGACGCAACCCAAGACCAGGCACGGGCCTAAGGCCCTAGGGAGACCAGATGCAGAACTATCACATCGAACCGAGCGAGACCGGCTGGGAGCTTAGAGAAGAGAAAGGCGGTCGCGCCCTGCTCAAGGCCTCGACCAAGGACGCCATCGTCCACCAGACCGCGCAGTACATGGAAGGCAAGACCGGCAGCGTCAAGATCCATACCGGTGACGGCCGCATCGAGGAAGAACGCACCTATCCGCGCAGTGCGGATCCGGCGCAGTCCAAGGGCTGACGGTAGGCAGCCACCGGATTGGCTCCGGTGGCTGATTGATGGCTAGCTCAGCCGTAGGCTTTTTCGCCGTGCTGGAGTAGGTCCAACCCCTGCTCCTCGACCTCTTCGTCGACACGCAGACCGCGGGTCAGTGCCCGGGTAATGCCGAGCACCAGAAAGGTCACGACGCCGCAGAAGACCACGGTGAAAATGACGCTCTTGAGCTGGATGAACACCTGGCTGGCGATGGCGATGTCCTGGTAGCCACCGAGACTCTTGCTGGCGAAGACGCCGGTGAGCAGCGAGCCGACGATGCCGCCGATCCCGTGGAGGCCGAAGGCATCGAGGGCATCGTCGTAGCCGAAGGTGCGCTTGAGATAAACCACCGCGCCGTAGCAGATGGCGCCGGTCAGCAGCCCCATCACCAGGGCGCCGGCCGGACCGACGAAACCGCAGGCCGGGGTGATGGCGATCAAACCGGCCAGGGCACCGGACGCAACGCCAAGGGCGCTGGCCTTGCCGGTGCGCAGCCATTCCACCGCGAGCCAGCCGAGGATACCGGCGCAGGCGGCGATCTGGGTGGTGAGCATGGCCATGCCGGCACTGGCGCTGGCGGCCACCGCGGAGCCGACGTTGAAGCCAAACCAACCGACCCACAGCAAGGCCGCCCCGGTCAGGGCGAAGCCCAGGTTATGCGGTGGCAGGGCCTGGGTGCTGTAGCCCCGGCGATGGCCGAGCATCACGCAGGCCACCAGGCCGGCGACCCCCGAGTTGATATGCACCACGGTGCCACCGGCGAATTCGAGAATGCCCCAGTCGTAGAGCAGGCCGCCCGGACCACTCCAGGCCATGTGCGCCAGCGGCAGGTAGCAGAAGGTGAACCAGAGGGCGCAGAACAGCACTGCGGCACTGAACTTCATCCGTTCGGCGAAGGAGCCGGCGATGATCATCGGGGTGATCAGCGCGAAGGTCATCTGGAAGGTGGCGAAGACGCTTTCCGGAATGCTGCCGACCTGGCTATCGCGCACCACGTCGAGCAACATCCAGTGCTGCAAGCCGCCGATCACGCTGTGCAGGTTGAACTCACCGGCTACCATACCGTGGGTATCGGCGAACAGGCTGTAGCCATAGACCACCCAGAGCACGCCTATGACCCCGGCCACGGTGAAACTCTGGGTGAAGATGGAGAGCAGGTTCTTCGCCCGCACCAGACCGCCGTAGAAGAGCGCCAGGCCCGGCACCAACATCATCAATACCAGCACGCTGGAGATCATCATCCAGGCCGTATCGCCGCTGTCGAGCTTGGCGTCCTGTGCCAGGGCCATACCAGGCACCCCGAGGGCTGCCACCAGAACCGCAGATGCCTTGCCTTTACCGATCATGTCGAGCTTCCTTCGCTGAGGGATGAAAGGGAACGTCATTCGCCATACGGCCAGGCGCCCAACGCTGCCTGGCCGAAATGACGTTTTGCATGCCGCCTAATCGCGGCCATGGCGGGCCGCCGTAGGTTGGGTTGAGACGGCTTTATCGTCGAAGCCCAACATTGCCGGCCTTGGGGCGACGTTGGGCTTCGCTCCGCTCAACCCAACCTACGGTCTATCGCGGCCATGGCAGTTGCTCTTACCCAACTAGAACCCAGTCTGCCCCGGGATCCATTGGGTGCCCGCCAGCGGCACGCGCGCCATGGCGGCGGCCTCGATGGTGAGGGCTACCAGATCTTCCGGATCGAGGTTGTGCAGGTGCGACTTGCCACAGGCGCGGGCCATGGTCTGGGCTTCCAGCACCAGCACCCGCAGGTAGTTGGCCAGGCGGCGTCCGCCTTCCACCGGGTCCAGCCGTTTGGCCAGTTCCGGGTCCTGGGTGGTGATGCCGGCCGGATCGCGGCCGTTCTGCCAATCGTCGTAGTAACCGGCGGCCGAGCCGAGCTTGCGCAGTTCGGCGTCTAGCCGCGGATGGTTGTCACCCAAGGCGATCAGGGCGGCGGTGCCGATGGCCACGGCATCGGCGCCCAGCGCCATGGCCTTGGCCACGTCGGCACCATTGCGGATGCCACCGGAGACGATCAGTTGCACCTTGCGGTGCATGCCCATCTCCTGCAACGCCTGCACCGCCTGGGGAATGGCCGGCAGGATGGGGATGCCGACGTGTTCGATGAACACCTCCTGGGTCGCCGCGGTGCCGCCCTGCATGCCATCCAGTACCACCACGTCGGCGCCGGCCTTGACCGCCAGCTTGACGTCGTAATAGGGCCGGCTGGCGCCGATCTTGACGTAGATGGGTTTTTCCCAGTCGGTGATCTCGCGCAACTCGGCGATCTTGATCGCCAGGTCGTCGGGGCCGGTCCAGTCGGGATGGCGGCAGGCGCTGCGCTGGTCGACACCGATGGGCAGGGTACGCATGCCGGCCACCCGCTCGGTGACCTTCATGCCCAGCAGCATGCCGCCACCGCCCGGCTTGGCGCCCTGCCCCAGGACGATCTCGATGGCGTCGGCCTTGCGCAGGTCGTCGGGGTTCATGCCGTAGCGCGACGGCAGGTACTGGTAGACCAGGTGCTGGGACTGGCCGCGCTCCTCGGGGGTCATGCCGCCGTCGCCGGTGGTGGTGCTGGTGCCGGCGATGCTGGCGCCGCGGCCCAGGGCTTCCTTGGCATTGGCCGAGAGCGCACCGAAACTCATGCCGGCGATGGTCACCGGGATCTTCAGGTGGATCGGCTTCTTGGCGAAGCGGGTGCCGAGTACCACATCGGTACCGCATTTCTCGCGGTAGCCTTCCAGCGGGTAGCGCGAGACGCTGGCGCCCAGCAGCAGCAGGTCGTCGAAGTGCGGCAGCTTGCGCTTGGTGCCGCCACCGCGGATGTCGTAGATGCCGGTCTCGGCGGCGCGCTGGATTTCCTGGATGGTGAGGCGATCGAAGGTGGCCGATTCGCGCAGCACGGGGGTGTTCTGGTCAGTCATGGCGATTCTCCTGCGCGATCAATAGGCCGAGGCGTTGTCGACCTTGAAGTTGTAGAGCTGCCGGGCGGAGCCATAGCGCTTGAAGTCGCTGGCCCGTTCGGCGAAGCCGGCGGTGTCGAGCAATTCCTGGAGTTCGGCCAGGTGCTCGGCGCGCATCTCCTTCTCGATGCAGTCCGAACCCAGGGAGGCGACGTTGCCCTTCACATAGATGCGCGTCTCGTAGAGCGAATCGCCCAGGGCCTCGCCGGCATCGCCGCAGACCACCAGGCGCCCGGCCTGGCCCATGAAGCAACTCATGTGGCCGATGCTGCCGCCGACGACGATGTCGACGCCCTTCATGGAAATGCCGCAACGCGCCCCGGCGTCGCCTTCGATGATCAGCAGGCCGCCGTGGGCGGTGGCACCGGCGGCCTGGGAGGCGCTGCCCTTGACCCGCACCGAGCCGGACATCATGTTCTCGGCGCAGCCGACGCCGACGTTGCCGTGCACGGTGATGGCGGCGTGCTGGTTCATGCCGGCGCAGTAGTAGCCGGCATGGCCGTGGATATCCACGGACACGGCGTCGTTCACACCTACGGCGAGGTTGTGGGCGCCATTGGGATGGGTGACCACCCACTCGCGCTCGACGGCGGTCTGGGTGGCGTCGTGCAGGGCCTGGTTGAGGTCACTCACGGCGGTTTGGGTGAGATCGAAGGTTTTCATGTTCGCTGCTCCTCAGGCCGACTCGCGTTCCCAGACGTACAGGGTGGCCGGTGCCGGCTCCCAGACCTTGGCCCGCTCGATGCCGGGCAGGCTCGACAACGCCTGGTACTCGGAGGCCATGGCCACGTAGTCGTCGGTTTCGGCAAGGATGGCCGGCTTGCAGGCGATGGGATCGCGGATCACCGCGAAGCCGTTGCGGGTGCCGATGGCGAAGGTGAAGAAACCGTCCAGGTCTTCCAGCGAGCGATCCAGTGCCTGCTTGAGGCTGTCGCCCTCGCGCAGGCGCCAGGTCAGATAGCCGGCGGCCACCTCGGTGTCGTTCTCGGTCTCGAAGGCGATGCCTTCGCGCCGCAGGTTCTGGCGCAGCCGCGAGTGGTTGGACAGCGAGCCATTGTGTACCAGGCAGAGGTCGGCGCCGGTGGAGAACGGGTGGCTGCCCTCCAGGGTCACGGCGCTCTCGGTGGCCATGCGGGTATGGCCGATGATGTGGCTGCCCTGCATGCCGGCCAGGCCGAAGCGGCTGGCGATCTCCTGCGGCAGGCCCATGCCCTTGAGGATCTCGATGCTGCGCCCGGCGCTCATGATGCGCACCTCCGGCGCCAGTTCGGCCAGAGCCACCCGCACCTCGGCTTCCGGCGCCTGGACCTTGAGCACGATGGCGCTGGCGTTCTGGAACCAGTCCAGCTCGGCGCCCAGCCGCTGCTGCACGGCGGCGACCAGGCCGGCGAAGTCGTAGCCCGCGCTGGTGGCCTGCAGGGTCAGCTTGACCCAGCCCTCGGCCACCTCGTCGCCATAGATGGCGAAGCCGGCACTGTCCGGGCCCCGGTCGGTCATGGCTTCGAGCATGGGCTCGAAGAGGCTGCCGAGCTGGGCCTCCAGCGCCGGGTTCTTCAGATAGAGTCCAACGATTCCACACATGGGTGTCACTCCTTCGCAGGCAGAGGGCGCGTCAGGGCGCCCGAAGAACAGTCAGGAAAAATCCACAGCGATCAGAAGAATTCGATGTAGCGCTGGATCTCCCAGTCGGAGACGTGGCGGCTGTATTCCACCCACTCCATGCGCTTCAAATTGATGAATTCGTCGACGATTTCCGGCCCAAGCATCTCGCGGAACAGCGGATCGGCATCCAGGGCGTCGCAGGCCTCCTTGAGGCTCTGCGGCAGGGTCTCGATGCCGCGCGCGGCGATGGCTTCCAGGCTCAGGCTGTAGAGGTTCTCGTTGCAGGGCGCACCCGGATCGAGTTCGCGCTCGATGCCATCGAGACCGGCGGCGATGATGGCGGCGGTGACCAGATAGGGATTGCAACCGGCATCGGGCAGGCGGAATTCCAGGCGGCCATAGGGCACCCGTACCATCGCCGAACGGTTGTTGGCGCCATAGGCGATAAAGGCCGGTGCCCAGGTGGCACCGGACAGGGAACGCCCCACCACCAGACGCTTATAGGAATTCACCGTGGGCGCGGCGAAGGCGCACAGCGCCGGGCCATGGGCCAGCAGACCGCCGAGGAAGTGATAGGCCAGGCGCGAGAGGCCCATGCCGCGGGGATCGCTGTCGTCGTGGAAGAGGTTGCGGCTGGTGGCGCTGGCCAGCGACAGGTGGAAATGCATGCCATTGCCGGCGCGCTTGGGATCCGGCTTGGGCATGAAGGAGCAGATCATGCCCAGCTCGTTGGCGATCTCGCCGGCCGCCATGCGGAAGAAGGTGAAGCGATCCGCCGATTCCATGGCTTCGCTGTAGGTGTAGTTGATCTCGAACTGGCCGTTGGCGTCTTCGTGGTCGATCTGATAGATGTCGAAACCCACCGGCTGCAGCGCCTCGGTCAATTTTTCGAGGAACAGCCGCGAGCGCGACAGGCCCTTGTAGTCGTAGCAGGGCTTGTCCAGGGTATCGCTGCCGTCGACCAGGGAAAGCTTGCCGCCCTCGTCGCGACGCATGAGGAAGAATTCCGGTTCCAGGCCGGTATTGAGGCTCCAACCCCGCTCGCTCAGCCGCTGCACTTGGCGCTGCAGCACGTAGCGGCTGTCGTAGGGATGGGGTTTGCCGTTCACGTGGCCGATGCAGACCACCCGCCCATAACCGGCCTGCCAGGGCACCGGAATCAGCGTGGCGAGATCACCACGCGCCATGAAGTCCGGGCCATGGGGCTCCATGCCCATGCCGCAGATGGCAAAGCCGGCGAAACCCGCGCCCTCTTCCGCCACGGCTGCCAGCCCCGCCACCGGTACGGACTTGGTCTTGGCAGAGCCATGGATATCGACGAACTGGGCCAGTACGTAGCGGATACCGTGCTGATCGATGAGGCGCTGGGTTTCACTGGGCAACATGACAGGCTCCTGAGTTGAGATCGACTATATTCCCAATGGGAATTTATTCTTCTCATCAGGAAAGCAAGGAGTTTGCCAAGTCGGATGGCACGGATAGCCTGGTATGCCAAGATCTGTCATGCGGGCTGCTAAGGCCCTGAGGCTCAAGGAAATTCGCGGCTACAGCCCAGCTGGCGTTTTTCCGGCATGATGGCTCTCACACCAGACGCCGCTGGCGTCTTCCCCTCGCCCTGCACTTTACTGGTGCGAATTTTTTATTCCCTAAACTAAAATGATGCAAGAAACCTCAAGTCGTGAGCCACGCCTGAAGATCGAGCAGTACATCGGCATCCAGATTCGTCGCCAACGGCAAGACCAGGGCCTCAAGACCGCCGACGTGGCGCGCATGGCCGGTATCAGCCAAGGCATGCTGAGCAAGATCGAGAACGCCCAGGTCTCCACCAGCCTGGAAACCCTCGGCCGGCTATGCGATGCCCTGGGCCTGCCCCTGTCGCGGCTGTTCAGCCAGTATGATCAGCAGGAGCGCGATGCTTTGCTGGTCAAGGCCGGAGAGGGACTGGAGGTGGTGCGTCGGGGAACCGACAAGGGCCACACCTACCATCTGCTCAACCACTCTCGCGGGCCAAAGAAGAGTCTCGAGGCCTACCTGGTCTCCATGGACGATGCCAGCGAGGAATTCCCCACCTTCTCCCATCCCGGTACGGAGTTTCTCCATCTGCTCGAAGGCAGCCTAGTCTATCGCCATGGCAATCATCTCTATGAGATGAATCCGGGCGACAGCCTGACCTTCGACAGCGACATTCCGCACGGCCCCGAGCGCCTGACCCAGGTGCCGATCAAGCTGCTGTCGATCATGACCTTCAAGGACGGCTGAACCTCGTCGTCACCGGTGAAAGACCGATTCACCGGTGAAACAGCCACCAGATAACTGACAGGAAATTTTTATTACTCGACGCTAGACGAGGGCTTCTCCTTGCCCTATAAAAGCTTCCGTGAATTTTATATTCCCAACAGGAAATACCGCGACAGCGAAAAACTTCCTTCACTGGTGAAATCCGGACGCGCCCATGGAAACCTTGCCCACCTACATCCTCAATGTCAGCTGCCCAGCCACCTCCGGCATCGTGGCGGCGGTCAGCACCTACCTCGCCCGTAATGACTGCTACATCGCCGAGATGGCCCAATTCGACGATGAGTTCACCCAGCGCTTCTTCATGCGCACCCTGTTCCGCTTCAATGCCGGCGCCAATGCCGGGATAGAGGCGCTGCGCGATGGCTTTGCCGCAGTCGCCGGTGATTTCGGCATGGAGTGGGAGCTGTACAGCAACGAGCGCCCTACCCGTGTCCTGCTGATGGTGAGCAAGTTCGATCACTGCCTCACCGACCTGCTCTATCGCCACCAGAAGGGCGAGTTGCCGATGGAGATCACCGCCATCGTCTCCAATCACCTGGACCTGCGCCCCATGGCGGAGCGGGAAGGCATCCGCTTCGTCTACCTGCCGGTGACCAAGGACAACAAGCGCCAGCAGGAGATCGAACTGCTGCGCCTGGTGGAGGAAACCGGTACCGAACTGGTGGTGCTGGCGCGCTACATGCAAATCCTCTCGGACAATCTCTGCAAGGAACTGGCCGGGCGCGCCATCAACATCCACCACTCCTTCCTGCCCGGCTTCAAGGGCGCCAAGCCCTATCACCAGGCCTTTGAGCGCGGCGTCAAGCTGATCGGCGCCACCGCCCACTACGTGACCTCGGATCTCGACGAAGGCCCGATCATCGAGCAGGAGGTACAACGCGTCGACCACGGCTATCGCCCCGACGACCTGGTCGCCATCGGCCGGGACACCGAGACGGTGGCGCTGTACAAGGCGGTGAAGTACCACATCGAGCACCGCCTGTTTCTCAATGGCAATCGCGTGGTGGTATTCCGATGAGCGCCCTGCGCATCGACGGCAAGGCGGCCGCCGCCCGCCTGCTGCAACGGGTCGAACGGGACGTGGCTGAATTGCGCGAGCGCGGCATCCAGCCTGCCCTGGCGGTGATCCTGGTGGGCAGCGATCCGGCCAGCCAGGTATACGTGCGCAACAAGATCCGCCGCGCCGGCGAGGTGGGTATCCGCTCCCTCAGCCATGAATTGCCCGCGGCCCTGGAGCAGACCGAGCTGCTCGGCCTGATCGCCGCGCTCAATGCCGATCCCGAGGTGCACGGCATTCTGGTGCAGCTGCCGCTGCCGCCGCAGATCGATGAGGCCGCGGTGATCCAGGCGATTCGCCCGGACAAGGACGTCGACGGCTTCCATCGCGAGAACGTCGGCGCCCTGGCCCTCGGGCAACCCGGCCTGGTGCCCTGTACCCCGGCCGGCTGCCTGCACCTGCTGCAGGACCACCTGGGCGATCTCAGCGGGCGCCACGCCGTAGTGGTCGGGCGCTCCAATATCGTCGGCAAGCCCATGGCCGCCCTGCTCTTGCAGGCGCACTGCACGGTGACCCTGGTGCATTCACGCAGCCGGGACGCCGCGGCGCTCTGTCGCCAGGCCGACATCCTGGTAGCGGCGGCCGGCCAACCCGGCCTGATCACCGCCGACTGGGTCAAGCCCGGCGCGGTGGTCATCGACGTCGGCATCAACCGCGTGGAGCTTGAGGGCAACGCCCGGTTGGTGGGCGATGTCGCCCCCGCCGTGGCTAGCGTCGCCAGCGCCCTCACCCCGGTACCGGGCGGGGTCGGGCCCATGACCATCGCCCTGCTCCTGCACAACACCCTGAGCGCCGCCCAGCGCCAGCACCCACACGCCGCCGCGACCTGACCGGGAGTCCGTCATGCCTTTCAGCCTGTTGAAATATGGCCTCTCCGCCGACTATCCGGTGGAGGTCGATCTGCCGCCCCCCAAGGAACTCAAATCCAGCTACGACGTGGTCATCATCGGCGGTGGCGGCCATGGCCTGGCCACCGCCTACTACCTGGCCAAGTACCACGGCATCACCAATGTGGCGGTACTGGAGAAAGCCTATCTGGGCGGCGGCAACACCGCGCGTAACACCGCGGTGATCCGCTCCAACTACCTCACCAGCGAAGGGGTGAAGTTCTACATCGAGTCGGTACGGCTATTCAAAGAGCTGTCCAACGAATTCGACTTCAACATCATGTATTCCGAGCGTGGCCAGTTGACCCTGGCACACACCGACGCCACGGTACGCGCCTTCCGCCAGCGCGCCGAGGTGAACAAGCACTTCGGCGGCCGCACCGAGCTGATCGATCGCCAGCAGATCCGCGAGCTGGTGCCCTGCCTCAACCTCGATCCGGGCCACCTGCCGGTGTTGGCCGGGCTGTGGCACATCGACGGCGGCACGGCGCGGCACGACGCCGTGGCCTGGGGCTACGCCAAGCAGGCCGCCAAGCGCGGCGTGGAGATCCACCAACTGACCGAGGTGCAGGACTTCGTGGTGGAGAACAATAGGATCGCCGCCATCAAGACCAACCGTGGCACCGTGCGCTGTGGCTGCGCGGTGCAGGCGGTGGCCGGCACCAGCTCGCTGCTGATGAACAAGCTGGGCATCCGCGCGCCGCTGCACACCTATCCGCTGCAGGCCATGGTCACCCAGCCGTTCAAGCCCTTCCTCGATCCCCTGGTGAGCTCCAGCGCCCTGCACTGCTACGTGCAGCAGACCAGCCGCGGCGAGATCGTCTTCGGTGGCGGTTCGGACCCCTATCCGCTGTACCACACCCGCTCGACTCTGGACCTCAAGGAAAGCCTGCTGGCCCACGCCATCGAGATGTTCCCCTTCATGGCCAACGCCAAGCTGATGCGCCAATGGGCCGGGATGACCGACATGACCCCGGACTACAGCCCGCTGATGGGCCTCTCGCCCATCGACGGTTATTACCTGGACGCCGGCTGGGGCACCTGGGGCTTCAAGGCCACGCCCATCTGCGGCAAGACCATGGCCGAACTGGTGGCCAGCGGCGGCCGGGTGCCCGAACTCATCGCCCCCTTCGGCCTGGATAGGTTCAGCCGCTTCCAGCAGGTCAACGAGATGGGCGCCACTGCGGCCAGCCACTAAGGAGCTTTCATGAAGATCCTCACCTGCCCGCTCAACGGGCCGCGCAACATCAGCGAATTCACCTACGGCGGCGAGCTCAAGGCCATGCCCGACCCCAAGGCCAGCAGCACCGCCGAATGGGCCGACTACGTGTTCAACTGCGAGAACCGCCGCGGCGTGGTCACCGAGTGGTGGCTGCACAACGCCTCCAGCTACTGGTTCCTGGCCGAACGCCACACCGGCACCGACGAGGTGCTGCGCACCTTCGATCCCCGCGAGCTGTTCACCCAGCGGGTCGACTTCACCGCCCAGGAGACCCGCTCATGACCCGCCTGCCCGCCCCCATGGGGCTGCTGATCGACCGAAACCGCCCGCTCACCTTCAGCTTCGAAGGCCAGAGCTACCAGGGCTATGCCGGCGACACCCTGGCCAGCGCCTTGCTCGGCGAGGGTCGCTGGCTGCTGTCGCGCTCCTTCAAGTACCACCGGCCCCGCGGCCCCCTGACCCTGGCCGGCCAGGATGCCAACACCCTGGTGCAGTTGCCGGACGAGGCCAATGTGCTGGCGGACGAACTGTCGCTGCGCGAAGGCCTGACCGCCACTGCGCAGAACGTCAGCGGCAGCCTTGAGCGCGACCGCGACGCCCTGCTCGGCAAATTCTCCAAGTTCATGCCGGTGGGCTTCTACTACCGCGCCTTCTACAAGCCCAAGGGCATGTGGAAACGCTGGGAACCGCTGATCCGCAAGAAGGCTGGCCTCGGCGTGCTCGACCTGAGCTTCGTCCCTACTTACCACGACAAGGCCTACCTGTTCTGCGACGTGGCGGTGATCGGTGCCGGGCCCGCCGGCCTCAGTGCTGCGCTGGCCGCCGCCCAGGGTGGTGCCGAGGTACTGCTCATCGAACAGCAGCCGCTGCTCGGCGGCGCCCTGGCCTGGGGCCGCTTCGGCCTCGACGCCGGCCAGGGCGAAGGGCTGCGTGAGGAACTGGTGGCCGCGGTGCGCGCCGAGCCGCGCATCCGCGTACTGGAGGCCGCCGTGTGCAACGGCTGGTTCGCCGATCACTACCTGCCGGTCATCCAGGGCAACCGGATGTCCAAGGTCCGGGCGCGGCAGACCATCCTCGCCAGCGGCGCCTTCGACCAGCCGGTGATCTTCCGCAACAACGACCTGCCCGGCATCTTGCTGACCAGCGCCGCCCAGCGCCTGATGCGCCTCTACGGCGTGCGGCCGGGCCAGCGTGCCGTGGTCCTGGCCGGCAACGACGACGGCTATCTCGCCGCCCTGGACCTGCAGGAACAGGGCGTCGCCGTGGCCGCGCTCATCGATCTGCGCGCGGCGCCCTTGGATGGGCAATTGCTCCAGGCGGTGACGGAACGCGGCATTCCGGTGCATCGCAACCACACGGTGTACGAAGCCCACGCCGATGCCGCCGGTCGCCAGCTGGCGCGGGTGGACGTCCGCCCCATCGTCGCCCAGGGCCAGGTCGGGCCCGCGGGCCTGACCCTGGACTGCGACCTGCTGTGCATGTCCGCTGGCTACATGCCGGTCTACCAGTTGGCCTGCCAGGCTGGTGGTACCCTCGGCTACCTCGATGAGCAGGCGGCCTTCAGCCTCGGCAACCTGCCGCGTGGCCTGCATCTGGCCGGTTCGGTCAATGGTCGCCACGCGCTGGAGCGGGTACTGGCCGACGGTCGCGCCGCGGCGGCCAAAGCCCTGGCCGAACTGGACCTCGCCCCGCTCGCCACTCCGGAGCCGCCGGCCGACGACAGCCAGGTCAACTTCCCCTGGCCGATGTTCGCCCATCCCCAGGGCAAGGAATTCGTCGACTTCGACGAAGACCTGCAGATCGCCGACATCGTCAACGCCACCCGTCACGGCTATCGCGACATCCAGCTGGTTAAGCGCTTCTCCACCGTTGGCATGGGGCCGTCCCAGGGTCGCCACTCGGCGCTGCCTACCGCACGCCTGGTAGCCGCGGCCACGGCGCGCAGCGTCAGCGACACCGGCGTGACCACCGCGCGACCACCCTTCACTGCGGAAAAACTCGCCCATGTCGCCGGGCGGGCCTTCGATCCCTATCGGCGCACGGCCATGCACCGCCGCCACCTGGAGCTGGGCGCCAGCCTGATGCCGGCGGGCGCCTGGCAACGGCCGGCCTTCTACGGTCCTGCCAGCAAACGCGAGCGCTGCATCCAGGCTGAAGCCCGCCAGGTGCGCGAAGGCGTGGGGCTGATCGACGTCTCCACCCTGGGCGGTCTCGATGTGCGCGGCCCCGATGCCGCCGAATTGCTGGAGCGGGTCTACACCTTCGGCTTTCGCAAACTACCGGTCGGGCGCACCCGCTACGCCCTGATGACCGCCGAGGACGGCGTGGTGATCGACGACGGCGTGGCCGCGCGCCTGGGCGAGCAGCACTTCTATGTGTCGGCCACCACCAGCGGCGTCGACCGCGTCTATCGCAGCCTGCTCAAGTGGAACGCCCAGTGGCGCCTGGACGTGGACATCGCCAACGTCAGCGCCGCCTTCGCTGCCGTGAACCTGGCCGGCCCCCGCTCACGGGAAGTACTGCGGACGCTGTGCCCGGACCTTGACCTGTCGGCAGCGGCCTTCCCCTACCTTGCCGTGCGTGAAGGCCGGGTCGCCGGCATTCCCGCTCGCCTGTTGCGGGTCGGTTTCGTTGGCGAGCTGGGCTATGAGATCCATGTGCCGGCGCGCTTCGGCGAACGGCTTTGGGATGCGCTGATGGAGGCCGGAGCCCATGCGGGCATCCGTCCCTTCGGCGTCGAGGCCCAGCGCCTGCTGCGCCTGGAAAAGGGCCATGTGATCATCGGCCAGGACACCGACGGCATGACCCATCCCGCCGAGATCGACATGGGCTGGGCCATCGGCCGCCAGAAGCCCTTTTTCGTCGGCCAGAAGTCCATCGAGATCCTCGAGAGCCAGCCGCTGCGGCGCAAGCTGGTGGGCTTCACCCTGCCGGCGACCGCCACCCGGCCGCTGGAAGGTCATTTGGTGCTGCGCGGCGACGACATCGCTGGCAACGTCACCTCCTGCGAATTCTCCGCCACCCTCGGCCACATCGTCGGCTTGGCCTATGCCGGCGCCGACCAGGCCGAGCCCGGCATGTCCCTGCCGATCCGCGTTGAAGGGGGCGAGATCGTCCAGGCCACGGTGGCGCGCCTGCCCTTCTACGATCCCCAAAGCCAACGCCAGGAGATGGGCGCATGAACCAGACCCTCATGAGTTTCGACGAGCGCAGCCCCCTGGCGGAACTCCAGCTCGATGCCCCCTTGTTGCAGCATGAGGGGCGGATCTTCGCCGAACGACTGAGCGATGGAGACGAAGCGGACCTGCTACACCGCGGTGGCCTGGCCGACCTGTGCAACCTGCCGCGCTTCGGCCTGCGTGGCCCCGCGGCCGCTGGCTATCTGCAGGGCCAAGGCTATCTATTGCCGGAGCGGCCCAACGAGGCACTGCGCCAGGCGTCCGGGGAGTGGCTGCTGCGGTTGTCGCAGAGCGAATACCTGTTGCTCGGCGCCCTGGCCGATGGCGGGGCCCGAGTCGCCGCCCTGGAAGCGGCCGCGGGAGAGCTGGGCCCAGGCTGCTACCCGCTGCCGCGGCAGGACTCCCACGCCTGGCTGATCCTTACCGGTGCCCAGTTGCCGGCGCTGTTCGCCAAGCTGTGCGGTGTGGACCTCGGTAAGCCCTTCGCCGTGGGCCAGGTGGTGCAGACGTCGGTGGCGCGACTCAACGCCATCCTGCTCAATGCCGGCGACGGCGCCCTGCCGCACATCCATCTGCTCTGCGACCGCGCCAGTGCCCATTACCTCTGGCACGTGCTGCTGGATGCCCTGGACGAGTTCGACGGCGGCGCCCTGGGCGTCGCGGCGCTGCTGGAGGCTGGCATCCCATGACGGTCCTCGACGCGGCGGCGGTCGAGACCGACAGCGACTACCTCGTCCCCGCCCTCCTGCGCGGCCTGCGGGTGCTGGAGCTGTTCGGTCCCGAGCGGCGCCTGCTGACGCTGCAGGAGATCGCCGACGGCCTGGGCAGCTCGACCTCGTCGGTCTATCGGATCGTGGTCACCCTCACCGAATTGGGCTATCTGGACCGGCGCTCCAAGACCGAATACGGCCTAGGCATCAAGGTCATCAGCCAGGGCTTCGCCTACCTCGCCAGCCGCGACCTGGTGGACATCGCCCAGCCCCATATGGAACGGCTGCGCGACGTCACCTCGCTGTCCTGCCACCTGGGCGTGCGCGATCGCACCGAGGTGGTCTACCTCTATCGCGCCATGGCCAGCCAGCGGCTGACGGTGAACGTCCCGGTGGGCACCCGCCTGCCCTGCACCCGTACCGCCCTGGGCCGGGTCCTGCTCGGCGGCCTGGACGCCGAGGCACTCGGCGCCCTCTACCAGCACGAGCGCCTGGACGACCAACCGGCCCCAGCGCCGCGGACCCTGCCGGAGCTGTTGCGACTGATCGAGGAAGATCGCCGCCAGGGCTGGGTGCTGCATCGCTCCGACTACTCCACCGCCATCGCCACCGGCATCCGCGATCATCGTGGCCAGTTGGTGGCAGCCCTCAACGTCTCCGGACCGGATGCGGTGATGGATACCCCGACGACGCGGGAATGGGTGGGTGCCGTGTTGGCGGAGACGGCTGGGCGGATTGCGGGAGAACTGGGATATCAGCCTCCAGCCAGTCCCTGACTAGGCCTAGGCTGCTATCTGGTATACCGTAATATTAAAATACCCAGAGTAGTGGTCAGGCCGAGGTCGACATGAGCTCATCCCCGCGTTTCTGCTGTCAGTGCGGCAGCGCCGAGCTGATCCGCCGGCGCCCAGCCGGAGATAATCACGAACGGCTGCAATGCGCCGCCTGCCACCATGTGTTCTACGACAATCCGCGGATAATCGCCGGTTGCCTGGTGGAGCACCAGGAGCGCTATCTACTCTGCCGCCGCGCCATCGAGCCGCGCCTGGGCTACTGGACGCTACCGGCGGGCTTCATGGAGAACGGCGAGAGCGCCGAGCAGGCCGCCTTGCGCGAAACCTGGGAGGAAAGCGGCGTCAGGGCACGCATTCTGGCGCCCTACTCCATCTTCAACGCCGCTGCGGTCAACCAGGTCTATCTGATCTTTCGCGCCGAACTGCTCGAGATTACTGCCGAGGCTGGCCCCGAAACCTTGGAACGACGCTTCTTCGCTCCGCAAGAGCTGCCTTGGGCGGACCTCGCCTATCCTTCGATCCGCCAGATCCTCGAACGGCGGGTGCGAGAGCAGGCGCTGGGTCGTCACGGTCTGTACCTGGGCACCGCCGATGACGGCCAGCTCCACGCCCTGGGCTGATCGCGCCTGGCTCAGCGTGATGTCGCCGTCTGCAGGCGCGCCGCCTGGGCGGGCGAACCTTGGTAGGCCAGCCAGAAGTACAGCGGACAGGTGACCAGCAGGCCGACCAGCCACGACAGGTCCGCGCCCGCCACCAGCTCGGCGTAGGGCCCTTTGAACAGCGCCGTGTTGGCGAAGGGTAGCTGCACCAGGATACCGACGACGTAGGCGGCGATGGCGTGGCCGTTGAAACGGCCGTAGCGACCGCCATCCGCGGCGAACAGCGAGGGGATGTGGTAGTCGCCCCCCTTGATCAGATAGAAGTCGATCAGGTTGATCGCGGCCCAGGGCACCAGGATCATGGTCATGGCCAGTACCAGCCCGATGAATCTCTCGATGAAGTCGGCCGACGCCATCAGCGCCATGCCTGCGCAGCCCAGCAGCACCAGGCTGGACAGCATCACCTTGAGCCGCACGCCGGGCGTCCAACCGGCGGCGAAGGTCTGCACGCAGGTAATGAGGGAGAGCACCGCGCCATAGAGGTTGAGGGCGTTGTGGCTGATGATGTTGAGCAGGAACAGCACCATCAACACCGGGCCGAGCCAGCCGGTGGCCTGGGCCACGGCGGCCATGGCATCGAGACCTTGCGGCGCCGCCAGTACCGCCACCATGCCGAAGCTGAAGGCCAGGATGGTGCCCAGGGTAGCCCCCAGGTAGGTGGCCCAGAACGGCCGGGCGATGCCCACCGATTCCGGCAGGTAGCGCGAATAGTCGCTGGTATAGGGCGAGAAGCTCAGCTGCCAGATCACCCCGAGCGACAGGGTCGCGATGAAGCCGCTGGCGTTGAGGCTACCGCGGGTCAGGAAATCCGCCGGCAGCGGCTGGCTCAGCATCATGGCGAAGCCGGCCAGTAGCCCTGCCCCCATCACCCAGGTCCCCCAGCGGTTGAGCAGGTGGATGCAGCGATAGCCGATCACCCCGATGGCCGTGGCGCTGAGGGCGCCCAACACGATGGCCAGCGGCAAGGGCACCGCCGGCACCAGACCATGGATGGACTTGCCGGCCAGCACCACGTTGGAGGTGAAGAACCCCACGTAGATCAGCGCCGCGACAGCGACGATCAGCAAGGCTCCATAGCGCCCGAACTGGCCGCGGCTTTGCACCATCTGTGGGATGCCCAGCCGTGGCCCCTGGGCGGACGCCAGGGCCAGCACCAGACCACCGAGCCCATGGCCGAGCACGATGGCGAGCAGGCCCCAGGCCAGATCGAGGTGGAAGGTCTGGACCACCATGGCACCGGTGACGATGGGCAACGGGGCGATGTTGGTGCTGAACCAGAGGGTGAACAGATCGCGGCTGTGGCCGTGGCGCTCGGATGGCGCGACGTGATCCACGGTATGGGTTTCGATGGCGACGGCGGAGCGAGGGGCGACGGACATCCAGGAGTTCCATTGTTGTAGTTGTGGAAAACGCCTGCTGGACAGGTCGTTCTGGTAGGTAGAAAATATTATGGTATACCAGAATACACAACCGCTTTCTGGCAGCGTCGAGATCGCCTCCATGCCGGAAGGCAACGCCTCTTGCCATGAAACATATTATGGTATACCAATGATTACATCCGCCGGCCCTGCTGGCGCGTACCGTCAAACAAGAGCCGGTCGGGCCTGCCCGAAATGGCAGAGAAAGAGGTAGGCACCTATGAAGTTCTCCCTATTCGTGCACATGGAACGCTGGGACGACAGCGTCAGTCATCGGCAGCTTTTCGAAGAACTCACCGAGCTGACGCTGCTGGCCGAAGCCGGCGGCTTCTGTACCGTCTGGGTCGGCGAGCATCACGCCATGGAGTACACCATCTCCCCCAGCCCCATGCCCATCCTGGCTTACCTCGCCGCCCGTACCTCGACCATCCGCCTGGGTGCCGGAACCCTGATCGCGCCCTTCTGGCATCCCCTGCGTGCCGCCGGCGAATGCGCCCTGCTCGACGTGATCAGCGAAGGGCGCATGGAAGTGGGCCTGGCGCGTGGCGCCTACCAGGTGGAATTCGATCGCATGGCCGGCGGCCTGCCCGCCACCGCCGGCGGCAAGCACCTGCGCGAGCTGGTCCCCGCCCTGCGCAAGCTCTGGGAAGGCGACTACGCCCATGATGGCGAGATCTGGCAATTCCCCACCTCCACCAGCGTGCCCAAGCCACTCGGCACCCCGCCGATCTGGATCGCCGCGCGCGACCCCGACTCGCACAATTTCGCCGTGGCCAACGGCTGCAACGTCATGGTCACGCCCCTGATGAAGGGCGACGAGGAAGTGGTCGACCTCAAGCACAAGTTCGACGGGGCCCTGGCCAACAACCCCGGCGTCGCCCGGCCCAAGTTGATGGTGCTGCGCCACACCCATGTGCACGCCCCGGAAGAACCCGAGGGCTGGAAGATCGGCGCCCAGGCCATCGGCCGCTTCTACCGCACCTTCGATGCCTGGTTCGGTAACAAGGAAACCCCGGTCAACGGCTTCCTCGCACCGAGCCCCGAAGAGAAGTTTGTCGGCCGCCCTGAGTTCGAACTGGAGAACATCCGCAAGAACACCCTGATCGGCACCCCTGAGGAAGTGACCGCCCGCCTGCGTCACTACGAGGAACTGGGCGTCGACGAATTCAGCTTCTGGTGCGACAACAGCCTGCCCTTCACCGAGAAGAAGAAATCGCTGCAGCTGTTCATCGACCAGGTCGCACCCGCTTTCGCCTGAACGCGGGCCGCTCGGACTTACAAGGCTGCAGCACGCCTGAACGCTTGGCATACCATCATTTGACAGACAGACCAGGAGTCACCATGAGCTTCGAAATCCGTAAGGTCGTTACCTACCTCGAAGAGACCCACAGCGAAGGCGGCAAGGCCACCGACAAGCCGGTGACCATGGCCGGTGTCGCCGTGGTCATCCGCAATCCCTGGGCCGGCAAGGGCTTCGTCGAAGACCTCAAGCCGGAGATCAAGGCCCACTGCTCCGACCTCGGCGCCTTCATCGTCGAACGCCTGACCCGCGCCATCGGCGGTGCCGAGCGCATCGAGGCCTATGGCAAGGCGGCCGTGGTGGGCGCCGACGGTGAGATCGAACACGCCTCGGCGGTGATCCACACCCTGAGATTCGGCAATCACTACCGCGAGGCGGTGAAGGCCAAGAGCTACCTGAGCTTCACCAACAAGCGCGGCGCGCCGGGCACCTCCATCCAGATTCCCATGATGCACAAGGACGACGAGGGCCTGAGATCCCACTACATCACCCTGGAAATGCGCATCGAGGACGCGCCGCGCGCCGACGAGATCGTGGTGGTGCTGGGCGCCGCCGACGGTGGCCGCCTGCACCCACGCATCGGCAACCGCTACATCGACCTCGAGGAACTCGCGGCTGAAAAGGCCCGCTGAGGAGAATCCGCGAATGATCCGCTCTACAGATGCCAAGACCCCGGCCGGTACCGCCTTCAGCATCGCCGGCGACGGCAGCCCCCTCGTCCTGATCCACGGCGTGGGGCTCAGCAAGGAGATGTGGGGCGGTCAACTCGCGGGACTCGCGCCACGCTATCAGGTAATCGCCTACGACATGCTCGGCCACGGCGCCAGCCAGCGCCCGGCGCCGGACGCCACCCTCGACGACTATGCCGACCAGCTCGCCGAGCTGCTCGACCATCTCGCCGTGAAGACGGCCGCGGTGGTGGGCTTCTCCATGGGTGGCCTGGTCGCCCGCGCCTTCGCCCTGGGCCATCCGCAGCGGCTGGACGCGCTGGTGATCCTCAACAGCGTGTTCAACCGCTCCGTGGAGCAACGCGCGAGCGTGCTGGAGCGCACCCGCCAGGCCGAATTGGAAGGGCCTGACGCCAATCTGGATAGCGCCCTGGCGCGCTGGTTCAGCCGCGAGTACCAGGGTGCCAATCCGGCGCAGATCCAGGCGCTGCGCGAGACCTTCGCCCACAACGATCCCCAGGGCTATCTGACCACCTACGCCCTGTTCGCCACCCAGGACCGCTATGGCGCCGAGCGCCTCGACAGCATCCAGGTCCCCACCCTGGTGGCCACCGGCGAACTGGACAGCGGCTCCACCCCGGAGATGGCACGGCAGCTCGCGGCGTGGATTCCCCGGGCGCGGACTGCCGTGCTGCCCGATCAACGCCATATGATGCCGGTCGAGTCACCCAAGCTGGTCAACGCCCTGCTGCTGGACTTCCTCGACGAGGTCCTGAGCACGGCCTCCTCCACTTCCATCAAGGGATACGTGGCATGACCCTGCAACGCTTTCAGATGTGCATCGACGGCGAATGGACCCAATCCCGCGCGGGCCGCACCTTCGCCAGTCTCAATCCGGCCTCCGCCGAGGCCTGGGCGGAACTGCCCGATGCCGATGCCGAAGATGTCGACCGCGCCGTCCAGGCCGCCCAGCGCGCCTTCGAGGCGCCCGCCTGGTGCGGCCTTACCGCCACCGCCCGCGGCAAGCTGCTCCGCCGCCTGGGCGATCTCATCGCCGCGAACAAGGAAGCCCTGGCGCAGCTGGAGAGTCGCGACAATGGCAAGCTGATCCGCGAGACCCGTGGCCAGGTCGGCTACCTGCCGGAGTTCTTCCATTACACCGCCGGCCTGGCCGACAAGCTCGAAGGCGGTACCCTGCCGCTGGATAAGACCGACCTCTTCGCCTACACGGTGCACGAACCCCTGGGCGTGGTGGCGGGTATCGTGCCCTGGAACAGTCCGCTGTACCTCACCGCCATCAAGGTCGCCCCAGCCCTCGCCGCCGGTAACACCATGGTCATCAAGCCCTCCGAGCACGCCTCAGCCACCATCCTGGAGCTGGCGCGGCTGGCCCTGGAAGCCGGCATTCCGCCCGGGGTCTTCAATGTGGTGACCGGCTACGGTCCGGGTGCCGGCGCAGCGCTGAGTCGCCATCCGCTGGTGCGCAAGATCGCCTTCACCGGCGGTGCCGCCACCGCCCGCCACGTGGTGCGCGCCAGTGCCGAAAACTTCGCCAAGCTGAGTCTGGAGCTGGGTGGCAAGTCACCCAACATCATCTTCGCCGACGCCGACCTGGACAGCGCGGTCAATGGCGCGGTGGCCGGCATCTATGCCGCCTCCGGCCAGAGTTGCGTGGCCGGCTCGCGGCTGCTGGTACAGGACGAGATCTACGACGAATTCGTCGCCCGGCTGGTCGAGCGCGCCCAGCGCATCCGCATCGGCAATCCCCAGGACGACGCCAGCGAGATGGGCCCCATGGCCACCGAGCAGCAACTCGCCATCGTCGAGCGCCTGGTCGCCGACGCCCTGGCCGAAGGCGCCACCCTGCGCCTGGGTGGCAAGCGGCCGGATACCGGCAGCGCCGGCTGGTACTACGAACCCACCCTGCTCGAATGCGACCGCCATTCGCTGCGCATCATGCAGGAGGAAGTCTTCGGTCCGGTGGCCGCGGTGATCCGCTTCAAGGACGAGGCCGAGGCCCTGCGCCTGGCCAACGACAGCGAGCTGGGACTCGCCGCCGGTATCTGGACCCGCGACCTGGGCCGCGCCCATCGCCTGGCGCGGGACATCCGCTCCGGCATCGTCTGGGTCAACACCTATCGCGCCGTCTCGGCCATGGCGCCCATTGGCGGTTTCAAGAACAGCGGCTACGGCCGCGAGAGCGGCATCGACTCGGTACTGGCCTATACCGACACCAAGACGGTATGGATCAACCTGTCCCAGGCACCGATGCCCGATCCCTTTGTCATGCGTTGAACGAGGTTGGCAGTCATGATAGATCCCGCAGTCTACAAGCAGGTAATGGGCGCCTTTCCCTCCGGCGTTACCGTGGTCACCACCCTGGACGCCGAGGGCAACCTGGCCGGCCTGACCGCCAGCGCCTTCAGCGCCCTTTCGCTGGACCCCGCCCTGGTGCTGTTCTGCCCCAACTACAGCTCAGCTACCTATCCCCTGCTGCGCGACGGCAAGGGCTTCGCCATCCACCTGCTCGGCGCCGAACAGCAGCGCATCGCCTACGCCTTCGCCAGCAAGGGCAAGGACAAGACCCAGGGCATCGATTGGACGCGCAGCGCCCTGGGCAATCCGCTGCTGGCCGATGCCACCGCGGTGATCGAATGCGAGTTGTGGCGCGAATACGACGGCGGCGACCACGCCATCATCGTCGGGGCGGTGAAAAACCTCATCGTGCCGGAACAGGAGGTCGTCCCCATGCTCTATCACCGGGGCAAGATGGGTGCCGCGCCCGCCCACGCCTGAGGACCGCGCCGCGCCGACGGACTTATGGCATGCCAAGGGTGCATGCTAGACTTCGAGCTCATCGTACAGGCATGGGCTGTGCGGTCGTACGCCCCTTGGGGTTGTGCCGCCGCCCAGGCCATCGCCTGTGGAACCGGTCCGCCAGAGAGCCTCATGAGACGCGCGCAACTAGACGACAGCTTCAAGATCACCCGTAGCCCCGTCACCCTCCGCGAGATGGTGTGCAACCGTCTACGCCAGGCGATCCTGAACTTCCAGCTGCTCCCGGGCGATCGCCTGGTGGAGCGTGATCTCTGCGACCGCCTGGGCGTGAGCCGGACTTCGGTCCGTGAGGCGCTGCGTCACCTCGAATCCGAGGGCCTGGTGGAATTCGCTGATGCCCGCGGACCGCGCGTGGCCATCATCACCCTGGAGGACGCCTGCGACCTCTATGAGCTGCGCAGCGTGCTGGAAGGCATGATCGTGCAGTTGTTCACCCTGCGTGCCGGGCCTCAGGAGATCGCGGCGCTGGAACAGGCTCTGGTGGAAAATCGCGAAGCCCTGGAAGGTGCTGAGCTGCCGGAAGTCCTCGAACGCGTGCAGAACTTCTATGACGTGCTCATGGAAGGCTGCGGCAACCGCGTCGCCGCTACCCAGTTGCGCCAGTTGCAGGCCAGGGTCAGCTACCTGAGAGCCACCTCGGTGTCCCAGGCCAATCGCCGCCAGGCGAGCAATGCCGAAATGGAGCGCATCGTCGCCGCCATCCGCAGCGGTGATGCCCTGGCCGCTCACCAGGCCTCGGTCGACCACGTCCGGGCCGCCGCCAAGGTCGCCCTCGACTACCTGCGCCGCCAGCAGGAACACCAGGGCGAAGCACCGCGCGAACTCTTCACGCCGCAGGTGCAGGACGAGCCGCGCATCGAACGCTAGCGCCGCTCTTCCGGCCAGACCCGACGCCCGCCGCGCCTGGCCGTATCCCTCAGAGTCCTTCGACGATGAAGATCTCCGCCCGCGCCGCCGTCTGGCGGTGACCGCAGGCGTCCTGGTACTCAGCCGAGCGATAGCAGGCCAGCGCCTGCTCGTAGGAAGCGAATTCGATCACCACGCGCCGCGTGGCCCAGCCCTCGCCTTCCAGTTGCTCGGCGCGCCCGCCGCGGGCGAGAAAGCGGCCACCGTAGCGAGCGAAAGCCGCCGGCGCCCGCTCCGTGTAGCCGCGATAAGCCTCGGGATCGGTCACGTCGACCTGGGCGATCCAATAACCTTTCATGGCAACTTGCCTCTTTCTTTGGGTGTTGTCTAATGGTATACCAGAATACATAACCTTCTAGAAGCCTTGTGAGGACGTCGTGGCCATCCACCCTATCGAAGCGCTCATCGAGGATTTCCGGGCCGGCAAGATGGTCATCCTGGTGGATGACGAGGACCGCGAGAACGAAGGCGACATCCTCATCGCCGCGGACGCCTGCACGCCCGAGGCCATCAGCTTCATGGCCCGGGAAGGTCGCGGCCTGATCTGCCTGACCCTTACCGAAGAGCGCTGTCGCCAGCTCAACCTGATGCAGATGGTCAGCGACAACGGCACCGTACACGGCACGGCTTTCACGGTCTCCATCGAGGCGGCCAGCGGGATTTCCACCGGTATCTCGGCCGCCGATCGGGCCCGCACCATCGCCGCTGCCGTGGCGCCCGGCGCCACCCCGCGCGACCTGGTGCAGCCCGGCCACATCTTTCCCCTGCGTGCCCGCGACGGTGGCGTGCTGACCCGTGCCGGTCATACCGAGGCCGGTTGCGATCTGGCTCGGCTGGCGGGTCGCGATCCGTCCGCAGTGATCGTCGAGGTGATGAACGACGACGGCAGCATGGCTCGCCGGCCGGACCTGGAGCGCTTCGGCAAACACCATGGTATCAAGCTGGGCACCATCGCCGATCTCATCCATTACCGACTGCGCACCGAGCATACCGTGGTCCGCATCGGCGAGAGCGAACTGCCCACGGTGCACGGCACCTTCCGCCTGCTGACCTACGAAGACCGCATCGAGGGTGGCGTCCACCTGGCCATGGTGATGGGCGAGCTCGATCGCGAGACCCCTACCCTAGTCCGCGTCCATGCCCTGGACCCGCTGCGCGACCTAGTCGGCGCCGAATACAGCGGTCCGCCGAGCTGGACCCTGTGGGCCGCCCTGCAACGCGTCGCCGAGGAAGGCCATGGCATCGTGGTGGTGCTGGCCAACCACGAATCCTCCCAGGCGCTGCTCGCCCGGGTGCCCTCGCTGACCCAGCCCAAGCGCCTGTTCGAGCGCTCCCAGTCGCGCATCTACGCCGAAGTGGGGACCGGGGCCCAGATCCTGCAGGACCTGGGGGTCGGCCGCATTCGCCACCTCGGTCTGCCGCTGCGCTATGCCGGCCTGACCGGCTACGAACTGGAGATCGTCGAGACCGTCCCCTTCCACGGATGATGGCAAATCGTCATGCGGGAAGGCTTGCAAAAGGTTTGGAATACCATAATATCAAATTACGCCTAGGCCCGGATCAGACGGGCCCGACAGAACAAGACCAAGGCCTCCTTTTTCTGGCCCCTGGCCGCACTGCTCTTAGAACTGACAAGGTCTCCTGGCCGCGTCGATCCAATAACAGAGAGGGCATCAAGATGTTGCTGAAGCGCAAAGTCGTATCCGTGGTCGTCGCTGGCCTGCTCGCCACCCTGGGCGCTCAAGCCCAGGCGGAAAGCCTCAACTTCACCAGCTGGGGCGGGACTACCCAGGACGCCCAGAAGAAAGCCTGGGCCGAGCCCTTCACCCAGCAGACCGGCATCCAGGTGGTGCAGGACGGCCCCACCGACTACGGCAAGCTGCAGGCCATGGTGCAGAGCGGCAACGTCCAGTGGGACGTGGTCGACGTGGAGGCGGACTTCGCCCTGCGCGCCGCCCAGCAAGGGCTGCTCGAACCCCTGGATTTCAAGACCATCGACCGCAGCAAGATTGATCCGCGCTTCGTCAACGACCATGCCGTGGGCTCCTTCTTCTTCTCCTTCGTGCTCGGCTACAACCAGGGCAAGCTGGGCAGCAAGCAGCCCCAGGACTGGTCGGCGCTGTTCGATACCGCCACCTACCCCGGCAAGCGCGCCCTCTACAAGTGGCCGAGCCCCGGCGTGCTCGAACTCGCGTTGCTGGCCGATGGCGTACCCAAGGACAAGCTCTATCCGCTGGACCTGGATCGGGCCTTCAAGAAGCTCGACACCATCAAGAAGGACATCGTCTGGTGGGGCGGTGGCGCCCAGTCCCAGCAGTTGCTCGCCTCCGGTGAAGCGACCCTGGGCCAGTTCTGGAACGGCCGGGTCTATGCCCTGCAGCAGGACGGCGCACCGGTCGGCGTGAGCTGGAAGCAGAATCTGGTCATGGCCGACATGCTGGTGGTGCCCAAGGGCGCCAAGAACAAGGACGCGGCCATGAAGTTTCTCGCCGAGGCGAGTGGCGCCAAGGGCCAGGCGGACTTCGCCAACCTCACCGCCTACGCCCCGGTCAACGTCGACAGCGTCGCCAAGCTGACGCCCGACCTGGCCAAGAACCTGCCCACGGCCTATGCCAGCGAGCAGGTGACCCTGGACTTCGCCTACTGGGCCCAGCACGGTAGCGAGATCGCCAGTCGCTGGAACGAATGGCTGGTGAAATGACATGTCCGCCTCGAGCTCCAGCCGGGCGGTACTCGGCACCGCCACGGCCCCCAAGCGCCGGGTGAGCGATCCGGCGCGCAACCGGGGTGAGAGGGCCGTACGCTGGAAGGGGGCGAGTCATCTCTTCCCTGCCCTGCTGTTCCTTGGCCTGTTCTTCCTGATCCCGCTGATCGGCCTGCTGCTGCGCGGCTTTCTCGAACCCACGCCGGGCCTCGGCAACTACCAGACCCTGTTCGCCAACGGCGCCTACGCCCAGGTGCTGCTCAACACCTTTGGCGTCGCCGGCCTGGTGACCCTGTTCAGCGTGCTGATCGGCTTTCCGCTGGCCTGGACTATCACCCTGATGCCGCGTGGCTGGGGGCGATTGCTGTTCAACATCGTGCTGCTGTCGATGTGGACCAGCCTGCTCGCCCGCACCTATGCCTGGCTGGTGCTGCTGCAGGGCTCGGGGGTGATCAACAAGCTGCTCATGGCGATGGGACTGATCGACGAACCCCTGGCGCTGGTGAACAACCTGACCGGGGTGGTGATCGGCATGACCTACATCATGATCCCCTTCATCGTGCTGCCATTGCAGGCGACCCTGCAGGCCATGGACCCTATGGTGCTGCAGGCCGGCGCCATCTGCGGCGCCAGTCCCTGGACCAACTTCCGCAAGGTGTTCCTGCCGATGTGCCGGTCCGGCCTGGGCTCGGGGGCGCTGATGGTGTTCGTCATGTCGCTCGGCTACTACGTCACCCCGGCGCTGCTGGGCGGGGCGCAGAACATGATGCTGCCGGACTTCATCATCCAGCAGGTGCAGTCCTTCCTGAACTGGGGACTGGCCAGCGCCGCCGCGGCCTTGCTCATCGTCATCGCCCTGGTGCTGTTCGCCCTCTATCTCAGGCTGCAACCGGAATCCCCGGTCGACCCCCAGAACGCGAGGTGACCCATGCTGCTGACTCCCAACGCCATCGGCTGGCGCCTGCGCGGCGGCCTGCTGCTGATCACCGGCGCCATCGCCGCGGTCCTGCTGCTGCCCATCATCTTCATCGTGCTGCTGTCGTTCGGCTCCTCCCAGTGGCTGGTCTTCCCGCCGCCGGGCTGGACGCTGAAGTGGTACCAGCAATTCTTCGCCAACCCGGAATGGATGCAGGCCGCCCTGGCCAGCCTCAAGGTGGCGCTGCTGACCACTCTGGTCTCGGTGGCCCTGGCGCTGCCCTGCGCCTTCGCCCTGGTGCGCGGCCGGTTTCCCGGACGCAAGACGCTCTATGCGATCTTCACCCTGCCGATGATCGTGCCGCTGGTGGTGATCGCCGTGGCCATCTACGCGCTGTTCCTGCGCCTGGGCTACACCGGCACCCTGCTGGCCTTCGTGGTCAGCCATGTGATCGTCGCCCTGCCCTTCACCCTGATCGCCGTCATCAACTCGCTCAAGCTGTTCGATCAGTCCATCGAGGATGCCGCGGTGATCTGCGGTGCCTCGCGCCTGCAGGCCATCTACCGGGTGACCCTGCCGGGCATCTGGCCGGGCGTGTTCGCCGGGGCGCTGTTCGCCTTCCTGGTGTCCTGGGACGAGGTGGTGCTGAGCGTGATGATGGCCAGTCCCAACCTGCAGACGCTGCCGGTGAAGATGTGGTCCACCCTGCGCCAAGACCTGACTCCGGTGATCGCCGTGGCCTCCACCGTGCTGATCGGTCTTTCCCTGCTGGTGATGCTCGCCGCTGCCCTGCTGCGCCGCCGCCAACCCCAATCCCGCTGATACCCGGAGCCCTGCCATGAGCGTCGTCCTTCAGAACACCGCCGCCGCGGCCCCCCTGGTCCGCCTGCAGAACCTCAACAAGCATTATGGCGATTTCACCGCCGTGGACGATCTTTCGCTGGACATCCAGGAGGGCGAATTCCTCACCTTCCTGGGCTCCAGCGGCTCGGGCAAGTCCACCACCCTGTCGATGCTGGCGGGCTTCGAGACCCCCAGCTCGGGGGCCATCAGCGTCGCCGGCCGCTCGCTGCTGCGGGTACCGCCGCACCAGCGCGACATCGGCATGGTGTTCCAGCGTTATTCGCTGTTTCCGCACCTGTCGGTGCGCGACAACATCGGTTTCCCCCTGGACATCCGCAAGGTCGGCGCGGCGGAGCGCAACAAGAAGGTCGACGCCATGCTGCGCCTGGTGCAGCTCGACGCCTTCGCCCATCGGCGGCCGGCGCAGCTCTCCGGCGGCCAGCAGCAGCGGGTGGCCATCGCCCGGGCGCTGGTCTATGAACCGCGCATCCTGCTGATGGACGAGCCCCTCGGCGCCCTGGACAAGAAGCTGCGCGAAGACCTGCAGGACGAACTGCGCCAGTTGCACCGCCGGCTGGGGATCACCATCGTCTACGTGACCCACGACCAGGAAGAGGCGCTGCGGCTGTCGCAGCGCATCGCCATCTTCAGCCATGGCCGCGTCGTCGGCCTGGGCAGTGGCTACGACCTCTACCAGAATCCGCCGAATGCCTTCGTCGCGGCCTTTCTCGGCAACTCTAACTTTCTCAAGGTCACCGCCCGGGCCCAGGCCCATTGCACCTTCGAAGGCCAGGAGCTGGCGATGCGCCCGACCGCCGGCGTCAGACCGGAGCAGGCGTTGCTGCTGATGCTGCGACCGGAAAAGCTGCAACTGCTGACCACCGAACAGGCGGCGACCCTGCCCATGCCGGCGGGCTGGAACGAGATCCCGGCACGGGTCGGCGAGGCACTGTTCCTTGGCGAGAGCCAGAGCTGCATGCTGCAGACCGCAGGGGGTGCCCCGCTGATGGTCAAGTCGCTGGCCCATGCCCAGGGCCTGCAGCCCGGTCAGGTGGTGCGGCTGCGCTGGGCCGCCAGCGACGCCTGCGTCTACACCGAATGGAACGACGCTGACCTGAGCAAGGCGGCCGCTCACTGAGCCAGCCCAGGGCAGCGCCAGTCGCTGCCCTGGGCTCAGATCCGCCTGGCCCCAGCGGGCGCGAGCCCCCCTTACCGCTGCGCAATCCCCCCCCGGAGGGCCGACCCGGCAAGGCGTACCCCGGCATACCTCGAACGCCTTGCCTCTACCAGGCGCCAGTTCTCGCGGGCAGCGCGCAGCGGTGTTCGGCAAAAGGCAGACCAAGGAGAACACCTGAACGGGGCAAGCGCTCGGCCGACGACCTCGCCTGGGCTCGCCGCACCAGTCGCTTGATCCGCACGGGACGCCGCGCGTCTGGCTGTAAGCTGGGCCGCGGAACGGCCCAGCCAGGCGTGCGCAGGTACTAGCGCGAGCCGGTGTTCGCGTGTTGGCTACCATCCAGGACATCAGGGGCGTTGACCAGGAGAACGCACCTCATCCGCCAGCCGGACGGACGAGGCCCGTGACCGCCTACAGGCGGAAGCGACTGATCCGAGCCGTCAATTCCTCTCCCAGCTGTCCCAGCTCCATGCTGGCCGTGGACATTTCCTGGCTGGCGGTGACACTGGCCTCGGCCAGCGCCTCGACGACGGCAACGCTTCGCCCCACCTCGCCAGCGACCCGGCTCTGTTCTTCGGCGGCCGCCGCGATCTGCAGATTCATCGCCTGCATGTTGGTGACCTGGTTGCCGATGAGCTGCAAGGCTTCACCCGCGTGTTGGATCAGGGTCACCGCCTGGCCGGTCTGCGAGCGACTGGTACCCATGCAGGCGGCAGCCTGGGTGGCACGGTCACCCAGATCGGCAACGCTGCGCTCGATCTCGGTGACCGACTGCTGGGTACTGCGGGCGAGATTGCGCACCTCGTCGGCCACCACCGCGAAACCGCGCCCGGCCTCTCCGGCACGCGCCGCTTCGATGGCGGCATTCAGCGCCAGCAGGTTGGTCTGCTCAGCGACCGCCTTGATCACCCCGGTGACCGCACCGATGCGTTCGCTCTCGCGCAGCAGCGCATCCATCGCCGTGGCGGCCTGCAGCATCTCCCGGGCGAGCGCGTCCACCGCGGCGATCGCCTGGCGCACCCGGGCATCGCCATCCCCTGCGGCCCGCTCGACCTGCTGCGAGGTCTGCGACGCCATTTCGGCATGGCTGGCGACTTCCTGGGCGCTCGCGGTCAACTGCACGATGGCGGTGGCCACCTGCCGCGTTTCCTGGCCTTGCCGTTCCACCCCTTCACGGGTCCGCTCGGCACTGGCGGTGAGGCCCTGAGCTGCACCCTGCAGCTGCGCCGTGCCCTCCTGGACCTGGCCAACCAGGCCGCGTAACCCGGCGGTCATCTCGCCCATGCTGGCTTGCAGCTGACCCAGTTCATCGCGTCGCGTCACCGCGGGCACCGACGACAGGTCGCCACCGGCGATGCGGCGTGCCTGCAGCAGCGAAGCCCGGAGCGGCTGCATCAACAGGTGGGTGATGAGCCAGCCGGCGAGCAGCCCGGCCAGCAGCGCCAGGGCAGTGATCACGGCGAGCCAACGGTAGGCCTGCCGACTATCCATGTCGCGCTGAGCGACCGTCTGGGTCGCCAGTTCGCGACCCTTGAGGAGAATCTGGTCTTCCAGGCCGCGCAGGGTCTCGGCAGCCTGCTCGGCCTGGTGCCGCGCCTGCTGGAAGTCGCCGATGGACTGCTGGTAATGCACCAGGGCCTGTTCGGCCAGATCCAGGCTGGGCTTGTCGCGGGCTGATGCGCTGACCAGGCGGCGCTTCAGTTCAGCCAGTGTGGCCGCCATGTCGGCATCGGCCTTGGCTTGCTGGTCGGCGTCGCCGGTAAGCAAGTAACGTTGCAGGCTGTACCTCACATCGCGCAGACGCCGATCCAGCACCCCGATGGCGCGGAATTGCCCGAGGCGCTGGCCCGGATAGAACTCCGGCGCATCGCTGCTGGCCAGGTTCTTCTCGATCTCGCTCACCGCCTGCAGGGCCTGGTCGGCCCGGGTGCCGAGCAACCCCGCCGCCTGCCCCTGGCGCTCGTAGGCCGCCACCAGGGCAGTCAGGGTCTGGCCGTACTTGCCGGTCAGTTCGCTTTGCTGCCCAAGCAATCGCTCAGTGGTCGGATCGAGCCCCAGCCGCTGCAGTTCACCCTGCCGCTCACCGAGGGTCTTGAGGCGCGTGGCCAGCTCCTTGGCGGCGGCGTCGCTCACTTGATAGGAGTAGTCCAAGCGGGTGATACGCAGGTCTTTGGCGGCTTCGGTGAGTTCACCAATGGCCACCAGCCGATCGCTGCTGCGCCCCAGCATGCCAATGGTGTTCCAGCCGGTCGCCGCGATGGCCAGGGTCAGTAGCAGGACACTGCCAAAGCCCAACGCCAGCTTGTGAGTCGTCTTCAGATCCTTGAACCAGGTACGCATAAGCATCTCCGTATCGAAGCGAGGCTTCTTGGACAGCCATCGAACAGTGTTCAACTGACACCTGATGGTATACCAGAAGACAACTCTGCTCCCATCCTTCGTCCCTTGCCGCGCCTCGTTCATCCGATTCGCCCGCGGCGCTCTATCACGGCATTCCCGCTGGGGCGTTGCAGACGTTCGCGTGAGCAAGGCGTCAGGACGCGTCCGCGCAGGGCCATGGCGAAGAGTGGCAGCGCCGCCAAGGGCCGAAGACCGCCGCCAACAACGTGCAGACAGGGTCTGCAACACCACCCTAGCGGTCGCGCGCCTCGCCGCTCGCGGAGCGGAGGAATTGCCGAAACGCCTGGGCCCCAGGGCCCAGGCGCTCCTCGGGACTCCAGATCAGGCCCAGCTCCATGGGCGGGATGGCATCGGCCACGGGGCGGGCTTCCAGCTTGCGGCCTTCCAGCGACCAGCCGCGATAGAGCATGTCGGAGAGGATGGTCACGCCGAAGCTGTGGGCGACCAGGCCGCGCAGGGATTCCATGGACGAGGTCTTGAACACCACGTTGGGTTCCAGGCCCGCCGCGCGCCAGTAGCGCAGGGTCGAGGTCTCGCCTTCGTCCACCGTGGCGAGGATGTAGGGATAGGGGGCGATGTCGGCCAGGGTGACGCGCTCCGGCGCCAGCAGCGGATGAGCGCTGGGCAGCCAGAGCTGACGCGGCGAGCGCATCAGCAGATGACGCTCGAAGGGCTGGGTGGCGTCGACGTTGGAGATGACGGTGAGACCCAGCTCCAGGGTGCCGTCGGTGATGCCGGCTTCGATACTGGGTCGGTCCATGTCGCGCAGGTCGATGTCGATCTGCGGATAGCTGCGCTTGAAGCGCGCCAGCAGGGTCGGCAGGTAGTAGCCGAGCACCGCATAGGAGGCGCCGACGCGGGCCTGGCCGGTCAGGGCATGACTCTGGAACAGCGGCTGGCTGACGGCGTCCTGCAAGGTGTCGAGGATGTGCCGGGCATGGTGATAGAACTGGTGGCCCTCGGCGGTGAGCTTGACGCCGTGGGGCAGGCGCTCGAACAGCTGCACGGCGAGCATCGCCTCCAGCTGGCTGACCGCCGTGGTGACCGCCGACTGGCTGACGTTGACCGCGCTGGCGGCCAGGGAGAACTGGCTGCTCTCGGCGGCGGCGACGAAATAGCGCAGTTGCCGCATCGAGATGTCCTTGAGCAGTGCCATCTGATTTTCCAATACCTGGATTCTATTTTTATCGTTTCACGATAGCGCATTTCTCCTCCTAGACTCAGAGGCACAGGCGCGCCGCCTTCCTCTCGCGGTCGCCACGACAAGAACAATGAACAGGAGGACGGACCATGAGCGCCCTGGCGCCCGCGTTCCGCACCCGCGCGTCGAGCGCACCCTTGCCCAGCCGTCGGCGGCCCTGCCCGACGTCCTTGCGGCTATCGCTTTCAGGCCACGCCCGCGCCTGGCCGATGACAAAGCCCCGCCCTGTCCCTTTCCGCTCCGCACCGTGCCTGGCGGCCGCCCTGCGCACGCCTGATCGGCTGACCGCTCGCACCCGACAATCCCAACAACAGGTGACCCCATGAGCTATCCGAGTCTCAACTTCGCCCTGGGCGAGACCCTCGACCTGCTGCGCGATCAGGTGCGCACCCTAGTCGCCCGCGAGGTGGCGCCCCGCGCAGGCGAGATCGATGCCAGCAACAGCTTCCCCATGGATCTCTGGCGCACCTTCGGTGACCTGGGGCTGCTTGGCATCACCGTAGGCGAGGAATACGGCGGCGCAGGACTTGGCTACCTGGCCCATGCGGTGGCCATGGAAGAGATCAGCCGCGGCTCGGCTTCAGTGGCCCTGTCCTACGGCGCCCATTCCAATCTCTGCGTCAACCAGATCCATCGCAATGGCAGCGCCGCGCAGAAGGCCCGCTACCTGCCCGGACTGGTCAGCGGCGAGCACGTCGGCGCCCTGGCCATGAGCGAACCCAATGCCGGCTCGGACGTGGTCTCCATGAAGTTGCGCGCCGAACGCCGCGGCGATCGCTATGTGCTCAATGGCAGCAAGACCTGGATCACCAACGGGCCCGATGCCCACACCTATGTCATCTACGCCAAGACCGAACCGGAAAAGGCAGCCCATGGCATCACCGCCTTCATCGTCGAGCGTGACTGGAAGGGCTTCAGCCGCGGCAGCAAGTTCGACAAGCTGGGCATGCGCGGCTCCAACACCTGCGAGCTGTTCTTCGACGACGTGGAGGTGCCGGAGGACAACGTGCTGGGCCAGGTCAATGGCGGGGTCAAGGTGCTGATGAGCGGCCTGGACTACGAGCGGGTGGTGCTCGCCGGCGGCCCGGTGGGCATCATGCAGGCCTGCCTGGACGTGGTGCTGCCCTATGTGCATGACCGCCGGCAATTCGGCCAGAGCATCGGCGAATTTCAGCTGATCCAGGGCAAGCTGGCCGATCTCTACACCGGGCTCAACGCCAGCCGCGCCTATCTCTATGCGGTGGCCCAGGCCTGCGACCGCGGCGAGACCACCCGCAAGGACGCCGCCGGGGTGATCCTCTACACCGCCGAGAAGGCCACCCAGATGGCCCTGGAAGCCATCCAGATCCTCGGCGGCAACGGCTACATCAACGAGTACCCCACCGGCCGCCTGCTGCGTGACGCCAAGCTCTACGAGATCGGCGCCGGCACCAGCGAGATCCGCCGCATGCTGATCGGCCGCGAGCTGTTCAACGAAACCCGGTGAGGACGCCTTCATGACCGTGCTGACCTCCACGCTGAACCGCCGCGCTGCCGACTACCAGCGCAACGCCGCCGCCATGGCCGAACAACTGGCCCGGCTCGACGGGCTGCTGGCGCGCATCCGCGAAGGCGGCGGGGCCAGGGCCCAGGCGCGCCATACCGCGCGCGGCAAGCTGCTCCCTCGCGCGCGCATCGATCTGTTGCTGGACCCGGGCTCGCCCTTCCTGGAAATCGGCGCCCTGGCCGCCCTCGACGTCTACGAGGAAGAGGTACCGGCCGCCGGGGTGGTGGCCGGCATCGGCCGCATCGAGGGCGTCGAGTGCATGATCATCGCCAACGACGCCACGGTGAAGGGCGGCTCCTACTATCCGCTCACGGTGAAGAAGCACCTGCGCGCCCAGGCCATCGCCCTGCAGAATCGGCTGCCCTGCCTCTATCTGGTGGATTCCGGCGGCGCCAACCTGCCGCGCCAGGAGGACGTCTTCCCCGACCGCGAGCACTTCGGGCGAATCTTCTTCAACCAGGCGACCATGAGCGCCCAGGGCATCCCGCAGATCGCCGTGGTGATGGGTTCCTGCACCGCCGGTGGCGCCTATGTGCCGGCCATGAGCGACGAGACCATCATGGTGCGCCAGCAGGCCACCATCTTTCTCGCCGGCCCGCCGCTGGTGAAGGCCGCCACCGGCGAGGTGGTCAGCGCCGAGGAGCTGGGCGGCGCCGATGTCCATTGCCGGACCTCCGGCGTGGCCGACCACTACGCCGAAGACGACGCCCATGCCCTGACGCTGGCCCGGCGCTGCATCGCCAACCTCAACTGGCGCAAGCTGGGCGACTTGCAACTGAAGACGCCTATCCCGCCCCTCTACCCGGCCGAGGAACTGCACGGTCTGGTGCCGGCCGATCCCAAGCAGCCGCTGGAGGTGCGCGAGGTGATCGCGCGGCTGGTGGACGGCAGCGTCTTCGATGAATTCAAGGCGCAATTCGGCACCACCCTGGTCTGCGGCTTCGCCCACTTGCACGGCCATCCGGTGGCCATCCTCGGCAACAACGGCATCCTCTTCGCCGAATCGGCGCAGAAAGGCGCGCACTTCATCGAACTGGCCTGCCAGCGCCGCATCCCGCTGCTGTTCCTGCAGAACATCACCGGCTTCATGGTCGGCAAGAAATACGAGGAAGGCGGCATCGCCAAGCACGGCGCCAAGCTGGTCACCGCGGTGGCCTGCGCCCAGGTACCCAAGTTCACCGTGATCATCGGCGGCAGCTTTGGCGCCGGCAACTACGGCATGTGCGGTCGCGCCTACGATCCACGCTTCCTGTGGATGTGGCCCAACGCGCGCATCGGCGTGATGGGTGCTGAGCAGGCGACCGGGGTGCTGGTGCAGGTCAAGCGCGAGCAGGCCGAACGCGCCGGCGAGGCCTTCGACGATGAGGAAGCGGCGCGGATCAAGGCCCCCATCGTCGAGCAGTACGAGCGCCAGGCCCATGCCCACTATTCCAGCGCGCGGCTGTGGGACGACGGGGTGATCGACCCGGCCCAGACCCGCGAGGTCCTCGCCCTGGCCCTGTCGGCCAGTCTCAACGCCCCTCTCGAGCCGACGACCTTCGGCGTCTTCCGGATGTAGGCCATGACTGACTTCCACACCCTGGAACTGATCCGTGATCCACGCGGCTTCGCCACCCTCTGGCTCGACCGCCCGGATCGCCACAATGCCCTGGATGCGCAGCTGATCGCGGAGCTGGGGATCGTGCTCGCCCAAATCGCCACCGATGGCGAGCTGCGCTTTCTGCTCCTGCGTGGCCGCGGGCGGCACTTCTGCGCCGGCGCCGACCTCGCCTGGATGCAGGCCTCGGCCCGCCTGGACGCCGCCGCCAACCGCGCCGACACCGAGCGCCTGGCCGAGGTGATGTATCGCCTGCAGGCCTTGCCGATGCCGACTCTGGCGGTGGTCCAGGGCGCGGCCTTTGGCGGCGCGGTGGGCCTGGTCAGCTGCTGCGACCTGGCCCTGGCCGCGGGAGACGCCACCTTCTGCCTGTCGGAGGTGCGCATCGGCCTGGTGCCGGCGGTCATCGCGCCCTTCGTGACTCGCGCCCTGGGCGAGCGCATGGCGCGACGCTACATGCTCGGCGCGGAGCGCTTTTCCGGCGAACGCGCCGCCGAACTGGGCCTGGTGGCCGAGACTGCGCCGGCTGCCAACCTGGACACCCTGGTCGAGGCCTGGATCGCCCGGCTGCTGGACAACGGGCCCCAGGCATTGCGCGCCTGCAAGCGGTTGCTGGACGGCGCTGGCGCGGGCGCACCCCCCGACGAGGTGCGCTCCTTCACTGAGGGCCTGATCGCCGAGGTACGCGTCACCCCCGAAGCCCAGGAAGGCCTGCAGGCCTTCCTGGAGAAACGTCGTCCCGCCTGGCAGGAGACCTCGCCATGACCTTCGACCGTCTGCTCGTCGCCAACCGCGGCGAGATCGCCTGCCGGGTGATGCGTACGGCCAAGGCCCTCGGCCTGGGTACCGTCGCCGTGCACAGCGCCATCGATGTCGACGCCCGCCATGTGCGCCAGGCCGATCAGGCAGTGGACCTGGGCGGGACCAAGCCGGCCGACAGCTATCTGCTGGGCGAGCGCATCATCGCCGCGGCCCTGGCCGCCGGCGCCCAGGCGATCCATCCGGGCTACGGCTTCCTGTCCGAGAATGCCGCCTTCGCCGAGGCGGTGGCCGCGGCAGGGCTGGTCTTCGTCGGTCCTCCCGCCGCGGCGATCCGCGCCATGGGCAGCAAGTCCGCGGCCAAGGCGCTGATGACCGATGCCGGGGTGCCCCTGGTGCCGGGCTATCACGGCGAGGACCAGTCCCTGGCCACCTTTCGTAACGCCGCGGCGCGCATCGGCTATCCGGTCCTGCTCAAGGCCACCGCCGGCGGCGGCGGCAAGGGCATGAAGATCGTCGAGCGCGAAGCCGACCTGGCCGAAGGCCTTGCCTCGGCCCAGCGCGAGGCGCTCTCGGCCTTTGGCGATGCACGGATGCTGGTGGAGAAATACGTGCTGCTACCGCGCCATGTGGAGATCCAGGTGTTCGCCGATGCGCACGGCCATTGCCTCTATCTCAACGAACGCGACTGCTCCATCCAGCGCCGCCACCAGAAGGTGATCGAGGAGGCGCCCGCGCCGGGTCTCACGCCCGACCTGCGCCGGGCCATGGGCGAGGCGGCGGTGCAGGCGGCCCAGGCCATCGGCTATGTCGGCGCCGGCACCGTGGAATTCCTGCTCGACGCCCGTGGCGACTTTTTCTTCATGGAGATGAATACGCGGCTGCAGGTGGAGCACCCGGTCACCGAGGCCATCACCGGCCTGGACCTGGTGGCCTGGCAACTGCGCGTGGCCGCGGGCGAAGCCCTGCCCCTCACCCAGGCCCAGGTGCCGCTGCACGGCCACGCCATCGAGGTGCGCCTCTATGCCGAGGACACCGACCAGGGCTTCCTGCCGGCCTCTGGCACCCTGCAGCTCTATCGCGAGCCCGCGGCCGGTCCCGGGCGGCGAGTGGATAGCGGCGTGGAGGAAGGTGACGAGGTGTCGCCCTTCTACGATCCCATGCTGGCCAAGCTGATCGCCTGGGGCGACAGCCGCGAACAGGCGCGCAAGCGGTTGCTGGCCATGCTCGAAGACACCGCGGTGGGCGGCTTCGCCACCAACCTCGCCTTCCTGCAGCGCCTGCTCGCCCATCCGGCCTTTGCCGCGGCGGAGTTGGACACCGGTTTCATCGAGCGGCATCAGGCGGCCTTGCTGCCCGCACCCGCAGAACTGCCGGAGGCCTTCTGGACCCTGACGGGCCAGGCCTGGCTGGCGACGCTGCCCGCCGCTGCCGATCCCACGTCACCCTGGGCGTCCCGCCAGGGCTGGCGCCTGGGCGGACCACCGCGCATCGCGCTGCGCCTGGCCTGTCGTGGCGAGGTGCGCAGCCTGAGCCTGGTCGACCCGCTGGCCGTCGCATTGAGCGGTGATCGGCTCCACTGGCAGGTGGACGGCGTTCGCCACAGCGCCCGCCTCCATCGCCGAGGGCCGACGCTGTTTGTCGAATGGCAGGACCGTTTCGAAGCCGTCACCTGGGCCGATCCGCTGGCCGAGGTCGCGCGCCAGGCGGATGCCGGTGGCCTCACCGCGCCGATGAACGCCAGCGTGGTAGCGGTTCCGGTGGCCGTGGGCGACATCGTAGAAGCCGGGGCCCCGCTGGTGGTACTGGAGGCGATGAAGATGGAGCACAGCATCCGCGCGCCCCGTGCCGGCGTGGTGGCGGCGCTGTTCTGTAGCCCGGCCGAGCTGGTGGCCGAGGGCGCCCCGCTGGTGGAACTGGAGGAGGTGGCACCATGAGCGATGCCCTGCCGTCCCGGGTGCGGCTGGTCGAGGTCGGACCCCGCGATGGCCTGCAGAACGAGCCCCAGGCGCTGGGCATCGCCGAGCGCATCCAGCTGTGCACGGCGCTGATCGCCAGTGGCATGCATCATCTGGAGGTGGGCAGCTTCGTCTCGCCACTCTGGGTGCCGCAGATGGCCGGGACCGCCGAGGTGCTGGCAGGACTCGGCCGGCCCGAGGGCGTGGTGCGTTCGGTACTGGTGCCCAACCTGAAAGGTTTCGAAGCCGCCCTGGCGGCGGGGGTGGACGAAATCGCCGTGTTCGCCGCCGCCTCGGAGGGCTTCTCCCAGCGCAACATCAATTGCTCCATCGCGGAGAGCCTGGCGCGCTTCGTGCCCGTGGTCGAGGGCGCGCGGGCGGCGGGCATCCGGGTGCGCGGCTATGTGTCCTGCGTGCTGGGCTGCCCCTACGATGGCGAGGTCGCAACCGACCAGGTGGCGAGCGTGACCCGCGAACTGCTGGAGCTGGGCTGCGCCGAGGTCTCGCTCGGCGATACCATCGGCGTCGGCACCCCGGGTCGGACCCGGGCGCTCTGGCAGCGGCTGGGCCGGGAGGTGCCCCTCAGCCAACTGGCCGGGCATTTCCACGACACCTATGGCCAGGCCCTGGCCAACGTCTACGCCAGCCTGCTCGAAGGCGTCGCGGTGTTCGACAGCTCCGTCGCCGGGCTCGGCGGCTGTCCCTATGCCCAGGGCGCCAGCGGCAATGTCGCCAGCGAGGACCTGGTCTATCTGCTGGATGGCCTGGGCATAGCGTCCGGCGTCGACCTGAAGAGACTGGTCGAGGTCGGACAGAACGTTTCCGCCCTGCTCGGTCGCCCCAATCAATCGCGGGTCGGCAGCGCGCGGGCAACGCGAGCGGTCAACTAGCCGGGGCTCCGGCGGGCGCCCATGGCAACCGCCGGGGCTTGCTCTCATAATGGCGGCCTCTTTCATCCAAGGACCCGCTTTGGCCAGGAAGTCCCGACGCGAACTCGCCCAGCTCGATGGCACCACCGAGCTGCCCCTCACCGTGCGCGAGGTCGCCCTCGCCGCCGGGGTGTCGCCCATTACCGTGTCCCGGGCACTGCACCGCCCGAACCTGGTGAGCGCCGCCACCCGCGAGCATGTCCTGGCCGTGGTCAAGGAACTGGGCTACGTGCCCAATCTGCTGGCGGGCAGCCTGGCCTCCAGCAAGAGCCGGCTGGTGGCCATCCTCTTGCCCACCATCGCCAATTCCATCTATGCCACCGTGGTGCAGGCGATCATGGATCGCCTCACCGCGGCGGGCTACCAGGCGCTGATCGGTCCCACCGGCTATTCACCGGAAAAGGAAGAGGAACTGCTGGAAGCCATCCTTGGCCGCCGCCCCGATGGCATCGTCCTCACCGGCACCCTGCACACCCCGGCGAGTCGCGCGCGGCTGGCGGCGCTGAACATTCCGGTGGTGGAAGCCTGGGACCTGAGCGCCGAGGCCTTGGACATGCAGGTGGGCTTTTCCCACGAGCAGGTCGGCGTGGCCCTGGCGGAGCACTTCGTCGCCCGCGGCTATCGCCGCTTCGGGGTGATCTCGGTGGACGACCCCCGCGCCATGCGCCGCAACCTGGCCCTGCAGGCCCGCCTGGTCGAACTGGGCATCCCCGAATTGCCCATGGAGGTGCTGCCGCTGCCGGCCACTTGGGAAGTCGGCCGCAACGGCCTGGCGCGCCTGCTGGAACGCCCCGAGCCACCGGAACTGGTGCTGTGCAGCTCCGACACCCTGGCCCTGGGCGTGGTCGCCGAAGCCAGCAGCCGCGGCCTGCGCATCCCCGAACAGCTGGCGGTGGTCGGCTTCGGCGACACCACCAACGGCCGCTTCGCCACCCCGGCGCTGTCCACGGTCAGCGTCAATGCCGATGCCATGGGCCAGCGCGTCGCCCAGGCGCTGCTCGACCGCCTCGCGGGCGATCAAACTGCGGTAAGCCTCGACACCGGTTTCGCCCTGATCGAGCGCCAGAGTTCCTAGCCACTTTTTTGCGCCCGGCCACAGATTTAACGGTTGAATGATAGCGTTATCTGTTTAATGATAACGCTATCGTTGTCAGACGACTTACAACCTAAGCCCGCTACACGATGCCAGCCCGCACACAAAAACAAACCAGTGGGAGCTCTCCATGCACGAAACCAAGCAGACGCGCGTCCGCTATCTGATCCTGTTCATGCTATTCGTGGTGACCACGATCAACTATGCCGACCGCGCCACCATCTCCATCGCCGGCTCCGCCCTGCAAAAAGACCTCGGCATCAGTGCCGTCTCCCTCGGCTACATCTTCTCCGCCTTCGGCTGGGCCTATGTGCTCGGCCAGATCCCCGGCGGCTGGCTGCTCGATCGCTTCGGTTCGAAGAAGGTCTATGCGGCGAGCATCTTCACCTGGTCGGTATTCACCATGCTGCAAGGCTACATCGGTGAATTCGGCATCGGCACCGCGGTGTTCCTGCTGTTCGCCCTGAGATTCATGGTCGGCCTGGCCGAAGCGCCCTCCTTCCCCGGCAACGCCCGCATCGTCGCCGCCTGGTTCCCCACCAAGGAGCGCGGTACCGCCTCGGCGATCTTCAACTCGGCGCAATACTTCGCCACCGTGCTGTTCGCGCCGCTGATGGGCTGGATCGTCTACCACTTCGGCTGGCAGCACGTCTTCGTGGTGATGGGCGCCCTGGGCATCGCCTTCTCGGCGGTCTGGATGGCGGTGATCTACAGCCCCCGCGAACATCCCCGCGCCAACAGCGCCGAGGTCGAGTACATCGCCAGCAATGGCGGCCTGGTCGACCTGGACACCCCCGGCAAGAAGAGCGAAGGTCCGAAGTGGAGCTACATCGGCCAGCTGCTGACCAATCGCATGATGGCCGGCATCTACCTGGGCCAGTTCTGCATCAACGCCCTCACCTACTTCTTCCTGACCTGGTTCCCCGTGTACCTGGTGCAGGAACGCGGCATGACCATCCTCAAGGCCGGCATCATCGCCTCCCTGCCGGCCATCTGCGGCTTCATCGGCGGCGTGCTGGGCGGGGTGATCTCCGACTGGCTGCTGCGTCGCGGCAGCAGCCTGAGCGTGGCGCGCAAGACCCCCATCGTCGCCGGCATGCTGCTATCGATGAGCATGATCCTCTGCAACTACGTCGACGCCGATTGGATGGTGGTGGGCTTCATGGCCATGGCCTTCTTCGGCAAGGGCATCGGCGCCCTGGGCTGGGCGGTGGTCTCCGATACCTCGCCCAAGCAGATCGCCGGCCTCTCCGGTGGCCTGTTCAACACCATCGGCAACCTGTCTTCCATCACCACCCCGATCATCATCGGCTACATCATCGCCGCCACCGGTTCCTTCAAGATGGCTCTGGTGTTCGTCGGTGCCAATGCCCTGGTGGCCGCCATCAGTTACCTGTTCGTCGTCGGCGAGATCAAGCGCGTCGAGTTGCGCGGCGTGCCCACGCCGCCTGCCGAAGCCCCGCTCGCCGCTGAAACCTCTCGCTGATCGCCAAGGAGCCCGACCATGACCCAATTCAACGCCCCCCCCGCCCTGCACACCGGCACCCCGGTGGTCACCTCGCTGGAAGTCGTGCCCGTCGCCGGCCAGGACAGCATGCTGCTCAACCTGAGCGGCGCCCATGGCCCCTACTTCACCCGCAACGTGCTGATCCTCAAGGACAGCGCCGGCCGCACCGGCGTTGGCGAGGTGCCCGGCGGCGAGAGCATCCGCCAGACGCTGGAAGACGCCCGCCAATTCCTCATCGGCCAGCCGCTGGGGCAGTACCAGCGCATCCTCGGCCAGGTCCGCCAGGCCTTCGCCGGTCGCGATGCCAGCGGCCGTGGTCTGCAGACCTTCGACCTGCGCATCACCATCCACGCCGTCACCGCCCTGGAAGCCGCCCTGCTCGACCTGCTCGGCCAGCATCTGGAGGTGCCGGTGGCGGCCCTGCTCGGCGAAGGTCAGCAGCGCGACGCAGTGGAGATGCTCGGCTATCTGTTCTATGTCGGCGACCGCAACAAGACCACCCTGGACTACCGCAGCGAAGCCGAGAGCGACGACGCCTGGTTCCGCGTGCGCAACGAAGAGGCTTTGACCCCCGAGACCGTGGTGCGCCTGGCCGAGGCGGCCTATGACCGTTACGGCTTCAAGGACTTCAAGCTCAAGGGCGGCGTACTCAGCGGCGACGCCGAGATCGAGGCGGTCACCGCCCTGGCCGAGCGCTTCCCCGAGGCACGCGTGACCCTGGACCCCAACGGAGCCTGGTCGCTCAAGGAAGCCATCCGCCTGTGCCGCGACCAGCACCACGTCCTGGCCTATGCCGAGGATCCCTGTGGCGCCGAAAACGGCTACTCCGGACGCGAGGTGATGGCCGAATTCCGCCGCGCCACCGGCCTGCCCACCGCCACCAACATGATCGCCACCGACTGGCGCCAGATGGGTCACGCCATCCAGCTGCAATCGGTGGACATCCCCCTGGCCGATCCGCACTTCTGGACCATGCAGGGCTCGGTGCGGGTGGCGCAGATGTGCAACGACTGGGGCCTGACCTGGGGTTCGCACTCGAACAACCACTTCGACATCTCCCTGGCCATGTTCACCCACGTCGCCGCCGCGGCGCCGGGCAAGATCACTGCCATCGACACCCACTGGATCTGGCAGGACGGCCAGCGCCTGACCCGGCAACCGCTGGAGATCAAGGGCGGCCTGGTGGCGGTGCCGCAGCAGGGTGGCCTGGGCGTGGAGCTGGACATGGACGCCCTGGCCCGCGCCCACGAGCTGTACAAGGCCAAGGGCCTCGGAGCGCGCGACGACGCCATGGCCATGCAATTCCTCTCGCCCAACTGGACCTTCGATAACAAGAAGCCCTGCCTGGTGCGCTAGGCCCTTCGGCCCGCCAACAGCGCCCGCTCCGGACTCTCCGGGGGGGCGCTGTTTCCGTTCCAGCGTCCGACACCTGGAATTACACCTACCGATAGCCTGCTAAGCGTTCGTTAAGCTCACCGGATGGACACTGACCCCAAGGTATCGCGCAACCCTGCCCGATACCCACGCGGTTCCAGTTACTTTCGTATCCGGGAGAAGCACATGAACCTCAAGCCTCGTATTGCCAAGAGCCTCCTCGTCCTGACCATCGCCTCGGTGTTTTCCACCGCTGCCCTTGCCGACACCCGACCCGACATCGCTACCCAGCAGGTCGCCACCCTGCCGGCGATCTCCCAGCAGGGCCAGCAGGCCTTCATGGACGTGGTGGCCGCCCGCCAGGACCTCTTCGAGGCCCATGTCGAACAGGCCAAGCAGCAACTGGCCGCCGCCGAAAGCGCGCTGCAGACCGCCCAGACCGACAAGACCGCCTACCTCAAGTCGGCCAGGGACATGCGCGGTCAGGACGGCAAACTCATTCAGGTCTCCGCGCAGGACGCCAAGGCCACGTCCTGGCTGCCGATCTGGAGCGGCATGGCGCTGCGTGACGACTATGTCGCCACCCCGGCCAAGAACCAGGCCGTGGCCCAGGCCAACGAGAAGATCCAGCAGGGCGATACCAAGGCCGCCGGCGAGATCCTCAAGGTGGCCGGCGTCGACGTCGACTACTCCACCGCCGTGCTGCCGGCCCAGGAAACCCTGGACCTGGTGCACCGGGCCAATCAGGAGCTGGGCCACGAGCAATACTGGCAGGCCAACCTGACGCTCAAGCAGGTGCAGAACAGCCTGAAATACGACAACGCCAACGTCGACGTGACCCCCACCGGCTGGTTCTCCAGGACCACCTCGATCTTCACCCCGGTCGACAAGACCTGAGCCGGTCGCAGGCACCTGAGATCAACGGAATCGTTAACTTCAGCGTAACGATTCCGCCCTCAGGTTGATTGAACGCCAGGAAGGCGAGGTCTAGGGTGACTCCACGACAGGTGATTCGTGGAGACTCCAATGACAACGACATCCCACCCACCGGCTCGGATCGCCAGGCGCCGCAGCGACAAGCAGCAGCGTCTGGACCGGGTGGCCGCGCTGGCCGACGGCAAGGTGCTGCCCACCGCATCCATTGTCGCGGCCCTGGAACAGCTGCTCGCCCCCGGCGACCGGGTGGTGCTGGAAGGCAACAACCAGAAGCAGGCCGACTTCCTCTCCCGCAGTCTCGCCCAGGTCGATCCGGCCCGGCTGCACGACCTGCACATGATCATGCCCAGCGTCGGTCGCGCCGAGCACCTGGATCTCTTCGAACGCGGCATCGCCCGCAAGCTGGACTTCTCCTTTGCCGGCACCCAGAGCCTGAGGATCAGCCAGCTGCTGGAAGACGGGCTGCTGGAAGTGGGCGCCATCCACACCTACATCGAACTCTATGCCCGGCTGCTGGTGGACCTCATCCCCAAGGTGGTGCTCAGCGCCGGTTTCATGGCCGATCGCGCCGGCAACGTGTACACCGGGCCCAGCACCGAGGACAGCCCGGCGCTGATCGAGCCGGCGGCCTTCAGCGACGGCATCGTCATCGTCCAGGTCAACCAACTGGTGGACGACGCCAGCGAGTTGCCCCGCGTGGACATCCCGGCGGACTGGGTTGATTTCGTGGTGGTGGCCGACCGGCCCTTCTATATCGAGCCGCTGTTCACCCGCGATCCGCGCCATATCAAACCGGTGCACGTGCTGATGGCGATGATGGCCATCCGCGGCATCTACGAACGCCACCAGGTGCAGTCGCTCAACCATGGCATCGGCTTCAACACCGCGGCCATCGAGCTGATCCTGCCCACCTACGGTGAGCGCCTGGGCCTCAGGGGCAAGATCTGCCGGCACTGGACGCTCAATCCCCATCCCACCCTGATCCCCGCCATCGAGAGCGGCTGGGTGGAGAGCGTGCACTGCTTCGGCACCGAGCTGGGCATGGAGGGCTACATCGCCCAGCGTCCGGACGTTTTCTTTACCGGTCGCGACGGCTCGCTGAGATCCAACCGCCTGCTGTGCCAGCTGGCTGGTCAGTACGCCGTCGACCTCTTCATCGGCGCCACCCTGCAGGTGGACGGCGATGGCCATTCCTCCACCGTGACCCGCGGGCGCCTGGCCGGCTTTGGCGGCGCGCCCAACATGGGCCATGACCCGCGCGGTCGCCGCCATCCCACCCCGGCCTGGCTGGACATGCGCCAGCAGACGGGCGACACCGCCCCGGCGCTGCTGGAGCGTGGCAAGAAGCTGGTGGTGCAGATGGTCGAGACCTTCCAGGAAGGCGGCAAGCCCACCTTCGTCGACACCCTGGATGCCGTGGAGGTGGCGCGCAAGAGCGGCATGCCGCTGGCGCCCATCATGGTCTATGGCGACGACGTCACCCACCTGCTCACCGAGGAAGGCATCGCCTATCTCTACCGCGCCCGCTCCCTGGAAGAGCGCCGGGCGATGATCGCCGCCGTGGCCGGGGTCACCGCCATCGGCTTGCGCAGCGATCCGGCCGAGGCCCGGCGGCTGCGCCAGGAAGGCCTGGTCGCACTGCCCGAGGACCTCGGCATCCGCCGCACCGACGCCAGTCGCGAATTGCTCGCCGCCAAGAGCGTCGGCGAACTGGTGGAATGGTCCGGCGGCCTCTATCAACCTCCGGCCAAGTTCAGGAGCTGGTAATGCGCGCCCTTGCCCGTCTTGCCCCGTCTCCCGCCGAACGCCTGGCCGACCTGGCCGTGACGGCCCTGGTCGACGAAGCCGAACTTTCGCCCAAGCCGGCCCTGGTGGATCGCCGCGGCCAGGGTGCCCACCAGGACCTCAGCCTTGGCCTGATGCTGACCTCCGCCCAGGCCCTGCGACCCTGCTTCCGGGCCATGGCCGAAGCCGCTGAACTAGGGCTGCCCATGGCCGACCTGCGCCGCCTGATCGGCCGCCTGGGTCGCGATGGCGAAGCCGCGATGCTGAGCGTGACCGGTGGCGTCAACACCCATCGCGGCGCCATCTGGGCGCTGGGGCTGCTGGTGACGGCGGCCGTGCACGGGCGTCCTGGCTCTGCTGAGGCCTTGTGCCTTGCGGCAGGTCGCCTGGCTAGCCTCCCGGATCCTGATGCTCCCAGCACTCTGCCCAGCCATGGCCAGCGCGTTGCCCAGCGCTATGGCGTCGGCGGCGCCCGGGCCGAGGCGGCCGCCGGCTTTCCCGCCATCCACCAGCGCGGCCTGCCAAAACTGCGCGCCAGCCGCCAGGCGGGTGCCGGCGAGCAGAACGCCCGCCTGGATGCCCTGCTGGCGATCATGACCCGGCTGGACGACACCTGCGTGCTGCACCGCGCCGGCCCCGCCGCCCTCAGCGCCATGCACCAGGGTGCCCAGGCGATACTGGACGCCGGTGGCAGCGCCAGCCTGGCCGGGCGCCGCCAGCTGCTGGTCCTGGATCGGGAGTTGCTGGCCGCCAATGCATCGCCCGGTGGGGCGGCCGATCTCTTGGCCGCCACCCTTCTCGTTGATCGCCTGGAGCCACGGCTCCCTGGAGACCTCTGATGGAACACTTCACCTGCCGCTATCCGGCCAGCCAGCGCCGCCAGGGCCGTGCCCTGGTGGGCTGCGTCGGTTCGGGGGACCTGGAGGTCCTGCTCGAACCCGCCAACGCCGACTTCACCCTCAGGGTGACCACCTCGGTCAATGGCAGCGAACCGCGCTGGCGCGCCCTCTTCGACCGGCTGTTCGCCGCCCGCGATGACCTGCCGGCCTTGACCCTGGACATCCACGACTTCGGCGCCACCCCCGGCGTGGTCCGCCTGCGCCTGGAGCAGGGGCTGGAAACCCTCGACCTGGAGGAAAGCGCCCATGTCTGAAGCCACCCTTCCCGATGTGCAGGAATTGCTGCACAGCCGCAGCTTCGTCGAACTCGGCGCCCGTGAGCGGGCCCGGACGGTGCTCGATGCCGGTAGCTTTCGCGAGCTGGTCGGGCCCTTCGAGCGGCTGATGTCGCCCTGGCTGCCCAGGCAGGGCATCGTCTGCCAGGCCGATGACGGCGTGGTGGTGGCCAAGGGGCTGATCGACGGCGAGCCCGCGGTGGTCTGCGCCATCGAAGGCGCCTTCCAGGGCGGCAGCATGGGCGAAGTGGGCGGTGCCAAGATCGCCGGGGCGCTGGAATTGGCGCTGGAAGACAACCTCGCCGGCACCCCGACCCGCGCCGTGTTGCTGCTGGAAACCGGCGGCGTGCGCCTGCAGGAAGCCAACCTGGGCCTGGCCGCCATCGCCGAGATCCAGGCGGCCATCGTCGCCTTGCGTGCGCATCAGCCGGTCATCGGCGTCATCGCTGGCAGCGTCGGCTGCTTTGGCGGCATGTCCATCGCCGCGGGGCTGTGCAGTCAGCTGATCGTCACCCGCGAGGCCCGCCTGGGCCTCAATGGGCCTCAGGTGATCGAGCAGGAAGCCGGGATCGAGGAATACGACTCCCGCGACCGTCCCTTCATCTGGAGCCTGACCGGCGGCGAACAGCGGGTCGCCACGGGCCTGGCAGATGTCTTCGTCGCCGACGACAGCACCACCGTGGCCAACGCCATCCGCCAGGCTTTGGCCGCTGGCGTCACCACGTCGCTGCGGAGCCAGCAGGCCGACCGTTATCTGGCACGCCTTGCCGATCTCGATACCGAACCCCAGGCGGACGCCGCCGCGGTCCGTCACCTCTATGCCGGAGATCAGCCATGAGCACCCAGCCTTCGCAACGCGGCCTGACCTGGTTCCAGGCCTTGGCCGGTCAGGGCGAGGCCGTCAGCGGCCTGCCCGCCTCCCTGCACGTCGCCGACCTCGAACTGGCCGGACGTCCCGCGCGCTGGCTGGCGGTGGTAGCGGATGCCGAGAACCCCTTTCCCCGCGCCCGCCAGGGTGAGGTGGGCCTGCTGGAGGGCTGGGGTCTGGCCCGGGCCATCCAGCAGGCCATCGCCGAGGATGGTGGCGCTGAGATGAAACGCACCCTGGTCGCCTTGGTGGACGTGCCCAGCCAGGCCTATGGGCGCCGCGAGGAAGCCTATGGCATCCACCAGGCCCTGGCCGGGGCCGCCGGAGCCTATGCCGAGGCGCGTCTGGCCGGGCACCCGGTGCTGGCGCTGCTGGTGGGCAAGGCCATGTCCGGCGGCTTTCTCGCCCATGGCTACCAGGCCAATCGCCTGCTGGCCCTGCGCGATCCCCAGGTGGAGGTGCATGCCATGGGCAAGGCCTCGGCGGCGCGGGTCACCCTGCGAAGCGTCGAGGAGCTGGAACGCCTGGCGGCCGATATTCCACCCATGGCCTATGACCTGGACAGCTATGCCTCCCTGGGCCTGCTCTGGCGCCAGCTGGAAGTGGCCCAGCCCGACCAGCCCTCGGCCGAAGATGCGCAGCAGGTGCGCCAGGCCCTGGCCGACGCCCAGGCGGATGTCCTGGCCAGCGGAGCCACCGATCTCAGGCTGCGGCTGGATGGCGCCAATCGCGCGGCCTCTCGTGAAGTACGCGAACGCCTGCGGGCGGGTTGGAGCGCGTGATGAGCGGGCGGGCGATGGGATCGTTGGGCTTCGCTGGCGCTCAACCCAACCTACGAGACACTTTCGTAGGTTGGGTTGAGCAACGCGAAGCCCAACACAGCCCCCACGACCTGCTCTGGGGCCTGACGCCGGATACCCTTCCGGCAGAAGCCCCTGCCTGGGCGGTAGCGGTCGCCCAGGCCGGCCTGCCGGTGGTGGTACGGCGGGCGGCACCCGAGTCAGACCGCATTCCGGTCGGCCTGCGCGGCACCACCCGCGCCGAACGGATGGCGGCCTGGCTGGAGCCTGCTGCCGTGAGGCGCCAGCTCCCACCCGAGGCCCTGAGAGTCTCCAGTGATTGCCGTGACCTGCCCGTCTTCTCGACCCTGGCCTTTATCGAACCGCTATTGGATGACCTGGGGCTGCCCTGGGGGCCTACCGGCGCCGCGGGTTATGAATTGGCCTCCGGCTGGCCGGCGCTGCATGCCGGGAGCGATCTGGATCTGCTGATCCGCTGCGAAGCTAAAATGTCGCGTGACCAGGCGCGGGCCTTGCTGGCGTCCCTGCAGGGGCAAGCGCTGTGTCGCCTGGACATCCTGCTGGAGACCCCGCTCGGCGGCGTGGCCCTGGCCGAATGGGCCGGAAACGCCTCACGCGTGCTGCTCAAAGCAGCTGCCGGTCCCCAGCTGGTAGGCGATCCCTGGCGGGAGGCGCGCGCCGCATGAGCATCCTCTTCCAGTTTCCCGGCCAGGGCGCCCAACGTCCCGGCATGCTGCACGTCCTGCCCGAGCACGCCGAGGTCCGGCGTACCCTGGAGGAAGCGGCCGAGGTGCTGGAACGCGATCCCCTGGGCCTGGATACCGCCACGGCACTGGAACACACCCGCGCCGTGCAGCTTTGTCTGCTGATCGCCGGCGTCGCCACCGCGCGGCTGTTGTTGAGTCGGGGCCCGGCACCGCAGTTGGTGGCCGGGCTGTCCATTGGTGCCTATGCCGCAGCAGTGGTGGCCGAGGCCCTGGAGTTCGCCGATGCCCTGCGCCTGGTGGCCCGTCGCGGCGAGTTGATGCAGGCGGCCTATCCGAGCGGCTACGGCATGCTGGCGATCCTTGGCCTGGGGCGCGGCGCGATCGAGAAGCTGGTCTCTGACCACCACCGTCCTGACGCGCCGCTGTACCTGGCCAACGCCAATGCCGAGCAGCAATACGTGGTGGCGGGGAGCGACGCGGGCCTCGCCGTGCTGGCCGAGTCGGCGCGCGCCGAGGGCGCGGCGGCGGCCAAGCGCCTGGCCATGAGCGTGCCGTCCCATTGCCCGCTGCTGGCGGAGGCCGCCAAAACTCTTGACCAGGCCTTCGCCGGCGTCGAGCTGCGCGCGCCGCGCCTGGCCTATCTGAGCGGTACTTCGGCACGGCGGCTGGTGCGCGCCGAGCAGTTGCGCGACGACCTGGCCTTTAACATGGCGCGGCCCATCGAATGGCACGCCACCCTGGAAGCCGCTCGCGAGCGCGGCGTACGCCTGGCCATCGAGCTGGCGCCGGGCAGCGTGCTCACCCAGTTGGCCAAGCGCGTGCTGCCCGGGGCCGGGGTGCTGGCCTGGCAGGACACCCACCCCGACACCTTGGACGCGCTGCGGCGCGAGGAGGCGGCAAGACCGGACTAGGAAATTCCGAACATGGGGCTGCCCTCTCCCCGAGGGAGAGGGGGCAAGAGCGGGAGCGGTGCCTCGGCTTTATCCCATCAAGCACAACCGAGGCTGGACGAAGACTTTAGAACAAGGCGGCTGCCCTCTCCCTAGCCCTCTCCCCGTGGGAGAGGTGGTAAGAGCGGGGGCGGTACCCAGGCTTCATCCCACCCAAGCACAACCGAGGATAGACAAAGACTTAAAACACGGCGGCCGCCCTCACCCCAGCCCTCTCCCAGAGGGAGAGGGGGGTAAAAGCGAGATCGGTGCCAGGCTTTACCCCACCCAAGCACAACCGAGGACAACAACAATGATCATCTACGGTGTAGCGCTTCTGGCCGTCTGCATGCTTGCAGGCGTCATCATCGGCGACTTCCTGGGCGTCCTGCTCGGGGTCAAGTCCAATGTCGGCGGGGTGGGCATCGCCATGCTCCTGCTGATTTGCGCCCGGCTCTACATGGAGCGGCATGGCGGCATGAGCAAGGAATGCGAATTCGGCGTCGGCTTCTGGGGCGCGCTGTACATCCCGGTGGTGGTGGCCATGGCGGCTCAGCAGAACGTGGTCACCGCCCTGCACGGTGGCCCGGTAGCACTCTTGGCAGCCGTGGGGGCCGTGGCAGTCTGCGGGGCGACCATCGCCCTGATCAGCCGCAGCCATCGCGGCGAACCGCTACCGCCCTTGCCGGACGCCGCCGTGGCCCCCGCATCAGCGGTCACCCATGCCGCACCGGTCGGAGGTCGCTAGGATGAACGACATCATCACCAAAGCCCTGCAACACAACGGCCTGGTCGCCGCCTTCGCGCTGATCGGCCTGATCATGTGGATCTCGGTGATCCTTTCGCGCCGACTGACCTTTGGCCGGGTGCACGGCTCGGCCATCGCCATCGTCATCGGCCTGGTGCTGGCCTGGGTCGGCGGGACCGTCACCGGCGGCCAGAAAGGCCTGGCCGACCTCGCGCTGTTTTCCGGTATCGGGCTGATGGGCGGCGCCATGCTGCGCGACTTCGCCATCGTCGCCACCGCCTTCGAGGTCCAGGCCACCGAGGCGCGCAAGGCCGGAGTGATCGGCGCCGTGGCCCTGCTGCTCGGCACCGTGCTGCCCTTCATCGTCGGCGCCGCCGTGGCCTGGGCCTTCGGCTACCGCGACGCGGTGAGCATGACCACCATGGGCGCGGGCGCGGTGACCTACATCGTCGGCCCGGTGACCGGCGCCGCCCTGGGCGCCAGCTCCGACGTCATGGCGCTGTCCATCGCCACCGGCCTGATCAAGGCGATCATCGTCATGGTGGCGACGCCCGCGTCGGCGCGCCTGCTGGCGCTGGACAACCCGCGCTCGGCGATGGTCTTCGGCGGCCTGGCCGGCACCGTCAGCGGCGTCACCGCGGGGCTCGCCGCCACCGACCGCCGCCTGGTGCCCTATGGCGCCCTCACCGCCACCTTCCACACGGGTCTGGGCTGCCTGTTGGGGCCGTCGCTGCTGTACTTCTGTGTGCGAGCCCTGGCGGGTTAGTGGCGCGCGTACATCCGGCATTCGGCGACGAAGGCCAGCAGATTGGGATCGCGCTCGCGGCTGCGCAGAAAGACCGCGCCGATGCGCTGCTGCAGCCGGTAGCGCGGGGCCAGGGGCAGCAGCTTGAGGCGGTTCTGGTAGACCGCCTCGACCCGCCCCGGCAGCAACGCGTAGCCCACCCCGGAGCTGACCATGCTCATCAGCGAGAAGATGTCGTTGACCTGCATGATCACCTCCGGCTCGAAGCCGGCCTGGGCGAACACCTGGCGGCCGTCGCGAAAGGTGGCGAAGCCCTGGGTCAGGGTCACGAAGGGCACCCCGGCGAGATCGCGCAGGTCCACCTCGGCCTGGTCGGCGAAGGGCGAGTCGCTGGGCGCGGCCAGGAAGATGTCGTCGCTGAACAGCTCCACGCTCTCGCAGTCGGCGTCCACCACGGCGTCGTCCAGGGCCACCAGCATGGCGTCCAGCTTGAAGTCGTGCAGTTGCTCGGCGAGATCGGCGTTGGAACCCAGCACCAGGTCGATGTTGAGTTCGCTGCGCCTGAGCTTGAGGCCCATGATCAGCTGGGGCACGGTCTTGACCGTCAGCGAATAGAGCGCGCCCAGGCGAAAGCGATCGGCCGAGAAACCCGCCGCCTGCCGGGTCAGCCGCACCGTCTCGGCCAGGTCCTGCAGCAGTCGCTCGGCGCGCGCCTCCAGCACGAAGGCGCCGTCCAGCGGCGTCAGGGTACGCCCCTCGTGCTTGAACAGCGGACAGCGCAGGGCATTTTCCAGCGAATGGATGGCGCGGTGCACGCTGACATGGCTGGTGCCCAGCTCGGCGGCGGCCCGCGCCAGGTTGCGACTGCGCATGAAGGCCAGGAAGATCTCCAGCTTGCGCAGGGTGAGTTCATCGGTATCGGACATGGCGGCCAGCGGGCGGTGAGAGACAGCTGATCACCTTGCCCGGATGGGCAGGCGGCGTCGAGTGCCGAGCGCCTGGTTCAGCCCGATAACCACCGGAGGTAACCAGGCGCCCTCTCCCCGCCCTACAACCAACCCTTGATCTGCTGGCAGACCGCCGTGGTGGAGATGCCGTAGCGGTCGTGCAGGGTCGGCAGCGCCCCGGCGTCGAGGAAGGCGTCGGGCAGCGCGATCTGGCGGAAGGTGGGCGTCACGCCGTTGCGCAACAGGGTGGTCGCGACGGCCTCTCCCAGGCCACCGATCAGCGAATGGTTCTCCGCCGCCACCACCAGCCGCCCCGGCTTGCGGGCTTCCGCCAGGAGGGTCGCTTCGTCCAGCGGCTTGATGGTCGGCACGTGCAGCACCGAGACGTCCACGCCATCCGCGGCCAGGGCCTCGGCGGCCTCCAGGGCGCGCATGGTCATCAGGCCGGTGGACACCACCAGCACGTCGCGTCCGGGGCGCACCACCTGGGCCTTGCCCAGCTGGAAGCGGTAGTCGTAGCGATCCAGCACCAGGGGCACGTTGCCGCGCAGCAGGCGCATGTAGACCGGCCCCTGGTGGGCGGCGATGGCCGGCACCGCCTGCTCGATCTCCAGAGCATCACAGGGGTCGATCACCATGAGGTTGGGCATGGCGCGAAAGATAGCCAGGTCGTCGGTGGCCTGGTGGCTGGGGCCGTAGCCGGTAGTCAGCCCGGGCAGGCCGCAGACGATCTTGACGTTGAGGTTCTCCTCGGCGATGGCCATGCAGATGAAGTCGTAGGCACGTCGCGAAGCGAACACCGCATAGGTGGTAGCGAAAGGTACGCAGCCTTCGCGGGCCATACCGGCGGCGGCGCTCATCAGCAGCTGCTCGGCCATGCCCATCTGGTAGAAGCGCTCGGGATGGGCCTTGGCGAAGATGTGCAGGTCGGTGTACTTGGCCAGGTCCGCGGTGAGGCCGACGATGTCCTGGCGCTGTTCGGCCAGGGCCGCCAGGGCATGGCCGAACGGGGCTGGTCGGGTCGGCTGGCCCTCGGCGGCGATGCTGGCGATCATCGCCGAGGTGGTCAGGCGTGGCTTGGTGGCGGTGGTAGTCATCAGAAGTCCCTCCCGGCATCCAGGGCGTCGAGGGCCAGGGCCCATTCGTGCGCCTCGACGCGGATGAAGTGAGTCTTGTCGCGGGTTTCCAGGAAGGGCACGCCCTTGCCCATGCGGGTATCGCAGAGAATGATCCGGGGCTGAGGGCCCGGGTGCTGGCGAGCCCGGTCGAAGGCGGCGACCAGCGCCGCGCGGTCGTTGCCGTCGACGCGCTGGACGAACCAGCCGAACGCCTGCCAGCGCTCGACGAGGGGCTCGAAGGCCAGGATCTCGCGGCAGTGGCCGTCGGCCTGCTGGTTGTTCACGTCTACCAGGGCGATGAGATTGTCCAGTTGCCAGTGAGAGGCCGACATGGCCGCTTCCCAGGTAGCGCCTTCGTTGAGTTCGCCATCGGACAGCAGGTTGTAGACGAAGGATTTCGACTGCTTGCGCTTGAGGCCGAGGCAGGCGCCCACGGCGATGCCGAGGCCTTGGCCGAGGGAACCGCCGGTGATCTCCATGCCGGGGGTGTAGGCGGCCATGCCCGACATGGGCAGGCGGCTGTCGTCGCAGCCATAGGTCTCCAGTTCTTCCTGCGGCACGATCCCGGCCTCGATCAGCGCGGCATAGAGGGCGATGGCGTAGTGGCCGATGGACAGGTAGAAGCGGTCGCGCCCTTCCCATTCGGGCGCCTGCGGCTGGTAGCTCAGGGCGTGGAAGTAGGCGACGGCCAGGACGTCGGCGACGCCCAGGGCCTGGCCGACATAACCCTGACCCTGGATCTGGCCCATGCGCAGGGCATGGCGGCGGATGTTGTGGGCGCGCTCGGCCAGCGAGAGCGTTGCGGGTTGTGGCGAAGAAGCGGTCATGATCTGTACCTCGATTAGCGATTGACCAGGGCGGCGGGAATGCGCAGGACCAGCGTGGCGCCGATCACCAGCACCCCGGTGATGAGGAACATGCCGATGGCGCTGGAACCGGTGCTGGTGGTGATCCAGCCGATCAGGTAGGGCGAGCAGAAGCCGGCCAGGTTGGCGAAGCTGTTCACCGCGGCGATGCCGGCGGCGGCGGTGACTCCGCCTAGCAAGGTGGTGGGCAACATCCAGAACAGCGAGGACGCGGAAAGGATGCCGGCCGCTGCCAGGCACAGGCTGAGGATCGACAGGGTGACGTTGTGGCCGAACACCGCGGCGAGGCTGAGGCCGCAGGCGCCCAGCAGCATGGGGATCACCAGGTGCCAGCGGCGCTCGCGGTGCCGGTCGCCGCTGCGCCCGGCCAGCAGCATGGCGACGATGGCGCACATATAGGGCAGGCTGGTGAGCAGGCCGATGTGCAACGGATCGGCGACCCCCGAATTGCGCACCAGGGTCGGCAGCCAGAAGGTGATGGCGTACTGGCCCATGACCACACAGAAGTAGATGGCGGCCAGCAGCCACAGCCGGCGATCACGGATGAAGTCGCGCACGCTGGCGTGCTCGGTCTTGTGCTGGTTGTCCTCGGCCAGTTCCTTCTGGATCAGCGCCTTTTCCTCGTCGTCCAGCCAGGTCGCCTGGTGCACGCCATCCTTGAGATAGCCGAGCACCATTAGCCCCACCACCACCGTGGGGATGGCTTCGATGACGAACATCCACTGCCAGCCGGCCCAGCCATGGACGCCGGCGAACTGATTCATGATCCAGCCCGACAGCGGCCCGCCGATCATGCCCGACAGAGGTATGGCGACGAACCAGAGCACCGTCATGCGCGCACGGCGGTAGGAGGGAAACCAGTAGGTGAGATAGAGCAGCAGGCCCGGCGCCAGGCCGGCCTCGGCCACACCGAGCAGGAAGCGCAGCAGGTAGAACTGCCAGGCCGTCTCGACGAAGGCGAACATCCCGGAAAGGATGCCCCAGGTGATCATGATGCGGGCGATCCAGCGGCGGGCGCCGACCTTGTGCAGGATGATGTTGCTGGGCACCTCGCAGAGGAAATAGCCGAGGAAGAACATGCCGGCGCCGAGGCCGTAGACGGCTTCGCTCAGGGCCAGGTCGTTCATCATCTGCAGCTTGGCGAAGCCGACGTTGACCCGGTCCAGATAGGCGCAGAAGTAGCACAGCATCAGGAAGGGCATCAGCCGCCAGGCGGTCTTGCGATAGGCGTTGGCGCGCGCCGAGGTGGCCGCTGCCAGGGTGAGCGTAGTCATGGTCTGATCTCTTGTTGTTATGGACGCCGCAGGCGCGGCGTCCTTGTCGATGCAGAGCGTTGAAAACGAAGGGGCGATCAGTGGATCAGCATGCCGCCGTTGACGTCCAGGGTAACGCCGGTCAGGTAGCCGGAGAGATCGCTGGCCAGGAACAGCGCGGCATTGGCCACGTCCCTGGGCTCGCCCAGGCGACCCAGGGGGATGCCGTCGATGATCGACTGGCGGCGCTCGTCATGCATCAATCCGCCGGTGATATCGGTCTGGATCAGGCCGGGGGTCAGGGCATTCACGCGGATGCCGTCCGGCCCGAATTCCCGCGCCATGGCCCTGGTCAGGCCCAGCACCCCGGCCTTGGCGGCGCTGTAGTGGGGACCGCCGAAGATGCCACCACCACGCTGGGCGGACACCGAGGACAGGCAGACGATGCTGCCACCACCCTGCTCGCGCATGGCCGGGATCACCGCCTGGGACATCAGCAGGGTGCCGCGCAGGTTGACGTCGAGGATGCGGTCGTAGTCGGCGCGGCCGATCTCCAGGGTCTTCACCGGCTGAGTGATGCCGGCGTTGTTGACCAGCACGTCGAGGCGACCGTAGTGGGCGAGCGCCTGATCGACCGCAGCCCTGACCTGGGCCTCGTCGGCCACGTTGGCCGTCAGGCCCAGGTGACATTCGCCGAGGCTGGCGGCGGCATCCCGCGCGGCGCTGGCATCGAGGTCGAGGATGATGACCCGCGCGCCCTGGGCGGCGAAGGCCTGGGCCGTGGCTCGACCGATGCCGCGGGCGGAGGCGGCGCCGGTGACGAGGGCAATCTTATCTTGCAGCAGCAGGGAATGCAGGGGCATGACGCTATCCTTCTTGTTGTTGTGGAGGGCTGTCGCTGAGGGCCAGAGTGCCCCCGCCCCAGGGCCCCAGCAACGCAGCCTGCGTCAGACCGTGCTGAATAAAATTCATGCCTGCGGCTTGGCAGCTGGGTCTGACAGCTTAAGAATCGATCTCGAACTGGCCACAGGACCCGCAACTCATGGATTCCGGCAAGACGCTTTCCCTGCCACCCCTGAAAGCCCTTCAAGCCTTCGAGCAGACCGCCCGCTTCGCCAACGTCGCCCGCGCCGCCGAGCAACTGGCGCTGACGCCCTCGGCGGTCAGCCATCAGTTGGCCAAGCTGGAGGCCCTGGTGGGACGCGCCCTCTTCGTCCGCGGCGCGCGCGGCATGACCCTGACCCCGGCCGGGGAGCAATACCTCGAAGAGGTCAGCGAGGTGCTGCACCGGCTGGCCATGGCCACGGATCGCGCCGCCAGCGATGCCGGCCTGGAATGCCTGCGCCTGCACTCGGCGCCGAGCTTCGGCCTGCTCTGGCTGATGCCACGACTGGAACAGTTCCGCCAGAGCCACCCCGACCTGCAGATCAATCTCTCCTGCTCCTATGAATCCCTGCACTTCAGCCGCGACAAGGTCGACATCGACATCCGCCACGGCCTGCCCAGCTGGCCGAACCTGGAAATCCGCACCCTGCAGCGCGAACGCCTGGCGGTCCTGGCCGCGCCGCAGTTGCTGGAAAAACGTCCGATCCAGTCGCCGGCGGATCTGCTGCACAGCGAGCTGATCCTGTCCGAGGCCACCCTGATGAAGTGGCCCAACTGGTTCGCCCAGCAGGGCCTGGCGCTGCCGGAACGCCCCTACACCCTGAGTTTCGATCGCTCCTACATGACCCTGGAGGCCGCCCGCCATGGCCTGGGCTTCGCCCTGGAGAGCACGGTGCTGGCGGCGGACTATCTGGCCCGCGGCGATCTGGTACGGGTGCTGCCCCAGGACGACGACCTGCCGGTGGCCGCTCACCACCTGGTGTTTCCCCGGGCGCACTCGCGCTACGCCCGGGTGCGGCGCTTTCTGGACTGGCTGCAACAGGAGCTGGGCCAGCCCTTCGAGTACTAGAGCACCTGCAGCCGCTCCCGGAGCAAGTCGACGAAGGCCTGGGCCGCCGGAGTGAGGCTGCGGCCGGTGGGGGTGAGGATGCCCAGCGGCCGGGCCAGGCTCTCGCCGCAGAGCGGCAGGGCCACCACCGGGGCCTCGCCACCGGCCGACTCCGGCAACAACGCGAGGCCCTGCCCGGCCGCCACCAGGGCCAGCAGGGTGCTCATGTAGTTGGCCTCCAGGGCCGCCACCAGGCGCAGGCCGGCGGCGGCGAAGGCGAAGTCCAGGCACTCGCGCACGCTGCTGTCACGCCCCGTGAGCAGCAGGGGCACGGCGTCGAGTTCGGCCAGGGTGATTTCGGTGCGGCCTGCCCAGGGATGGTTGCTGGGGACGAACAGCTGCAGGTGATCGACGTACAGCGGCTGGAAGTCCAGGTCCACGGCCCGTGGGCGGACGCCGATGCCCAGGTCCACCTGCCCTTCCCTGACCAGCGCCTCGACCCGGCCGGCCACCACATCCTGCAGGCGAACCTCGATGGCCGGATGACGGGCCTGGAAGGTTTTCAGCAACTCGGGAAAGGGCCCCATGAAGAACGACGGCAAGGCCGCCAGGGTGATCCGCCCGCGGCGCAGGCCGGCCAGGTCCCGGGCGTGGGTCTGGACATCGCCCAGGTCCACCAGGATGCGCTCCAGGGGGCCGCGCAATTCTTCCCCGGCGGTGGTCAGCTGGACCCGCCGCGGGGTGCGCTCCAGCAGTTGCACCTCCAGCCAGGCTTCGAGTTGCTGAATCTGCACGGTGAGCGCCGGCGGTGACAGGTGCAATTCCTCCGCCGCCCGGGCGAAGGAGCCCTGGCGTGCCACGGCGAGAAAGGCCTGCACATGCTGGAGCAGATTCTTCATTTTGTTTTTCTGAACGCTGCTTCGGAAGATTCCAATTTACAGGACATCGGACGTCTTCGAATACTGGGCCCACAACAACAAAACCTCCCGTGCGCCCGCCTGCCGCGCCACGGTCCAAGGAGTCCGCCATGCTCGCCCTGCTCGGTGTCGTCACCATTCTCGCGTTGCTCGTCGCGGTCATGAGCAAACGCGTCTCGCCCCTGGTCGCCCTGATCGTCATCCCCATCGCCGCGGCCCTGATCGGTGGCTTCGGCCTCGGCACAAGCGCCTTCATCATCGCCGGCATCAAGGGTGTCGCCCCGGTGATCGGCATGTTCGTCTTCGCCATCCTGTTCTTCGGCATCATGACCGACGCCGGGATGCTCGATCCCATCATCGACCGCATCCTGCGCACCGTCGGTACCCGGCCGACGCGCATCGTCTGCGGCAGCGCCCTGCTCGCCCTGCTGGTGCACCTGGATGGCTCCGGCGCGGTGACCTTCCTGGTGACCATCCCCGCCATGCTGCCGCTCTATACCCGCCTGGGCCTGGACCGGCGCATCCTCGCCTGCGTGGCCGCCATGGCCGCCGGGGTCAACTTCCTGCCCTGGACCGGGCCGGTGCTGCGCTCTTCCGCTGCCCTCCACGTGCCGGTGGCCGACCTCTTCCAGCCGCTGATCCCGGTGCAGCTGGTGGGCCTGGCCTTCGTCTTCGCCAGTGCCTGGTGGCTCGGGCGGCGCGAGGAGAAGCGCCTGACCCTGGCCGGCCAGGCGCCCTGGCTGGCCGGCGGCGGTGCCGGTGCCGCGCCGGAGCGGGTGCTCAGCGAGGCCGAACGCGCCCTGAGGCGCCCTGGGCGCTTCTGGATCAATCTGCTGCTGACCCTGGTGGTGATGGGCGTGATGATCGCCGGCTGGGTCAATCCGGTGGTGATGTTCATGCTTGGCACCGTGGCCGCGCTGTGCCTGAACTACCCCTCGGTGGACGCCCAGAAGGCGCGCATCGACGCCCATGCCAAGACCGCCCTGACCATGGCCAGCATCCTCTTCGCCGCCGGGGTCTTCACCGGCATCATGCAGGGCAGCGGCATGCTCAAGGCCATGGCCCAGGTGGCGGTGGCCGGCATCCCGGCCGGACATGGCCAACTGATCCCGGCGGTGGTGGGTTTCCTGTCCATGCCGCTGAGCCTGCTGTTCGATCCGGATTCCTTCTACTTCGGCGTCATGCCGGTGATCGCCGAGGTCGGCCGCAACCTGGGGGTCGATCCGGTGCAGGTGGCCCAGGCCTCATTGCTCGGGGTGCACACCACGGGTTTCCCGGTCAGCCCCCTGACCCCGGCGACCTTCCTGCTGGTGGGCCTGTGCAAGCTGGACCTGGCCGATCACCAGCGCTTCACCATCCCCTTCCTGTTCGCGGCCTCGGTGCTGATGACCCTGACCGCCTTGCTCCTGGGAGTCTTCTAGATGAGCCGTCTTCTTCGCATCGGCTGCGGCGCCGGCTATTCCGGCGATCGCATCGAACCCGCCGTGGAACTGGCCGAGCATGGCCGGCTCGACTACCTGGTCTTCGAATGCCTGGCCGAACGCACCATCGCCCTGGCGCAACAGGCGCGGCTGGCTGATCCCGAGACCGGTTTCGATCCGCTGCTGGAAGCCAGGATGCGCCGTATCCTGCCGCTGCTGAATAAGGCTGGACGGCCGCGCCTGCGGGTAGTCACCAACATGGGCGCCGCCCATCCCTCCGCCGCGGCGCGCAAGGTCGCGGCGCTGGCGCGGGAGCTGGGCGTAACCGGTCTGAAGATCGCCGCCGTGGCCGGTGACGATGTGCTGGCGCAGCTGCCGGCCGAGGCCTTGCTGGACAACGGCCAGACCCTGGCCGAGCTGGGCGACCGGGTGATCTCGGCCAATGCCTACCTGGGGGTGGAAGGCATCGTCCAGGCGCTGGAGGCCGATGCCGATGTCATCATCACCGGCCGGGTGGCCGATCCCTCGCTGTTCCTGGCGCCGCTGGTGCACGAATTCGGCTGGGCCGCGAACGACTGGGAGCGTCGCGGACGCGGCACCCTGGTCGGCCATCTGCTGGAATGCGCGGGCCAGGTCACCGGCGGCTACTTCGCCGATCCTGGCTACAAGGACGTCCCCGACCTCGCCCGCCTGGGCTTTCCCCTGGCCGAGGTTGACGCCGATGGTCATGCCACGATCACCAAGGTGGCCGGCTCCGGCGGTTGCGTGACCCCGGCGACCTGCACCGAGCAACTGCTCTATGAGGTGCATGATCCAGCGGCCTATCTCACGCCGGACGTTACCGCCGACTTTTCCGGCGTGGTCCTGCAGCAGGCCGCACCCGACCGGGTGGCAGTCAGCGGTGCGCGGGGTAAGCCGCGCTCCGAGCAGCTCAAGGTCTCGGTGGGCTATCGCGACGGCTGGCATGGCGAAGGCCAGATCTCCTACGCTGGCCCAGGTGCCCTGGCCCGTGCCCGCCTGGCGGCGGACGTAGTGCGCGAACGCCTGCAACTCTGTGGCGTAGCGGTCGAGGAATTGCGCTGCGAATTGATCGGCTGCGACGCCCTGCATGGGGAAACCCTAGCGGCCCGCGCCTCCGGCGAGCCCTGGGAGGTGCGGCTGCGCGTCGTCGGTCGCTGCGCGACTCGGGCGGCAGCGGTGCAGATCGGCAACGAGGTGGAAACCCTCTACACCAATGGCCCAGCGGGCGGCGGCGGCGCCACCAAGACGGTCCGCGAGGTCATCGCCGTGGCCTCGCTGCTCTGGCCGCGCACTGCGGTCACCCCCACCCTGAACCTGGAGACGCTGCCATGAAACTGCGCGAAATTGCCCACGTCCGGACCGGCGACAAGGGCGACACCTCCAACATGGCGGTAATCGCCTACCGCCGCGAAGACTTCGAGCGCCTGCGCCAGGCGCTGACCGCCGAACGGGTGGCTGCCTGGTTCGCCGACAGCCGCCCGGCCGACGCCGCGCCCGTGCGCCGCTACGAATTGCCGGCGCTGGGCGCCCTGAACTTCGTATTGCCCGGCGCGCTGCGTGGGGGTGTCACCCGTTCCCTGGCATTGGACGCCCATGGCAAGGGCCTGGGCGCGGCGCTGCTGGATTTGGAGCTGGACGCCTGAGCACGGCGATCAGCTGGGGCTGCCGACCTTGTCATTCGGCAGCTTCGTCAGCAGGACGGTGTCCTTGTCCAGCGGCACCTGGGCACCCTTGCGGCGCAACTCATTGATGGCGTGCAACAGGACCAGGTTGACCCGCTCGATATCGTGCATCTCGTTGGACCTGATCAGGCGCGATACCCGGGCGTGGTGATCGGGATCAATGAGCGTGATCAGCAGCCCGTCATCCCGCCACTCCAGTTGATGACCCAGCGGCGGATCGAGTTTGGCCAAGCGTTCTTGCAACCTGTCCATGCGCAGGCTCCCGGCGAAGGAACGTCACCCTTCAGGCTAGCCGCCGTGCTGAAGAACGCAAGACCTCTGCACGGGGCCTTTCAGGAGAGTGCGGACTGCCTGCGGGCGGTCGTCCGGACTCGGGCAAGTCACCTCCAATCAGGTGTCATGAAGCTGCCATCCGCAGCCGGCACTCTGGATCTCTTGCCCTCCCAGCCGTGGCAGAGGCCGCCTGATGGATACCCGTCCCGCCATCCACCTGTTCAGCACGCTCACTACCCCCGCCCAGCGCCTTGGCCCGAGCGCAGCGGCCCTGCGCGGCCTCTCCGCCCGTGGCTGTGGCCAGCGTATCGAGCGGGCCACCCGCCATCTGGTTAAGCTCGGTCATCGCCGTATCATGCTGGTCTCGGCCGCAGAGCGAGCAGCCGTGTTCACCCAGGCCGACATGTATGGCCACTGCCAGGTGATGCTGCTGGAAGGCTTGCCGCTGTTGCCGCGCCTGGAAGTGGGAGCGGTCGGCGAGGCGATCTGGCCGGAGCTGGCGAGCCTGTTGGCCGAGGTCGCCCCTACCGCCTTGCTCTGCACCCAGGATGCCCTCGTCCCTGGTCTGGAAGCCGCGGTGCGCTGCCACCCGGACCTTGCCCATCTGGCGATTTCAAGCCCGGGAGCGCGCGCTTCAGGACCAAACGCGGCTCCGCAGTGAGGTATCGGCCGGCTCGGGCGCTTCTCAGAAATTCGACCCCCTGACGCCCTGCCCGGCCGGATCGGGCCGCTGCAGGTTGCCCGAGCTGGCAGCCTTGGGCGGATTCCAGTCGATCTCCGCGCGTTGCACGGCGGCCGCGGTGAAGCGCTCGGTGCGCTCGGGCGCCAGGCGATGGGCCCAGCAGGCGAGCCTGGCCTTGTAGCCCACGATGATCTCCGGCTCCGGCTGCAGCAGCGCCCTGACGATGGCCTGCACCGCCTTGTCCGGTACGTCCTTGGTCGGCAGGTCGGCGCGATGCCCGGTATAGCTAGCCGCATGGCCCCAGATCGGCGTATCGAGCGCCCAGGGCAGCACCGTCGACAGCTGGATGTTGGGCTGCCCTCCGCGCCGCAGCTCCTGTTGCAGCACCCGGCCGAGGCTAAGCACGGCGGCCTTGGACGCCGAGTAGGAGGCCTGGTAGGCATGGGGGATCTCGCCATCCACCGAAGCCACGTTGACCAGCCGCCCGTAGCCCTGGCGCCGGAAGCGCTGCAGGGCCAGGTGGCTGCCGATGACCACGCCCTTCACATTGGTATCCAGCAGGCGCAGGTGGTCTTCCAGGGGCACTTCCTCGAAGCGTCCGACCGCCACCACACCGGCATTGTTGATCCAGCCATCGATACGACCGAAGCGCTGCTCGGCCTGCTCGGCCAGCGCCGTCATCTGGCCGACATCGGCCACGTCGGTCGGCACCACCAGGGCGGCCACGCCCAGGGCTTGGACCTCGACCGCCAGGGCTTCCAAAGCCTCGCTGCGCCGCGCGGCCAGCACCAGATTGGCACCGCGCTGGGCTAGTGCCAGGGCCACGCCGCGGCCGACGCCACTGGAGGCGCCCGTGACCACCAGGGTTCTTCCGCTCAGTTGCTCGCGGTCCGAGCGCCCAGGGCGACGCGGCGAGGCGCGATTCAACAGGGCCAGGGCGGCAGGCAGGGCAAGCAACAGCGGCAGGGTACGCATCAGGGGTCTTCCTCGGGGTCCGTGTCTGAGGTGTGACCCCTGGGCGGCAGTCGTGACGCTTCGCCCGGAATGACCGATGCCCGTCATACCGGCCCCTGCCGCTTCGGTTGAGCGCCAGGACGACCGTCCCAGGGCAGCCGCGCCGCCAGGCGACCGTTCAGCGGAAGACTCAGGCCTCAGGCTGCCGATGCGGCATGGCGATACCGTAGAGCTTGAGGCGCCGATAGAGGGTGGCCCGGGAGATACCGAGTGCCTGGGCGGTGGGGACGGCCTTCCAGCGATGGCGAACCAGGGCGGCGAGAATCGCCCGGCGTTCGGGGCTGTCGAGCTGGGGTTCCGGCTCGCTGGCCAGGAGCTGTTCCGGGTGCAGGCTGGCCGGCAGGTGGTCGAGGGTGATGAGGGTGCCCTCGCAGAGCGCGTCGGCATAGCGCAGCACGTTACGCAACTCGCGCACGTTGCCCGGCCAGTGGTGGGCCAGGATGGCCTCTTGCACCTGGGGCGCCAGGTCCGGCGCTGGGCGGTTACCGCGCTCCTCGGCCAGCAGCCGCCGCGCCAGGGCCAGGCGGTCGGCACGCTCGCGCAGCGGTGGCAACTGGAAGACGGCGCCATTGAGGCGATAGAGCAAATCTTCACGAAACAGCCCGGCGGCCACTCGCTCGGTGAGATTCCGGTGGGTGGCGCAGACTAGGCGCACATCCACCCGCCGCGGCCTGGCGCTGCCCACCGGCAGCACCTCGCCCTCGGCCAGCACCCGCAGCAGCCGGGTCTGCAAGGCCAGGGGCATGTCGCCGATCTCGTCGAGGAACAGCGTGCCGCCATCGGCCGCGACGATCAGGCCGTCGCGGCCCTGGCGCTGGGCCCCGGTGAAGGCACCGGGGGCATGGCCAAAGAGTTCGCTCTCGATCAGGCTCTCGGGCAGGGCCGCGCAGTTGAGGGCGACGAAGGGCCGGGCCGCCCGGTCGCCACCCGCATGCAGGGCGCGGGCGAAGACTTCCTTGCCGGTGCCGGTCTCGCCGGTGACCAGGATCGGCAGGCCGTGGCGATAGAGACGCACGGCGGTTTCCAGGGCGCGGGTGACACGGGGTTCCTGTTCGGGCTCGGCGCTGGTGCGCACCAGCGGGATGACCGCCCCCACGCGCGGGCGCGGCGGCCTGACCCGCCCATGGAAACGCGCCTCGCCAAGGCGCAGGGGCTCGGCGTCGTCCTCTCGCAGCCGGGCCGCGGCGTCACGGCCGAACAACTCGTCGAGGCGTTGCGGCAGGTAGCCGAGCTGGCTCAGGCAGAGCTGCCGCGCCGGGCGATTCAGACCGGTCAGGCGACCGCTGGCGTCCCAGGCCAGCAGGAATTCCGGCTGGGTCTCCAGGTAGCTGGCCTGGGCATGGCCGCACAGTACCCAGTCGCCACGGGCGCTGTGCATGAAGTAGGCATTCTCGATGCGCTGGGCGCTGTCGCGGGTGAATTGCTGGATCAGCAACTGGCTGCGGCGGTCGTCCGGTGACCGCGGTGCCGAGACGTCCAGCACCCCGAGCAATTCGCCACCCGGGGCGAACACCGGTGCGGCGGTGCAGGTGAGGCCGGTGAAGGCGGCGCGGAAATGATCGGCCTTGTGCACCGTCACCGGCGCCCGGTCGGTGAGCACCGCCGCGACACCGCAGGTGCCCTCCTCCTGCTCGGACCAGCAGGTGCCCAGGTAGAGCCCGGCGAGGCGGCATTCGTCATCCAGGCGATCGCTCACCCGGTAGTCCAGGGTGTGGCCCTGGGCATCGGCCAGCAGCACGCAGTAGTCGGCCGCCTCCACCCGCGCGTGCAGCGCGCCCAGTTCACCGTCGGCGACGCGCAGGAAGTCCTCCGCCGCCTGCTGGTGCTGGCGCAATTCGTAGCGCGAGAGGATGCGCGGGCCGTGCAGGCAGCCCGGATCGAGGTGGTGCTGCTCGAAGGAGCGGCGCCAGGATTCGAGGATCCGTCCGGGCGGGCTAAGGCTGCGCAGCGGTGCGCGCAGGGCCTGGTCGATGGCACGGGCGTGGTGGTGCGCCTGGGCAGACAGCATGGGGTGTCTCTCCCTCAGTTCCGGTCATGGCGTGGAAGGCCGGTCATTGTTCTGCCCTTCATTTAGCGCCCCCGGCGCCCGCCGTTCAAGTCGCCCCGCCGGTGAGACGAATCGTCTCAGCGTCTCGCCGCGCGGCTGCGGCGCTGAGACGCCCCGGCTCGTCCAGCCGCCCTGAGCGAAAACTGCCCCTAGCGCTGCAAGCCGCGCCACAGCTGGGCTACAGCCACTTCGAGACGACCTGGCACCGGCCTTGCTCTGGGCTCTGCGACGCTCCCATGACAACGACAAGAGGGTCAGCCCCATGAGCGCAACCTGGCAGATCGAACCGCTCCCGGCGACCGGCGGCCCCACCGCGAGGCTGCAGCCATGCCGGTGACCGTCGGCATCCTGCCCAACCCCGCCTCGGGACGTGACCTGCGCCGGCTGACCGGCAACGCCGCCCTCACCTCCAGCACCGACAAGGCCGGGGTGGTGATGCGCCTCCTGGCGGCCTTTGGCGCCACGGGGGTGGAGCGAGTGCTGCTGCCACCCGATATGACCGGCATCGCCGCCGCCGTACTCAAGGCCAGCGGCAGTCGCCAGGCCCGCGAGCAGCGCTGGCCGGAGCTGGTATTCCTCGACCTGCCGCTGACCCAGACCGTGGACGACACCCGCCGCGCCGCGCGGCTGTTGCTGGCGCAAGGGGCGGCGGTGATCGCCGTGCTAGGTGGTGACGGCACCCACAAGGCGGTGGCCGCCGAGGTGGATGACCTACCGCTGCTGACCCTCTCTACTGGCACCAACAACGCCTTTCCCGAATTGCGCGAGGCCACCAGCGCGGGCCTGGCTGGCGGCCTGGTGGCCAGCGGCCGGGTTGATCCGGCCCTGGCGCTGCGGCGCAACAAGCGGCTGCGCGTCGAGGTGCCCGAGCGCGCCATCCGCGACTGGGCGCTGGTGGACGTGGCGGTCTGTCGCCAGGCCTATCTCGGCGCCCGGGCGGTGACCCAGGTCGAGGACCTGGCCGAGGTCTTCACCACCTTCGCTGAACCCTGGGCCATCGGCCTCTCGGCGCTGTGCGGTCTCTGGCATCCCGTCCCGCGCAACGCGCCCCACGGCGGCTGGGTGCGCCTGGACCCGAGTGCCCTGGCGCAACTCACCGTGCCCCTTGCCCCGGGCGTGCTGGCCCAGGCCGGTATCGCCGCCAGCGGCCTGCTGCTGCCGGGCGAGCCGCGCACCCTGTCGCTGGCCGCCGGCACCCTGGCGCTGGATGGCGAGCGCGAAATCGAATTCGGCCCCGAGGCGCGTCCGCAGGTGACGCTGGACCTCGACGGCCCCCTGAGCATCGACGTGGAGCGGGTGCTGGAGTTGGCGGCGCAGCAGCGCCTGCTGGTCCACCGCCGGCCCACGTCGCCCCTCGGCAATCCAGGAGAACAATAAGATGAGCGAGACCCCAAGCGTCGACCAACTGAACCATGCCTACCGGGTGATGCGCACCATCCGCGCCTTCGAGGAGCGGCTGCACGTGGAATTCGCCACCGGCGAGATCCCCGGCTTCGTCCACCTCTATGCCGGCGAAGAGGCCTCGGCCGCCGGTGTCATGGCCCACCTGGGCCACGAGGACAGCATCGCCTCCACCCACCGTGGCCACGGCCACTGCATCGCCAAGGGCGTCGACGTCTACGGCATGATGGCCGAGATCTACGGCAAGAAGACCGGGGTCTGCCAGGGCAAGGGCGGCTCCATGCACATCGCCGATCTGGAAAAGGGTATGCTCGGTGCCAACGGCATCGTCGGCGCCGGGGCGCCCCTGGCTGCCGGTGCCGCCCTGGCGGCCAAGCTCAAGGGCAGCGACGCCGTGGCCGTGGCCTTTTTCGGTGACGGCGGCTCCAACGAGGGCGCGGTGTTCGAGGCCATGAACCTGGCCTCGGTATGGAACCTGCCATGCATCTTCGTCGCCGAGAACAATGGCTACGCCGAGGCCACCGCCTCGAACTGGTCGGTGGCCTGCGACCACATCGCCGACCGCGCCGCCGGCTTCGGCATGCCCGGGGTGACGGTGGACGGCTTCGACTTCTTCGCCGTCCATGAAGCCGCGGCGGCCGCCGTGGCCCGCGCCCGGGCCGGCGAAGGCCCCTCGCTGATCGAGGTGAAGTTCACCCGCTACTTCGGCCACTTCGAGGGCGACGCCCAGACCTATCGCGATCCCAACGAGGTCAAGCAGGCCCGCGAGCAGCGCGACTGCCTCATGCAATTCCGCGAGCGGGTGACCCGCGCCGGCCAACTCCAGCCCGCCCTGCTCGACAGCATCGACCAGGAGGTGGAACAGCTCATCGAGGACGCCGTGCGCAAGGCCAAAGCCGATCCCAAGCCCGGCCCGGAAGACCTGCTCACCGACGTCTACGTCACCTACGCCTGATCGGAAAACAACAAGGAGCACCACCATGGCCAGAAAGATCAGCTACCAGCAAGCCATCAACGAAGCCCTGGAACAGGAGATGCGCCGCGATCCCACCGTCTTCCTCATGGGCGAGGACAACGCCGGCGGCGCCGGGGCGCCCGGCGAGCAGGACGCCTGGGGCGGCGTGCTCGGCGTCACCAAGGGGCTCTACCACAAGTTTCCCGGCCGGGTGCTGGACACCCCGCTGTCGGAGATCGGCTACGTCGGTGCGGCGGTGGGCGCCGCCGCCCGCGGAACCCGACCGGTGTGCGAATTGATGTTCGTCGACTTCGCCGGCTGCTGCCTGGACCAGATCCTCAACCAGGCGGCCAAATTCCGCTACATGTTCGGCGGCAAGGCGGTCACCCCGCTGGTCTTGCGCACCATGGTCGGCGCGGGGCTAAGGGCTGCGGCCCAGCATTCGCAGATGCTGACCGCCTGGTGGACCCATATCCCCGGCCTCAAGGTGGTCTGCCCGGCCACCCCCTACGATGCCAAGGGGCTGCTGATCCAGGCCATCCGCGACAACGACCCGGTGATCTTCTGCGAACACAAGCTGCTCTACGGCATGCAGGGCGAGGTGCCCGAGGAGTCCTATGCCATCCCCTTCGGCGAGGCCAGCTTCCTGCGCGAAGGCGACGACGTCAGCCTCATCACCTATGGCCGCATGGTGCACCTGGCCATGGACGCCGCCGCCAACCTGGCGCGCCAGGGCATCTCCTGCGAGGTGCTGGACCTGCGCACCACCAGCCCGCTGGATAGAGACAGCATCCTGGAAAGCGTGGAGAAGACCGGCCGCGCGGTGGTCATCGACGAAGCCAATCCGCGCTGCTCGGTGGCCACCGACATCGCCGCCCTGCTCGCCGAGCAGGCCTTCGACGACCTGCGCGCCCCGGTGCAGCTGGTGACCGCGCCGCACACCCCGGTGCCCTTCTCCGATGCCCTGGAAGACCTCTATATCCCCGACGCGGCCAAGATCGAGCGCGCCGTGGTCAAGATCACCCAAGGGAGGCAGGCCGCATGAGCCAGATCCATACCCTGACCATGCCCAAGTGGGGGCTGTCCATGACCGAGGGCCGGGTCAACGCCTGGCTCAAGGCCGAAGGCGACAGCATCGCCAAGGGCGACGAGGTGCTCGACGTCGAGACCGACAAGATCAGCAGCAGCGTCGAGGCGCCCTTCTCCGGCACCCTGCGCCGCTGCCTGGCGCGCGAGGACGAGACCCTCGCCGTGGGCGCTCTACTGGCCATCGTGGTGGAAGGCGAAGCCAGCGAGGCCGAGATCGACGCCGTGATCGCCCGCTTCGAGGAAGACTTCGTGCCCGGTGGCGAAGACGCCGCGGACACCGGTCCCCAGGCCCAGCGGGTGGACATCGACGGCCGCCCGCTGCGCTACCTGGAACGAGGTGAAGGTGGCCTGCCGCTGATACTGATCCACGGCTTCTCCGGCGACCTGGACAACTGGCTGTTCAACCACGAGGCCCTGGCTGCCGAGCGCCGGGTGATCGCCCTGGACCTACCCGGCCATGGCCAGTCCGGCAAGACGCTGGCCACGGGCGACCTCGCCGAGCTGGGCGCCGCGGTGCTGGCGCTGCTCGACCATCTGGACATTCCCCGCGCCGTACTGGTCGGCCACTCCATGGGCGGCGCCGTGGCCCTGCACCTGGCGCAGGTAGCGCCGCAGCGAGTCGCCGGACTGGTGCTGATCGGCAGTGCCGGGCTGGGTGCGGAGATCAACGGTGACTACCTCGCAGGCTTCGTCGCCGCCACCAGCCGCAACCAGCTCAAGGGCCCGGTCAGCCTGCTGTTCAGCGACCCTGGCCTGGTCACCCGGCCGCTGCTGGAAGATTTGCTCAAGTACAAGCGGCTGGAAGGCGTGGACGCGGCGCTGCACCAGCTGGCCGGCAACCTCTTCCCCGGCGGTCGCCAGGCCCAGGTGCTGCGTGACGTCCTGGGCGGAGATATCCCTGCCTTGCTGATCTGGGGCAAGGCCGACGCCATCATTCCGGCCCAGCATGCCGAAGGCCTGCCCGCGGCGGTCCAGGTCGAGATCCTGGCCGACCAGGGCCACATGGTCCAGATGGAAGCCGCCGACCGGGTCAACGCCCTGATCCAGGCCTTCCTACCTCGTTGCAACGCCTAGAGGAGCCCCCCATGAAAGCTGCTCGTTTCCATGCCGCCCGCGATATCCGGGTGGAAGACGTCCCGCCGCCCGGCGCACCGGGCCCCACCCAGGTGCTGGTCAGGAACCAGTTTTGCGGTATCTGCGGCACCGATCTGCACGAATATGTTGGTGGCCCCATCTTCATCCCCACCGCCCCCCATGCCTACACCGGTGGCCAGGTGCCGCAGATCCTCGGCCATGAGTATTCCGGCGTGGTGGAAGCCGTGGGCAGCCAGGTGACGGCGGTGAAGCCCGGCGATCGGGTGTCCATCCAGCCCATGGTCTCGCCACGGGACGACTACTACGGTCGGCGCGGCCAGTACCAGCTCAGCGAACAACTGGCCATCATCGGCCTGTCGCATCCCTGGGGCGGCATGGCCGAATACTCCCTGGTGGAGGACTACAACGCCATTCCCATGCCGGACAATCTCAGCACCGCGCATGCGGCGCTGATCGAGCCCACGGCGGTGACCGTCTACGCCACCCACAGGGGCGGCGTGAAGCCGGGCGACAGCGTGCTGGTGGCCGGCGCCGGGCCCATCGGCCAGCTACAGGTGCTGGCCGCCCGCGCCGCCGGGGCGACCCGCATCTTCCTGGTGGACCTTAATGACAACCGCCTGGAAATGGCGCACGCCTTGGTGGACGGCCTTATCACCCTCAATCCCGGCAGCACCGACGTCCTGCGCGAGGTACGCGCCCACACCACCGGTGGCGTAGGGGTCGACGTGGCCTTCGAATGCGTGGGCGCCGAGGCGCCGCTGGGGCTATGCCTGGAGGCCGTGCGCCGCCAGGGCGTGGTGGTGCAGGTGGGGATGCAGGGCAAGCCCCCGGCGCTGGATGGCTTCACCCTCACCTACAAGGACGTCGACCTGCGCGGTTCCTGGTGCTACTCGACGCTGATGTGGCCCCAGGTGGCCGCGCTCATCGCCAGCGGGCAGCTACCGGCGGAGAAGATCGTCACCCGCCACATCGCCCTGGACGACGTCGTGGAACAGGGCTTCGAGGCCCTGCTGGACAAGGGCGGTACCCAGCTGAAGATCCTGATCGAACTCTAGGGCTTTCCCACGCGGCCGGCGGGGGTCGCCGCGTGGGGCTTTTCGCGGCCTTACTGGAAGGTCGTCGCGCTGAAGCTGGGCCGCCCCATGAGGCGCTGGTGGAAGGCCACCAGCCGCGCGTTCGCGGACCAGTCGATTTCCGGCAGGCGAAAACTCAGATAGTCCAGGCCGACGGCGACCAGGAAGTGGCCGAAGTCGAGGCGGTCCTCGTCCAGCAGGGGCGTCTCTTCGAGTCGCTGCAGCAGGCGACCGATGGCCGCCAGCCGACGGGCACCCAGCACCGAGCCATCCTGGGCCGCGCCGCCATGCTTGCGGGCGATCACCGTGCCGAAGGCGGCGTCGATCAGGCCCTGCCCCAGGCCGGCCAGTTGCAGCTGGTCAGCCGCGAGCGGACTGCCACCCGCCAGTTGATGCAGATGGAGGCAGATCAGCAGGGTTTCGCTGAGGGCAAGGCCCTCGTCGGTGATCAACACGGGCACCTTGTTCGCCGGGTTGGCCGCCAGCAGTCGCGCGTCTTCGTTCCAGGGGTCGCTCCACACCAGCTCCAGGCGCGCGCCGAAACCGGCTTCCAGGGCAGTGACGCGCGCAGCGCGGGCATAGGGCGAGGTCTGGTTCAGCAGCAGTTGCATGGCGGACTCCTGGGCACGGACGGGGCGGTAGCGTTCCGCCCGCCAGTGTAGCCTGAGGTCAGGCGGGCCGCGTCACCGTCAGCACCATCGCCGCGATGCGGTCGGTATGGGCGTAGACGCCGGCCTCCAGCTCTTCGCCGAAGACGTCCGGGTCCAGTTCGCGATAGCGCCAGGCGCAATCGCTACCGGCCAGGCGCGTCTGCACCTCGGCCAGGAAGGGATCGCGCCCCTCGACCATGGCGACCCCGGTGTAGAGCAACAGGGTGCCGCCCGGCGCCAGCCGCTCCAGCGCGGTATCCAGGATCGCCAGCGATAGCCCTGCACCCAGCGGGCCCCCGCCATGGCGATAGGCGCGCTCGCCCGGGTCGACCAGATAGGGCGGATTGGACAGGATGAAATCGAAGTCGCCATCCACGTCGTGCAGCAGGTTGCTGTAGCGCGCGCTGACGTTGGCGGCCCCGGCCAGCTCGGCGTTGACCCGGGTCAGGGCCAGGGCGCGCTCGTTGATGTCCACCGCCAGCACCTCGGCCTCGGGCCGTGCCAGGGCTACCAGGATGGCGCCAGGACCGGCGCCACTGCCGATGTCCACCGCCCGGCGGATGGCGCCAGTGTCATGGCGCAGCTGGGCTTCCAGGGCATTGGCATAGCGGTAGGTGTCAGGGCCGAAGAACACCGCATCGGCCTCGTCGGTGGGATAGGCGGAGTGCACGAACAACTGGTCAGCCAGCGTCGAGACCCGTACCCGACTGCGCCAGCCGCCCGGTACCTCGGTCAGCAGCCCGGCGGCCGTGAGGGCCTCGATTAGCGGCTCGGGCAGCAACTCGCGGGAAAAGGGACGGCTCCAGCCGAAGATACCCTGGAGGTTCCGGGCCCAGGCATTGCCGGGCCGGGCATTGACCCGGGCATGGGAGGCCGGGGTCGGGGTGATGAACTGATAGTCTGCCGCGCGCAGCGTCTCGATCAGCAACTGCAGGGCTGCGGCTGGATCGGGCGTGGCCGCACCGAGGTCGGGATGTTCCATGGCCGTCACGGGAATGTCCTTGAATGGCGGTCGAATTGAGAAAGGCTCAGCCCAGCAGGGAGACGAACAGCCGCGTGGCCAGTAGCCCCGCACGACTGTGGTGCCGTGCGGGCGACAGCTGCTCGACCAGCAGCGCCATGGCCGCGGCACGACTGGGCTGGGCTGCCAGGCGTTGCTCCAGGGCGGCCTCTTCACTATCGAAATCGCTCGCCTGGGCCTGGCTGGCGTTGGCAGCCGCGCCCTGCTCCGTTTCCAGCGCCGGACAGAGGCGCTCCTGCTGACGCTGCCGGGCACGGAAGCTCACCTCCCGGCGCGGCAGGACGGCGACCCGTTCGGTACCGGCCTTGGCGCGCGCGCCGCTATGGACACACTCACCGGCGATCCAATCGTGGATCAGCTGCTGTTCATAGGCGGTGAAGACGCCGAACATCTCGGCGCGCTCGCCCTGGATCAGCCGCCAGAAGCGGCTGTTGGCCGGATCCTCGTGGCGCTTGATCCAGCCCTGGTCCTGCAGCGTCTGCAAGAAGTCGGGAATCTGCGCGGGGTCGGTCAGCCAGTCGCTGACGCTGCGTCCGCCGATCCGGCAGTAGTCGGAATGCACATAGCGACCGACCGAACTCTTGTCCGCCAGTACCTCGATGACTTCCTGCTCCAGGTCGAAGCTGCCGATCACCGAGGTGGTGCTGGCACCCAGTTCGTTCAGCAGATAGCCCTGCACCACCCGGCGATAGAAGGCCGCGCGGCCCTCGGCCGGCATGGCCTCGTGGACCGCGCGCAGGGCCTGGCGGGCATGGCCGGTGCCGGCATTGTCGACGGTGACGTGCAAGGTGAAGTAGTAAGGATCGATCCCCAGCTCATTGAGCTCGTAGGCGCTGATCAGCAGGTGCAACGGCAGTTGCTCGTAGCCCAGATTGAAACCGAGGACCTCGGGCAGGTAGTGCTCCGCGTTATAGGCCAGGGCCAGCTGGATGGCGCCCTGCACGAAGTGCTCATCGCTCAGGCGCGAGACGTCCTCGCAGCCATGGCTGGCCAGCAGCTTGCGATAGAGCACCACGTGGTTCTTGTCCGGCTGGCCGTCGCCCAGTTCTTCCAGGTAGATCTGGATGGGCGCGCGATAGCGCAGGTCGTCCCAGTGGGCGAGCGTGCCATAGAGCCAGGCACCGTCGACCAGCTTGGTCGGCGCCACGCCGCGCAGGAAGTACAGGGCGTGGGCCTTGCTGCCGAAATAGCGCCGTGGCGCGCCTGCCTTGCGGGCGGCCAGGTAGTCACGGTACTGGGCGCCGACCCGGGTGTTGTTTTCCAGCACCCAGGCTTCCAGGCCCTCGGGGTCTTCGGGTAGATCGGCGGCCAGGCTACCGGCAATCTGCAACTGGTCATCGAGGTAACGCTGGGCCTGTTGGCGCGCAGCGGCGTCGGGGTTGGGTACCAGCAGCTCCCGGTAAAGGGACTTGGCAGGTTCGAAGGCGACTGGCGTGGAGCCGGATCGCTGGCCGGTCAGGGCTCTTGTAGTGGTCTGCATGGGAGGCACATCTGGCAGCTGATGATCACAGCATTCGGCTGGCCTCGCGCGGCTTGGTTCCAGCGTCGGCGGGGCCCGACGGCCGTCGTCTCGCTTGCCAGCGTCAAGGGCGAAGGCCTGCTGGGAATGCCATTCGTCGGCGCGTGCCACCCACCGCTGCGCTGTGCGTCGCCGGGCCGTTTCGCCTCAGCGCAGCGGTGTCATGACGTCCGCCAGCCAGACGACGGATGGCGCCTCCTGACCCTCAGCTACCGCACCGGCGCGCCGATAAGCTGGTACCCGCCCGACCTTCAGGTCTCGTCCCATGTCTGCCGTCGAAACCGACGTTGATCTTCGCACCCTGCTCGACTCGATCCAGGAATTCATCGTCGCCAAGGACGGCCAGGGCCGCTGGCTGTTCGTCAATCGGATCGTCCTGGAAGCCTATGCCATGGTCGGCTTCGACTATGTCGGCGTCACCGACGCCGAGCTGATCGAGCGCTTTCCGGCCTTCGCCGAGGCCTTCATCTACAACATCCAGACCGACGAACTGGCCTGGAATAATGGCCGGCCGACGCTCGTGGAAAAATCCTTCCTGGGTCCGGATGGACGGATCAACACCTGGGAAGTGGTCAAGACCCCGCATTTCGATGCCCAGGGTGGCCGCCGGCTGCTGACCATCGTCAGTCGCAACGTCACCGAGCGCAAGCTGGCCGAGCGGGCGCTCCAGGAAAGCGAGCAGCGCTTCAAGTCGCTGGCCTACCGGGATACCCTGACGGGCGTCGCCAACCGGCGCAGTATCCTCGACCAGATCGCCAGCTACAGAGCCGGCAATGCCCTTGGGCAGCCCTGTGCCCTCTTCTATCTCGATCTTGATCGCTTCAAGGCGATCAACGATGCCTTCGGCCACGAATTCGGCGATCTCTTGCTGGTGGCCTTCGTGACCCGGGTGAAGACCGCCCTGCGCGAGGGCGATCTGCTCGGCCGCATCGGTGGCGACGAGTTCATCGTCTTCCTCAAGGACACCTCGCCCGCCGCTGCCCTCGCGCTCGCCGAACGGCTCTGTGGCGTGCTCCAGGAACCCTGGCAACTGCAGGGCCGCACACTGACGACCAGCTCCTCCATCGGCATCGCCCCGTGCACCGATGGACGCCTGAACGTGCACGAACTGATCCGGCTGGCCGATACCGCGCTGTACCAGGCGAAACGGGCCGGACGGGCGCGCGTGGCGCTGGCCGAGGTCTAGAGCCGCTCCACCGGCAGCGCGCGAATGAGGATCTCGCGCTGCCGGAAGGCCTGCTCGAGCTGTCGCCGATAATCATCCCACCAGGCGTGCTCCAGCGTCTCGGTCATGACCTCGTACACCACCAGCTGATCATCCTCGACCTCGTCCCTTGCGCCTTGGCACAGGCCATCGGCCGGTGCCCGGCTGAAGGCGGTCAAGCCGCCGAAGCGCTCGACCAGCTCCTCACGGACCCGCTGGAACAGCGCCCTGGGCAGGTGTTGGCCGTCGTTGTCGGTGAGGGGCAGCAGCAACTGGACGAGGTACATGGCCGGTTCTCCTTGGAAGCTGCCAGTGAAGACTCCCTAGGCCCGCGACATGGTTCCCCGCCGGCGACCAACAGCAGCCATGCCGTCGCCACGTGCAAAGGCCCTGCCGACGACGCGCGCCGACAGGGCCTTGCCGCTCGCGCGGGATCAGACCGAGAAGCGGCCGACCAGGCGGTGCATGTCCACGGCCAGGCGGGATACCTCATGGGCCGCCGCGGCGGTCTGGTGAGCGCCCGCCGAAGTCTGGATCGACAGGTCACGGATGCTCACCAGGTTCTGGTCCACCGAGCGGGCGACCTGGGCCTGTTCTTCCGAGGCGGTGGCGATGAGGAAATTGCGCTCGTTGATCGCGGTGATGGAACGGGCGATGTCTTCCAGCGCCGCGCCGGCTTCGTTGGCGATCCTCAGGGTGGCGGTCGCCTCCTCGCGGCTGCGCTGCATGGCCTGCACCGCGCCTTCCGAGCCGCTCTGGATGCCGCCGATCATCTGCTCGATTTCCCGGGTGGATTCCTGGGTGCGATGGGCCAGCGCCCGCACCTCATCGGCCACCACGGCGAAGCCACGCCCCTGCTCGCCCGCACGGGCCGCTTCGATGGCCGCGTTCAGCGCCAGCAGGTTGGTCTGCTCGGCGATCCCGCGGATCACATCGACCACGGTCGCGATGCCCTGGGCCTGCTGCGCCAGGTCGACGATCTGCTCGCTGGTCCGGGAAACGGTATCGGTCAGGCCGTGGATGGCCTTCACGGTTTCGGTGACCCGGGCGGTGCCGACGCCGGTGGACTGTTCCGATTGCTGCGCCGAGGCCGACGCCGAGGCGGCGTTGCGCGCCACTTCCTCGACGGCCGCGGTCATCTCGTTGACCGCGGTGGCCGCCTGTTCCACCTCGCCGTTCTGCCGTTGCAGGCCGCGGCTGGCTTCTTCGGTCACGGCATTCATCTCTTCGGCGGCCGAGGCCAGCTGCGTCGAGGCCTCGCCGATGTGGCTCACGGTGTCGCGCAGGGTCTGCTGCATCTGCACCGTGGTGCGCATCAGCTCGGCCATCTCGTCGCGCCCGGTCGCCTGGGCCGCGACCCGCAGGTCACCCTCGGCGATGCGCTGGTTGATTCCCAGCACCTGGCGCAGGGGCTGGAGGATGCTGCGGGTATAGAGCACGGCGAGGACCACGGTCAGCACGACGGCCAGCGCCGAGATCACGCCCAGCAGCCAGAGGCTTCTGCCATAGGTTTGTCCGGCGAGATGGCCGGCCTGCTTGGCGCCGCGCTCGTTGTAGGCGCCCAGGGCGACGATCCTTTCCTGCAGATCGTTGGCGAGCGGGCGGATGTGCGTGTTGACGTAGGCTATCCCTTCCAGGTTCGGCCGCGTCCGGGCGATGGTGAGGATCTCGTCCATGCGGCCGTCGTAGGCCTTGACGCCGGCATCGACGGCATCGGCCAGCCGTTGCTCTTCCGGCGAGGCGATCAGCGCCTTGTAGTCGGCCACGTCCTTCTGCAGCTCGCGGCGCACCTGGGCGATAGCGGTGGTGGTGGTTTCCTTCAGCTGCGGGTCGTCGGTTGCGACCAGGCGAAAGGTCTCCAGGCGCAACCTGAGCACGCGGGTATCCATCTTCGCGGTTTGCGCGATGCTGGCCATCCAGTTGGTCTCGACATCCTGTTCGGCTCGGTACAGCGAATTGAGCCCCACGGCGGAGGTGACGGCGAGCACCAGTAGCAGCAGGGTGATGGCGGCGAAACAAAGGGCCGAGCGGGCCGGCAATTTCAGGGTACGCATGGAGCAACTCCGGGGGCAGTGAACAACGTGTTCAGCTCTTTCGTCGGCGGCCCCGGCGCTGGCTGAATATCCGCTCATCGCCGATGAACGGCCGCTCCGTTTCAAGCCGCAACCCAGAGCTGGCGCGGCCTCCAGGGTGATGAGAGGGTTCTGCAACAGAGTGCCGGCCCTGGCAAAACACCAGGCGGATTGAGGCTAGAATGGGCGCCTCTCTGCCCTTGAAGCCGACATGTCGCCGTCGATGAATCGCCCTGCTCGTCTGGTCCCCTTGCGCAACCGTCTGCTGGCGATCGCCTTCGCCGGGATCGTGCCCCTGGCTTTGGTCGCCGGCCTCGGTCTCTGGCTGCTGGTACAGCAACAACAGCGCGAGGCCGAACAGCGCGCCCTGGAATCCAGCCGCCAGGCGGCCACCACCATCGAAATCGAATTGCGCCGCTCGGTGACCATCCTGCAGGCGCTCGCCGAGTCGCCCCTGCTGCTGGCGGGTAACCTGGATGGCTTCGCCACCCTGGTCGAGCGCGTATTGCCGCTGGTACCGGGCTGGCGCGCCGTGCTGGTGGCCGCCCCCGATGGCCAGGTGGTCCGGCGGATTTCCAGCCACAACCGGACGCCCGGGGGACCGCTGGCCGAGCCGGCCAGCTTCGCCGAGGTGGTCGCCCGGCACCGGCCGGTGATCGGGCAATTGGGCCGCGGTCCGTCTGGCTTGCTCGCCTTTCCGGTACGAGTGCCGGTACTGGGCGACGGCCAGCTGAGTTTCGTGCTGACGGCGGTGATGACCCCGGAAAGCATCCGGGATGCGCGCATGACCCGCACCCTGCCGAAGAACTGGGTCGGCTCGGTGTTCGATCGCAATGGCCTGCGCATCGCGCGCACCGCGCTGCACAGTGAAAGCGTGGGCCAGCCAGCCCTGCCGGAACTGGCCAGGATCCTGGCGCAACCCGGCGAAGAAGGCGTCGGCGTGGCCCGGACGCGGGAAGGCCATGAGGTCTATACGGCCTTCGTCCGCCTGCCCGACTCGGGCTGGACGGTGACCACCGCCATCCCCACCGAAGAGGTCTCGGCGGCGGCCACCCGCTCCTTCGCCCTCTATGGCGGCGGGCTGATGCTGTCGGTCATCCTCGCCTGGGCGGTCGCCCTGCTGCTGTCGCGGCGTATCAGCCGTCCAGTCCAGGCGCTGCAGGACGCCGCCGAGGCCTTCGGCCAGCGGCTGCCTCCGGTCCTGCCGCACAGCGACGTACTGGAGATCCAGCAGGTGGGCCAGGCGCTGCTGGCCGCGGCCGACGCCCGGCGCCTGGTCGAAGAGGAGCGCGACGACTACCTGCACGGCCTGCAGCAGAGTCAGGAAGAGCTGCGGCTGCAGGTGGCCGACCTGGAGATCCTGCAGCGGCTGAACCATCGCCTGCTGCAGCTGCCGTCGCTGCCGCAACAGCTGCAGGAAATCCTCGCGGTCCTCTGCCGATTCCACCAGACGCCCTTCGGCTGCGTGTCGCTACTGGACGACAGCAAACGGCCACAGCTGTATTTCGCTGCCGGTTTCTCGGCCGAGGCCCGCGAGCGGCTGGCTGCCTTGAGGCCCGAGGAAAGCGCCTGCGACCTCGCCATTCGCACCCAGGGCCGGGTCCTGGTTCGCGACCTCGGGACCTCCCCGGACTTCTCCGCGCTGGCCGCCATCGGGCAGCGCGAAGGCTTCGCCGCCCTGCATGCCGTGCCCCTGCACAGCACCCTGCACGGCACCCTCGGCGCCTTGACCATCCAGTTGCCGGAGGCCCGCGAGCCTACCCCGCGGGAGCAGCGCCTGGCCGATCTGTGCGCCTCCAAGGCGGTGCTGGTGATTGACCGCGCCCGCATCCAGGACGCCGCGCTGCGCTCGCAACGGCGCCTGCACGTGGCCCTGGAAAGCTCGCTGATCTGCTTCGGCATCGCCGTACCCTCGGCCGCGCGGGGCTTCGCCTGGGATTATCTCAACCCGATCGCCGCGCGCACGCTGGGGCTGGACGAGGGACCTATGGCCGCCGGGCGCGCCTGGGCCAGCGGCCGCATCCTGCAGCTGTGCCAGGACCACGACGGCGCAGCGGCCTGGTCCCTGGAGCTGCCGGGGCCCGACCTCGCCGGCACCCCGCAGTGGCTGGAGGTCAGCGGCACGCCCTTCGATGGCAACGTGGCGGTCTGGTTCCTGGATATCAGCGAGCGCAAGCGCCAGGAACGGCTGCTGCGCGACGCCGATCGGCAAAAGGACGAATTCCTCGCCGTCCTGGCCCACGAGTTGCGCAATCCGCTGGCGCCCATTCGCCATGCGGCGGCCCTGATCGCCGCACCGACAGCCACCCTCGAGCAGCAGCGACGCAGTTGCCAGACCATCGACCGCCAGGTGGAGCGCATGAGCGCCCTGCTCAATGACCTCCTGGATATCTCCCGCATTACCTTTGGCCGGATCACCCTGCATAACGACTTCGTCAGGCTCCAGGCCGTGCTCGATGCCGTCGCCGACGCGGCGCTGGCCGTGATGCAGGACAAGGGGCAGGCCTTCGAGCTGCAGGTGCCCGAGGCGCCGATCTGGCTGTACGCGGATCCGCTGCGCCTGGAGCAGATCTTCCTCAACCTGCTGGGCAATGCCGCGCGCTATACCCCGGCGGGCGGGCGGATCGCCCTGACGGTGCGAGAGGAAGACGACGAGGTCCGGGTGGAGATCGCCGACAACGGTATCGGCATCGCCGCCGACAAGTTGGCGGCCCTGTTCCAGATGTTCGGCCAGATCGATCCACGCCTGGCCGAGCGCTCGCCGGGCCTGGGCATCGGCCTCGCCCTCTCCCGCGAGCTGGCGCGGCTGCAGGGCGGCGACATCACCGCGGCCAGTGCCGGGCTGGGCCTGGGCAGCCGCTTCACCGTGACCCTGCCACTCACCGTCGCCCCGCCGACCGCCCTGCCGGCGGCCGCCGTGGAGCTTGCGGCGCCCGCCGCGCGGCGGATCCTCGTCGCCGACGATAACCCCGACATCGCCGACACCATCGCCGAATTGCTGGAGCTGGACGGCCATGAGGTACGCATCGCCTACGATGGCCAGGCCGCCCTGGAGGCCTTCCAGGACCACGGCGCCGACATCGTCATCTCCGACATCGGCATGCCGGGCCTGACCGGCCATCAGCTGGCGCGCGCCATCCGCCAGACCCCGGCGGGCCAGGCGGTCAAGCTGATCGCCATGACCGGCTGGGGCCAGGCGGACGACAAGGCCGAGGCCCTGGCCGCCGGTTTCGACCATCACCTGACCAAGCCGGCGGACATGAAGACGCTGTATGAGCTGGTCGCCTCCTGACGCCTGGGCGGCGTCCGACGGCTGGCCAAGGCCTCAGGCCGCGGCCACGCGCGACCCGGCCAGGCGGGTCAGGCCGTAGAGCACCCCGCCGACCAGCAGCATCAGCCCGGCACGCAGCCAGGTGGCCGCCCCCTGCTGGGCGACCAGCAGGGCGCAGGAGGCGAGCGCCAGCACGGGAAAGATCCAGTGCACCCGAAAGTGCGGGTGGTCCACCTGCTCGCGCTTGAGCACCAGCACCGCCAGGTTGGTGCTGATGAACACCACCAGCAGGAGCAGGACGACGGTTTCCGCCAGCACATCCAGGGTGCTGGTGAAGGTCAGGGCGATGGCCACCGCGGTGGTGACGAGGATGGCGACCCCGGGCGTGCGGCGGCGTGGCAACACTCGGCCGAGTACCGCGGGCAGCAGTCCCTGGCGGGCCATGCCAAAGGCCAGACGGCTGGCCATGATCAGGGTCAGCAGCGTGCCGTTGGCCACGGCGATGAGGGCGATGACGGCGAACAGCCGCGTCGGCACGCCCAGGCCCGAAGCCCCCAGGACATCCATCAAGGGCGCACCCGAATGCTTGAGTTGCTCGACCGGCAGTACCAGGGCGGCACCCGCGCCGACCAGCAGGTAGACGATCCCGGCGATCACCAGCGCGCCGAACAGCGCGCGCGGATAGACCCTGCTGACGTCCTGTACTTCTTCGGCGAGGTTGGCCGAGGTCTCGAAGCCGACGAAGGAATAGAAGGCCAGCAGCGAGGCGCCGAGGATGGCCACGCTAGCCGAGGGCGCATCGACCTCCAGCAACCGCGCCGGATCGCCTTGCCCCTGGGCGACGAACCAGGCAGCGGCGACGATGACGATCACCAGGCCCGATAGCTCGACCAGCGTCATGATCAGGTTGACCGCGAGCGACTCCTTGATGCCGCGGGCATTGAGCAACCCCACGACCAGCAGGAAGCCCAGGCACACCCAGGTACTCGGCCAGGGCACCAGGGCCTGCAGGTAGCCGCCGGCGAAGGCCACCGCCAGGCCCGCGGCGCTGGTGACGCCGGCGGCCAGCATCGAAAAGCCCACCAGGAAGGACAGCCAGGGCCGGCCGAAGGCGCGTTCGGCGAAGACCGCCGCGCCGCCGGCCTTGGGATACTTGGTGACCAGCTCGGCATAGGAGGCCGCGGTGAGCAAGGCGAACAGCAGGGCGATCAGCAACGGCGCCCAGATGGCGCCGCCGACCCGCCCGGCGATGGTCCCCGCCAGGGCATAGACCCCGGCGCCGAGGACATCGCCGAGGATGAAGAACACCAGCATGGGCAGGGTGATGGCGCGTCGGAGCGCCGCTGGGGAGGAGGAAGATGCCGTGGCCATGCGCGGATGCCTCTGCGTGGTTCGTTCGGGGGCTGGCGCTCATGACGAACGCCTCGTGCCTTCGTAGAGATCTCTTGCGACGGCGGGGTTCCAGCCACCGACCGTTCGTCTCCCGGGCAGGAACCGCCCCTGCGCTGGAGCCAGCCGACGGCAGCGCAGCCGTGAGCATCGGCGGCCGCTTCGCCTGCCCCGCTCTAGCCCAGCAGCCACGCCATGGCGCCGTTTCGCTGGCGCTTGCGGCTCAGCCAGACGGTTCGCAAGCGCAGCCCATTGCGCAGCTTGCCGATCAGCGGCAAGGGCTTTCCCGCGTTGCGCTGTGCCGCCACACTTTGACGTTTTTGCGGTCGAACGACGCTCCCACCGATAGCCCCGAGGATTTCCAGCCCGATGAGTGAGGTACCCCTGACCGCGCTGACGCGCGAGGAGCTCGAGGCCGAAGTGCTGCGCCTGCGCGCCATCGTGCGCTCCACCGGTGCTCGGGGCGCCGCCCCTGCGGAAGCCGCCCTCCTTCCCAGCAAGGCGCGCAGCCGGGCGGTGCTGGAGAGCACCACGCAGTTCGCCATCGTGGTCAGCGACTGCCAGGGACTCATCACCGACTGGAATCCGGGTGCCGAACAGGTCATGGGCTGGAGCGCCCAGGAGATGATCGGCCAGGACGCCTCGCGCTTCTTCACGCCCGAGGATCGCGCCAATCACCGCGCCGCGTACGAGATGGCCAAGGCCCTGCGCGATGGCAGCGCCATGGACGAACGCTGGCACCTGCGCAAGGATGGCCAGCGCTTCTGGGCGTCCGGCGAGATGATGGCCCTGACCGATGACGACGGCGAGCCACTGGGCTTCGTCAAGATCCTCCGCGACCGTACCGTCGAGCACCTGGCCGGGCTCGCCCTCAAGGAAACCCAGGAACGCTACCGCCTGCTGGCCGAAGCCACCAATGACGCCATCTGGGACTGGGACTTCGCCAGTGGCCTGATCCTCTGGAACGAGGCCCTGACCGCCGCCTACGGTCACGCCCCGGACGCGGCCAAGTCCACGGCCGCCTGGTGGCTTGCCCATATCCATCCGGACGACCGCGGCCGCATAGATGCCTCCATTCACGGGGTGATCGCCGGTGATGGCCTGGCCTGGACCGACGAGTACCGCTTCCGGCGTGCGGACGGATCCTATGCCCTGGTGTTCGACCGCGGCCGGGTGATCCGCGACGCCTACGGCCGGCCCACGCGGATGATCGGCGCCATGCTCGACATGAGCCAGCTGGAGACCGCCGAGACCGCGCTGCGCAAGAGCGAAGAGCGCTTTCGCGCCATCATCGAGACCATCGGCTCGGCCTTCGCCATCGTCCAGGTCAAGTTCGACGCTGACGACAAGCCCATCGACTACCGCTTCCTGGAGGCCAACCCGGCCTTCGAACGCCAGGCAGGGGTGAACCTGCGTGGCAAGTGGGTGACCGAGTTCGCCCCCAACCTGGAGCAATTCTGGTTCGATACCTACGGCCATGTCGCCAAGACCGGCGAGCCGGCCACCTTCGAGAACTACGCCAACACCTTCGAACGCTGGTTCGACGTCCGCGCGGTGCGGGTGGGCGACCCGGACGAGCGCCAGATCGCCATCCTCTTCAGCGACGTGACCGAACGCCGCAATGCCCAGGAACGCCTGCGCATCAGCGAGGCCCTGGCCCGGGAGAACATCGAGCGCGTCCAGCTGGCGCTCTCCGCGGGGGCCATCATCGGCACCTGGCATTGGGACCTGCCCAGCGACAGATTCGCCATCGACGACGCCTTCGCCACGGTGTTCGGCCTCGATCCGCAATTGGGCCGCGAGGGCCTGAGCCTGGCCCAGGTGGTCACCAACGTCCATCCCGACGACCAGGGGGGGCTGGCCCACGCCATCGAGGCCGTGGTCGCCCAGGGCGGCCCCTTCGCCCACCAGTACCGGGTCCGCCGGGCGGACGGGCGCTATTATTGGATCGAGGCCAATGGCCGTGTCGACCACGCCGCCGATGGCACACCCCTGAGCTTTCCCGGCGTGCTCATCGACGTCGAGGAGCGCCGTGCCGTGGAAGCGGAACGCGACAAGGCGCTGGCCGCCCTGCGCGCCCTGAACGACACCCTGGAAAGCCGGGTGGCCGAACGCTCGGCCGAGCTGATGCAGGCCGAGGAAAAGCTGCGGCAGTCGCAGAAGATGGAAGCCGTCGGCCAGTTGACCGGCGGCCTCGCCCACGACTTCAACAACCTGCTGGCCGGCATTTCCGGTGCCCTGGAGTTGATGGAGACGCGTATCGCCCAGGGCCGCCTGCGCGATCTCGACCGCTACCTCGTGGCCGCCCAGGGCGCGGCCAAGCGCGCCGCCGCCCTCACCCACCGGCTGCTGGCCTTCTCCCGCCGCCAGACCCTGGCGCCACGGCCGGTCAACGTCAACCAGCTGATCGATGGCCTCACCGAACTCATCCAGCGGACGGTGGGTCCGGGCATCCAGGTGGAGACGGTGGGCGCCGCCGGGCTCTGGCCCGCCCTGGTGGATCCCAGCCAGCTGGAGAACGCCCTGCTCAACCTCTGCATCAATGCGCGCGACGCCATGCCCGACGGTGGCCGCATCACCATCGAGACCGCCAACCGCTGGATGGACCGCGAGACCGCCCGCGCCCAGGACCTGCCGGAAGGCCAGTACCTGTCACTGTGCGTGACGGATACCGGGGTCGGCATCCCGCCCGAGGTCGCCGCCCGGGTGTTCGAGCCCTTCTTCACCACCAAGCCCATCGGCCAGGGCACTGGTCTCGGCCTGTCGATGATCTACGGCTTCGCCCGCCAGTCCGGGGGCCAGGTCCGCCTCTATTCCGAGGTGGGCCAGGGCACCACCCTGTGCATCTACCTGCCACGCTATCTCGGCGAAACACCGGGGGACGAAGGTCTAGGCCAGCGGGAGACCGTGGCCGGTTCCGCCCAAGGCGAGACGGTGCTCATCGTCGACGACGAGCCCACGGTGCGGATGCTGGTCATGGATATCCTCGGCGATCTCGGCTACGCCGTCATCGAGGCCAGCGACAGCCTGACCGGCCTCAAGATCCTGCAGTCCGACGTGGCTATCGACCTGCTGATCACCGACGTCGGCCTGCCCGGTGGCATGAACGGCCGGCAGCTGGCCGATGCCGCCCGCCAGTCGCGGCCGGGGCTCAGGACACTGTTCATCACGGGCTACGCGGAAAACGCCGCCATCGGTAACGGGCACCTGGATCCGGGCATGGAGATCCTGACCAAGCCCTTCGCCGTCGACCACCTGGCGAGTCGCGTCCGCGAGCTGATGGGTGCCTAGTTCGACCCTCTAGAAGCTGACCCCGATCTTCAGCGCCACGGTATAGCCCTCCGCCCGGTTGCGCGTCTCGACTTCCTTGTAGGCGTGCAGCCAGATGGCCGGCAACCCCGAGCCAGGCTCGAAGTAGCTGATCGCCGGACCCAGCGCCAGGGTCCGCGCGCGATTGCCACGGGTCAGGCCCGGTGCCTCGTCGTCGCTGAGCTGGCGGTAGTAGTAGCCGCCCAGACCCGCCGTCCAGGGACCGAGGTGCTGGCCGACGGCGAATTCGTGGCGATACTCCACGCCGCTGCGGTAATCGGTGGCCGGGTTGCGCGCATTGATGTCGACCTGGAAGCTGGACGACAGCTCCAGCCCGCTCGGGCTGATATAGCTGGCATTGAGGATGGGGGACAGCGTCCAGTGGTTGGTGCCGGGACTGACCAGGCGATTCTTGTCGTAATCGCCGGTGGGCGCCTGGATCGACAGCTGGGTATTGATGCCCACCCCGGGCGCCGGGCGCCAGTCCAGGATCAGCGGGATCAGTTGCAGATCCGCCGGCCGGAACAGCTGGGCGCTGTCACTGAACACCCGCTGCCCGCCGGCGTTGATGCCCAGGTCGGCATCCATGCGGAAGAACACCGACACGGCGCCGAAACCATAGCGCGCACCGAACAGCTGCTGGTCGGTCATGCGCAGATAGGCCAGGCCGATGGCCAGGACGTTGATATTGAAGTCGTTGCCGTCATCGCGCCCATGGCTGTCCTTGATCACCCGCGCCTGGTAGTCGCTGAAGCGCATGCCGACCGTACCGAAGGGCGTCGACGGGGGCATGAAGCCCGCACCGAAGTCCTGCACCCCGGCGGCGGTGGTCGGCATGCCGTTCTCGGTGGCTTGGGCGGTAGTGCTCAGCGCCGCCAGCGACAGGAGCGTGGCGAGGAGCAAAATGGCAGGCGAACGCGACATGGTCAGACTCCTTCGAGCTTTCGAGCGAGCGTGCGAGGCCTCACCGGGCGCGTGGAGCGCCCGGTCTTGGCGAGAGGGTCAGGTAGGGGGTGGGATCAGTCGGGCCTAACCGCGACCCGCTGCGCGATCTGCGCCTTGCGGTTGACGCCGAGCTTCTCGTAGATGCGTCTCAGGTGATGACGCACCGTGGCTGGCGCCATGCCCAGGTTGCGGGCGACCTCCTTGTAGGTCTGGCCCAGGGCGAAACACTGGGCCACCTCCAGCTCGCGGGCACTGAGGCGGTCCGCCGAACTGCGCCGGCGCGCCTTGAGCAGCAACAGATCGCCCAGCGGCTGGGCGTCGAGCTGCAGGGTGCGGCCCTGGTAGGTGGCCTGGGGTTCACAGCCGGCGGGCAGGCGGTGGCCCGCCCAGCCCTGCCACTCCCCCGCCAGCAAGGCGGCGAAGCCCGGCTCCATCGAAAGCAGCACGCCGTAGCGATCGCAGACCGCCAGGGCCAGCTCGTCGAAACTGCCCTGGCTGTCGCGCAAGGTCGCCAGGGTGCGCAGGCAACTCTCGCGTTCGGCGTGCAGCAGGTGGGGCATCAGCCATTCGACCAGCTGGCATTCGAGCGCGGTGAAGGGTTTGGCGGGATCCTCGCGGAACAGCGTGAGGTGAACGCCCAGGCGGGTCTGGTCGTCGGTCAGCACGATGCGCAGGCCCTGGGCCAGCCGATGTCGCCGGCCCAGGGCCGCGAGCTTTGGCGCGGCCTGGTCCGCATGGCAGTCGAATACCTGGCAGCGCCCCGGCACCTGGTGCAGTTCGCCGAGCTCGTGGTCATCGGCCTTGAGGGCATCCCACTCCTCGGGATAGCCGCTGGGTAGCCCCAGCAGGAAGGCGCTGTGCGCCACCGGCAAGCCATCGCGCCAGGTGGAATTGCCCCACCAGGCCTTGTCGAAGGCGACCAGACGCTGCAGCTGCGCCAGGGCCTGGGCATGGAATTCGGTGATGGCCCCGCCCCGCAGCCGGGACTGCAAGGCCAGGACGACCTCGCTGAAGCGTGCGACCACCTCGGCGGGTACAGCGCTGGAAACGGCGACTGGCTGGGCCATGCTACCCCCATTGTTTTGATTGTCTTGGGTAGGGTGCCGACCCCCGACCGGGGCCTGGCTGGGATCCGAGTCTACCGCACCGAGGCGACGCGGCTATCGTTCAGATGCAGGATAGTGGGTCACCCGCACCTAGCGCCCAGGGCGCTCTGTTGCGGCATTCTCCGGGCGCAACCGCGTCAGGATGCCCAAGGTCCAACTCCGGGTCGCCATCGTTCATCTGACCGATAGACCGGCTGGCTGGCCTCCGGCGAGGCTGGCGGCGAACCGACGGCCGTATCGCCGTCCCGAATCCTCAGGAGAACCCCCATGCACGATATCTTCGCGCGCCTCGACCCCCAGGTCGCCGACCTGCTGGCCCAGTTGGCCGCGCAGCCCCAACCGCCGATCGAAAGCCTGACGCCGCAACAGGCGCGGGCCGCCTACGTGCAGATGACCCGCGCCCTCGGCCTGCCGCCCGCGCCCATGGCCCGTATCCAGGAACTCGCGGCGCCCGGCCCACTGGGCCCCATTCCCCTGCGCCTGTACCGGTCCCAGGCCGAGGACGGCACGCTGACGCCGGTGGTGGTCTATCTGCACGGCGGCGGCTGGGTGATCGGTGACCTCGACAGCCACGACTCGCTCTGCCGCCAGATCGCCCTCGGCACCGGCTGCGCGGTGCTCGCCGTGCACTATGCCCTGGCCCCCGAGCATCCGGCACCGGCCAGCCCCGACGACGTGCTGGCCGCCCTGCACTGGCTGGCCGGGGCCGGCGCGACCTTCAACCTCGACACCCAGCGGGTGGCCGTGGCCGGTGACAGCGCCGGAGGTGGCCTCGCCGCCATGGCTGCGCTGCACCTGCGCGGCGGTCCGCTCGGGCTCAAGGCCCAGGTCCTGATCTACCCGGGCGTGGACAACACTCCCGAGGCCTGGAACCACCCGTCGCGGATCGAGAATGCCGGGGTCCCGCCGCTGACCCGGCCGCTGATGGACTACTTCTCCGGTATGTACCTCAAGGACGCGGATACCCTGGACCCGCGAGTCTCGCCGCTGTATGCCTCGTCCCATGCCGACCTGCCGCCGGCGCTGATCTTCGGCGCGGAGTGCGATGCCCTGCGCGATGACGCCCGCCTCTATGCCCAGGCGCTGATCAAGGCCGGCAACACGGTCGAGTTCCACGAGCTGCCGGGCATGATCCATGGCTTCATCGAGATGCTCGGCGTGCTGCCCGTCGTCCGCTGGACGCTGGAGCGCACCAATGCCTTCCTGCGCGCACACCTCGGCCCGGGCGCCTGACCGGCCGAATCTGGCTAGGCTCGTCCCAGCCAGTGCAGCACCAGGCGATAGAGGTGCTGCGGCCAGCGCGACCACCAGCCACCCTGCTCGGCGTCGGCCAGGGCCACCAGCGGCCGGGTCTGCAGCACCCGGCCGCCGTCCACCAGCTCCAGTCGCCCTACCGTGGCGCCCTTGGCGATAGGCGCCACCAGCGGCTCGTCGAGCACCAGGCGCTGCTGCGGCTCATGCTGGCCCTTGGGTCGAGTCAGGACCACGTCCTGGTTCACCCCCACCGGCAGGGTCGCCACCCGGCCTTCCCAAAGCGCCGGGGTGCTCAGGGCGACGCCGGCCTGGTCGAAGGTCAGGTTGTCGAAGAAGCGAAAGCCGTAGGTCAGCAATTTCTGGGTATCGGCGGCGCGGTTGTTCAGCGAATTGGACCCGAACACCGCGGTGATCAGCCGGCGCCCGTCACGCTGCGCCGAGGTCACCATGCAGTAGCCGGCCGCCTCGGTATGGCCGGTCTTCAGCCCATCCACGGTGTGGTCACGCCAGAGCAGCAGGTTGCGATTGGGCTGGCGAATGCCGTTCCAGGTGAAGTACTGCTTGGCATAGAGCTCGTAGTAGGCCGACTCGTCCTGGATGATGGCGCGCGCCAGCAGGGCCATGTCATAGGGCGAGGAAAAGTGCTCGGGATCGGGCAGCCCGGTGGGATTCATGAAATGGCTGTCGTGCAGCCCCAGGCGCTGGGCGGTGGCGTTCATCAGGCTGGCGAAGCTTTCCTCGCTGCCGGCGATGTGCTCGGCCAGGGCCACGCTGGCGTCGTTGCCCGAATCGATGACGATGCCTTGCAGCAGGTCGTGCACCGCTACGTGGCTGCGCGGATCGAGGAACATCCGCGAGCCTTCGGTACGCCAGGCATGTTCGCTGACGGTGACCTGATCGTCCGCCTTGAGCCGGCCGGCCTGGATGTCGCGGGTCGCCACATAGACGGTCATCAGCTTGGTCAGACTGGCCGGCGGCAGGTGCGCGTGGGAGTCCTGCTCGGCGATCACCTGGCCGGTGGTGGCATCGAGCAGCACCCAGGCTTTCGCCGACAACTGGGGTGGCGAGGGGATCAGGGCGTCGGCCGTGGGGGCGGCGTCTACCTGGCCGAGCCAGGCGAGGCAAAGGGCGGCGAGGCCCTGGCAAAGCGAGGGGCGTTTCACGAGCGGCGGGTCCGGTTCAGCAGCAGGGGCCGCCACCCTAGGCAGGGCCCGCAGGCCGTGCAAATGAAGGAAAGTGAAGAAAAATTTAGGAAGGGCTGGCGGCCCAGCAAGGTCAGCCTGGGCAGCTGATCATCACCCGTGCTCCGCCTGGCTCCGCCGCCGCGATGCTCAGCCTGAAGCCGTGCAGCCGCACGATGGCGGCCACCAGTGACAGTCCCAGGCCATAGCCGGGCTGCTGGCGACTGGCATCGCCGCGATAGAGGCGGCGCAGCACACTCTCCCGCTCCGCCTCGGGAATGCCGGGGCCATCGTCGCTCACCTCGATGCGCACGCCGGCCCCGGCGCTCCGCGCCACCAGCCGCACCTGGCCACCCCGCGGGGCGAATTTGACGGCGTTGTCCAGCAGGTTGACCAGCGCCTCGAACAGCAAAGACGCATCGCCCTGTACCGCCGGCAGGTCGGTATCCAGATCCAGCTCGAGGGTCTGGCCCTTCTCCTGGGCCATGGGTTCGTAGAATTCATGGGCCTGACGCAGCAGCGCGGCGAGGTCCAGCGGCGCGAAGGCCATGCGCCGGCGGGTGTCTTCCAGCTCGGAGATGCGCAGCAGCCCCTGGAAGCGCGACATGATGGCCTCGGTCTCTGCCAGGGCTTCGTCGAGATGCTCGGCCTGGGGCGCCGCCAGCGGCAGCTGCGCGAGCTGGTGCAGGCGCGCGCGCAAGCGGGTCAGCGGGGTACGCAGGTCGTGGGCGATGCCATCGCAGACGCCCTTCACCTCGTGCATCGAGCGTTCCAGCTGGTCCAGGGTGGTGTTGACCGCAGCGGCGAGCATGTCCACCTCGTCATGGCGCGGCGACAGCGGCAGCCGCTCCTCCAGATGGCCGGCGACGATGAGCTCCAGGCTGTCCTGCAGGCGCTCCACGCGCCGCAGGGGCCGCCGCCGCAGCAGATGCCAGCCGATCAGCCCCGGGATCAGCGTCAGCGACAGTCCCCAGAACAGTGCCTGGCCGATGATGCCGCCCACCGCCGAGATGGAGCCGCCGTCCCGCGCCAGCACCAGCAGGCGCCCGTCCGGCCGTCGTTGCAGGATGGCATGGCTGCTGCGGGTCGCGTCCAGGGCATCGGCGGTCTGCAGACCGCGGCGCAGATAATGCACCTGGCCATCATCGGGCAGGCTGCGCAAGAGCTTGACCAGGTTGCCGGCCAGGTAGCGGCCATCGGCTTCGAACAGGCCGTAGGCGTCGATACCGGGGATGGAATAGCTCTCGCTGGCCTGCAATTCGGCCAGCAGGTCGGCATCGGCGACCTTGCGATAATAGTGGGCGCGCTGCAGCAGGGTGCGTTCCGCCACGGCGCCCAGGTAGCCGGAGATCTGCCAGTAGAGCACCCCGGTCAGCACCGCGCCCCAGGCGACGAAGAACAGCGCATAGAGGGCCAGTAACCGGCTGCTGCCCGAGCGCCAGCGCCGGGGTCTAGTCCGGGACGACGAGGACATAGCCGGCCCCACGCACGGTATGCACCAACGGCCGCCCGACCCTTTCGATCTTGCGTCTCAGCCGCCCCATGTGCACATCGATGATGTTGGTCCCCGGATCGAAGTGATAGCCCCAGACCTGCTCGAACAGCATGGTGCGCGTCACCAGCTGACCGGCATGGCGCATCAGGTAGGTGAGGATCTTGAATTCGGTGGGTAGCAGGGCGATGGCTTCCCCGGCCCGGGTCAGGGTGTTCTCGATCAGATCCAGGGTCAGCTCGCCCACCCGCAACTGGTGGCTGGCGGCCTGGGCCACCGGGCGGCGCAGCAGCGCTTCCAGGCGCGCCACCAGCTCCACCAGGGAGAACGGCTTGGTCAGGTAGTCGTCCCCGCCGCATCTCAGCCCCCTCACCCGCTCGTCCACGTCGGAGAGCGCGCTGAGCATCAGCACCGGAGTCGTGATGCCGAGGCCACGCAGGGTACTGACGATGGTCAGGCCATCGAAATCCGGCAGCATCCGGTCGAGGGTGATGATGTCGTGGCCGCCGGCGATGGCCGCGGCCAGGCCATCGCGCCCGGTGCTCTCCCAACGGACCTGATAATGCTGGGCCTGTAGCTCACTGGCGATGGCGTGGGCGGTCACCTCGTCGTCTTCGATGACCAAAGCCTGGGTCATGGTTGCCTCTCGATCTGGCCGCCCCGGTCTGGCGGACCGCACACCCTAGGGAAATCGACCGGGCCGGTAAACTAAATTATTTTTCATCCGACCTCACGCAGGCGCAGCGCGCCCGCGGTCTATGATCGGTCCTTTCCAACAAGAGTACCTGCCATGTTCCCACGTCTGCCCTCCCTCGCCCTGGGCGCCCTGCTCCTGGCCTCCAGCACGCCGCTGCTGGCCGCGCAACCCACCACCCTCACCATCCTGAGCTCGGGCGGGATCATGGGTGCCATCCGCGAAGTCGCGCCGGTCTATGAGAAGGCCACGGGCGTCAAGCTGGAGATCGCCGCCGCGCCGTCCATGGGCGATACCCCCCAGGCCATTCCCAATCGCCTGGCGCGCAAGGAGCCAGCCGACGTGGTGCTGATGGTGGGCTCGGCGCTGGACAAGCTGGTCGCCGATGGCCAGGCCCTGAAGGACAGCCGCGTCGACCTGGGTCAATCCTTCATCGCCATGGCGGTGCGCCAGGGCGCGCCCAAGCCGGATATCTCCACCATGGACGCCTTCAAGAAGACCCTGGAGAACGCCCAGTCGGTGGCCTACTCCGACAGCGCCAGCGGCGTCTATCTGTCGCGCGTGCTCTTTCCGCGCATGCAACTGGGCGAAGCCTTCACCGCCAAGGCCCGCATGATCCCGGCCGAGCCGGTCGGCGGCGTGATCGCCCGCGGCGACGCCCAGCTCGGCTTCCAGCAATTGAGCGAACTCAAGCCGGTGCAGGGCATCGACATCGTCGGCCTGATCCCCGACCAGGCGCAGAAGATGACCCTCTACTCGGGCGCCGTGGTCAGCCACAGCCAGCATCCCGACGCCGCCCGTGCGCTGCTCAAGTACCTGGCCTCCAAGGACGCGGCCAAGGCCATCGAGGACAGCGGTCTCAAGCCCATCCCCGCGCAGTGAGCCCAACGGGGGTCGCCACCGCGGCGACTCCCCGCCGCGCCTGGCGCTACCACAGCGCCAGGTCGTAGGTCAGATACAGACGATTGCTGTCCCGCCCGCGGGCGAAGTCCGCCCGATAGACATAGTTGCGCAGCTTGACCCCGAAGCCCTTGAGCGGGCCCTTGGGCACCACGTAGGCCAACTCCACGTCGCGCTCCCACTCGTGCAGGCCCGCCTCGCCGGAGCGGCCGTTGTCGCCGCTGATGTAGCGCGTCATGAAGGTGAGTCCCGGCAGGCCGAGCGTCTTGAAGTCGTACACGTAGCTGAGCAACCAGCTGCGCTCGTCTTCCTCGATGAATTTGCCGATGCCGACGTTGCTGAAGGAATAGACGGTGGCGCCGCTGATGTAGGGCAAGCCGGCCTCGCCGCTCAGCCGCTGCAACCCCGCACCGAGCGTATGGCTGCCATGGGCATAGGTCAGCTGGCCACTGAGCATGTCGTTGTCGATCTTTCCGGAATAGGCCGAACCCGTGTCACGGCTCTTGAAATAGCGCAGGTCGCTGGTCAGGATGCCTCCGGCCAGCGGCAGCTGATGCTGGATGCCGGCGAAATCCTGCCGATAGAAATTGTCCAGCTCGCCATGGAAATAGCTGAGCCTGAGGGTCTTGCTGACCTGGTAGTCCGCGCCGGCGAAGCTGAAGTCGCCGGATCGACCGCCGGTGTAGCCATCGGCGAACAGGCCATTGCTGTCGGTCGAATCGCGCAGCTTGAACCTGTCCAGTTGCCCCAGGGTCAGGCTCAGGCCCTCGATGTCGTCGCTGGTCAGCTGGGTGCCCTGGTAGGTCTGGGGTAGCAGGCGAGCATCGTTGTAGACCAGCACCGGCGTCTTCGGCAGCAGGGTGCCGTGCCTGACCACCGTCTTGCCCAGCCGCGCCTTGGCGGTGGCACCGAGCGAACTGGCCTCTTCCGCCGCGCGCCCATCGCCATGCACCGGCAGCAGGCCGGTACCACTGCGACCGGGTCCGGAATCCAGGCGCAGCCCCAGCAAGCCGAGGGCATCCAGACCGAAGCCCAGGGTGCCCTGGGTGAAGCCTGAGCGGTAATCCAGCAGGAAGCCCTGGGCCCATTCGGTGCGTTCGCTCTTGGCCGTGGCGGCGGCGCGGGCGCTCAGGCCCTGCTCATCGCGGAAGTTCTCGTTGAAATAGACGTTACGCACCTGCAGCTTGAGTGTGCTGTCGTCGAGGAAGCCGGCGGCGTCGGCGAACGGCAGGCAGGCGCACAGGGCAGCGCAACCGGCGCCACTCGAGAGGAGTCGGGTCATGGAAAGGCTCTTGTTGTTGTAGGAAGACGGTTCCGCTGGCCCGGCGCGCGAACGCGCGCCGGGCCGGGATTTCAGACGAAGAAGGAGATGGCGCCGGTCAGCAGGGCGATGGCGGTGATGACCAGGGAGGTCAGGACGGCCCATTTGACGGTGGCCTTCTGGAAGTCACCGATGTCGCGGTCGACCATCCCCACCAGCAGCAGGGTGGAAGCCACCAGCGGACTCATCAGATGTACCGGCTGGCCGAGCACCGAGGCACGGGCGATCTCCACCGGGTCGATGCCATAGGCCGCCGCGGCGTTGGCAAGGATCGGCACCACCCCGAAGTAGTAGGCGTCGTTGGACAGCACGAAGGTCAGCGGCATGCTGGTGATGGCCACCACCAGGGGGAACCAGTGCCCCCAAGACGGCGGGATCCAGTCGACCAGGGTCTGCGCCAGGGCGTCGACCATCTTGGTGCCGGAGAAGATGCCGGCGAAGATGCCCGCGGCGAACACCAGCAGCACCACGGTCATGGCGTTGCCCGAATGCGCCAGGATGCGCTCCTTCTGCAGCTCCAGCTGCGGATAGTTGATCATCAGCGCCAGCACGAAGCCGATCATGAAGAGGATGGCGGCGTGCATCACGCCCATGACCAGGGCGGTCATCACGGCGATCACCAGCACCAGGTTGACGTAGGCCAGCCGCGGCCGCTTGGTCGGCGAATCGCCGAGGATCTCCTCGATATAGCACTTGCCGCCGTTGGTCCCGCCGCTCGCCAGGCTGACGTTGCCGATGCGGGCGCGCTCGCGGCGGCCGAGCAGGAAGGCGGTGAACACCACCCAGGCGCCGCCGCCGATCACCGTGGGCAGCATGGGGATGAAGTAGGCGGTGGCGTCCAGGCCCAGGGCGGCGATGGCCCGGGTGGCGGGGCCGCCCCAGGGGCTCATGCCGCTCATGATGCTCAGCGAGAGCATGGAGACGGTCGCCAGCACCATGGGATTCATGCCGATACGCTTGTACAGCGGCAGCATGGCGGCGCAGGTGATCATGTAGGTGGTCGTGCCGTCACCGTCCAAGGCGACCAGCAGCGAGAGCAGCGCCGTGCCGATGGCGATCTTCACCGGATCGCCGTTGACGCGCTTGAGGATCTTGCGGATCAGCGGATCGAACAGACCGGCATCGATCATCAGGCCGAAGAAGAGGATGGCGAACAGCAGCAGCGCCGCCGAGGGCGCCACCATCTTCAGGCCGTCGAGCATCATCTTGCCGGTGGTGGGGGCGAACCCCCCGATGAGGGCGAAGACGATGGGCACCACGGTGAGCGCCACGATGGGCGACAGACGTTTGCTCATGATCAAGTAGGTGAAGGTCACCACCATGATCAGACCGAGAAGCGCGAGCATAGGCTTATCCTTTGTTTTTGTTGTGGGTCTGGCCAGCGGCGGGCCAGCCGATCCCCTCCTCCGGCCAGCTGACGACACGGAGGGGGGGCTACAGCGGTAGCGCGGTTACAGCGATCAGGCGTGGGGACGGACGTCCGGCGCGCTCCACTCGGGGGCATCCGGCACCGCCACGGGCTCGGCCTTGCCGTTGGCCAGGGTGCGCAGCAGCTGCTCCCGGTCACAGGCGCCTTCGGACAGCGAGATCACCACGGTGGCCACGGCATTGCTGGCCAGACTGGTCAGGGCGCGGGCTTCGGACATGAAGCGGTCGATGCCGATGAGCAGCGCCAGGCCGGCCAGGGGGATGTCATGGATCACGGTGAGGGTCGAGGCCAGGGCGACGAAGCCACTGCCGGTCACCCCTGCCGCCCCCTTGGAGGACAGCAGCATGATCGCCAGCATGGTCAGGGTCTGGCCGACGGTGAGGTCGATGTTGCAGGCCTGGGCGATGAAGATGGCCGCCAGCGACAGGTAGATGGCGGTGCCGTCCAGGTTGAAGGAGTAGCCGGTGGGCAGCACCAGACCGACCACGCCCTTCTTGCAGCCCAGGCCTTCGAGCTTCTGCAGCATGCGCGGCAGCACTGGCTCGGTGGACGAGGTACCCAGCACCACCAGGAATTCCTCGCGGAAGTAGCGCAGGAGCTTCCACAGGCTGAAGCCGCGCGAGCGGCACAGGGCGCCCAAGACCACGAAGACGAAGAAGGCGCAGGCGATGTAGAGGGTGGCGATCAGCTTGGCCAGGGAACCCAGCGAGGTGATGCCGTACTGGCCCACGGTGAAGGCCAGGGCGCCGAAGGCACCGATCGGCGCGAAACGCATCAGGTAGCCGAAGATGCGGAAGACCATCTGCGAAGCTGACTCCAGCACGTCCAGCACCGGCCGGCCACGCTCGCCCATGGCGGACAGCGCGAAGCCGCAGAGCACGGCGATGAACAGCACCGGCAGCACCTCACCCTTGTTGAACGCCCCCATGAAGGTGTCCGGGATGATGTGCATGAAGAAGTCGACCACGCTGAGCTTGGCCGCGCTCGTCGTGTACTGGGCGATGCTGGCGGTGCTCAGGGTCGCGGGATCTATGTTCATGCCCACGCCGGGCTGGAACAGGTAGACCGCGCCCAGGCCGATGAACAGGCTGAGCACGGTGAGCACCAGGAACAGCAGCAGCGTCTTGCCCATCAGCCGACCCAGGGTGCTCTTGTCGGTCATGCCGGCGATGCCGGTGACGATGGTGCAGAACACCACGGGGGCGATCATCATCTTGATCAGCTTGATGAAGGCGTCACCCAGGGGCTTGAGCGCGACGGCCTGTTGCGCCCAGAAGTGACCGACCAGCACCCCGAGCACCACGGCGCAGAGGATCTGGAAGTACAGCGATTTGGCAAGTTTCATGGGGCATCACCGTTTATTGAAGTTGTGCGGATGCGCTGGTGGGGGTGAGGTGCTACGTCAGCCGGCGAGCCTCCGCGCGGTGGGCGCGTAGACGTGGCCGGCGAACAGACGGCGCGCGGTCCGGACGACCGAGGCCTGGATGGTAGTGCCGTCCGCGCCGCCGCGCGACAGGACGACGTCGATACCGCCGCTTGGATGCTCCAGGCGGACGTGGGTCAGGTCACGCGCCGACTCGCCCAGCAGCTCCATCACCACGGTCTCCGGGGTGACGCAGGCGGTGGCCAGGCCGATCGAGCCGGTGATGGCCAGCGCCCGGTGGCAGCTGTGCGGCATGAAGTAGCGTACCTGCAGGGTGCCCCCCTGCTGCGGCTGGGAGACCAGCACCGGCTTGGGAATCACCTTGCCGCTGACATCGCCCAGCCCCATGGCTCGGCCGGCCTGCAGGCGCAGGCTTTCCAGTCGCGCCAGCAACGCCGCATTGGCGTCCAGATCGGCCGGGCGCTCGCTGCCGGTGACGCCCAGGTGACGGGCTTCGACGATCATCATCGGCATGGCCATGTCGATGCAGGTCACCGGCACGCCGTCGAAGACGTCGGTGGCCTGGCCGGTGGGAAAGAGCTGGCCGGTCTTGCTGCCGACAGCGTCGAGGAAGGTCAGCTGGACTGGCGCGGCGGTGCCGGGCACACCGTCGATGGCGGTATCGCCCTCGTAGCGCACCTGGCCACCGGGGGTATGCACCAGGGAGTCGACGAAGCTGTTGGTGTTGAGGTTGCGGATGCGCACCAGGGTCTTGCCCTCGCGGGCCTCGACCAGGCCCTGCTCCACCGCGAAAGGCCCGACGGCGCAGAGCATGTTGCCGCAATTGGGCGCGGTATCCACGCGCCGCTCGGCGACCATCACCTGGACGAAGAGATAATCCACGTCGGCGTCGGGATGGCTGGAGGGGCTGATGATGGCGACCTTGCTGGTCTGGGGGCTACCGCCGCCGATGCCGTCGATTTCCAGCTCGTGGCCGGCGCCCATGAGGTCGATCAGCATCTCGTCGCGCATGGCGGGATCGCTGGGCAGGTCGCTGGCATGGAAGAAGGGGCCCTTGGAGGTACCGCCTCGCATGAGAACGCACGGAATACGTTGCATGACTGCTGACTCTTGTTGATCAATAGCGGTTATTGATGTTCTGAGAACAAGATTGGCAGTCCTGGATAAATCTATCCAATGCAAATATCGTCGCTATTATTCCACTTGGATAATCAATTTTCGACCCATCTGGCCAGAGGCCTTTCATGGATTACGAGCTGCAAGACATTCGATCTTTCGTGAAAATCGCTGAACTGGGCAGCTTCCACGAGGCCGCCGATGCGCTGCACCTGTCCCAGCCCGCCCTGAGCCGGCGCATCAAGAAACTGGAAGACGGCCTGGGGACGCCCCTGCTCGAGCGCACCACTCGTCGGGTCGGCCTCACCAGCGTGGGTCGGGACTTCCTGCCCAAGGCGCGCCGGCTGCTGGATGACTTCGAGGATTCCATCCTCAGCATTCGCGAGCTGGCCGAGCGCCAGACCGGCCAGGTCACCCTGGCCTGCATCCCTACGGCGGCCTTCTACTTCCTGCCCTCGGTGATCCGCCAGTACAACGAGCAGTACCCCAAGATCCGCATCCGCCTGCTCGACCTCAGTGCCAACGACGGCCTGGAAGCGGTACTGCGCGGCGAGGCCGACTTCGGCATCAACATGCTCAGCGGCCAGCACCCGGACATCGAATTCGTGCCCCTGGTACAGGAGCAATTCGTGCTCGCCTGCCGCCGCGACCACGCCTTGGCCGAGCGCGGTTCGGTCAGCTGGGCCGAGCTGGTCGAGCATCGACTGATCGGCGTCGGTCGCCTGAGCGGCAACCGGGTGCTGCTCGACCATGCCCTCTCCGCCCGCGGCATCCGCCCGAAGTGGTTCTACGAGGTCCAGCACCTGTCCACTTCGCTGGGCATGGTGGAGGCCGGCTTGGGGGTTTCGGCGATGCCCAGCCTGGCCATGCCGGATGCGGATCATCCCACCCTGGTCAGCGTGCCGCTCACCGAGCCGGAGGTGACACGCACCCTGGGCCTGGTCTCCCGGCGGGGGGCCTCGCTGTCGCCCGCCGCGGAAAAATTCGTCGCCATGCTGCTGGGCCAGTGGCAGATCGAACAGCCCTAGCTCGGGCTAAGGCCGCCGCGGTGCCCTGATCCGCGGCGGCCAAGCGCCAGTATCCAGTGAACGTCACGCCCGATCGGACGGTCTGTTGGCTGCAACAACTGGTTACGGTCCGATCGCCATGTCCCTTGCGAGCCTCTCGCCATCACCCGGCCGCCGCCGCGCCTTCCACTCGGGATGCCTGGCGCCGCTCCTCCTGCTGCTGACTGGCTGCTCGCCGCTGCAGCATGGCTTTCTCGCCCCGGCGGGCCTCGCTGCCGCTGGCGAACGCGACCTGCTGCTGTGGATCGTCGGCCTGGCCCTGATCGTGGTGCTGCCGGTGATCCTGCTCACCCCGCTGATCGTCTGGCGGTACCGCCACGGTAATGACCGCGCCGCCTACCGGCCGCGCTGGGAGTTTTCCTGGCTGCTGGACGTCTTCGCCTGGGGCGTGCCGGCGCTGGTGGTGGTCGCGCTGGCGGTGCTGGTCTGGACGCGCACCCACAGCCTCGACCCCTATCGCTCGCCGACGCCCGGCGAGGCGCCCCTGGAGGTCCAGGTGATCGGCCTGGACTGGAAGTGGCTGTTCCTCTATCCCGAACAGGGCATCGCCAGCGTCAATGAGCTGGTGTTGCCAGCCGGTCGGCCGGTGCAGCTCAGACTCACCAGCGATACGGTGATGCAGTCCCTGCTGCTGCCGCGCCTGGGCGGCCAGATCTACGCCATGGCCGGCATGCAGACCCAGCGCTTTTTGCAGATCCCGGCCCCCGGCCAGTTCGAGGGCCGCAACGCCCAGTACAGCGGCGAGGGCTTCCAGGACCAGCACTTCCCGATCCGGGTGCTGGAACCGGGCGAGTTCCAGGCCTGGACCCAGCGCGTGGGCGAGGCCCGCGCGGCCCTAGACTGCGCCCATTACCAGGTGCTGGCCCGCCCCGGCACCCTGGAGCAGGCCGCCGAGCTGCGCCTGACCCAACCCGCCCTTTTCGCCTGGGTGCTGGCCCGCTATCGCCAGGACCCGGTGCCCGCCTGCGACACCTTCAAGGGAGCCGCCCATGACTGAATCCTCGGCGCTCTGGCACCTGCTGTTCGGCCGCCTGGGCTATGACGCCCTGCCCTTCTACAGCCTGGTCGCCACCTGCGGCGCCAGCGTGGTCATCCTCGGCGCCCTGGCTACCGCCGGGGTGATCACCTGGCTCTGCAAGTGGCGCTATCTCTGGCAGGAGTGGTTCACCAGCCTGGACCACAAGCGCATCGGCATCATGTATGTGGTGCTAGCCCTGGTGATGTTCAGCCGCGGCGTGGTGGAAGGGGTGATGATGCGCACCCAGCAAGCGCTGGCGGTCGATGCACCCGGCTATCTGCCGACCGAGCACTTCGGCCAGTTGTTCAGCACCCACGGCACCATCATGGTGTTCTTCGTCGCCATGCCCTTCCTCACCGGGCTGATCAACTTCGCCATGCCACTGCAGATCGGTGCGCGCGACGTGCGCTTTCCGCTGCTCAATGCCATCAGCCTCTGGCTGACCGTGGCCGGCGCGGCGCTGGTGATGGTGTCCCTGGTGCTGGGCCGCTTCTCCACCGGTGGCTGGAGCGGCTATCCGCCCTATACCGGCGCCGAATACCAGCCCGGCGTTGGCCCCGACTACTGGATCTGGGCGCTGACCCTGAGCTCCCTTGGCAGCACCCTCACCGGCCTGAACTTCGCCGTCACCCTCTACAAGGAACGAGCGCCAGGGATGCGCCTGTTCCATATGTCGCTGTTCAGCTGGACGGCGCTGTGCACCAGCATCCTGATGATCTTCGCCATGCCGCCGCTGACCGTGGCTACACTGCTCCTGGCCCTGGACCGCTACCTGGATTTCCACTTCTTCACCAACACCCAGGGCGGCAACCTGATGAACTACATCAACCTGTTCTGGTTGTTCGGCCACCCGGAGGTGTACATCCTCATCCTGCCGGCCTTCGGCGTCTTCTCCGAGGTGTTCTCGACCTTTTCCACCAAGCGACTCTATGGCTACCACTCGCTGGTCTGGGCCACCCTGGTGATCGCCGTGCTGTCCTTCACCGTCTGGCTGCACCACTTCTTCACCATGGGCCAGTCGCCGAAGATCAACGCCGTGTTCGGCATCGCCACCATGCTCATCGGCATTCCCACCGGGGTGAAGATCTACGACTGGATGGCGACCATGTTCCGTGGCCGCATTCGCCTGACCACGCCGCTGATCTACGCGGTGATGTTCATCATGCTGTTCGTTATCGGTGGCCTCACTGGCATCACCCTGGCCACGCCACCGGTGGACTACCAGGTGCATAACACCGTCTACCTGGTCGCCCACTTCCACAACATGCTGATCCCGGGGATGCTGTTCGGCATGCTGGCGGGCTACCACTTCTGGTTTCCCAAGGCCTTCGGCTTCCGCCTCGACGAGCGCTGGGGGCGCATCGCCGCCTTGAACTTCGGTCTGGGCTTCATCCTGGCTTTCATGCCGCTGTACGTGCTGGGCGCCTCCGGCCTGCCGCGGCGTAGCCAAGCCATCCACAACCCCGACTTCGCCCCGCTGCTCTGGGTCGCCGAGGTGGGGGCGGTCCTGCTGCTCGCCGCCTTGGCGAGTCTGGTGATCCAGCTGGTGGTGAGTATCCGCCACCGCGACCAGGCACGGGTACCGGTGGGCGATCCCTGGAACGGCCGCACCCTGGAATGGGCCGTGGCCGCGCCGCCGCCGGCATACAACTTCGCCGTGCCCCTGCCGATCAACGACCGCGATCCCTTCACTTGGCTAAAGGAACAGGGCCTGGCCTATGACCGGCCGCGCACCTATGCCGACATCGAGCTGCCAAAGAACAGCGCCGTACCAGCCATCGTCGGGGCAGCGGGCTTCGCCTGCGCCTTCGGCCTGGTCTGGCACATCGGCTGGCTGGCGGTGCTCGGCCTGGTGGTGGCCTGGGGCGCGGTGATCGTCCGCAGCTTCCAGCGCGATACCGAGCGACTGATCTCGGCGGCGGACATCCGGCGCGAGCACGAGGCCTGGCTGGACGTGGTCGCCGCGACCCGCCCGGTCAATCGCGACGAGGAAACCACCCCCGGCAATCGCGGCCTGGCGGAGATGGGTCCATGAGTCCGCGCGATATGAACCACGCCGGCCTCAACGTCGGCGCCACCGATCACGCCACCCACGCCGAGGCCGAGTATTCGTTGTTCGGCTTCTGGATCTTCCTGATGAGCGACGCCCTGGTGTTCGCGCTGCTGTTCGCCATCTACGCGACGCTGCAACACGCCACCGCCGGCGGTCCGCGCCCCGGTGAGGTGTTCGAGATCCGCAGCGTGACCCTGCAGACCCTGGTGCTGCTGGCCAGCAGCTTCACCTATGGCCTGGCCTCATTGGCGATGAAATACCACGAGGGTCGTTTGCGCGCCCTGGTGACCTGGCTGCTGGTGACCCTGGCGCTGGGCCTGGTTTTCCTCGGCCTGGAGCTGCACGACTTCCTGGGTATGGCGGACAAGGGCGCCCTGCCCCAGCGCAGCGCCTTCCTCTCGGCGTTCTTCGCCCTGGTGGGCATGCACGGCGTCCACGTCGCCAGCGGTTGCCTGTGGCTGGTGGTGATGCTGGTACAGCTCCGGGTGTTCGGCCTGGATACCCCGGTGAAAACCCGGCTGATGCGCCTGGGCCTGTTCTGGCATTTTCTCGATATCGTCTGGGTCGCCATCCTCTCGGTGGTCTACCTGCAAGGACTCCTGCCATGAAGCGAGATGACTATCGCCGCGAACTGGCGAGCTATGTGATCGGCCTGGGGCTGGCGGTAACGCTGAGCCTGATCCCCATCGCCCTGGTCCAGTTTCCAACCTGGCCGCGCGGAACTACCCTGGGCATCGTCTTCGGTCTGGGCCTGCTGCAGATCCTGGTGCACCTGCGCTGCTTCCTGCACGTCAGCCTGGGCCGCTCGCACCGCCACGACCTCTACCTGCTGCTGTTCACCAGCCTGATCCTGGTGCTGATGGTGGTGGGCAGCTTGGTGGTGCTGGGCGATCTGCAGCATCGCATGCATTGACCGGCTTGCTGCCCGGCTGGGCGGCAAGCCGGCCTTTCCCCACCTTACTGGGTACGGGTCACCCGCCAGACGGTGTTGGCCAGGTCGTCGGCGATGAGGACACCACCGCGCTGGTCCACCGCCACGCCCACCGGCCGACCACGGGTCTTGCCGTCGTCGCCAAAGAAACCGGTGGCGAAGTCGATGGGCTCGCCAGTGGGGCGCCCCTGCTGGAAGGGCACGAAGACCACCCGGTAACCCACCGGCTTATCGCGGTTCCAGCTGCCGTGCTCGCCGACAAAGACCCCCTCGGCGAATTGTCCGCCCACCGCGGCGGTGGAGAAGCTCAGGCCCAGGGCGGCGACGTGGGAACCCAGGCTGTAGTCCGGCTTAATGGCTGCGGCCACCTTGGCCGGATCCTGCGGCTGGGCGCGGGTGTCGACGTTCTGCCCCCAGTAGCTGTATGGCCAGCCATAGAAGCCCCCTTCGCGGATGGAGGTCAGGTAGTCCGGTACCAGGTCGGGGCCGATTTCGTCGCGTTCGTTGGCCACGGCCCAGAGCTGGCCGCTGTCGGGCTGCATGGCCAGGGCGGTGGGATTGCGCACCCCGGTGGCATAGTTCTTGTGGGCACCACTCTGGGCATCGATCTGCCAGATCACCGCACGGTCCACCTCGACGTCCATGCCGCGCTCTCCGACGTTGCTGTTGGAGCCGATACCGACATAGAGGTAGCGGCCATCGGCGCTCACCGCGAGGGATTTCGTCCAGTGGTGATTGATCGCCGCGGGCAGGTCCACCAGCTTGGCCGGCGCGCCACTGGCCTGGGTCTGGCCGTCCTGGTAGGGAAAGCTCACCAGGGCGTCCTGGTTGGCCACGTAGATGCGGCCATTGGCGAAGGCCAGGCCATAGGGTGCATTGAGATTCTCGGCGAACACCGTCTTGAGTTCGTAGGTGCCGTCGCCATCGGCATCGCGAAGCAAGGTCAGGCGATTGCCACCCTTCACCTGGGTGTTGCCCTGGGCCTTGATGTAGCCGGCGATGACGTCCTTGGGCTTGAGCTTGGGCGCGTTGCCGCCGCGGCCCTCGGCCACCAGGATGTCGCCATTGGGCAGCACCAGCAGCTGCCGCGGGATGCGCAGGTCGGTAGCGATGGCGCTGATCTTGTAGCCTTGCGGCACGGTGGGAACGCGATCCCCCCAAGGGGCCGGCTCGGCGATCTTCATGCTCGGCAGCAGGCCACGCTGGGGTTCCGGCAGTTTGGGATCCGGGCCACGCGCCTGGGTGTCGGCGCCGCCCTCGTTGCCACAGGCAGCCAGCAGCACGGCCAGACCGAGGACGCTCAAGGCTCTTGGAGTGCTCATCGAACCACCTCCGAACGCAGGTTGGAGAGACCGATCCAGGCAGCCACCAGGCTCAGCACCGAGACGATCACCGACAGGATCAGCCCCGCGGGCATCACTGCCCAGGCGTCCTTGGCATGTTCGAAGGCATTGACCAGCCCCAGCACCCACGCCAGCAGCAGCAGGAGGAAGTAGGCTGCCGGTCGACGACCGCGGAAACGGGCGCCGAAGAGATTGCCCAGCGCGAACAGCAGGGCCAGGCCGGACAGCAACAGCGCCCCGGCGATCAGCCAGGCGGCGAAGTTGGCCCACTGGATCTGCTGGGTCTGGTAGTAGGCGATATCGCTGAGCAGGCCGCCGATGAACAGCGGGACGGAGCCGGCCAGCAGCAGCGCGTGCAGCGGGCCAGGCCGGACGGGATAGGGACGGTGGGCAGCTACGGTCACTGACGACTCCTTTTCAAGACAGGGCGCCGCGTGGGCTCGATGGCCGCAACGGCGGGAACGGTGCACTGAAAAGGATTGTGCGAGCAGGCGGTTAGTTCAGCCGTTACGCCCGCCTGACACCTCTTGCAAAAGACTCCCAACTGCTGGCCCGCCCTAGGACGCGGTTCCTGGCCGGAGTCCCGGCTTGCCTCGCCTTGCCAGGAGTGGCAGCCATTGCACATCGGTTGCCCCGCGCTTCAGCGGTCGTGATAAAAAGTCAGTTTTATTTCAGGACGGATCGCCCATGGCCAGCACCCGCCCCGTCGACCGCGCCTCCCGGCAGGCAGCGATCGTTCTCGCGCTTTGCCTGCCCAGCGACGTCCTGCTCTATCTCATCCTGCCGATGAATGCCGAGGCCTTCGGTATCAGCCTGACCGAGGCCGGGGTGCTGCTCGCCGCCAACCGCCTGGTGCGGATCTTCGGCTACCGCTATGTGGTGCACGGCTATGCCCGTTTTGGTGATCGGCACAGCCTGATGCTCGCCGCCGGGGTAGCAGCCTTGTGCGCCCTGGGCAACGCCACCCTCTCCGGCTTCTGGCTGCTGATCCTGCTGCGGCTGGCCTGGGGGCTGTGTTTCGCGGTCTTCAACCTCTCCACCCAGGTGCTGGCCACCGCCGAGGCCGGCGGCGCCGCACGCCGCTCGGGGACCTCGCGCGCGTTGATCGCCATCGGCCCCATGCTCGCCCTGCCCCTTGGCGCCTGGATCACCCTGCATTTTGGACCAAGGCTGATCTTCCTGCTGCTCGCCGGCCTTTGCCTGGTGGGCCTGGTGGTCGCCAGTCGCCTGCCGGCGCAGCCGCACCAACTGCCTGGTACGGGTCGGCGCTTCCAGTGGCCCGACCGGATCGCCGTCTGGTCCTTCATCGAAGGCGTCGCCCTGGATGGCCTGTTCATCTTCGGGCTGTCGGTGTTCGCCCAGGCCGCGCTTGGTGGTAACGCGGTACTGATTGCCGGACTGCTGATGGCGCTGCGCTACGCCTCGGAGATGAGTCTAAGTCCGCTGGGCGGCTGGGCCGCCGACCGCTACGGCGCCGCGACCATGCTGGTGACCTTCTCCGCCCTCACCGCCCTGGCCCTGAGTGCGTTCGGCTGGCATTGGCTGGTGCTGGGCGCGGGTGGCGTGCTGATCCTGAGGGCGCTGCAGCTGCCGTTGGTCGTAACACTGGTGGCGGCCCGGCATCCCGGCCAGGCCCGGGTGCAGGCGCTGGCCGCCAATGCCATCTGGCGCGACGTGGGTGCGGGTCTGGGCCCGCTGCTGGCTGGCGTGCTGCTGCCGGTGCTATCCCCAACCTGGGTCTATCCCCTGGCCGGCCTCGCCGTCCTCGCCAGCGCCCTGGCCTGTCGGCAGGTCGCACGGTCGCCGGCCTGCTGACCGGCTCCGCGCGCGCCCCAGGCTAGCGCTTCACCGGCAGTACCGGCTCGCTGACGCCCTTGATACCCACCAGCGTCAGGCTGGTCAGCAGGACGTTCTGCGGGCCCTGATAAGCGTTGACCGGCTTGTACCACTCCGCCAGGGAATGCGCGCTGCCGCCCTCCCCGCCACCGCTGATGGTCATGGCCGGTACCCCGAGGGACATGGCGGTATTGGAGTCGGTACTGCCGCCGCTGAGGGTGACCTTGGCACCACCGGTGACCGCGGCGATGGAACGCTGTGCCGTCTGCACCATGGGCGAATCCTCCGCCGTGCCACCGGCCGGACGATCCCCGATCAGCTTGACCGCGACGGAGATCTGGTCGGTATCCCAGCGCTGGTTCTCTTCCTTCACCGCGTCCTGTACCAGGGCCAGGATTTCCTTCTCCTCCGCCAGCAGCGCCGCCTCCTCGTTGGACCTCATGTCCAGGTTCAGACGCGCCTCGGCGGCGATGGCGTTGACCGAGGTGCCGCCCTGCACGGTGCCCACGGTGAAGGTGGTCTTGGGCTCCTTGGGCGGACGAACCTCGGCGATCTTGGCGATGGCCCGACCCATGGCATGGATGGCGCTGGGCCGACCGAATTCGCCGAAGCTATGGCCGCCCGGGCCCTTGAAGGTGATCTCGTAGCGGTGGCTGCCGGTCCCCCGGTTGACGATCCGCCGTACGTCGATGCCATCCACCGAGATGAACCCGTCGATCCCCTGGCGATCCTTGAACAGGGCCTTCACCCCGCGCAGGTTGCCCAGTTCCTCCTCGCCCACGGTGCCGACGAAAACCAGGTCACCCACGGTCTCGACGCCACTCTTGTTCAGGGCGTCGATCACCGACAGCAGCGCCGCCAAGCCACGGGCGTCATCGCCGATGCCCGGGCCGAAGGTCTTGCCGTCCTGTTCCTTGAGCGTAAGGTCCGTACCCTCGGGAAACACAGTATCCAGATGCGCCGACACCACCAGCTGAGGACCCTGGCCACTGCCCTTGCGGGTGGCGATCACATAGCCTTCCGGGGCGATGCTGGCATCCTTCAGGCCCAGCTCCTGGAAGCGCTTGAGGTAGTACTCGGCGCGAACCTGCTCCTTAAACGGCGGCGCCGGGATCTGGGCGATGCGCTTCTGTTCCTCGAAGGTGCGGCCATCATCGGCGCGCAGCGCCTCCAGGGCCTTGGCCACCCGGGCATCGCCCTGGACGGCAGACAGCGCACCCTCGACGGTCGGCGCGGCAGCCAGCGGCAATGCCAGGGTGGCCGCCGTAGCGGCGATAAGAACAGCGGACAAGCGATTGGCCAAAGCCGAACGAGCAAAAGACATCTGACACTCCCATTGCCTAGGTAGTATTCCGAGCGAGCACAATCGTCAGACGAATGCGCAACCTCTTGACGCTAGGCGGGAGTGAGCAAGTCGTCAAAAATCGGGCTGTAACGGGATGTGGCGTGGGCTAACGAATGATAACGCTCGCCATATTCCGTGCCGCCGCGATTTCCCTATTGCGTTAGCAGACGTACTACATTGCCAGCACTGTATCTGTGAAGAAGCACTTCACCCGTGAAAGAGCCATCGCTGGACAGTTGGCTAGCGGTGGTAGCGGCTGACATGAGTTACCGCTATCTCCCCCTAGCGGACGATAAAGGAGCGGTTTATCTCATCGATCGATCGGCAGCCTGCGCCGCCCATAGTCAGGTCCAGTTCACGTGCCAACACGTTGAAGGCCTGGGTAGCGCCCTGAGCACCGCTGATGGCCGTACCGTATAGAAATGCCCTGCCAACCATGACGGCCTTGGCACCGAGAGCCAGGGCCTTGAAGATATCGCTGCCACGCTGCACGCCGCTGTCCAGCAGAATGGTCAGCCGGTCTGCAATAGCGTCGCTGATAGGTTCCAAGGTATCCATGGGTGCGACGGAACTGTCCATGTTTCTTCCGCCATGATTGGACACGACGATGCCATCGGCGCCCAGGCTCAGGGCCTTGAGCGCATCTGCGGGCCGGGCGATTCCCTTGATGACCAGATGGCCCTTCCACAGCCTGCGCAAGCGCACGATGTGGTGCCACGTTAGATTGGCATCATGACGCAGCTGCAAGGTACTGCCACCGCCCGTGAGGGTCTTACGGTATCGCTCGGGATAGTTTGCAAATCCGGGAGCACCACCCTTCGCGACGTAGCGTCCCAGTACGCCCAGCAACCAGGCCGGACGGGTAGCGACCTCTACGACCAGACGCGGTGAATAGCGGAACGGCAGACCCATGCCATTCTTGACGTTGTATTCTCGATTGGGTGTCACCGGCGTATCTACGGTCACTACCAGCGTCTCGATCCCCAGCTGCCGAGCACGCTCGACGAGCTGGTTCGAGAGTACTTCGGACTCCCAGACATACAATTGAAACCACAATGTGGCCGCATCGGTGGTATGCGCAATCTCCTCGATGGACGTGATCGCCTCGGTTGCAGCGCAGAAGGGTATTCCGGCTTGGAGCGCCGCGCGGGCCAACTCGATTTCACCCCTATACCAGACCAACCCTGCGCAAGCCGTAGGGGCGACCACCATCGGTGCCTGCAAGGACTGACCGAATAGTGTCACGCTGCTGGAGCGAGGCGAACCGCCAGTCAATACCTGGGGCAGGATACGAAGCCGTTCGAAGGATCTGCGGTTCTCCAGAAGGCTCGTTTCATCCTCGCTGCCTCGGTCGATATACTCGAAGATTGGCCTCGGTAATCGCTTGCGCGCACCGGCGCGCAGATCCTTGAAATTGAGCGCATCGGTCAAGTGCCAAGCCCACCTATCACCGCTCACTGCGGTCAGCCTAATCGACTATCGAGATCAGTCCGCGAAGACCCAGAGAACCACTGCATCTTCAGGCCCAACCGATACCCACTTATGGCCCGCGTGAGCGTCGTAGTAAAGACTGTCACCTTCGGCCAATTTCACCGGCGCATAAATTTTCGAATGGACGACCAGCTCCCCTGACAGGACGTAGAGGAACAGTTCACCCGCATGCGTCGCCCAGTCACTGTATTCATCCGGATGCCGTGCCACTACCCGAGTCTTCAGCGGCAACATCCGCTTCTGTGTCAGGTCGGCTGCCAGCCAGATGTTGCTACAGGTATGGGTATTGGCCACGAGGCCATGGGAATGGCGGTTGATGCTGCGTCGAGCGGCGGCGGGCTGGGCAGAACGCCCGGATAACAGTGTGATCACATCGATGGAGAATCCCCGAGCGATCTTGTTGAGGCTGCCGAGTGTGGGCGACAACTCGTTCCGCTCAATGCGTGACAACGCGGAATGAGATAATCCGGTTTGCTCAGCCGTCTTGGTGAGTGTCCAATTCCGCTCCCTGCGCAGCTCTTTGATACGTTCCCCGATTTCGCAAGCCACCTCGTCGTTATCTATTTCAAGCTCATCGCCTGAGAGGGGTGGTCTATCGAGCTGGATATCCAAATTGTTCACCTGCTGGTTTTTCTAGCGGTAGGCAGCCCTGGAGACCCCTACTCCCCTTGTCTCCGGGCGCCTGATCGCATCACGATGCCTGTCCCGGAAAGTGTACGCTGACCATTTCATGTCGAGAACTGAATGCCCGGTATGCTGGCACGCCTTTGCTCGGGCGATCAGTCGAATATCTTGCCAGGATTCATGCGGCCATCCGGATCGATCACAGCCTTGATAGCCTTCATCAGATCGAGATCCTGCGTACTGCGGCTCGCGAGTAATCGTCCCTTGTTGGATTGGCCGATGCCATGCTCGGCACTCACGGTGCCTCCCAGGTTCAAGGTCGCCTGGTCAACGATCTGATGTATGCGCTTGGCCGCCACAGCCAGGCGTTCGGGTGAATAGGCGTCCCGATCAAGCATATGGATGACATGCAGATTTCCGTCGCCTATATGGCCAACCATCAATACCCGTCCATCAGGAAACTCGCTAAGCAGTCGCTCTTCTACCTGCGTCGCAAACTCGCCCTGCTTGCTCAGCGGCACGGCAGTATCGTGGGTTACTCCATAGCCGGCGATCTTGTTGGCCTCCGACACACTGTGGCGTAGGCGCCAAAGATTGTTCTGTTGTACCTGACTGGTGGCGACCACGGCGTCGGTAATCAACGCCATTTCCAAGGCTCTTCCCAGCTCGTTCTCCAGCGCACCGCGTAGGTCGTAACCATCAAGCGTCTCTGTAACCTCGATCAAGAGACACCAGGGCGCTGGCTCGGCGAACGGCCATTGATTGCCTTGGGTGTGCTTCAGCACCAACTCGACCTGAGCCCAATTGATGATTTCGAATGACAGCAGACGCTCGCCAAGACTGCGGCGTAGCTGTGTGAGCAAGGTAAGCGCCTGCTCGACCCCCTCGAGGGTGACCATGGCCAGTTCACGCACCTTGGGTGCGGGGAAGACCTTGAGCGTCGCCGCCGTGATGATCCCCAAGGTACCTTCAGCTCCTACGAAAAGTTGCTTGAGGTCGTAGCCCGTTGTGTTCTTGCGCAGTGGTGTAAGCCAGTCATAGATCGCCCCATTGGGGAGCACCACCTCCAACCCCAGCACCAAATCACGCATGGGCCCGTAGCGCAGGACCGCGGTCCCGCCCGCGTTGGTCGCCAGGTTACCGCCGATCTGGCAGCTGCCTTCCGCCCCCAGGCTCATGGGGAAGAAATAGCCGCGATCACTGGCATAGTTTTGCACCGCCTCAAGGACACAGCCGGCTTCCAGGGTAACGCTCGCATCGGTTTCGCTGAACTCACGAATCCGGTTCATCCGGCCTAGCCAGACGACGAGCTGTTCCCCCGTACCGTCAGGAGTGGCCGCACCGCACAGCCCCGTGTTGCCCCCTTGTGGCACGACGCGGACTCCATGTTGGCTACAGAGCGCCAGCAGTTGGGCAACTTCATCAGTCGTGCCGGGACGTGCCACGCAGAGTGCCCTGCCATGGTACCGGTCACGCCAATCGCTAACGAAACCCGCGGTGTCATTACCGACCAGCACATTGTCGCTACCTAGAAGCCGACCGATGGATTCCATAAATTCTTTTGAAATCAACGCTGTTTCCTCGCGCTCGGGCCGCCATCCAGCCTGGACGTCATAAAAATCTCGTTTTAGGTTGAAATCACTATACGCACAAGATAACACTATACGCACAAATTATCACTATAGTGGAGGCGGGCGATGTCGGAGGAGCGGAGTAGCAAGAGCGCAGGAATCACACGTCGTAGCTTCATCAGCAAGACGGTTGTGGCAGGTGCGGCGATCGCTGCCGCGCCCCACTTCATTGGCTCGGCACGTGCCGATAGCAAGCGCCTGTTCGTGCGAGATGCAGGAGGTATGTGGACAGAGGGGTATCGAAAAGCATTTTTCGAGCCGTTCTTCAAAGAGACCGGCATCGAAGTGATCGGCATTACTTCGACCGCCGAACCGACCGCCGAGGTGAAAGGTATCGTCGAGACCGGCAACTACACCTGGGATCTGGGTGGAGCCATTAGCATGGCGGCAGCGAACCTATTGGCGGGCATGAACCTGCTCGAGCCTCATCAGCTGAACGACAGCGCGGTCATCCAAACCATCCCTGCACACTTCAACACCCCCTATGCAGTCGGCTCGGACATCTATTCGACGGCGCTCGGCTATAACACCGAGAAGGTGAAGAAGGTGCCCCAGGGATGGGCGCAATTCTGGAATGTGAAGGAATTCCCGGGGCGGCGGGGCCTGCGCAAATATCCCTTCGACACTGTTGAAGAAGCCCTTATGGCGGATGGCGTCGCTACAGACGCCGTTTATCCCTGTGACCTGGACCGCGCTTTCAAGTCATTGGACAGGATCCGGGATGACATCGCGGCGTGGTGGAGTTCAGGGGCCCAAGCGACACAGATGTTCACCAGCGGCGAGATCGACATGATGCCGACCTGGACTTCGCGCATCCTGGCGGCCCGAGACGCAGGCGCCAAGGTAGCGATCTCCTGGGACCAGCACATCTGGGGTATCGACGTCTGGATCATCCTGCGGGGTACGCCCAAGGCTGATCTTTGCCGGCGCTTTATCGAGTTTGCCTGCGCGCCAGAGCGTCAGGCGGCGTTGACCGAATATGTACTGAATGGCCCCACGCAGCCACAAGCATTCCAGCACATACCACCCGAACGCGCTCGCGACCTGCCCACTTACCCCGACAACCTCAAGCGGGGACTACCCATCGATAACGCTTACTGGGCGAAACATAAGTCGGAAGCGCTCGAGCACTTCAACGAATGGATTCTCAGCTAGACATCGAAGGGATAGGCCATGCACGCGAAATTGAAGATCGAAGGCATTGAAAAGAATTTCGGCTCCTTTCAAGCGCTAAAGCCCACCAACCTCGAATTGCGGCAGGGTGAGTTCTTAACCCTGCTAGGCCCCTCTGGATCGGGCAAGACGACCTTGCTGATGATGGTGGCCGGCCTCCTCGAACCTGACGCTGGAAAGCTGTGGATCGATGGCAAGCTGGCGACCTATGCCCCACCATTCGAGCGCGACATCGGCATGGTATTCCAGAACTACGCGCTCTTTCCGCATATGACGATAGCCGACAACATCGGCTTTCCGCTGCGAATGAGGCGGCGTCCGCCAGCCGAGATCGGGCGCGAAGTCGCGAGGGTGTTGGAGTTGGTGCAATTGAGCCACGTGGCCAACCGTCTGCCGCGCGAGCTTTCAGGCGGCCAACAGCAGCGCATCGCCCTCGCTCGCTGCATCGTCTACCAGCCGAGCATCATCCTCATGGATGAACCTCTTGGGGCACTGGACAAAAAGCTGCGCGATCAATTGCAGATCGAAATCAAACGGCTTCACAAGCAGCTGGGGACGACGATCCTGTTCGTTACCCACGACCAACAGGAAGCCCTGACGATGTCGGATCGGGTCTGCCTGATGAACCATGGCCAAATCGAGCAGCTGGGAACGCCAAGCGATCTTTATTTCCGCCCCACGACCACCTTCGCCGCGGACTTCCTCGGTGAATCCAACATCCTTCACGGTACAGCCACCGCGCTCGGCAACCAGCAGAGCAGCATCCAATGCCCGGCCATGAATGCAACGCTCGTGGCCGATAGGCAGACTAGCGGCCCGGTAAGCATCATGATCCGCCCTGAACGCATGCGCCTCTGCTCTGCGGCCCAGGCCGGGCTGAACTCGGTGCAGGCGACTCTTGCCGACGTGATTTTCACCGGTGGCGTAACTCGTTTCGTCGTAGATACCGTCGGTGGCGCCCAGCTCATGGTTGCTGGTCTCACCGAGGAAAGTGGGCTGACCGCCGTGCCGGGCGCTCCCGTTTGCGTCTGCTGGGCTCCAGCCGACACCGTTCTGCTTCCAGCGGACACCACGCGGGAGGCGGCATGAATCAGGTCGCTTACGTGCAGGACACGAGTCAGCAGGTAGCTAAGCGCCCCTTTCGACCGAAACCCTGGATGTTGGTGCTTCCAGCAACCTTGTTCTTGCTGGCACTGATGGTCTACCCAGTGCTGGACCTGCTAGGCCTCAGCTTCACCCGCAACGGCAGTCTTTCCCTGTATCACTACCAGCGGATGCTTGACCGCGAAATCTACTGGCGCGTGCTGGGAATCACCTTGCAATTTGCCGCCTGGACGACCGTTCTGGCGTTGGTCTTCAGCTATCCCCTGGCCTACCTGACCGCCACCAGCAAGGCCAACACCCGCACGCGCTTGATGTTCTGGCTGCTGTTACCCTTCTGGACCAGCTTCCTGGTCAGAACCTTTGCCTGGATCGCCCTGCTCGGGCGTAACGGCCTGTTCAACCAGTGGCTGCAAGCGCTCGGCCTAACGGATGCTCCGGCGGAATTGCTCTACAACTACAGTGCCGTGATGATCGGCATGCTGCATGCCATGATGCCGTTGTGCGTGATCACGCTGTTGTCGGTACTCGACAATATCGATGGCAATCTGAGCCGCGCCGCGATGACGCTGGGGGCCAAACCTGGCAGCACCTTCTGGCGAATCTACTTCCCGCTGTCGTTGCCCGGAGTGGCCGCTGGCGGCCTGCTGGTCTTCATCTCCTCACTCGGCTTTTTCATCACGCCCGCTCTGCTGGGTAGTCCCAAGACCATCATGCTCCCCCAGCTGATCATTCAGCAGGTCCAGGAACTGCTCAATTGGCCCTTCGCCGGCGCCCTGGCCGTGCTCCTGTTCGTCGCGGTGATGGTGGTCTTCCTCCTCTATGACCGCTTGTTCGGGCTGTCCACGCTGGCAGGGGGAGAAGCACGTCGACGCTCGGGTAAAGCGGGACCTCTGACGCGTCTGGGGAATATGCTACTAGCAGGGCTGGGGCGTCTTTCAGACGCGCTGATCCTTTGCGCGGCACCTTTGGCGGGTCGCTCGGCGCACAGACGACGCCGGCCCATTGGCCGAGCCGTTCTTTGGCTTTTCTCTCTGCTGATGCTGGTTTTCCTGGTGGCACCGGCCTTCGTGATGATTCCGATCTCCTTCACCCAAGGATCGGTACTCGACTGGCCGCCGCAGGGCTTCAGTTGGCAGTGGTATCAACAATATCTTCACTCGCCGCAATGGCTCGGTGCGACATGGCGGTCGATCAAAGTGGCCATCTTGACCGCGGCCTTCTCGATGCTCATCGGCACCATGGCTGCTTTCGGCCTGCAACGTGGCCTGAGGAAAGGCAATGCCTTGATACTTGCCTTCCTCTTATCGCCACTGATCGTGCCACGGATCATCATCTCGGTCGCCCTGTTCTATCTGTTCTCCCGCATCTCGCTCACCGGCACCACCATCGGACTGGTCCTTGGCCATACCATCCTTGCTACGCCTTACGTAGTTGTCAGCGTGATGGCCGTCCTGAAGAACTACGACCAGCGTTACGACCAAGCGGCTTGGAGTCTCGGTGCAAACCGCTTCAGAGCCTTATGGCACGTCACCTTGCCACTGTTACGCGGTGGTCTTATCGCGGCCTTCCTATTCGCCTTCGTGACATCGTTCGATGAGTTGACCCTGTCGCTCTTTATCAGCGGCGGCATGCAATCGACCCTACCCAAGCAAATGTGGGATAGCGCGGTACTTCAGGTCAATCCACTCCTGGCCGCCGTATCGACCCTATTGCTGCTATTGGTCGCACTCATTCTCTGGATATCGGGAAAACTCGGAAAACGTGATCAGGCCAAGCGCTGATCAATCAATGCAGCAAAAGGGACCACTCAATGAACATTCCAACCCTCAATGGCATCTTGCCGCCCTTCCCTACGCCGGTCACGACTGACGGCAAAGTAGACGAGGTTGCGCTGAGAAAGCTCGTCGACTTTCTGGTTCAGGCCGGTTGTCGTGGCCTGGTACCTATCGGTGGCACTGGCGAATACACAGCGCTGGCTCCGGCCGATCGCGAGCGGGTGGTGGCGATAACCGTCGAAGTCGCTGCCGGGCGGGTCCCAGTCGTAGCAGGCATGGTTTCGCCAGGCTTCGCCGAAGCAGTAGAAGCCGGGAAAGCGTTCAAAGCATGCGGCGCCGATGCCTTGCTGACGGTGACGCCATTTTATGTATCTCCTTCCCAGCAGGGCATTCGCGACTACTTCCGTGCCTACCGCGATGCCGTGGATATGCCGATCCTGTTTTACGACATCCCGTACCGCACGCGAATCGTCACGGATGTTTCGACCATCGTGCAGATGGAACTGGACGGTTCCATTTTCGGCATGAAGGCTTGCAATACCGACATGGCACACTTCAATGAAATCGCCGCGCTGACCACCGCCGACTTCCAGCTACTGTCTGGAGAAGACATGTTGTTCCCCGCTCAGATCGCCTTGGGTGCGCGTGGGGGCATTCTGGCTTCATCCCCACTGATTCCCGAATACTGGGTCGAGTTACAACACCTACTGGATAGAGGCGAGATGCAGCAGGCTATCGCCGCACACCGCGAATTGCTTCCCCTGCTCAAGGCGCTGTTCCTGGAAGCGAACCCTGGCCCGCTGAAGACCGCCATGAAATGGATGGGTCATGACTGCGGCGCCGTGCTGGCGCCGCTACAGGCACCGACCGAGGTAACCATGGAGAGGATGCGGCAGGCCATTGAAATACTGGCCCAGAAGGCGCTGATCAAGGGTGCCGCTCTTACCTTTTGATGGGCCAGTCATTTTCGGAGCAGTCGCATCTCCATGACGGCGGAACGCCTAGGTGTCCTGATACCTGGTAGATCGAGGGGCTTGGCCAGCAGCTGGGATCTGGCCTCGCTCTACCTTCGAACGAGAATTCGCCGAGCACGCCTTCGTCTTGCCACCGCTCCGCACTCCATTGCCATGGTAGAGGCTAGCCGGGCCAGTCGCAGAAGGATAGCCAGACAACAGATCGCAATGGGCAGATAAGGATCTCGCCCCGGCCTTGTATTCCGCGACTTCTCGATATCGAAGGTAGCTGCCCCTCGGCCAAACCGGAACGACTGCCGTGCATACCCGCACCACCCGACCTTCAGGCGATGCCGCCACCCACATTTTACAGGTTGCCTGCCAACTATTTAGCAAGCACGGCTATAAGGCAGTAGGTATGCGACGCCTGGCCCAGCAGGTTGGGGTTCAGCCTGGCTCGCTCTACTACCACATTGAAAGCAAGCAGTCTTTGCTCTATGAGTTGATCGAACACTATGAAACCGGGTACCTGCAGCTCATTCGCGCTCTGGCAAAGAAACCAGCCTCCAACCGCGACGAATTAGCCCAGCACATTTGGGCGGCGATGACGCCGTTCTTCGACCGCCACGCTGAACTGGTGCGGCTGGCCCAAAATGAGAGCTCCAACCTTTCATTAGAGCAGCAGGAACAAATCCAAGCCATCCGCCAGAAGCGAGACGCCGAATTATGTCGGCTGTTGATCAGCAAGCGCATCGTGCTGCCACGTGCGGCCAACTTGAACGATGCAGTGCAGAATTTGACCGGCATTTTGGATCACCTTGCCAGCTTGACTACCAGTACTGCCACTGCCCCTCGCTACCTGATAGAAAGCCAGCTGAAGGAGCTTCTGATCAGGATCCTACGCGATGCCTGAGCGTTGGCTGAAGGGTGTTTGCGCTCGGTCACCCAGCATTCCAAACGCAGAGCAAGGCCACCCCGGTTAGGACCGCCCCGCCCCGAATTGACTCAATTAGAAGATTCGAACGACAGGCGGGTGAATATCCTGCCACATTCAGTCGCCTGGCAGCTTATGCCAAGGAAAACTCGGCGACGGCCGAGGGCTCCCCTCCCCCTCACGCCAACTTGAACCGGCGCACCAGGGTTTCCAGCTCCCCCGCCAATCCGGACAGCTCTTCGCTGGCACCCACCGTCTGCCGGTTGCCATCGCTGGTCTGCACCGAGAGGTCGCGGATGCTGATGAGGTTGCGGTCCACTTCGCGGGAGACGTGGGCCTGTTCTTCGGCGGCTGTGGCGATCTGCAGGTTGCGTTCGTCGATCAGGCGGACGGCCTGGAGGATGTCGTTCAGGGCGCGGCCAGCGTCCTGGGCGATTTCGTAGGTCGCCTGGGCCTGGCTGGTGCTGAGTTGCATGGAGTCCAGGGCTTCGGCCGAGCCCTGCTGGATGGCCTGGATCATCTGCTCGATCTCGCGGGTCGAGGTCTGGGTGCGGTGCGCCAGGGCCCGTACCTCGTCGGCCACCACGGCGAAGCCACGGCCCTGCTCGCCGGCGCGGGCCGCTTCGATGGCGGCGTTCAGCGCCAGCAGATTGGTCTGCTCGGCGATGGCGCCGATCACACTGAGCACCTGGCTGATGTCCTGGGCCTGCCCGGCCAGGCCTTCGACCTGGACCGAGGTCGATTGCACCTGATGGCTCAGGCGCTGCATGGCGTCGAGCGCCTGGCCGACCTTGGCATTGCCATTTTCCGCGGCGGCGCTGGACTCGCGCGCCGCCTGGGAGGTGGAAGCCGCGTTGCGGGCCACCTCCTCCACCGCGGCGCTCATCTGGGTGACCGCCGTGGCGGCCTGGTCGATTTCCGCATTCTGACTGGACAGCACCCGACTGGCGCCATCGGTCACCAGGTTCATGGTCTGCGCGGTCTCGCTCAGGCGCCCCGAAGAGGCGGAGATCCCGTGGAGGGTGTCCTTGAGATTGTCCTGCATCTGCGCCAGGGCGCGCATGAGGCCGGCGGCCTCGTCGGCGCCGGTCGGATCGATCTTGCCGGTCAGTTCACCCTGGGCGATGGCGTTGGCCACGGCCAGGGAATCACCGATCGGCTGGGCCAGGCTGCGCGTCAGCCGCCAGGCCAGCAGCAGCGTCAGGACCACTGCCAGCGCCATGATGGCCAGCACCACGCGGACACTGTGGTCATAGATGCCGGTGGCGGCTTCACCGGCTTGGCGGGCTCCTTCGCTGTTGAATTCGCGCAGCCGGGTCAGTTGCTCCTGATAGGCTTCCGCGCGCAGGCGCTGGTCGCCGTTGGCCAGCTTGAGCGCCTCGCCGCGATCGGTAGCGACGAGGGCGACGACCTGGTCGAGACCCTCGAGATAGGCCTTCATCTGCAAGGCAGCTCGCTCGAAGTTGCTTCTTTCCTCGGCCGTCGAGATCAGATGGTCGCGGTAGTAGGCCGTGCGGGCGTTCATCACCTCGCGGTTCTGCTGGATTTGCCGGGTGGCGACGGCCACGGCCGCGCTGTCTTCACTGGCCAGCAGGCGGATGCTTTCCAGGCGAGTGTGCAAGAGTGCCACCTGGATATCGTCAGCGGTTTGCACACTCGCCAACCATTCGGCCTCCATCGCCTGCTCGGTCGCGCGCAGGGCGTTCAGTTGCATGAGGGCGAACCCACCGAGCAGGATGACGATCAGCGTTACCGCGCCGAAGCACAGGGTGGCGCGGGGGGCGATGCGTAGCGAGCGAAGGTTCAAGGCGGGCTCCCTGGATCGGCGAAGGCGATCCTCTAGAGCCCTAGAATCGACTGACTATTCCTTTTCTTTAGTGCGATCGTGATTGGCGCGACAATTAAGGCGCTGCCTATGCTTCCCAACTTGCCCAGCTGGATCATCCCTCGCCCCGCCTACACCTGAGATCGCGGTGCTTCCAGCCGCTCCACCATCTTCACCAGTTCCGCCAGGGAGCCCGCCTGCAATTTGCGCATGAGCGCCGCGCGGCGCACCTTGACGGTGATCTCGCTGACGCCCAGCTGGGCGGCGATCTGCTTGTTGAGCAAGCCGGTGACTACTCGCGCCAGCACCGCACGCTCACCGTCGTTGAGGGTCTCGAACCGCGCTTGTAACTCCTGCAGTTGCGCCCGCTGCGCATGGGCCTCCTGGGCCTTGCGCAGGGCCTGGTCGATGGCGTCGAGCAGGTCCTGGTCGCGGAAGGGCTTGGTGAGGAACTCCAGGGCGCCCTGCTTCATGGCCCGTACCGACATGGGGATGTCGCCATGACCGGTGATGAAAATGATCGGCAGGGCCAGCGCGCGGCGCTGGAGTTCCTGCTGCAGGTCCAGGCCGTTCATGCCCGGCATTCGTACATCGAGCACCAGGCAGGCGGGTTGCTCGAAGGTCGCACGCTCGAGGAAGTCGGCCGCCGACACATAGCTGCGGGTGGTGAGACCCACGGAGGCCAGGAGGTCTTCCAGGGCAGCACGCACCGAGGCGTCGTCGTCCACCAGGTGGACCAGGGTGGGCAAGGCGCGCTCGGTCATGGTTCCTGATCCTTGGGCAAGCTGCAGTAGACACCGGTGCCGCCCTCGGGCAGCGAGGTCGCCCAGATGCGGCCGCCATGGGCTTCGACGATTGAGCGACTGAGTGCCAGCCCCAGCCCCATGCCCTGCTCCTTGGTGGTGTAGAAGGCCTCGAACATCTGCTCGCGAGCCGCCGGGCTCAGGCCGCGGCCGCTGTCTTCCACACCCAACCGGATGCAACCGGCGGTGTCCAGGCCCACCTGGATGACGATCCGGCGCTGCTCGGGTGGCACGCCCTCCAGGGCGTCGAGGGCATTGAGCAGCAGATTGAGGATGACCTGCTGCAACTGGCTCTGGTCGGCCAGCAGGGGCGGCAGGCCTTCTTGCAGCCGTACGTCCACCGCCACCTGGCGCTGGGCCAGTTCGGTGCGTACGAAATCGAGCACCTGTTCCACCGTATCGCCGACGTTCAGCCAGTCCTTGGCCACCTGGGCCTGGCGGACCAGGCCGCGTACCCGGGCGATGACCGCGCTGGCGCGGTGGGCGTCATCGATGACCCGTTGCGCGGCCTGCACGGCCCGCTCCACCTGCGGCGGTTGATTGCTCAGCCAGCGCTGGCAGGCATTGCCGCTGGCGGCTATGGCGGTGAGCGGCTGGTTCACCTCGTGGGCGATGGAGGCCGCCAGCTCACCGAGCTGGCTGAGACGACCGGCCTGGGTCAGCCGCGCACGGGCGGCCTCGGCAGCGCGCTTGGCGGCATCCAGGCGCAGGGCCAGCGCCGCGACCGCGACGATGGCCAACAGGCTGATGATGCAGTTGACCAGGCCGGCATCGCGGTCACCGCTGCGGGTGGCGGCATAGCTGCACAGCACCAGCAGCGCGCAGCCCAGCGCCGTGACCGTGACGCCACGGGTGGAGAGGAAGCCCGCGGCCAGCAGCACCACCACCACCTGGAAGACGCCAATGGCGATCTCCCGGTCGGTGAAGGTATCCAGCAGGGCGATGCCCAGCGCCAGGGCACAGAGGCCCCCCAGGCGCAGCCAGTGGGTGGTGGTGGCGAAGGGTCGTCGATCCATGGCCAGTTTCTCGTTCGTAGTCGCGTGGACGTCCTAGAGCGGCTAACAAAACGTAGCGAGCGGCTGTCAGGCGGGTGCGCGCGGCGCGCAGGAATCGCACCGGGCTCGCGCACGAGTGTACGAGCGGTACATGAGGATTCCGAGCACTGCACGCGCCCGTCTGGCGGACGCGCAGTAGTTTTATTAGTCGCTCTTAGCCTGGATTTTCCAGGCTGAACATATCGGCCGCTTGATCATAGGCGAAGAGCTCACCATAGCGCCCCCATTGAATGGCGCTGCCGAGGGTACGGGCGGCATCGGCCTCGTCCATGAAGTCCTCCAGCTCGTCACGGAAACGCCGCGCCGGTGCGGTGTGGCCCTGGCGATCGTCCAGCACCCGGCGGATATGGGCCACCAGCGGCACGAAGTTGAGCAACTGGCGAGCGAACAGCTGCTTGCGCACGTCCACCCCCGCCTCGACATAGGCGCGCCCGGCCGGCAGCAGGCGCAGATCGCCGCCCTCCAGCACCGCGAGGCGCAGCAGTTGCAGCACCTCGGCGAGGGGAAACAGCTCGTCCAGCGCATAGCCCAGGCCACCGGCCAGCTCCGGCAGGTCGGCGCGGCCGTCGTAGGGCGCGGCCTGGACGGCCTCCAGCAGACCGGCCAGGGCGTTGGTGGAGACGGTCGGCAGCAGCATGCCTAGACCGCTGCCCGGGAAGACGCCCTCGTGGGGCGTCGGCGTGGTCTCCCCGGTCATGCGCACGTAGATCTCCTCCACCAGCTCGCGGAAGGCCGGGTCATGGCGGTTGCGCGGCTGCGGCAGGTCGATGCGGATCTCGCTGGCGACGCGCCCGGGATTGCTGGAGAAGATCAGCACCCGGTCGCAGAGCAGGACGGCCTCGGCGATGTTGTGGGTGACCATGAGGATCGAGCGGATCGGCATGCGGCCTTCCACCCAGAGGTCGAGCAGGTCGGTGCGCAGGGTCTCGGCGGTGAGCACGTCCAGCGCCGAGAACGGCTCGTCCATCAGCAGCACGTCCGGGTGCACCACCAGGGCGCGGGCCAGGCCGACCCGCTGGCGCATGCCGCCGGAGAGCTCCTTGGGATAGGCGCTCTCGAAGCCGTCCAGGCCGATCAGGTCGATGGCGGCAAGGGCGCGGCGCCGGCGCTCGTCCAGCGGTACGTGCAGCGCCTCCAGGCCGATCTCGACGTTCTGCAGCACGGTCAGCCAGGGGAACAGGGCGAAGCTCTGGAACACCATGCTGACGCGGGCGCGCTGGCCGTCGTCCTTGGGCGGGAAATCGACCTTGCCACCGCTGGGGGTGAGCAAGCCGGCGATGGATCTCAGCAGGGTCGACTTGCCCGAGCCGGAGCGGCCCAGCAGGCCGACGATCTCGTTCTCGTGCAGGGTCAGGGAGACCCCGTCGAGCACCACCCGGGCCGGGCCGGCGGCATTGCCATAGAGTTGGCGGACGTCCTGGACGTCGATCAGGGGACGCTGGTTCAGAGTGGTCAGGTTCATGGCGTTTCTCCTCTGGAGCCTGTTTAAAGGCTAGCGAGCTAGAGACAGACAAGGCGGAAATGGCTGAGGAAGCGGAGTTTACGAGCGGTAAATGAGCATTCCGAAGCCATTTCCAACGCAGTTCGGCCGACGCGCAGCAGCCTTTGAACAGGCTCTTAGTCGAGCCGCAGGCGCCGTTCGGCGTAGGCATACAGGGGCCGCCAGAGCAGCCGGTTGAATCCGAGCACGAAGATCGACATCACCACGATGCCCAGGGCGACCCGGGGGAAGTCGCCGGCGGTGGTCATCTGCGCGATGTAGGCGCCCAGGCCGTGAGCCTGCAGGCGCTCGTTGCCCCAGCTCACCACCTCGGCGACGATGCTGGCGTTCCAGGAGCCACCGGCGGCGGTCAGGGCGCCGGTCACGTAGTAGGGAAAGATCGCCGGCAGGGCCAGCTGCCGCCACCACTGCCAGCGCTTGAGGCCGAACAGCCGGGCCGCTTCGCGCAGGTCGGTCGGCAGCACGCTGGCGCCAGCGATGACGTTGAACAGGATGTACCACTGGGTGCCCAGCACCATCAGCGGTGACAGCCAGATGTCCGGGTTGAGGTGGAAGCTGACGATGCCCACCACCGCCACCGGGAACAGCACGTTGGCCGGAAAGGCGGCAAGGAACTGGGCCACCGCCTGCAAGCGCTGCGACCAGCCGGGGCGCAGGCCGATCCAGACGCCGATGGGTACCCAGATCACGCTAGCGACGGCGATCAGCAGCAGTACCCGGGCCATGGTCAGCAGCCCCAGGCCCAGCACCGACACCGCTTCCACCCAGTAGACCGTGCCGGCGATGAAGGTGAACAGCGCGTAGATGCCATAGGGCAGCACCAGCAACAGCGCTCCGTACCAGAGCACATCCAGGCCCCGCTGCAGCCAGAGGCGGCCCTGCGGCGCCAGGTGCCAGTGCGGCCAGGACCGCCGGAGACGTGGGCTGGCGAGTTGGGTGCAGAAGGTCCCGAAACCGCTCAGCATGCGCCCCAGGCGTGCGCGGCGGACCAGGTCGTAGACCCAGGAACGCGGCACCTGCTGGCTGGCGGTCTGCTCGACGCGGAAGCGGTCGGCCCAGGCCACCACCGGGCGGAAGAACAGCTGGTCGTAGACCAGGATCACCAGGCCCATGGCCAGCACCGCCCAGCCGATGGCGGCGATGTCCTGCTTGGCGATGGCCAAGGCCAGCCAGGAGCCGATGCCCGGGAGGTTGATGGTGTTGTCACCGACGGTGATGGCCTCCGAGGCCACCACGAAGAACCAGCCACCGGACATGGACATCATGGTGTTCCACACCAGGCCCGGGATGGCGAACGGCAGCTCCAGGCGGAAGAAGCGTCGCCAGGCGGACAGCCCGAATTGGCGGCTGACCTGCTGCAGGTCCTCGGGCACGGTGCGCAGCGACTGGTAGAAGCCGAAGGCCATGTTCCAGGCCTGGCTGGTGAAGATGGCGAAGATGGCCGCGCACTCGGCGCCCAGCTGGCGACCCGGGAACAAGCCGAGGAAGAAGCTGACGGTGAAGGTCAGGAAGCCGAGGATGGGCACCGACTGCAGGATATCGATGGCCGGCAGGATCAGCAGCTCCGCCTTGCGGCTCTTGGCCGCCAGGGTGGCGAAGACGAAGGTGAACAGCAGCGAGGCGCCCAGGGCGATGAACATGCGCAGGGTGGTGCGCAGCGCATATTCGGGCAGGCGCGCCAGGTCGAGGGTCATGGGATCCGCGTCGAGCACGGCCAGGGGCGCGCGCATCTCGGCGATGCCATGCCAGATCAGCGCCAGGGCGATCAAGCCGAGCACCAGGCAGAGGGCGTCGGCCCACAGCGACGTCGGACGTTGCCGCAGCGGGCGCGGCGCCACGGCAGGGGCGTAGAGGCCAGGAAGGGTCTTCATGGCGTACCTCGTGAATGAAGGGCCTAGGGAAAGGGCCGGTCCTGCCGCGCAGGTTCCAGCCGCCGGGCTAATCTAGGCTCGCCGCCCCGTGCCAGCCATCGAAACGATGGATGTCTGGCTATACCAAGGTATATCCCGCCCCGGCCCGCCCTCGCCTGCTGCCCTGCGCGCCGGAGGACCTACCGGCGCCCGGATCCAGAGCAGAAGCTTCATCTCGCTGTCATCGTCCCGACATCTGCCGCCGGCATTGTCTGCCCCCAATGAGATCGATCTCAAACGAGGCCGGCATGACCGATCTGAAACAGGTAGCGCAACAGGCGGGAGTCTCCCGGGCCACCGCGGCCCGCGCCTTCGCCACGCCCGAGCAGGTGCGCGAGAGCACCCGGCAGCGGGTGCTGGACGCCGCGCGTAGTCTCAATTTCCGCCCCAATCTGCTGGGTCGACAGCTGCGCCAGCAGAGCACCCGGCTGATCGGCGTGGTGGTGCCCAGCCTGCTCAACCCGGTGTTCGCCGAACAGTTGCACGCCATGGAGCGCACCGCGCGCACCCAGGGCTATTCGCTGGTGATCGCCACCACCGACTACCAGCCCGAGCGCGAGGCGGCGGTGGTGGAAGAACTCCTGCGCCAGCGCGTTGCCGGCCTGGTACTGACGGTGGCCGATGCCGACCGCAGCGCGGTGCTGGCCGAGCTGAGCCAGGAGCAGACGCCCTTCATCCTCGCCTATCACGAACCCCAGCGCCCCTATGCAGCGGTGGCGGTGGACAATCGCCAGGGCATGGCCATGGCCACCGAGCACCTGCTCGGCCTGGGCCACAGCCGTATCGCCCTGGTCTCGGGGCCCGCCCTGCAATCGGATCGCAGCGAGCGGCGCTTCGCGGGTTATTGCCAGGCCATGGCCGCCGCCGGCCTGCCGACGCTGCCACGCCTGGAATTGGCCAGCCACACCGACGCCGACTGGGCGGAGCTGGCGCCGCTACTGGACCGCCACGCCCCGACCGCCCTGCTCTGCACCAACGATCTGTTGGCCATCAGCGTCATCGCCGAACTGCAACGCCACGGGGTGCCCGTGCCCACCGACCTCTCGGTGGTGGGCTTCGATGGCATCGCCATGGGTGCCCGCCTCGAACCCAGCCTGTGCAGCGTCATGCAGCCCCTGCAGAGCCTGGGCGCCGTGCTCGTCACCGAATTGCTGGCGCTGATCGCCGGCAGTGCCATCCACCAGCAGTGCCTGCCCTGCCTCGTCCGTCCCGGCAGCAGTGCCGGTGCCCTCAAGGAGTCTTGCCGATGAAATCCCGCTTCCCCCTGCGTCGTCTCCTGGCCGGCGTCGCCCTGGCCTGCGGCCTGGCCACTGCCCAGGCCGCCGAAACCGCCATCTGCTACAACTGCCCGCTGGAGTGGGCCGACTGGGGCGCCCAGCTCAAGGCCATCGCCGCCGATACCGGTATCCAGGTCCCCCAGGACAACAAGAACTCCGGCCAGTCCCTGGCCCAGCTCGTCGCCGAGCGCGATGCCCCGGTGGCCGACGTCGTCTACTACGGGGTGACCTTCGGCATCCAGGCGGACAAGGCCGGGGTGCTGCAGCCCTACCAGCCCAAGCACTGGGATCAGGTCCCCGCCGGGCTCAAAGACCCCCAGGGTGAATGGACCGCCATCCATTCCGGCACCCTCGGCTTCATGGTCAATACCCAGGCCCTGGGCGGCAAGCCGGTGCCGCAGCGCTGGGCCGACCTGCTCAAGCCCGAGTACCGCGGCCTGGTGGGCTACCTGGATCCGTCCAGCGCCTTCGTCGGCTACGTCACCGCGGTGGCGGTGAACCAGGCCCTGGGCGGCAACCTCGACGACTTCGGCCCGGCCATGGCCTTCTTCAAGCAGCTGGCGGCCAACGAGCCCATCGTGCCCAAGCAGACCGCCTATGCCCGCCTGCTCTCCGGCGAGATTCCGATCCTGGTCGACTACGACTTCAACGCCTACCGCGCCCGCTACAAGGATCAGGCGCCGGTGGCCTTCGTCATCCCCCAGGAAGGCAGCCTGACCGTGCCCTACACCATGAGCCTGGTGAAGGGCGCGCCGCATCGCGGCAATGGCGAGAAGGTGCTGGACTATGTGCTGTCGGACAAGGGCCAGGCGCTCTGGGCCCAGGCCTATCTGCGCCCGGTGCGCGACGTGCCGCTGCCGGCCGAGGTGAAGGCGCGCTTCCTGCCCGCCGCCGACTATGCCCGCGCCGGCACCGTGGACTACGGGCACATGGCCGCGGTCCAGGAAGCCTTCGCCAAGCGCTACCAGGCCGAGGTGCGCTGACATGCAGGGCCTCGCCGTTTCCTTGGGGCGCCCCCGGGCGCCGCGCCGGCTACCCTGGCCGGTGCTCGTCGCCCTGGCACCGGCGAGCGCCTTCCTGCTGGCCTTCTGGCTGCTGCCGCTGGCGCAGCTGCTGGTACTCGGCGCGCGCCCGGACGCCGCCGGCAGCTCCGGCTACTGGCAGGTGCTGACCAGCGCCGGCTATCTGTCCGGACTCGCCCAGACGGTGGCCCTGGCCGCCGTCACTACCCTCGCCACCCTGCTGGTGGCCGGCATCGCCGGCTGCTTCCTGGCGCGGCATGCCTTCGTCGGGCGCAGCCTGCTGGTGGCCCTGCTAACCTTTCCGCTGGCCTTTCCGGGCGTGGTGGTGGGCTTCCTGATCATCCTGCTGGGTGGCCGCCAGGGCCTGTTCGCCGGTCTCGGCCGCAGCCTGATCGGCGAGCCTTGGGTGTTCGCCTATTCGCTGTTCGGGCTGTTTCTCGGCTATCTCTATTTCTCCATCCCGCGGGTGATCCTCACGGTGATGGCGGCCTGCGAGACCCTCGACACCAGCCTGGAAGAAGCCGCGCGCTCCCTGGGCGCCGGTCTGTTCGCCGTGGTGCGCGACGTGTTGATCCCGGGCCTGACCCCGGCGCTGCTGTCCAGCGGCGCCCTGTGCTTCGCCACTGCCATGGGCGCCTTCGGCACCGCCTTCACCCTCGGCACGCGGCTGGCGGTGACGCCCATCGCCATCTACGACACCTTCACCAACTTCGCCAACTTCGGCGTGGCCGCGGCGCTCTCGGTGGTGCTCGGCCTCGTCACCTGGCTGGTCCTGCTGCTGGCGCGGCGCCTCGGCGGCGTCCAGGGAGACCTGCGATGAATCGACCCCTGCGCTTCTGGCTGCAACTGCTGTTCACTCTGCTGGTGGCGGCCTTTCTGCTGGTGCCGGTGCTGCTCTCGGTGCTGGCCGGCCTTACCCGCAACTACTTCCAGGGCCTCGCCAGCGGCCTCACCCTCGACTGGGTGCTCCAGGTCTGGCAGGCCTATGCGCCCACCGTCTGGCTATCGCTGCAACTGGCGCTGGGCACCGCGGCCCTCGCGGTGGTGCTCGGCGTCCCGGCCGCCTATGCCCTGGTGCGCCTGGACAACAGGTTCGCTCGCGCCTTCGAGGAATTGCTGGTGTTGCCGGTGGCCATGCCCGGCTTCGCCTCGGCGCTGGCGCTGCTGCTGACCTACGGCCACCTGGGCGGCTTTCGCCGCAGCCCGGCGATCATCCTGGTCGGCCACCTGCTGTTCACCCTGCCTTTCCTGATCCGCCCGGTGATGGCGGTGCTTAGACGCAGCCAACTGCCGCAACTGGAAGAAGCCGCCGCGAGCCTTGGCGCCGGTCCCTGGCGGCGCTTCTTCGGCGTGGTGGTGCCCAATGCCCGCGCCGGCATCCTCGCCGGCAGCCTCATGGTGATCACCCTTTCGCTGGGTGAATTCAACCTCACCTGGATGCTGCACACGCCCCTGACCAAGACCCTGCCGGTGGGCCTGGCCGACAGCTACGCCTCGGCGCGGCTGGAGGTGGGCTCCGCCTACACCCTGATCTTCCTCTGTCTGATCGTGCCGCTGCTGGTCGCCCTCCAGGCCCTCAGCGCCCGCCTCTCCCGTGGAGCCCTGCGATGACCCAAGGTACCGCCGTCCGCCTGCGCCACTGCGCCAAGACCTTTCCCGGAGGCCGCCAGGTGCTGCAGCCCCTGGACCTCGACATCCATCCGGGCGAGACCCTCGTGTTCCTCGGCCCCTCCGGCTGTGGCAAGACCACCACCCTGCGGCTGATCGCTGGCCTGGAGCAGCCCGACGCTGGCGGCCAGGTGCTGTTCGACGACCGCGACGTCACTGCCCTGCCCATCGAGCGGCGTGACGTCGGCATGGTGTTCCAGAACTATGCCCTGTTCCCCAATTTGGACGTGGCCGGCAACATCGCCTACGGCCTGAAGATCCGCGGCCTGCCACGTGCCGAGCGCGACGCCCGGGTCGCCGAGCTGCTGGCCATGATGCAACTCGAGCCCCTGGCCGAGCGCCGTATCCAGCAACTCTCCGGCGGCCAGCGCCAGCGCGTGGCCCTGGCCCGGGCCCTGGCGCCGCGCCCCCGGGTGCTGCTGTTCGACGAACCCCTTGCCGCGCTGGATGCCCAGCTGCGCGAGCAGCTCCGCACCGACATCGGCGCCCTGCTGCGCGAACTAGGCACCACCGCCGTCTATGTCACCCACGACCAGCAGGAAGCCCTGGCCTTGGGCGATCGCATCGTGGTGATGGGCGAAGGCCGCATCGCCCAGATCGGCACCCCGACGCAGATCTACCAGCGCCCGGCCAGTCGCTTCGTCGCCGGCTTCGTCGGCCAGCTCAATAGCTTCGAGGTGCGCGGCCACAGCGGCACCGAGGTGGCGGTCGCCGGCGGGCGCCTGCCCTGGAGCGGCGTCGCCAGCACCCTGTTCTGTCGTCCGGAGCATCTGGCGCCGAGCCCGACGCCCGCCCACCTCACCGGCATCCTGGTCGGGCAGTTCTTCCAGGGCGCCCATTCGCGGCTGCTGGTGGAGGTCGGCACCGGCCAGCCGCTGCTGGTGGACACCGCCCAGCGCATCCAGGCGCAGCCGGGCGACCTGCTGTACCTGAGTGTGAGCCCCGCCACCCTCTTCACCCTGGCTTCCTGATCGGAGATCTCCATGCACGCGCCCTTCCTGCTGGCCCAGCTCAGCGACCTACACATCAAGGCTGGCGGCCGGCTGTCCTATGGGGTAGTCGATACCCTCGGTGCCCTGCGCAGCGCGGTGGACCGCCTCAACGCCCTGCAGCCGCGCCCGGACGCCCTGGTCATCACCGGCGACCTGGTGGACTTCGGCACCCCCGAGGAATACGCCACCCTGCGCGAAGTGCTCGCCGAGCTGACCATGCCCTTCCATGTCATCCCGGGCAACCACGACGACCGCGCCGCCCTACGCGCCGCCTTCGCCGATCACCCCTATCTGCCGGCCCAGGGCACCCTGGACTGGCAGCAGGACTGCGGCCCGCTACGGCTGATCGGCCTGGATACCCATATCCCCGGCGAGCACGGGGGGCGCCTCGACGCCAGCCAACTGGCCTGGCTCGACGAGCAGCTCGGCCAGGCGCCCGACCAGCCGACCCTGGTGCTCCTGCACCATCCGCCGTTCCCGGTCGGCATTGGCCATATGGATCGCATCGGCCTGGCCGGCGGCGCCGAGCTGGAAGCGGTGATCCGCCGCCATCCCCAGGTGGAGCGGCTGCTCTGCGGTCATCTGCACCGGCTGATCCAGCGGCGCTTCGGTGGCACCCTGGCCTGCGTCTGCCCCGGCGTCTCGCACCAGGTCGACCTGGACCTGCGGGAGGCGGCGCCCTCGCGCTTCCGGCTGGAGCCGCCAGGCCTATTGCTGCATCGCTGGGCGGACGCTGCCCTGACCACCCACTATCTGCCCCTGGGCGACTATCCAGGGCCCTACCCCTTCTTCGCTGCCGACGGCCAGTTGCTCGACTGAGCCCGGCCAGTCACCGCGGCCATTCCGGGCGGTGACTGCCCTTTTTCGGGTACCCGAGGTAGCGAAACGCCGCGCCGGCGAACCAACCTGGTGCAAAAGGTAACGCCCAGGGCGGCCGCTCTGGACCGCGATCCAGGGCCGCTGGGCTTTTCGCGCCCTGGCACGGGCCTTGCGTGAACGGATTGGATACAAAAATCCAGGAAGCCAGTTCATGCCGCTCTCCGCCCTGTCCCGCTCCGCTGCACTCAGCGCCGAAGAAGAGGCCTATCGCCATTTGCTGCAGGCCATCTGCGGCGGGCGCTATCGCAATGGGGATCGCCTGATCGCCGAAGACATCGCCACGGGCCTGGGCATGAGTCGCATGCCGGTGCGCAGCGCCTTCCAGCGCCTGGCCGCGGAGGGCCTGGTGATCCTGCGGCCGCATCGCGGGGCGGTGGTCAGCGGCCTGGACCTGGACGACATGCGCGAGGTGTTCGAGATGCGCGGGGCGCTGGAAGGACTGGCGATCCGCCTGGCCACGCCCCATGTCGGGCCGCGCGAGATGACCCGCCTGGAACGTCTGCTGGAGGACCTGGACGAGGAACACGACCCGAGCGCCTGGGTCAGGCAACACCGCGCCTTCCACGAATACCTGTGCAGCCTGGCCGGACGGCCGCGGTTGCTGCGCCAAATCAACGGGCTCTACACCCTCATCGAGCCGCACATGCAGCTCTGGCTGCACGCCGACCGCCCCCAGTCGGCGCGTGACGAGCATGCCCCCATCCTCGCCGCGCTGCAGGCCGGCGATGCCGCCGAGGCCGAACGGGTGCTGCGCGAGCACATCGAGAGCACGGTGCCCTACCTGCTGACCTTCATCGAACGATCGGGCGACCAGACCCGAAGTGAACCCTAGCGCTGAGCCATCCGCCCTGCCCATCCTCGTCCTTCCGGAGAAGACCATGTCCCGCCACCGGCTTTCCTGCAGTCTGCTCGCCCTGACCCTCGCCGCCGGCCTCGCCCAGGCCGCCCCCCAGATTCCCGAACGCCTGGCCAAGGCACCGAAGATCACCTATTGCGGTGCCCTCGACACCCCGCCGATCGGCTTCTTCGACGCCAGCCAGAAACCCCAGGGCCTGACCGTCGACCTCGGCGCCGAAATCGCCAAGCGCCTCGGCGACAAGAAGGTGGACTGGCGCGTGGTGCCCTTCTCCGGCCTGATCCCGGCCCTGCTGGCCGGCCAGTGCGACCTGCTGATCGACCAGCTGTTCGACAAGCCGGAACGCCGCCAGGTAATCGACATCGTCAACTACATGTACTCCAGCCAGGCGGTGGTGGTACCCGCCGGCAACCCGGCCGGGGTCCACACCCTGGACGACCTGACTGGCAAGAAGGTGGCGGTGCTCAACGGCTCGACCATCCGCACCCTGCTGGAAGCCCACAACGAAGAGCTGAAGAAGGCCGGCAAGGCGCCCATGAAGCTAGTGGCCTACAACACCGACACCGACGCCTTCCAGGCCCTGCGCCTGAAGCAGGCCGACGCCTACGGCACCACGGTGGAAACCGCCGCCTACTACCAGGGCGTGGCGCCCGGCCAGTTCGAGACCGGGGTACCGGCCTTCGCCCGCATTCTCACCGGCATTGGCGTGCGCAAGGACGATACCCAGATAAGCGCCGCCCTCACCCAGATCCTCACCGACATGAAGGCCGACGGCAGCTACGCCGCGCTCATGCAGAAATGGCACCTGGAAGGCGACAAGCTCGACTAAAGGAAGGGCACGATGAACTTCAGCTGGGATGTGTTCTGGCAGTACCTGCTGCACCCGAGCGACGTCTACCTCTACGGCCTCTGGCTGACCTGCGTGATCGCCATCGGCGCCATGCTGCTGGGCTGCGCGCTCGGCCTGCTGGCGGCGCTGGCGCGACTGTCGCGCTACCGGGCGCTGCAATACCCGGTCCGCTTCTACGTCTGGCTGATGCGTGGCACGCCGCTGCTGGTGCAGATCGTCTTCCTCTACACAGCCCTGGCGGCTGGCGGCATCTTTCGCTTCGAGGACCTCGACCTGGGCTTCCTGGTGATCCCCGGCAACATCCAGGCGGCCATCATCGCCCTGGGGTTGAACGAAGGTGCCTACATGGCCGAGATCATCCGCGCCGGCATCGGCGCGGTGGATCGCGGCCAGTACGAGGCGGCCCGCTCCCTGGGCATGACGCCAGCCAAGCTGATGCGGCGCATCGTGCTGCCCCAGGCGCTGCGGGTGATCATTCCGCCGCTGGGCAACGAGTTCAACGTGATGCTCAAGAACACCACCCTGGTCAGCGTCATCGGGGTGCAGGAGCTGCTGCTCAGCACCCAGATGATCACCTCGGCGACCTTCCGCGTCTTCGAGCTGTACCTGGTGGTGGCCATCTATTTCCTGGTGCTGACCACCCTCTGGGGCTTGTTCCAGGCCTGGCTGGAGCGGCGCTTCGGCAAGGCCGACGGCCAGCGACCGACCGCCACCGGCCGGCTGTTCAGCCTGCAGGGCTTCAAGCTGAGGGGACGCTAGTCATGACGACCACGCAAGAACCCGTGATCCAGGCGCTGCAGGTGCACAAGGCCTTCGGCGAGCTGGACATCCTCAAGGGCGTGACCCTGGAGGTCCGTCGCGGCGAGGTGGTGGTGCTGATCGGCGCCTCCGGCTCCGGCAAGACCACCTTCATCCGCTGCCTCAATCACCTGGAAGACATCCAGGGCGGCACCATCCGCGTCAACGGCGAACTGATGGGCTTTCGCGAGCGCCCCGACGGCAGCCGGGTGCGCGACTCGGAACGCAACATCGCCCGGCGCCGCCGCGACATCGGCATGGTCTTCCAGAGGTTCAACCTGTTCCCGCACATGACGGTGCTGGAAAATATCATCGAGGCGCCCATCCAGGTGCTCGGCGTGGCGCGCGCCGCTGCCGTGGAGCAGGCCCGCGCCCTGCTCGCCCGGGTGCGGCTGTCCGACAAGACCGAGCACTATCCGGCGCAACTTTCCGGTGGCCAGCAGCAGCGCGTGACCATCGCCCGCGCCCTGGCCATGAAGCCCCAGGCCATGCTGTTCGACGAACCCACCAGCGCCCTCGACCCGGAAACCGTCGGCGAGGTGCTGCAGGTGATGAAGGAGCTGGCCGAGGACGGCATGACCATGGTGGTGGTGACCCACGAGATGGGCTTCGCCCGCGAGGTGGCCGACCGCGTAGTGGTGCTGCACCAGGGCGAGCTGATCGAAGAAGGTCCGCCAGCCCAGGTATTCGGCAATCCCACCCACCCGCGTACCCGCGAATTCCTCAGTCGCGTGCTCTGAGCCGCCACTGGTCTTGAAGATGACGAGCCTGCCATGCTGAATTTCTCCGCCCACGATTATCCCTACGCCTCCCAACGCCAGAGCGTCTTCGCCCGCAATGGCATGGTCGCCACCTCCCAGCCACTGGCGGCCGAGGCCGGCATCGCCATGCTGCGCCAGGGCGGCAACGCCATCGACGCGGCCATCGCCACCGCCGCGGCCCTGACCGTGGTGGAGCCCACTGGCAATGCCATCGGCGGCGACGCCTTCGCCCTGGTCTGGGTCAAGGATAAGCTGCATGGCCTGGACGCCAGCGGTCATGCCCCGGCCAGCCTGGACATCGCCACGGTCAAGGCCGCCGGCCACCAACGCATGCCGGTGCACGGCTGGCTGCCGGTGACGGTGCCGGGGTGCCCGGCAGCCTGGGCCGAGTTGTCGCGGCGTTTCGGCAAGCTGCCCTTCGCCACCCTGTTCGAGCCCGCCATCGCCCTGGCCCGCGATGGCTTCCCGGTCTCACCGGTGGTCGCCCACCAGTGGCGCATCGCCCAAGCCGAGTACCAGGCCAGCCGGGACCAGTCGCCCGAGCTGGAGGCCTGGTTCGACACCTTTCTCATCGACGGTCAGGCCCCGGTCGCCGGCCAGCTGTTCCGGAACCCGGCCCAGGCGCGCACCCTGGAAGAACTGGCGCAGACCCGCTGCGAAAGCTTCTATCGCGGCGCCCTCGCCCAGCGCCTGGCCGCCCATGCCGCCGCCAGTGGCGGCCACCTGACCGCCGCTGACTTGGCCGGCTACAGGCCGCGCTGGGTCGAGCCGATCAAGGTCGACTACCGCGGCTATCAGGTGTGGGAGATCCCGCCGAGCGGCCAGGGCCTGATCGCCCTCATGACCCTGAACATCCTCAAGGGCTATGACTTCGACCAGCGCGACAGCCAGCTCACCTGGCACCGCCAGCTGGAGGCCATGAAGAAGGCCTATGCCGACGGCCTGCACTACATCACCGATCCCGAGCACATGAGGGTCGCCGCCAGCGCGCTGCTGAGCGATGCCTATGCCGAGCGCCGTCGCGCCGAGATCGGCGACCAGGCCCAGCCGCCGCGGCACGGCGATCCCCAGGCCAGCGGCACCGTCTATATCGCCACCGCCGATGGCGAGGGCAACATGGTGTCCTTCATCCAGAGCGCCTACCACGGCTTCGGCTCCGGCGTGGTGCTGCCCGACAGTGGCATCGGCCTGCAGAATCGCGGCTCGGAATTCAGTCTCGATCCGAAACACTCCAACGCCCTGGCGCCGGGCAAGCAGACCTTCCACACCATCATCCCAGGCTTTTTGACCCGGGGCGACATGCCCATCGGTCCCTTCGGCGTCATGGGCGGCTACATGCAGCCCCAGGGCCATGTGCAGATGGTGATGAACCTGGTGGACTTCGGCCTCAATCCCCAGGCGGCGCTGGATGCGCCGCGGTGGCAGTGGCTGGGGGAGATGAAGGTCGGCATCGAGCAGGCCGCTTCCCGCGCCCTGGCCAATGGCCTGGCGCGGCGCGGCCACCAGGTCGAGATCGCCCACGACTCCACCGACTTCGGTCGCGGCCAGATCATCGTCCGCGATCCGGAAACCGGGGTGCTCTGCGGCGGTACCGAGCCGCGCGCGGATTCCCATATCGCGGTCTGCTGACCGCCGGGAAAGCCCCGCCCGGACACGGGCGGGGCGCTACCTCAGAGCGCGATGCCGGCCGCCCGGGCGCGCGCCGCGTGCAGCTTGCGGTAGCTGTCGATCAGCCGCAGGTGCTTGTCGATGCCTTCCAGCTCGAGGCTGGTGGACGTCAGGCCATGAAAGCGCACTTCGCCCGAGACCGAACCCAGGGCGGCATCCAGTCGCTCGCTGCCGAACATGCGCCGGAAGTTGACCTCGAAGTCGGCCAGCTCCAGTTCGTCGTCCATCTCCACTTCCAGCACCGCATTGAGCGCCTGGTAGAACAGGCCACGCTCCAGGGTGTTGTCGTTGAACTGCAGGAAGGTCTCGACCTCTTCCTTGGCCTCTTCGAATTGCTGCAGCGCCAAGTGGATGAGCAGCTTGAGCTCCAGCAGGGTCAACTGGCCCCAGACGGTGTTCTCGTCGAATTCCACGCCGATCAGGGTGGCGATGCGGGTGTAGTCGTCCACCTGGGTATCGTTCAGGCGTTCGAGCAGGGATTCCAGGGCCGCATCGTCCAGGCGGTGCAGATTGAGGATGTCCTCGCGCACCGGCAGGGCCTTGTTGGTGTTGTCCCAGATCAGGTCCTCGACCGGATAGATCTCCGAATAGCCGGGCACCAGGATGCGACAGGCTGGCGCGCCCAGTTCCTCGTACACCGCCATGTAGGCTTCCAGATCCCGCTCGGCGAGGATGCCGAACAGGGTGGCGGCCTCCTGGGCGGTGGCGTCCTCACCCTCGCTGGAAAAGTCCCAGTCGACGAAGTCATGGTCGGCCTTGGCGCTGAAGAAGCGCCAGGACACCAGGCCGCTGGAATCGATGAAGTGCTCGACGAAGTTGTTCGGCTCCATCAGCGCCTGGCTCTCGAAGGTCGGCTGCGGCAGGTCGTTCAAACCCTCGAAGCTGCGGCCCTGCAGCAACTCGGTGAGGCTGCGCTCCAGGGCGATCTCCAGGCGCGGATGGGCGCCGAAGGAGGCGAACACCCCGCCGGTGCGCGGATTCATCAGGGTCACGCACATCACCGGGAATTCACCGCCCAGGGAGGCGTCCTTGACCAGCACCGGGAAGCCCTGGGCCTCCAGGCCGCGGATGCCGTCGACGATGGCGGGATAGCGGGCCAGTACCTCTTCAGGCACATCCGGCAGCGCCAGCTCACCTTCGAGGATCTCGCGCTTCACCGCCCGCTCGAAGATTTCCGACAGGCACTGCACCTGGGCCTCGGCCAGGGTGTTACCGGCGCTCATGCCGTTGCTCAGGTAAAGGTTCTCGATCAGATTCGAGGGGAAGTACACCACCTCGCCATCGGACTGGCGGACGAAGGGCAGCGCGCAGATGCCGCGGGCGATGTTGCCGGAGTTGGTATCGTGCAGGTGCGAGGCACGCAGCTCGCCTTCCGGGTCATAGATCTTGCGGCAATAGCGGTCGAGGATCTCCCGGGGCAGCGCATCCTTGGGCCCCGGCTGGAACCAGCGCTCGGCGGGATGGTGGACGAAGGCGGCGTTGCCGATGGCCTCGCCCCAGTACTGGTCGTTGTAGAAGAAGTTGCAGTTGAGGCGTTCGATGAATTCGCCCAGCGCCGAGGCCAGCGCCGCTTCCTTGGTCGCGCCCTTGCCATTGGTGAAACACAGCGCCGACTGCACATCGCGCAGGTGCAGCGACCAGACGTTGGGCACGATGTTGCGCCAAGAGGCGATCTCCACCTTCATGCCCAAGTCGGCGAGGATGCCGGAGAGCTTGGCGATGGTCTCTTCCAGCGGGCGGTCCTTGCCGGGAATGTAGGTCTGCCTGGCGGTATCGCTGGGCAACAGCAGGGCCTGGGCATCGGCGTCCAGATTTTCCACCGCCTCGATGATGAAGTCGGGGCCGGCCTGCACCGCCTTCTTCACGGTGCAGCGGTCGATGGAACGGAGGATGCCTTGGCGATCCTTGTCGGACAGATCGGCGGGCAGCTCGACCTGGATCTTGAAGGTCTGCTTGTAGCGATTCTCCGGGTCGACGATGTTGCTCTGCGCCAGGCGGATGTTATCGGTGGGAATGTCGCGGGTCTGGCAGTAGAGCTTGACGAAATAGGCCGCGCAGAGCGCCGAGGACGCCAGGAAATAGTCGAAGGGCCCCGGGGCCGAGCCGTCACCCTTGTAGCGGATGGGTTGATCGGCGATCACCGAGAAGTCGTCGAACTTGGCCTCGAGCCTCAGGTTGTCGAGAAAATTGACCTTGATTTCCATGCACAGCATTCCGGTTTGGAGACAGATTGGCCGCCATTATCCGGACAAAGGGCCGCGGGTGATACGTAGGCCGTCGACTCATGGCCGCCAAAGGCGGCGCGTGCCGGTCCCCCTCCAGCGGAAAAGACGCGCCAGGATGAGAGGTGCTTAGGGGGTCGACCAAGCCTTCACTCTGAAAGCACTGCACCCCTTACGATCAACGCAACGACCGACGTGTGGAGCGCGCCGTTACTTGGCAGCGTCCGGCGCTCAGCGCCTTGGCTTCCTACCGCCTCAGGACGCGATGGTCGAGCCGCTATCCATCTGGGTATCCAGGTTATCGCCGTCACCCTGGTAATCCTGGTGCTGGCCGTCCAGGTAGACAAAGCCATGGTCGAGGAAGTAGTCCCACTCGTCCTGGCGATAGTCGAAGATGCTCTGGTCCGCCGGTGAATCGCGCTGGGCATAGCTGTAGAGGTAGTCGTCGAGGAACTGGTAGCGCTGCAGGCCATCCTGGGTCAGCACGCCATCCCCGTCGAGCTGTTTGAACAGGTCCGCCAGGCCACTGCGGTAGTCGTCGAGCTGCTTGTTGTACTTGATGTCCTGGACGATGGCGAAGGGCAAGGTGGCGACCGTCAGCGCCGCCGACACCCAGAACATGGGCCCTACCGCGGAGCGGGCGAATGCCAGCCCCTTGAGAGCGCCGAAGGCAGCCGCACCGCCACCGATACCGAAGGAACCCGCCGCTACGGTAACCGCGCCCTGGGCGATGGTGGCCCCGTCGTTGCGCTGCACGCCGCCCTTGATCATCAGCGCCCCGAGGGCGACATCCGCCGCACCGACGAAGGTGTTGGCACCGGCGTCCAGCACGCGCAGGAAAGCGGACAGGCTGCGCGTGCCCAGGTTGGCCCCCTTGATCGTCGGGTTCTGCACATACTCGCCACGCATACCCTTGAGTACTTCGTCCTTGCCGGCGTCGTCCAGGTTGAGCAGCCGGTTGAGCTTGCGCTCGCCATCCGTGGAGGCCCCCTCCAGCAATCCCCGCACCTGCTCGGCGAAGGCGCTCCAGGTCGGTTCCGCCCGCACGGGCGCCTTGCCCTTGGCCTGGTCCTTGCCGAAGATGTCCGGCAGCGACTTGTCCAGGGCCAGTACCCGGTTGAGGTCGGTGCCGTTGATGGCGTCGATGACGTGGGTGCCCAGGTTGACGAAGTGCTGGCTGGCACCGAAGAAGGACACCAGTTCCTTGGCGATCGCCAGGCGCTCCTCGGGGCTGCCACCCAGCTTGCCACCCGCCATCTGGTAGATGCCCGAGGCGAGCGAAATCAGGCCGCCGGTGCTGCCCAGCACGCCGTTCTTGTTCAGCTCCGCGATGGTCGTGAGCATCCCGCCGTGGGTCTTGTCGTTGAGTGCGGTGTAGACGTCACTCTTCATCAGGTGGTCGATGTCGGACTGCTTGATCTCGCCGTTGCGGGTATAGAGATCGCCCAATTGCTGCAGGGCTTTGCCGAAATCCTTGGCGGTCTGCTTGTCACCCAGCAGTTCCTCGACGAACTTGTCCAGGCTCTCCGCGGTGCGCCGCGGCAGGTCCACCCCGGCCTTCTTCAGAGCGGTCAACACGGTCTTCACCGTGTCCTGAGTCGCCAGGGCGACGTTGTCGTCGGTCAACCGGCTCGGGTCGGCCAGCAGGCCGTCCAGGTCGAGCATCAGGGTGTCCATCTGTACCTGCTGGGCGAAGCGCGCCGCCTGCGCCGGGTCCACGCTGGCCAGGGCCGCGTAGGTCTCGCGCATGTCGGCTTCGGCCAGACCACCCTGCCCGTCCTGCTGCAACTGGGCGAGATGTTGGACATAGCCTTCGCTGAACGCCATGTCCTCGAGTTTGCCCACCGCCTCGTCCTTGTTGGGCAAGGACGCCAGGGCCGACTGCTGGGCACTGGCGAAGTCCTGCTGCACGCTGTCGCTGGCGAACAGGCCGGTCAGTTGCTGGTCGAGCTTGCGGCCATCGATGATCGAGCGGAAATCCTCACCCTGGGTCTTGGCGGTCCCCTGGCCCTGGCTGATGTCCAGCGTCACCATGTCCAGGCCGCTTTCGAGCATGCCCTGGGCGCGCAGGGCCCGGAACAGCTTGGCACGATCGTCGTCGGCCTTGATCGAGCCATCGGCGATACCCTTTTTCCAACCCTCCACCACCCTCTGCCAGGTCAGCTCACCGACCGTCAGGATCCGCTGCGGGTCGTTGGGGTCTTGCTCCGTGGTCCTCATCGCCCGCACGTCGACTTCGCCGGTCGGGGGCAGCTGGCTCGCCCGGCGGGCATCGTCGATCTGACCGGCGCCATGGACCCGGCCCTCGTACTGGGCGACCAGACGCTCATACAGGTCCGGACTGAGTTCACGGGAAACCACCACCTTGCGCATGCCACCCTCACCATCCGGGATCTCCGCCCGAATGAAGCCATCTCCCACTTCACCCTCAGGGCCTAGCGTCGCGCCCTCGATTTCCTGGGTGGTCAGATAGTCGGCGGGATGCAGCGTGTCATAACCTTCCTTCTCCTGGGCATTGGCCTTGACCATCACCTCGGTATAGGTCGACAGTCGCGCATAAGCCTGGGGACTCAGCGCCTCGGACACCGCCACCTTGTCGCCGGCGAAGGTCTCGTAGGTGATGAGGCCGTCGGCACGCACGATGCTCTGGATATCGCCATAGGCAGGGACGTCGCTCTCGCGCGGCAGCAGAGAGAAGCCGTCACCCTGGGCCTGGTTCAGGCGCTCACGCTTGGCAGGATCGCTGACGATGCCCTGCAAGGCCGCAAGGTAGTCGAACAGGCCGGGGTTGTCGTCGCGGTGCACCACCACCTTGCCGTCGCCATTGTCGTAGCGAATCAGGCCCGGCCCCACTTCATCGACCGGTCCGACCTGAATGCCACTGGCGGGCGGCCAGGTTTCGTCGTCGGAGGCACGCCGATAGCCTTGACGCTCGCTGGCCTGGATCCCCTCCAGGGCGGCCTGGTAGCCCAGCAGCACCTCGAACACTGCAGGATTGTCAGCCCTCGCCACCACCGTTGCGCGGCCGTCCGCCGCTTCGGCGCGCAACACCTCGGGGCCAAGGCGCTCCACGTCGCGCACGTCGCGCACGCTGGAGGGCGCGGCTTCGGTCGGACCGGCACGTCGATCGCCCTTCGCAATGGCCTCGTTCAGGGTTTTCAGGGTCTCGAAGTCACGCCTAACCGCTGCGAACAGCGTCGGGTTGGTGGACCTCAGTACCAGAACCTTCTGACCAGCCAGGGTTTCGTAGCTCAGGGTATCGGCGGCTATCTCGCCAGGCCGACCGATCGCCCTGTAGTCGGCCAGCGCGGGCGCCTTGGCCTCCGGGCTGGCAGGCTGGTAACCGCCGTCCTGCTCTTTTTGCTTGTGCGCGGCCTGGCGGCTCGCAGTCAGCAGACGGTCGAAACCTTCGCGAGGTAACGGGACGGTGGAGGCCTTGAAACCCTGGACAGTGCTCATCGTTGTACTCCGTTGAAGGTGCGCAAGCGAAGCCGGACTACAGTGACGACGGAGCCACTCCAGGCTGATAGCGGTGGCGGACGGGGCCGCCGGTGAAGAAGACGGCCCAGGCGGAATCCCTGGGATCCGTGCAGCCGGTGATCCCGGCAATGCCTGCAGGGAGCCTGTCCTGGACTATGCCGCCGCGGCGTGACAGTCCTGTTTCACCTTCCATTGGGGCATGCGCACGTCGAGGGTCCCGACACCAGGCACGGCGGTCGCCGAGCCACTGCCGGACCCGTTGAGCCGCTCAAGATCGCCGGCCCAAGCGAAACGATTGACCGAGTAGACATAGTATGACCATATGGTCCGGATGGAGCTTAAGTCTCTCGTCCACCCAGGCCCATCCAATCGATGACCCCATGAAGACAATCCTGGTCGTGCTGTTCGACGATGTACTCTTGTTGGATGTGGTGGGACCGATCGAGGTCTTTTCGCTGGCGAATCGCTTCCTCGCGGAAGACCAGCGCTATCGCATCCATACGGTGAGCGTTCGCCAGGGCAGCATCACGGCCAGCAATGGCATGCGGATCCAGGCGGACTGGAGCCTGGACGAAGCACCTACCACCGGTCACTACCTGCTCATTCCAGGCGGGCCGGGTGCCTACCTGCAAGCCCCCTCGGATCGCCTGCTGACGTGGCTCCGACAAACCGCAGCCGCGGTCTCGGTGCTGGGCTCCGTCTGCACCGGGGCCTTCGTGCTGGCGCAGGCCGGGCTGCTCGACGGCTATCGGGTCACCACCCATTGGAACTACACCGAACGATTGGCCCAGCGATTCCCCGCCTTGTCGGTGGAGGCCGATCACATCGTGCTGCGGGACCGCGCCTTCATCAGCTCGGGCGGCATCACCGCGGGTATCGACCTGGCGCTGACCCTCGTCGCGGAAACCCATGGCCAACGCATCGCTACCGAAGTGGCCAAGACCATGGTCGTCAGCCTGCCACGGCAGACCAACCAGCGGCTCTTCAGCCCGCTGATCCAGCAACACGGCTCCGCCTCTCCGGCAGTCCTCGCCGCCTATGACGCCATGGTCGCCCGGCTGCACGAGCCACTGACCATCGAGCGCCTGGCCGCGGCCGCGGCCATGAGCGCCCGGCACTTCGCGCGGGTCTTCGTGCGAGAAACGGGACTGACACCCATGGAGTACCTGAAACGAGTGCGAATCGACCATGCCCGTACCCAGCTCGAAAGCACCACCCTGCCGTTGAAGGCCATCGCCCACGGCGCGGGGTTCGGCACGGTTCGCACCATGCGCCTGGCGTTCATCGAAAAACTGGGTGTCTCGCCGAATCAGTATCGGAAGCAGTTCACTTAATCGGCGATATGACCGTCTGGTGTACGTCCGTGGCCGGATCACTACCTATTTGTCACTCACAGGACACATCTGGTGATAGATCATAGGGTTAGCCCGTTAGCCAAAGGTCGTAGCCGTAGGGCGACGCCCTCTGTCGGGTAGATCGATGCAGACGCGAGAACCACAGACAAGACGGCGAAGGCATCGCCGCTGCAGAACAAAGGTTCTCCGATAATCAAAGTACGAGCCAGGGGCCTTGCCACTGCCTTTCGCTGTCGGGACCTGGGCTCAGTCATGCAAAGGGGTGATTCATGCTAGACACGATAGGTGCTTACGACGTCCGCCACGAAGACGTCGAAGATTCAGTCGTCAATCTGTCAGCCGAAGCAACGGGGTGGTCGTTCGGACCCTTCCTGTTGCTGCCGCACCGCCAGCAATTGCTCAAGGACAATGTACCGGTATCCCTGGGCGGGCGGGCCATGGAACTGCTCGGGGCCATGGTGGCCCAGGCAGGCGTCCTGCTCACGAAACAGGAACTGCTGACGCGGGCCTGGCCACATGCCTTCGTCGAGGAGTGCAACCTGCGCGCCCAGATGGTCGCCATCCGCCGCCTGCTCGCCGAGCATGACCCCGGCACCGATTACATCGTCACCGTACCGGGTCGTGGCTATCGGTTCGTGATGCCCGTCGCGACCTGCACCCTGGAGCCCGACCTGCGCGAGGCCACGCCGGCTCTCGGGGGTGCCCTGGAATTGTTCGGCGTCGACACCCTGCTACCCCGGCTGCTGGATACGCTGGCCGCCCATCGCCTACTGACGCTGAGCGGGCCTGCCGGCGCCGGCAAGACCGTCATCGCGCAGGCGCTGGGCCGGACCCTGAGCGACGCGTTGGGTGGTCGTGTCTACCTGGTCGACGTCGGTGACGCGGTGAATGCCGAGGTGCCTGGCCGTATCGCCCTGCGCGCCCAGGGCGTTGCCCCCGGTACGACCCTGGAGGATTTGCTCGCTCGTCCCCTGGAAGAGTTCCTGCTGATCCTGGATGGCTGCGACCAGGTCCTGGGCGGCATGGCGCTGTTCGTCGAACGGCTGCTGGAGCACTGCCTGGCGGCGAAGGTGGTGGTGACCTCGCGCGAACCCCTCGGCGCCCTGGGCGAAGTCATCGAGCGGATCCCGCCGTTGGCCTTCCCCCTGAAGCCCACCCCGCCGGACCGCCTGAGCTGGGCCGACTTCCCCGCCCTGGCGCTGTTCGAACGGCGGGTGCGCGCAGTCGATGCCACCTTTCAGTTGGACGAAGGCAACCTGGCCATCGTGCGCGAACTGTGCGTGCGCCTGCACGGCAACCCGCTGGCACTGGAGTTGGCCGCGGCCCGGGTACCCAGCTTCGGCCTGGCGCGGTTGCTCTCGCTGCTGGAGACCGATTTCCGCCTGGACATGCGCGGCCGGCGAACGGCAATCGGGCGTCACCGCTCGTTGCAGGCGGCCTTGGAGTGGACCTACGACCGGCTGAGCGACCAGGAGCGGGCGATCATGAACCTGCTGGCGCTACAGGGCCGCCCCTTGCCGCTGGACGCCCTGACCAGCAGCCTGCCCCACACCGACAGCGTCGGCGGCGACCTACTGCTGTGCGTCGAGAGCCTGATCGAAAAATCCTGGCTCATCGCCGACAGTATCGAGGGCAGCCATCGCTATCTGCTGGATAGCACGGTACGGGCCTTCGTCTTGCGCCAGCTCCGGCAACGACTGGACGAGCCACTCAGTGTAGCGACGCCGGTCGCCAGCCTTGCCTTGCGTTCGCGCATCCTGACGGGCTATGCCAACGCCGGCCCGACCTCCTACCGCGTCGAGGCCTGGCCGCTGTCCTGATCGACCCTTGCGGTGCGGCCATGCCGGACTCGTCTCAGAGCCCGGCATGGCCATCAGACCTAGGCCAGGCGTGCACCAGGGCCGCCACCGCCACGGGTCGGACGCTCCGGCTGGTTCTCGCGCTCCTCCGCCGCTTTCGCCTTGGCCGCTGCTTCTTCGGGCGAGACGTAGTCCTTGTGCAGCTCGCCATCCAGCCGATTGCTGGAGCTGCCGCCCTTCTGCGGCGTATCCTTGAAATGCTCGAATTCGCTGGACTGGTAGCGGAACAGACTGTCGTCGTCCGGCGTATCGCGCCCACCGTAGTGGTGGATCTCGTAGCGGGCGTACTCCAGCTTCTCCGCCCAATCGGCCTGCATCAGACCGTCCTTGGCCAGGTCCTTATACCAGTCGCCCTCGGCGTCGGTGGCCTTCTGCTTCTTGTTGTGGTTGATGAAGATGCCGGCGATGGCGGCGATGCCGCCGAGGATCAGCGCTCCCAGGAACAGCGGGCCGGTGAGCGCCGACGCCGCGCCGACGCTACCGAACAGCCCGGCGATGCCGATGCCGCCGGCAGCCATGCCCATGGTTCCGCTGACCACCTGCAAGGAACCCATGGCGATGCCGGCCTTGTCGTTGCTCGCCACGCTGGACTTGAGCGAGAAGGCGCCCAGGACGATGTCCGCCACGCCGCCGATACCGTCGCTCAGCGCGCCCAGGGTCTTCAGGGCGGAACCGGCGATCCGGGTCCCCGTGGAGCCCCGTACCGACGGACGCTTCGCGCTACTGTTAAGGTCGTCCATCAACCCCTGGATGCCCTTGGCATCGTTACCGTCGACCGCACCACTGCCACTGCCGGTAGCCGGCACGGCGGGGGCCGCTGGCGGTGTCGCCTCGCTGAGTACCCGATCGGCGATCGCATTGCCGTCTCGACGCAGTTCGTCGGCTACCCCGGTGGTCACCTCAGGCAGCTCCGGGACATAGAGGGGTACCGAAGAAATCTGGGTCGGCTTGTCCCAGGTCGGGATCCAGGATGCACCCAGGTTTTCTTTCAGCGTCTTGCTGACGCCCAACGCATCGGCCACGCCATTCTTGCCCAGCACCGACAGCCCCTGGTCGAACAGCTTGGCGAACTGCGGCCCCATGCTGAGGAAGTTGATGAAGTCGCGGGCCACCCCGAGACGCGCCAGCGGATCGCTGGCCAGCGCCTCACCGCCCTTGGTCAGGGTATAGATACCGGACACCAGGCTCAGGGCGCCAGAGAAGGAACCCAGGATGCCGGCATTGTTGAGGGTGCCGAGGAAACCGGCGATCTTGCCGCGGTCTTCGAGGGGTATATAGGGCTTCTGCACCGCCTGGCTGATGTCGTCGGCGGTGATCATCTGGCCGCGCTCGAACCTGGTCTGCAGCTCCTCGATGGCCTTGGTCACCTCGGTGAGCTTGGCGTCGCCAGCGAATTCCTTGATGAAGCCGTCGATGGAGTTGTAGGTCTGCCGGCTGATGCCCGCCGAGGAACTGAGGATGGTCTTGATCAGGGTGAAGAGGTCGCCGGCGGCCTTGTTCTTCACCGACTGCTCGATCTTGCTGGGATCGTCCACCAGCTCGTTGAGATCGCTGGTCAGGGCGTTGACCTGCAGCCGCTGGGCCGCCTTCTTGCCCTCCTCGGGATCGAGCACGTTGAGCGCCGCCAGCATCCGGTTGACGTCCTGGCTGGCTTCATTCTGCCGTCCCTGCCCCTTGAGGTCGTCGAGGTAGTGGGTGTAGGCGTCGCTGTTGAGCGTATCGATCAGGTTCTGCTTGACCTTGTCCTTGTCGGGGATGCGTTCGAGGGCGCCATTGAGTTTGTCGGCGTAGTCCTTCTGGACGGTCGGGTCGTCGAACAGCGCCGTGAGGCGCTCCTGCAGCTTGGGTCCGTCGATGAAATCATGCATGTCAGCCGAGGTGAGCTGCGTCTGCTTGTCGTCGGACTCGCGCCAGGTGGTGTTGAAGGGGCGCGTTGCCTCCTCGTAGCCGGTTACCCCGCGGCCGTTCTGGTAGGCCGCCTGGGCCTCCAGTGCGCGGACCAGCTGGGCGCGCGGATCGTCCTTGCCGATGCTGCCGTCCTCCACGCCCTTCCTGTAGCCATCGATCAGGTCCTTGGTGGCCAGCTCCTGGACATTGAGTTCCGGGGCGTTGTCGCCGTCGCCGTGCTGGCCGGTACCCATGGCGAGGATGTCCAGCTCGCTCTCCGGTTTGAGATCGTACTTGGCGCGGGTGTCATCCACCGGCTTGGTACTCATGGCGTCCCAGCGATCGAGGACATCCTGGTAGAGCTGGGGACTAAGGTCACGGGAGACGATGACCTTGCCCTGGTCCGGCGTCTCGTAGCGGATGAGGCCATCGGTAAGCTCGTCCGGCGGACCGATCGTCCAGGAGTCTCCCTTCATGAAGTCGTTGGGGCCGGCCAGTTTGTAGCCGTCCTGCTCGCTCTCGTGGATCTTGTCCCAACTCAGCTTGTCCGCCTTGACCCGCTCGAAGAGTTCAGGGGTCAGGTCACGGGAGACCACCACGTTCTGGCCATCGTGGGTCTGGTAACTGATGACATTGCCCTCCTCCCCCACCTGCCAATGGAATTCCTTGTAGTCGTTGAGCTTGGGCGCGGTGGCATCCTGGCTGGCCAGGGTGGCACCGCCATCGAGGGCGCCCTGGATGGCGCTGGAGCGCCCCGGGTCCGCGTCGATGGTTCTCATCCCTTCGAGGTAGGCGTAGAGCGCCGGGTTGGTGTTGGGATCCACCACCACCTTGTCGTCACCGTGCCGGTAGCTGAGGGTGCCACCCTTGCCCGGGGCCTCCACCTCGGTATCGCCAAAGGGGGGTGGCGCCTCGCCAGCCGCGGCGGCCCGGTACCCTTCCGCCTGTCGCTGGTTGACCTCCGACAACGCTCGGTAGGCCTTCTTCGCGGCAGCGAAGGCTTCCGGATTCTCCCGTTCGGCGATCACCACCTTGTGCCCGTCCTGGGTTTCGTAGCGGATGATCCCCGGGCCGGTTTCATCCGGCGGACCGATATTCAGATAGTTGTCGGCCGCTTCCGGCGCCCGGTCGCCCTTGGCGCGCTCGTAGCCCTGGGCCACGCTGCCGTCGAGCGCGGCCAGCGTATCCAGATCGCCTTTCACCTGCTTTGCCAGCTCGGGGCTGCGGGAGACATCCACCAGGACCTTGCCCGCTGGTGTGCTGTAGGCCAGGAGGCGGTCGCTCAGGCGCTCGGGCACCCCGGCGTAGTCGGCCAGCGCGGCCGGGGCCTGGCCGTCTGGCGCGGCGAGCGTATAACCGTCCGCCAGCCGCGCCTGTACCGTGGGCAGCGCCTTGGCGTCGGCCAGTACCTGCTCATAAAGCTCGGGATTGCTGGACTGGGCTACCAGCACCCGCTCGCCTTCGGTGGTGACATAGACCACCGTAGCGGCGCCCTGCGCCCCCGGCTTGCCGATGCTCGCGTAATCGCTGAGCACCGGCGCCTTGTCGCCGGGCGCCGCCGACCTCGGCGTCACGCTGCTGTTCTTCAGGGCGCGCAGAAACACGCCTAGCTTGGCGTTGGGCGTGTCGGCAGTGGGAGACGGCGAGCGATCGGTCTTGGTAGAGACGGGCGAGGTCGACATTTCGAGAGTCCTTCGTGGCGACGGTTGGGACGGGAGGGCCTCCTCCAGTCTAGGAACACGCCCGGGCACCCAGGGTTAAAAGGCTGCGAAATGTTGTGAAATCAGCGATTTGTGACGGGATTCGTAGCGCCTCTAGATCAAGCCGGCCTGTACCAGCAGGTCGGCCACTTCCTGGAAGGTCGCCTCGGGGATGGGCTCCCCCGGTACGCTGCGGCGCGCGATGCGCGCGGCCAGGTCGCCCACGACGGCAATCGGCAGCGCGGCGGCCCGGGCTTCCCGGCGCAGGGCCTCGGCACCCTCGCCCTGTGCGCCGCAGACCACCACCGGCACCGGCGTCTCGCCCCGGCGATAACGCAGACCGACCACTTCCCCACCTGCCCCTTCCAGGACCAGGGTGGCTGCCGACAGCCCGAGGCGGCGAGTGGTCAGGGCCTGGGTCTCGCGTCTCAGGCGCTGGCGTTCCTGTCGGATCGCCGGATCCCCTTCGAGATCCTTGCGCTCGCGCTTCTGTTCGCTACGGGTCATCCGCTGGTCACGGCGAAACAGCCAACGCTGCAGGAGAATATCCGCCAGCCCAAGGGCCAGGTAGACCACGACCAGGGTAACGGCCAAGGGCTTGAGCACGGCGATGAAGGTGGCGTCCACGCACCCCAGGCCGCAACGCGAGGACTCCAGCAGCGCCTGCAGGCCCAGCCGGCCGATGACATAGAAGGCCAGCGACAGCACCCCGACCTTGACCAGGCCCTTGAGAAACTCGACCAGATTACGCAGCGCGAACAGCCGCTTGAGACCTTCGACTGGATTGATGCGGGAGAACTGTGGCTTGAGCGGCTCCAGCGAGAACACCGGGCCGCGGGTGATAAGCCAGTTGGTGAGGATCACGGTGACCACCACCAGCGCGAACAGCGGCAGGCAACCCTGGAGGATCAGGCTCTGGGCATCGCCCAGCAGGCGCGGCGCAACTTCGGCAAAGGGCTGCACATAGAGGTCGGCGACCTGCTCGAAGAAGGCTCGCAGCCGACCGACGAAGCGCGGAACCAGCACCACCAGCGCCAGGCTGGCGCTGAGCAACACCACGGCGGAGACCATGTCCTGGCTGCGCGCGATCTGGCCCTTGCGGCGCCCCTCGCGCAGCTTGCGGTCGGAGGCCGGCTGGGATTTTTCCTCCGAGGTATCGGCCATGGGTCAGCCCTCGGCGCCGGCCAGGGTCTTGAGCAGCTCCACGGTGCCGCGAAATTCCGCCAGCTGGTAGAGCATGAGCGGGACCAGGTAGACGCAGTAGAGTACCATGATGACGGCGAAGATCAGGTTCTTGACCGCCAGGGATAAGTCGAAGATGTGCATGTTGGGTGCCATGCGCGCGAGGAAGGCGAGCATCAGGTCGGCGATCAACAGCGCGATCACCAGGGGGGCCACCATCAGCAGCCCCGTGCGCATGACCTGGTCGAGTACCGCCAGCAGTCCCTCCAACGCGGGCGCCACCACCACCGGCGTGAAGGCGGTCGCCGGCCAGAAGCGGTAGCTGTCATAGTAGCCGCCGACCATGAGCATGAAGCCGCCGGAGAGGAAGAACAGGGTGATCAGGGCGACCGACAGCAGCGTCGAGGAAATCCCGGTCTCACCGGACTGCGCCGGATCCACCAACTGTGCCATGGTCGAACCCCGCTGCAAGTCGACCAGCTCGCCGGCCACTTCCGCCGCCCAGAACGGGATGCCGAACAGCAGTCCCACGGTCACGCCGATCAACAGCTCCTTCACCAGCAGGCCCATGATCAGCCAGCCCGAGTAGTCCGCCAGGGCCGCTAGCCCCTGCTCCACCGGCAGCATCATGGGCACTGCGATCACCACGGCGACACTGGTCCGCAATAGCCCGGTCAGGCCAAGGCGGTTGAAGGCCGGCGTGACCAGGACCAGTCCGGTGGCACGACTCGCCGCCAGCGCCACGCCCTGCAACAGCGGGACGATCTGGTCCAGCACATCCGGCGCCAGGGCGAAGTCCATCTAGCGCGTCCAGGCCGGGAAGTTGTTGAGCACCTCGTCCGCCAGGCCCATGACCTGCCCGGCCAGCAGCGGGCCGAGGAAGATAACCACCAGCAGCACGGCCACCAGCTTGACGCCCTGCGGCAGGGTCTGGTCCTGGACCTGGGTCAGCGCCTGCAGCAACCCCACCCCCAGGCCGATGACGATGGCCACCAGCAGGGCCGGTGCCGACAGCAGCAGGACCGTGAGCAAGGCGTGCTGCATGAGCCCCTGGAACAGCGCCTGGTTCATGGATCAACTCCCATAGCTGAGGATGAGGCCGTGCATCAGTCGCGACCAGCCGCTCAGGGCCACGAACAGGAAGATCTTCAGCGGGATGGAAATGAGGGTCGGCGAGACCATCATCATGCCCATGGCCATCAGGACGTTGGCCACCAGCAGATCGATGACCAGGAACGGCAGGTAGAGCAGAAAGCCGATCTCGAAGGCGCGGGTCAGCTCGGAGCTGACGAAGGCCGGCACCAGGATGACCAGGTCGTCTTCCTTGAGATCCTGGCGGGCGGCCGCAGGCCAGACGGCTTCGGTGGCCTGCAGGAAAAACTGCCGTTCACCCGGATTGGCGAAGCGTCCCAGGTGCTCCTGCAAGGGTGTGCGCAAGGTGGCACCCAGCTCCTTGAGCTGCTCCACCCGTTCCAGCTCCAGCGGCCGCTCGGCCACCGCGTCGTAGAGTTGCGTCATCAGCGGAGTGGTGACGTAGACCGAGAGGATCAGCGCCAGGCCATAGAGCACCAGGTTGGGGGGCGTCTGCTGAACCCCGAGGGCATTACGGATCAGGAACAGCACCACGGAGATCTTGAGAAAGCCGGTCAGGGTCACCACCGCCAGGGGTATCAGCCCGATGGTGGCGACGACCAGGATGATCTCGACCAGGTTGGGCTGGTAGCCGGTCATGCGCGCTCCATCCGCAGCAGCCGCACGCCCAGCCCCTCGCCGAGCCTGATCAGCTCGCCCAAGGCTAGCCGGCGGCCGTTGAGCAGCAACTCCACCCGGCCGGGCTGGTCGGCATTCAGCGGCAGCACGCTGCCCTCGCCCAGGCCGCGCAGGTCGGCCAGGGTCAGGCGCAACTGGCCGACCTGGCAGATCACTTCCAGTGGCAGTTCATCCAGGGTCGCGTCGAGTTCGGAGTCGAGCATGGGTGGTGTTCTCGCAAGGTCAAGGGATCCAAGGGGTTCGCCAAGCAGCCAGCCGTCGTCGCCCTGGCGTACCCGCGCGCCGAGCCGGTCGCCGATTACCAGACGGGCGCTGTCGGGCGCTGGCGTCTCCAGCAGCACCACGTCACCGGGTTGCAAGGCGCGGCATTCGGCGACGGTCAGCCATTGGCGACCCGCTTCCACCCGGGCCGGCAGCGTCACAGCGGCGAATGCCAGCGTAGTGGGCGCGGGCAGTCTCTCCAGGTAGCGCGCCAGGCATTCGGCTGCCTGGGGGCCGAGGGCGCACTCGGCGACGGTGACACGCTCCTCCGCCAGGATTCCCACCGCCAGGCGATAGGCGGGTGGTTCATCCAGCGCCGTCACCACGGCCACGGGCCGTTCGAGAGCCGCGCCGAGGGCATCCAGCCAGGGCGCCAGGCGCAGGTTCAGCAGGAGCGTCCGCGCGCGCGCGGGCAACGCCAGCGTCGCCGCCAGGTCGACGGGTGCCAGGCGCGCCGCCAGCCAGGCCTCCGGCAGCCGGACTTGAGCGCCCTCTCCCGCGATAGCCACGTTAAGGCACAGCAGCCGGGCCGCTGCCTGGGGCTCGGTCCAGGGCCAGTGCAAGACGAAGTCCGCCACCGCCAGGTGGCCAGGCCGGTGCAGCCGATTGTGCAGACGAACATCACACGCCGATGGCCATTCAGGCAGGGCCAGCCCGGTCAGGAGCATCGCGGAATCTCCAAAGCCTCGTTCATCCGTTCCTCGCGGCGCTGCAAGTCCGCGCGCTGCGCCGCTGCCAGCGGCGCGCCCAAGGCGTCCAGCCGGCGTTGCTGGCGAACCAGTTCCCGCAGCAGGTGTCGCTCCCGTTGCCGTTCCTGCACCAGCTGGGCCTCCAGAGCTGCACGGCGAGCGGCCAGGGTTTCGGTACCTTGGCGATGCTCGGCCTGACGGCGACGTTCGCGAGCGGCTTGGGCCTGCCCTGCCCCGTCCTGCGCCAGGGCGTCGAGAAACGCCGCTCGCGCCGCCCGTCCCGCGTCGGCCTGCGCACCCTCGACGGTTTGCGCCTCGTGTAGCGCTTCCTCGATTTGGCGTACGCGACCGCCCTGCGCGGTCCTGGCCGCCAGCGCCCGGCGCTGTCGTAACTCCCGCAGCCGGTACAGATCCGCAAGTCCGGGCTTCATGCGAGCACCTGCGCCAGTTGTCGCCAGGTATCCGCCGGCGTGCTCGCCTCCTCGGCGCCCTGTTGCAGAAAGCCGTCGATCGCGGCACGCCGGGCGATGGCCTCATCGCTCAGGGCGTCGCTACCGGGGCTGTAGTCGCCGGTACTGAGCACCAGCTCCAGATCGGCATGGCGGGCCAGCAACGCCCTGATCCGACTGGCCTGAGCGCTCTGCTGGGGCGTTACCACCCGTTCCATGAGACGGCTACGACTGCGCAGGATGTCGATGGCGGGGAAGTGATTGCGCTGCGCCAGGGTAGCGCTGAGGACCAGGTGGCCATCGAGCAAGGAGCGTACCTCCTCGGCGATCGGATCGAGATCGGCCTCGCCTTCGGTCAGCACGCTATATAGCGCGGTCACGCTGCCGGCCTCGGTGGCACCGGCGCGCTCCAGCAGGGCCGGCAGGCTGGCGAAGCAGGACGGCGGATAGCCGCGCCGGGTAGGCGTTTCGCCGGCCGCCAGCCCCAGTTCGCGCTGCGCCCGCGCGAAGCGGGTCAGGCTATCGATCAGCAGCAGCACATGCCGGCCCTGGGCGCGGTGGTATTCCGCCTGGGCGGTGGCCATCAGGGCGGCCCGGACCCGTTCGGCCGCCGGGCGCTCGGCGGTAGCTACCACCGCGATCGTTCGTGCCCGACTGGTGGCGTCCAGCTGGCCTTCGATGAAGTCCCGCACCTCGCGGCCGCGCTCACCGATCAGGCCGATCACCAGCACCTCGGCCTGGCAATGCCGCATCACACTGCCCAGTAGTGACGACTTCCCCACTCCCGGCTCGCCGAAGATCCCGAGCCGCTGACCTCGAGCGACGCTCAGCAGGCCATCGATCGCTCGCACGCCGAGGCTCAGGGGGCGCTCCAGCGGTTTCCGGGCGAAGGGCGCCGGGGGCGCGGCACGCAGCGGCCAGCGACTGAGCGCCGTGGCAGCGACGGCCGGCCCACCGTCGAGCGGTGCGCCAAAGGCATCCACCACCCGGCCGAGCAAGGCCTCGCCCACCGCGACCTCCTGCGCCCGACCGGTATGTCGGATCGCCGTATGCCGCGACAGGCCCTCGAGACTACCGGCGGGTGCCAGCAGGGCCTGGTTACCGTCCAGCCCCACCACCTCCGCCAGCAACGGTGAGGCGCGGTGGGGATCCAGCAGTTCGCATTGTTCGCCGACCCGGGCGCCGGGCAGGCTGGCCTGGACTACCAGGCCCCGCACACCGAGCAGACGTCCGAGCAGCGGCCGCGGCTGGGCCTGGTGCAGCCGCTGGGACAGCCGCGGCAGGATGGCCTGGAGTTCATCGGTCATCGCCGACCTCCTCGGGTCGCAAGGCCTGGCGCAGGGCCGCCCACTGCGCGTCCAGGGTGACCTCGACACAGGCCGCCGGACTGCACAGGCGCGCACGACCCGCCGCCAGCTCGTCGTCCACCTGCAACCGCAGGGGGAGATCAGCAAGCGCCTCGGCGACCGCAGGCGTGTGGCTCTCGCGGGCCAGGTAGAGCACCAGCTCCTGCTGGTCGTGAAAAGCGGTCAAGGCCCGCCGCGTCGCGCCACGCAGCCGGTCGGCGAAGGGCCATTCCGCCACTACCTGCTGCGCGGTGCCCACGGCCAGTTCGGCCAGGGCCGGCTCGAGGCCAGCCAGGTAAGCCTGCACGCGCCGATTCAGCTCAGCCAGCTGCCCGACCGCCTCGCGTTCGGCGGCGCGACGACCTTCCGCCAAGCCCTGATCAAAGGCCAGGGCGCGTGCGGCCTCGGTACTCGCCTGCTGCTCGGCCAGTACCAGGCGTGCGGCTTCCAGCAGCGCAAAGCCATCGCGCCAGGCGTCGGCTTCGGCCGCGCGGATCACCCGCGCCGTGGGTTGCCGGGGCAAGTCAGACATCACCACCCTCCTCGGCCAACTCGCGGAACAGCGCGGCATCACCGCCCTGACAGGCGGCTGCGGGGAGCGCCAGCCCTAGCCGCACCCAGGCCATGACCGGCGGCGGCAGGCTGGCGAGCCAGGCGTCAAGACAGACAGCGCCGTCCGTCCGCACCGCCTCGATCACCTGAGTGACAGGCAGCGGTGGGCGAGCGTCCAGGGGCGCGGGATGGCGCCGCGCGTAACCCAGGGCGTCGGCGCCCAGCTCGGCCTCGAACGACCGGCGATACTCGCCGCGAATTTCGGCGTTAAGCGTGCTCGCCTGGCGCACCGCACCGCAGCGCAGTGCCACGCGCTGCAGACCTGCCGCGCCACCGCGTAGCAAGGCGATGTCTCCGCTCGCCAGCGGACTACCTGCCCAGACCGGCAGACCATGAACCTCGGCGACGACCGCGGCCGTCGCGGTGCACCAACGCGGCTGGCGCAGGAGACCCGCCTCGGCCGGCTCGAGCGCTCCGGGGAAGCACGCGGCGAGGAAGGCATCATCGAACAGCTCCAGCGGATCGAAAGCCGCTGACCGGATCTGCATCATTCCCGTGCCTCCAGACTGTAGACGACCGGTGCCGACGGCTTCGTGCGCCGGCGCCCCAGGCTCCAGGCCAGGGCGCCGGCGAGGCCGACGATCAGTACCAGGGCACTGGCAGCCACGGTCCGGGCCCACGGCAGGCTGGACGCCACCAGTTGCAGCCCGAGGAACTGTTGGATGACCGGCGCCACACTCGGCGGGGGCTCGACGGCCTCGATGGCCGTCACCGAGACATTTTCGTAGGTAAGACCCGCGATACCCTTCGCCACCAGCGTCTTGATCTGCGGCAGCAGCAGGCCGATGTCGGTGCCCTTGCCGTAGCGCACCAGTACCGAGGCCGACGAGGGCGAGATCACCCGCTTGAGCAGGTCGTTGTCCGGCAGTACCACATGTACCCGTGCCGAGCGGATGCCGTCGATTTCGGAGATGCTGTGGGCCAGTTCCTGGCTCAAGGCGTAGATCATCTGTGCCCGCTCCTGCATCGGCGAGGACACCAACCCATTGTTCTTGAACACCTGGCCGAGGTTGTCGAAGCGCGACTCCGGCAGCCCCGCCTCATTGAGGATATGGACAGCCTCGGCCAAACGGGCTTCGTCGACCCGCAGGGTGACCTTGCCATCGTCCTGGGCCTGCCGCTCGACCGCAATGCCGGCGCGCAGCAAGGCCGCCGCCATGGTGTTGGCCTCGCGCTCGCTGAGATCGGTGTAGAGCGTGGTACCGCCGCAGCCATGCAGCGCCAGGCAGAGCAACAGCAGACTTCTACGCAACCAGGCGGTACTCATGCGTCATTGCCCTCGCATCAGGGTGTTGGCCGAACCCGACACCTGGGTCGCGCCGCGGACCACCATCTGGGTCTCGATGGCGTAGTCGAACAGACGGCTAAGATTGCCCACCAGCTGGCCGACGTCGCTGGCTGGCTGCTGTCGCGGCGAGGCCTGGGGAGGGGTCACCGCCGGCGCCTGCTCTCCCGCGTGGGCCTGGGTCGCGAAGGCATGAGAGCGATCGAGAAAGCCATCCAGTCGCTGCAACAGCCGCTCGCCGATCTGCGCATCGGGCGTGGGAGCGGCGGCAGCCCGTTGCGCCAGCTGCTCGAACAGGTTCTGGGAGTGCAGGGTCTCCGGTGCCATCGCAGGCGCCGGAGCGACCGCCGGGGCGGCCACCGCGGGCAGGCTCATGACGACCTCCTATTCTTCATCGTCCGAGGACATGGCTTCCTGGAAGATCTCCTGCGCCCTGGGCATGATGATGAACTGCCCACCGATGCTGACGGCGTTGCTGATCAGCTCGTCCTGCAATTCGGCGTCGGAGGTCTGGTTCTTGGCCGAGTCGACGGCGGCCTCGAAACGCTGGGTGGTGTCGACCGGAACGTCGCTGGCACCTACGGGGGTCACGGACATGGGAAACTCCTGGGTTCAGGGGGACGAAGAGGCGCGGACTGGGACGGTTTCTTCCCGCGCCGCACCACGGAATACCCGCACGCCACTTCGGGACGGGTCCCGGGCGACGATGGCGGGCGGGGTCTCCAGCCGCTGCCGGAGCCATTCGACGAAGGCTGGCGAGCCGGAGGCGAGGATGCCACCGGCCCCGGGCAGCGCCCGCACGGCCAATGGATTACCGGAGACGCCATAGGCATCCAGGCGCTGCTGCACCTGCGCCACCGCCAGGCCACCGGTGGCGATACGCTGTTGCTGATTACGCGCGGCCGGGGTCACGTGCAGCGTGTTGCCGTCGTAGAACCAGGCGAGTCGCGCGGTCCGGGCCAGCGCTTCGAGGAATTCACCGGCGGTCGCCGCCTCCAGCCGGGCCGGGGCCTCGCCGTCGACGGTCGCGTCCACGTCCAGCGGTAGGCCGAGGTTGCGGCCGAAGGCCTCCAGCACCTCCTGCAGCGACTGATCCACTACCACGTAGGGATAGGGTTGGGGCCACCAGGCCGGCTCGACCCGCGCCTGCGCCGGCAAGGCCAGAAGCAGGACGAGGCAGGCTGGCAACCAGGCACCTGGCGCTGGGGTTCGGCGTATGCGCCTGTCCCATGACGGGCGCGCTGCGGCTACACTGGCGCTACTCGTCCACCGCCAAGAGGCTGTCCGGTGTCCAGTCATCGCGCTTTCGCTCTCGCTCTGCCCTTGCTGCTCGCGGCTTGCAGCCATACCCCGCGGGATGATGAACAGACCCGACTCACACAGCTGGCCGAGGACGTTGCCCAGCGCGGCGACAACGCCACGGCGGCGGCGCTCTACCAGCGGGCCAGTCAGCTGCCCGGGGCGAATGCCGATCTCTGGCGCCGCCTCGGCGACATCCGCCTGGCCAGCAATGACCTGCCGGGCGCGGCAGCGGCCTATCGCCAGGCCCTGAACCTGGCGCCGAACGATGCCCGTAGCCAGCTCGGTCAAGGCACCCTGTATCTGCGTCAAGGCCAGGCGGCACTCGCCGTACCCCTGCTGGAGCAGGCGGCGCAGGCCCTGGACGACGGGAGCAGTTGGAGCCGGCTGGGGCTGGCGCGACTGTTCGCTGGCGATGCCAATGGCGGGCAGACTGCCCTGAGCAAGGCCCTCGACCGCGAACCCGGCAATGCCGATATCCGCGGCAACCTGGCCCTGGCCTACGCCGTCGCCGCTGACCGCACCAGGGCGCTGCAGACCCTCGGCGATCTCGGGCAACAGTCCGGTGACCTGCCTCGACAGCAGCGCAACGCCTTGATGGTCCTGATCCTGGCCGGCGAGGACGCCCGCGCCGAGCAGGTACCCCTGGGTGACCGGGATGCCCAGCAGCGAACGCAACTGTTGCACCAGGCGCAGCGCATCGCGCAGTTGCCCAGTCCTCAGGCGCGCATCGCAGCGCTGGGCCTGCTGGAACCCTGAGTCACGACTCATGGCTGCCCCCGGGTGGTGGCCTGGGCATCCTGGTCACGCTCGCGCTGACGCTGCTGCAATTCGTCTCCCTGCAGGTACCGATGCGCAGCACGCCCCACGGGTGCGGCGAAGGCCGGACCGGTAGCGCGACCTACCCGCAGGTCGTCCTGGCGCTCCACCATCTCCAGCAGGTTCAGCGCCGAGGCGCAGCCCGGAGGCAAGGCCTCCGGAAGCTCGCGCGTATCCCAGGCTTCGCAGCGTCGCGGCAGCAGCAGGGTCTCACCATTCGCGGTGACCACCGGGCGGTAGCCGTGGGCTAGCGGCGGCGTCTCCAATGACGTGGCACAACCGGCCAGCAGCGCCAGTCCCAGGGGCAGGATGATGCTCGCCAGGCGCCGGCTCATCGAACGTAGAACCCGAAGGGTTGCCCAGCGGCCTGGCCGCTGGACAGGCGCTGCGGTGGATCCAGCGGGGTACGCAGCTTCTCGGGATTGCGCACCGGCTCGACCAGGTAGGGGGTGATCAGGATCACCAGCTCGGTCTCGTTGCGCTGGAAGCGCTTGGAGCGAAACAGGTTACCCAATACCGGGAGGTCGCCCAGGCCCGGCACCTTCTCGAGATCCTGGGTGCTGTTACGCTGGAACAGCCCGGCGATGGCGAAGGTCTGGCCACTGCCCACCTCGACCCGGGTATCCGCGCGGCGGACGCGGAACGACGGCACGCTGATGCCGCCAACGCTGACCGCCGTCTCGCTCAGCAGGTCACTCACCTCGGGGCGCACCTGCAGGGCGATGCGCTCATCCGGTAGCAGCGTCGGCTTGAACAGCAGCGACACCCCATAGGACTTGTATTCGATACCCACCAGATCGCGGTTGACCGGCACCGGGACCGGTACCTCGCCACCCGCGAGGAAACTGGCGGTCTCGCCACTGACGGCGGTGATGTTCGGTTCTGCCAGGATTTCCAGCACCCCCTTGCTCTGCAGGGCTTCGAGCAGCGAATCGATGTTGACGTTGCCCGACGCCAGGCCGGCGCTGATCAGATTCGAAGCGCCACTCGCCGCCTGGGCGGGCAGCGCGCCCCCGGTCAGGAAGCCGAAGGAAAAGGTGCCGTTGTTGAACAGCGCATTCCAGCTCACGCCGTAGCGCAGCAGTTCACTGCGTGAAACCTCGGCGAAGCGAACGCGGATATTGACCTGGGGCGAGCCCGAGTAGCGTGCCGTGTTGACGCTGCCCTTCCAGGCCTGGTCCCGCTCGTCGAGCAGGGCATCGAGCTCCAGGGCTTCACCGACGTCCGCGGTGCGGCCGCGGGCCGCCAGGCGATTGCCCGCGCCCCTGACCTGCACGCCGCTGCCAGGATGAGCCTGGCGTAGGGCCTGGCCTACCCCGGCCCCGCTGGCGGACACCTCCAGCGCGATATCGGCCAGGGTATCGCCCGCTGCATTGACCGCTGCCAGGGTGGTATTACCGGGACGTTTGCCAAAGACATAGATGACCCCGGCCGAGACCACCTGCAGGTCGGCGATCTCGGGATCGGCCACCAGTACCGTATCCACCGGAGCCTTGAAATGCAGCAGGCGACCTTGGCCGGAATCCAGCGCCAGTTGCCGTGGCAGGCCGGCCGCCTCGGCGCCGGTGTGATACCCCAGCGTCAGACCCAGCAGGGCCATACCCAGCCAGAGTGCCATCGTCATCCGTCTCATAGGGGGCTCGCTCCCGCCAAGGCGCGCGCCCGGCGCGGCTCCTGCAGCTCACCACCCGCCACCACGCGCGCCGCGTGCAGGCGATAGTCGTCGGCGATCTCGGCGAACGACAAAACCGCGCCCAAGCTGCGCAGACGCTGGCGGGCCAGCCGCCGCACGGCCGGCCGCAAGCCGGGATGCACCACCAGCAGGGGCGGCCGCTTCGCCTCGCGACAACAGGCCGCCAGGGCGTCCACCAGCACGTCCGCCAGCTCGCTGGGCACCTGCTCGCCCGGGCCGCGGCGTACCGCCGCCAGGAGCCGCTCTTCCAGCGCCGGAGCCAGTACCAGAGCACTGATCAGGCGCTCGGGATCGGCATGTCGATGGCTGATCTGGCGGGCCTGGGTGCGCCGGAGGCGTTCCACGAGTAATGGCGTCTCGGTACCGGCACCGCTCTTGACCACCCCTTCCAGCACGCCACGCAGATTGCGCAGCGAGACGCCCTCGGCGACCAGCAGCCGCAGCGTCTCGGCCAGCCGCGGCAAGGGTACGCAGCGCAGCGCCTCGCGCACCAATTCGCCATAGTCCTGCTCCATCGCCGTCACCAGGAGCTGGGTTTCCTGCAGCCCGAGGAACTCCGCTGCCTGCTCCCGATAGAGTCGGCGCAGCCCATCGGCGAGCCATTCGGGCAGCGACCAGTGGGGGAGCTCTGCCGCCTCCAGCAGGGCGCGATACTCGGTAGCGACCCAGTAATTGCCCGGCTCTCCCGCCGTGCGATAGGGAATGTCGAACAGCGCCAGGCGATCCTCTTCGCCCCGCACCAGCAGGGCGTCGCTCGGCCAGGCGCGCCCTTCCAGCGGCACCTCGTCCAGCTCGAAGCCATAGGCCTCGACCGTCGCAGCATCCCGGACCAGACCACAGCGCGGCAAGGCCACACCCAGCTGGTCCTGGACCGCCAACCGCGCGCCCTCCAGGCGCTGGCGGAGGGCCGCGCAGTCCAACACCACGTCCAGGCCGCCAGCGAGGCGCAGTCGTAGCCGTCCCTGGACGTCCTCCACGGGCGCTGGCTCCGCCACCTCGGCGGGCTGAAGCCCTTCGTCGTCTGTCGCCGCGGCAGGCACGCTCGGCGCGGCCGCACGGCCGCGCCGGCCTGCGGCATAGCCGCAGGCGCCGAGGATCGCCGCCAGCACCACGAATACCAGGCTGGGGAAGCCGGGTACCGCGGCCAGGGCAAGGGTCACCGCCGCCGTGAGCAGGAGCGCGGCGCGGCTGGCACCCAGTTGCTGGAAGATCTCGCCGCCCAGGCTGGTGGTGGCCGTCTCGTTGCGCACCCGGGTGACCACGACCCCGGCCGCAACGGAGATCAACAACGCGGGAAGCTGCGCGATCAGACCATCACCGACGCTGAGCAGGGTATACAGGTGGGCCGCTTCCGCAAGGCTCAGGCCCCGCTCCAGCATGCCGATCAGCAAGCCGCCCAGCAGGTTCACGGCGAGGATGACCAGGCCGGCGATGGCATCGCCCTTGACGAATTTCATCGCCCCGTCCATGGCGCCGAACAGCTGGCTCTCCCGCTGCAGGTCGGCCCGGCGGCGCCGCGCCTCCTGGGCATCGATGTCGCCGCTGCGCAGGTCGTTGTCGATGCTCATCTGCTTGCCCGGCATCGCATCCAGGGAGAAGCGCGCCGCGACCTCGGCGACCCGCTCGGAGCCCTTGGTGATCACCACGAACTGGGCCGTGGTGATGATCAGGAAGATCACCAGGCCGATCACCACTTCCCCGGCGATGACGAATTCGCCGAAGGCCTTGACGATATGACCGGCGTTGCCCTGGACCAGGATCAGGCGCGTGGTGCTGATGGCCAGGGCCAAGCGGAACAAGGTGCTGAGCAGGATCAGTGGCGGCAGCGCCGACAGCTCCACCGGATTGGTGAGGTAGAAGGCCACCACCAGGATCAGCAGGCTGAAGGCGATGTTGATGGCGATCAGCACGTCTACCAGCGCGGTGGGCAGGGGTACCACCAGCATGACCACCGCCATGATCATGAACAGGGCGATGATGATGTCGGTGCGCCGCGCGGCGACCTGAGCGAACCGGCTCAGCCGCTCAAGCATGGGTGACCTCCTGGCGAACCCGGGCGAGCCAGGGCTGCAGGCGCTGGCGTGCTTCGTCACGCCGACCGAGCGCCCAGAGCGCCTGGCTGGAGAGACGAAGCACCGCGGGACGCTCGACCGCCTGACCCGCCAGGTTGTCCAGTGCGGCCAGGGCGCGAGTCGCCTGGCCGCTGGCAAGAAAGGCCGCGGCCAGTGCCAGGCGCAGCTCGGTCTGCGCCGGGGCGAGCCGGTCGGCGAGAAGCAGTAACGCCAGGGAGCGCTCGGCGTCGCCTGCCTCGCGATAGAGTTCTGCCAGCCGCTGGAGCAAGCGCGTCGTCAGGGCATCGTCATTCATGTTCGCTCTCCAGGGGATGACGTTGGTCGGCCAGCCATTCCAGGGTCCTCAGTTCGTCCTGCAGCAGTTGTTGCGCCTGCTCCAGAGTCGCGGGATCGAGGTCGAGGGCGGGCAGGCGCCGCTCCAGCAGATCCCGCAGCAGCCGCGGCGCCTCGGCCAACACGCTGGTCTGCCGCGCTGGATTGCCCAGGCTGTCGAGGCTGGCCGAGTCCCGCAGAGTCTCCTGCGGTCGTGCTGCCGGGGCGGCTGGCGCAGCCAAAGGGTGGTGGGCATCGGCGCGTGGCTCGACGAGCCTGGCCAGTGGCTCGGTGCCGACCCTCATCGGCGCGCTTCCAGGCGCGGGACATCCAGCACCAACTGGCGCTCACCGTGCGCCAGTACCAGTTGCCGGTCGGCGATGCGCGCCAGGGTCCAGCCATCGCCGAGGGCCGCGCCCTCGACGAGGCGCTTGCCTTGATCGACGACGACATAGGGCGAAGGACCGAACCAGACCGCCCTGACCGCCAATGCGGGCGGCGGCGCCAAGGCCTCCACGCGCACGGCGTCGTGCCAGGGGTAGCGGCCGCCGCTCACCTCGTCGAAGCGCCGCTGGACAGCGATCCAGGCCGGCTGTTGAGCCGGAGTGATGACCCCGGTGGCGGTCAGGCGCTCGTCCTGCCAGCCGAGGCGAATCGTAGCGAGCTGCCTGGCGTCCAGCAGGGGCTGCATGAGCGCCCGCGGGTCCGGCGTCGGCACAGCCAGGGCCGGTACCGCGGCGTTCGGTACGGAAGACGTCGTCGGCGCGTCCACCGCGGGCCACATGGCGTAGGTGGTCAGGCAAACGCCCATCAGTACCGCCGCGACGCCCCACTGCCAGGGCAGCCTGACCGGCGCTACGGTCGGCTTGGCCGGCCCGTTGAGCACCAGGCGCGCGGCGCCAAGGGTCAGCTCCACGGGCAGTTCCAGGCGGCAACCCTGCCCCGCCTGGAGCCTGATGCCGACACCATCCTGCACCACCTGTACCGCGCCGTGGAGGGCGCGTACCTCGACCTCGCGGCCGGTGAGATCCAGCTCCAGATGCCCTTCGACCACCCCCTCGTCGAGCAGGACGACGTCGGCGCCCGGCTCCGCCCCCACCCGGTAGCGGGCACGGGACAGCGGCAACTGGACACCGCGGTGACGCCCTTCCAGCACCGCGAGCTGGAGGGCATCGGCGAGCGTGGTGGGCAATTCGATGGCGGCGGCGGTCATGATCGGAGGACTCCCACTACACCGGCGACTGGCCAGGCAATCCGAAGATCAGGCGCTCGCGGACATCCGTCTCGCGAACGCCGGGAATTGGAGGCGCGAGCGGCGCGCAGCGCCACCCGCGCGGACGGCTAGTTCTGCGGCCGCTGTTTGGTCGCGTCGAGCTCGGCCTTCTTGGCAGTAGTGAGTTCGGTGATCTTGGCGGATTTCTCGATGGCCATGTCGAACACCGCGGACATCTTGTCGATAGCGGCGTCGGTACCGCCGCTGCTTACCGGGGGCGTATTGCTCATGGTTTAGCTCCAGAAACGAGGTCATGGTGGGCGACGTAGAGGGTCGCTTGCGTAACCGAACGACTGCCTGGTCCGAGCGAGGTCGGGATGGGCATCGGCGCAATCCATGCTAGGCAGGCGTCTGGAGCTCGGGTGTTAAAAGTTGTGAAGTGGCATGAAGCCCCGGCCAGGTGTGATGCAGTCGGCGTCCACGACGGCCGGCGAGGCGTGAAGCTGGTTGCCCGAGCCTCCTGCCCTGCCCCGGCTGTCAATCGCGCGATGACGGGCAGCGTCGCCACTTCGGCAACTGAGCACTGTCCGATGTCTTGAGCGAGTGCCTTGCCTCGTCGCCGGCGAGCGATCATGGCAAGACGCTCTTGCGCCCCTACTGCAGGAATTAGCCATGTGCGGTCGTTTCGCCCAATACCGTTATGCCCTCGACTACCTGGACGCCCTCGGTGCGGGCGTGTCCGAGGTGCGTACCGGCCTGGAACCGCGCGCCCTGGGGCGCTACAACGTGGCACCCGGCACCCGGGTTCTACTGCTCAAGCAGCAGGCCGATGGCCTGCACCTGGATCCGGTGCGCTGGGGCTACCAACCTGCCTGGGCGCGCCAGGCCAAGCGGCCGCCGGTGATCAATGCGCGCGTCGAAACCGCGGCCACCAGCCGGATGTTCCGCAGCCTCTGGAAGAACGGACGGGCCCTGGTGGTCGCCGATGGCTGGTACGAGTGGAAGAAGGATCCGGAGGACCCCAAGCGCAAGCAGCCCTACTTCATCACCCTGAGATCCGGCGAGCCGCTGTTCTTCGCCGCCATCGGCCACTTCGGGCCGGCGGACCAGGCACCCCAGGAGGATGACGGCTTCGTCATCATCACCGCCGCCGCCGATGCCGGCATGGTCGACATCCACGACCGGCGCCCCCTGGTCCTGCCCCCGGCCGTGGCCCGGGAATGGCTGGATCCCCAGCTCTCCTTGGAGCGCGCCGGCGAGATCGGCGAAGTCGAGGGCACGCCCGTGGACGCCTTCGACTGGTACCCGGTGGGTAAGGCCGTGGGCAGCGTGAAGAATGACGGGCCGGAGTTGTTGACGCGGATCGCGGAACCCTTGGTGTAAGGGAGGCGCGGAGCACAGCCCTCTAGGCCGGTACCCTTAGCGCTTTCCCCTCCCGTAGCCGCGCCAGATCACGGTAAGCGGCCGCTGGATGTTCGGCCGGCAGTCGCGCGCCAGCGCCCCCGAGCTTTTCGCGCAGGGTGCCCTCCCGATAGGCGTGCTTGTAGACGCCACGGCGTTGCAGCTCAGGGACCAGCAGCTCCACCACGTCGGCAAAGGTCTCGTGGGTCACGGCATAGGCCAGGTTGAAGCCGTCCACGTCGGTCTCCTCGACCCAGCTCTGCAACTCGTCCGCCACCGTCGCGGGGCTGCCCACCAGCAGCGGGCCGAAGCCGCCGATGCCGACCCAGTCGGCCAGCTCCTGCACCGTCCATTGCTTGCTGGGATCGGCAGTGGAAAAGGCTTCCACCGCCGACTGGATGGCATTGGTGTGCAGGTGCCTGAGCACCTGGTCCGGCCGGTAGGCGGCGAAGTCGATGCCGGTCCAGCCGGAGATCAGCGTCAGGGCACCCTCGTAGCTCACGTAGCCTTTGTACTCCTGCCACTTGGCCCGGGCCTGGGCATCGGTTTCGCCGACGATGACCGTCTGCAGGTTGAAGATGAGCACCTGGCGCGGATCGCGACCGGCCTCGGCGGCGCGGCGGCGGATGTCGGCCACGGTCTTCTTGAGCACCGTCTTGGACGGCGCGGCGACGAAGACGCACTCGGCGTGCTCGGCGGCGAACTGGCGCCCGCGACTGCTGGCGCCGGCCTGGTAGAGCACCGGGGTGCGCTGCGGCGAGGGTTCGCAGAGGTGGTAACCCGGCACCTGGAAATGCCGGCCGTGATGGCCGATGGGATGCACCTTGGCCGGATCGGTGAAGCGCCCGGAGGCGCGGTCGCGTAGCACCGCGCCCTCCTCCCAGCTACCTTCCAGCAGCTTGTAGACGACCTGCAGGTACTCCTCGGCATAGTCGTAGCGGGCATCGTGGTCGGCCTGGGCGGACTGGCCGAGGTTGCGCGCGCCGCTTTCCAGGTAGGAGGTGACGATGTTCCAGCCGATGCGGCCCTTGGTCAGGTGATCCAGGGTGGAGAGCCGGCGAGCGAAGGGATAGGGATGCTCGAAACTCAAGGAGGCGGTGAGGCCGAAGCCCAGGTGGCGGGTCACCGCCGCCATGGGGGTGATCAGCGCCAGGGGATCGTTGACCGGTACCTGGGTGGCCTCGCGCAGGGTAGCCTGGGGGCCGCCGCCATAGACATCGTAGAGGCCGAGGACATCGGCGATGAACAGCCCATCGAACAGGCCACGTTCGAGCAGTTGCGCCAGCTCGGTCCAGTAGTCGAGGTCCTTGTAGTCCCAGGAGCGGTCGCGCGGATGGCGCCAGAGGCCGGGGGACTGGTGGGCCACGCAATTCATATCGAAGGCGTTGAGACGGATTTCACGGGACATGGGGGCTCCTAGCGGGAGGCGTCGTGGCGCCGGGCGAGTTGATTGAGGGTCAGCACCAGGAGGATCAGCAGGCCGGTGGCCACCTGTTGCCAATAGAAATTCCAACCCACCAGCAGCAGGCCATTGGCGGCCATCGCCAGCAGCAGCACGCCCAGCAGGGTGCCGGGCACATTGGGCCGACCATGGCGATTGAGGCTGGCGCCGATGAACACGGCGCCGATGCCGTTGATGAGATAGGCACTGCCCGAGAGTGGCACGTAGGCGTCGATGCGCAGCGCCAGCAGCATCCCCGCCACCGCCGCGGCCAGGGCGGTGGCCAGACAGGTCCAGAGCGCCAGGCGGCGTAGCGCCAGCCCCGAATAACGCGCCACCAGCGGCTGGCTACCCACGGCCAGCAACGCACGGCCCAGACGCCCGCGGGCCAGCACCAGGCCATAAACCCCAGCCAGCAGCAGTACCGTCCAGACCGCCGCCGGTACGCCGAGCCAGTTGCTCGCCGCCGGCCGGAACTCGGGTTTCAGATAGAGCGGCAGGCCACCTTCCGACAACAGCTGTTGCAGGCTGGTACCGATGAACAGCAGCCCCAGGCTGGCCAGAAAGGGCGACAGCCCCACCCCGGCCACCAGCAGGGCATTGGCCACGCCCACCAGCAGCCCGAGGCCCAGGCCACCGGCGAGCGCCACGGCCAGCGGCAAACCGGCGTTGAGCAAGGCGATGCAACCGAAGGCCGCCAGGTCCAGGGCGATACCCACCGAGAGATCGATGCCGCCTGCGGCGATGGCATAGGTCAGCCCCAGGGCCACCAACGCCGGTACCAGGCCATTGTTCAGCAGCAGGCTGAGCAGGTTGCCCTGGCTGAGAAAACCGGGCGCGGCCAGGGCGAAGACCACCACCAGGGTCAGGAACAGCAGTGGCAGCGCCAGGCGCAGGCCCGGGCGGCCGAGAGAGATCGTCGCGCTCATTGGCTGCCCTCCTGGCGCAGACTAGCCGCCGCTACCACCAGCAGGATCAGCGTGCCTTGCACGCCGTTGACCAGGAAACTACTCACCCCGAGCAACTGGAAGCCGTTACCGAGCATGCCCACCAGCAAGGCCGCCAACAGGGTGCCGCCGACACTGGGTTGCGAGCGCCAGGAAAACACCGTACCGAGAAAGGCGATGGCCACCACCGGCAGCAGTAACTCACCCGAACCCGGAGTACTGCCGCTGAACCAGGCGACCGATAGCAGTGCCGCGAGTCCCGCGCAGCCACCCGCCAGCAGGTAGCTGGAAAACACCAGGGTACGTACCGGCAAGCCGGCGGCCCGAGCCGCTTCGGGGTGGTCCCCCACTGCCGCCAGGCGCAGGCCATAGGGCGTATGTTGCAGCAGGACCGCCAGCACCAGGGCGCTGCCCAGCAGCACCCAACCCGCCGCCGGGATGCCGAGGAAACTGCCCATCCCGAGCAGGTCCAGCCAGGGCGTGCTGGCGGGCAGCACGGTGTTCTCGCTCAGCACCAGCTCCAGGCCGGCCACCACATTGAGACTGGCCAGGGTCGCCAGCAGCGGCGGCAGCCCCAGCAGGGTCACCGCCAGGCCGTTGACCGCCCCGACCAGCAGGCCGCAGGCGAGGGTCAGGCCGATCGCCACCGGCGCACCGTATCCCGCGTTGACCAGGGTCGCCTGGACCGCCGCGCAGAGGCCGAGATTGGCCGCCAGCGAAAGATCCAGGCCACCGGCCAGGACGTTGCCACCTCCGCCGACGATCACCAGGGTAAGGCCCAGCGCCAGGATGCCGGGAATGGCGGCCTGGGCGAGGATGTTGGCGAGATTGCCGGCCCCCAGGAACTCCGGCGCTCGCCAGGCGAACAGCGCGGCGATCACCGCGAAGGCCAGCAGCGCGCCGTGACGCCAGGGGTCCAGCCGCCCCGTCGGGACGGGTGCCGTCAAGAATTCAGGAGACGAGGCCAAGATCCGCCCTCCTCTCCAACTCCGCGACCGGTGCGACCGCGCCGGTCGCCGTGGCCAGCAGCTCCTCGGCGCTCAGCTCCCTGGCCGGACGCGCCGGTAGCAAGCGCCCGCGATGCATGACATGGATGCGGTCGCAGAGATTGAGCAACTCGGATAGATCCACCGAGAGGATCAGCACCCCGGCGCCCTGCTCCACCAGACGCGCGACCTGGCGATAGAGTTCGGCCCGCGCGGCGAGGTCGATGCCCACGCTGGGTTCGTCCAGCAGATAGAGCCTGGCGTCCCGTGCCAGCCATTTGCCCAGGGCGACCTTCTGCTGGTTGCCGCCACTGAGGTGGCGCACCGGCGTCTCCAGGTCCGGGGTACGGATGTCCAGCGCCTGGCGTAGCCGTAGTGCCGCCTGGCGCTCGGCGCCTGGCCGACGGAGACCGAACCAGCTGAAACGCTCCAGGGCGGCCAGGGTGAGATTCTCGGTCACGGTAAGGTCCAGGGCCACGCCCTGCTGCCGGCGATTCTCCGGCAACAGTGCCAGCCCCGCCCGCACCGCTGCCCGGGGCTGGGCGAAACGCTGCGGCCGGCCCTCCAGCAGCAATTCGCCCTCCGCCACCGGCAGCAGACCGAACAGGGTCTTCAGCAATTCCTTGGCGCCCGAGCCGACCAGGCCGGCCACGCCCACCACCTCGCCCCGGCGCACCTGCAGATCGACCTCGGCGAAGGCGCCCGGTCGACCGAGCCCGCGGGTCTCCAGCAGCACCTCGCCCGGCACCGCCTGCGCCTTGGGATAGGCCTCGCCGAGTTCCCGGTTGATCATCAACCGCGCCATGGCGGCCGCTGGTGTGACGCGGGGCTCGACCTCCGCCACCACCTGGCCACCCCGCAGCACCGTGGCGCGGTCACAGAGGCGTTCCACCTCCTGTAGGTAATGGGACACATAGAGCAAGGCAAGGCCCTGATCGCGCAACTGGCGCAGCAGCCCGAGCAGACGCTCCACCTCGCCATGAGCCAGGGCCACCGTCGGCTCGTCGAGCACCAGCACCCTGGGCGTGCCCAGCAGCGCCCGGCTGATCTGTAGCAGTTGCTGTTCGGCGCTGCTCAATTCCGCCACCCGGGTGCGCGCCCGGCATTGCAGATCGAAGCGCTCGGCCAGTAGCCGTTCCGCTTCGCGCTCCTGGCCACGACGATCCAGCAGCGGTCCACGGCGCCGCTCCTGACCGAAGAACAGCGCCTCGGCCAGGGTGAAGTTGGGCGGCAGCAACCGCTCCTGGTGGATGATGGACACCCCGCGCTGGGCCAACTCCCGTGGTCCGGCGCCAAGCAGCGACTGGCCCTCAAGGCGCAGGTCGCCGGCATCGGGCGTCACCAGGCCGCCGAGCACCTTGATCAGGGTCGACTTGCCGGCGCCGTTCTCGCCGATCAGGCCGTGGATCTCGCCGGCCCTCAGGGTCAGGTCGACACCGTCCAGCGCCTGGGTCGCCCCGTAGCGCTTGGCGATGCCGCGCAATTCGAGTACCGCCGTAATCATCGATCACCCCGCAGCGCCGCGACCTGGTCCAGATTGACCTTGGTGGTGAGCAGGGTCGGCACATGGGTTTCCTTGGGCAGGTCGCGGGCGCCGGCCAGGTAGCGGGCGACGTTCTGCACCGCGGTACGGCCCATCAGCGCCGGTTGCTGGGCGACCACCGCGCCTACCGGGCTGTCGTCGCGCTTGAGCAGCTCCAGCACCTCGGGGGTGCCGTCGACGCCGTAGGTCTTGATCTCGGTCCGCCCGGCCTCGATCAGCGCCTGGCTGGCGCCGAGCTGGGGAATGTCCCAGGCCGACCAGATGGCGGCGATGCTGCCCTTGGGATACTTGTTGAGCAGCGCCGCGATCTGCCCGCGCGCGTCCTGCACGGTGTTGGGTATCACATCGCGCAACTCGGGCTGGATGATCTTCAGCCCCGGATGGGCGTCCAGCACCTTGCGCAGCTCGGCGTAGCGGATGGCGCACACGGGAACGCCCTGGAAGCCGTTGAACACCAGGATGTTGCCTTGGCCACCGGTGTCCTTCGCCATCTGCTCGGCGAGCTCACGACCGGCCGCGGCGTTGTCGGAGGTGGTGTTGTTGAGGCTGTACTGGGACGGCGCGTCTATGGTGAACAGCGGGATACCGGCCGCCTTGATGCGTTTCAGCCAGGGATCTATCACGCTCAGGGTGCCGAGGGTCTGGATCACCGCATCCGGCTTCTGGGTCACCAGGGTCTGCAGCTGGGTCACCAGGTTCTTGTCGTTACGCCCGGCGTCCAGGGTGATGGGGGTACCGCCCAGCCGCTTGACCTCCTCCACCTGGGCCTGGAATGCCTTGAGATCGAAGTAGTGGCTGGTGCCGGTCATGCTGATGGCGATGCGCTTGCCAGCCAGCGAAGGGATCTCGTCGGCGGCGGCGAAGGCGGTAGTTGCCAGCAGCGGCAACAGCAACAGGGCGCGAAGCAGTGTGCGAAGAGCCATGAGAATCCTTTCTGTTCTAGTCGGTGATCGTCAGGTGGTGCTCGCCCAACAGGCGCTTGAGGTCGCGGGGTGCCGGGCCGGATGAGCGCTGCACGACGGTGTCGGACAGCCATTCGCGCTGCAGGTCGGCGGCGAGCTGGCGGGCACTGTCGGCCGCCAGGCGCGCCTGGATCTGCCGCACCGGTCCGTCATCAGCAGCACTGGCGCGTTGCAGGGCGCGCGCCGCGGCCAGGCGTACCTGCAGGTCGCCGACCGCGGCGATCACCAGGGGGTCGCGGGCGCGTGATGCCTTGGGCAGCGCCTGGCGCAGCTGCTCGAAAACCTGTTCGGCAAAGGTCAGCTCTGCCTGGGTGGCTAGGGCGAGATCGGTCATGGCATCAGTTCCAGGCGTGACGGGGCGGCTCGGCGCCGTTGAGCAGGTAGTTGCCGATGAGGTGGTATTTCCAGCGCACCGGATCGTGCAGCGTATGGGTGCGGGCATTGCGCCAGTGACGGTCATGGCCGAAGCGTTGCGAGACGCTGCGGGTGCCGCCCAGCTCGCACAGGCGGTTGGCCGCTGCTAGGGCAATCTCGGTCGAGGCCACCTTGGCCTGACCCACCACCACCGAGGCCTCGGCGACACTGGCCGCCGATGGCGCGGCCAGGGCCCTATCCACCGCCGTCCCCGCCTCTTCCAGCAGTACCTCGGCCGCGGCCAGGCGCCAGCTCAGGTCACCGATCAGGGCTTGGCTCAACGGATCCTGCCAGCCATGCTCAAGGCCGCTGTCGGTCCAGGGTCGGGCCTGGCGCGCCGCCGCCAAGGTCGCGGCGAAGGCGCCCCGGGCGATGCCGACATCCACCGCCGCCTGGATGATCTGGGACACCGGGCCATCCGCCGTGGGTCGCTCGAAGGCCTTCCAGGCCGGCAGCACCGCGCTGCGCGGTACGCTCACCCCCTTGAGCAACACGCGACCACTGGCGGTGGTGCGCTGGCCGAAGCCGTCCCAATCATCGATCACCGTCAGGCCGCCGGCGTCGCGCGGCACCAGGGCCAGATGCGCCAACCCTTCCTCGTCCAACGCCACCGTGGGCACCACATGGGCGAACAGCGCACCGGTGCAATAGGCCTTCTCGCCATCGATCCAGGCCGTGTCCCCGGTGAAGCGAATGCGCGTCTCGAACTGGGTGACGGTCTTGCTGCGCGCCTCGGAAAAGGCATTGCCGAAGCGATAGCCCTGGAGCACCAGGCCCAGGTAATGGCGCTGCTGCTCGGGAGACCCCGTCAGCAACAGGTTGTTGACCACCCCCAGGTGGTTCTGCGGCAACTGTCCCAGCGAGGGGTCGGCGGCGGAGATACGAGCGATGACCTCCGCCACCGTCCCGAAACCTACCCCGGCCCCACCGAAGGCTCGCGGGACGGTAATGGCCCAGAGGCCACTGGCGGAAAATCTATCCAGTTCGGCCCAGGGCAGCCGGCGCTCCTGGTCACGACTGCGCGCCTCCTGAGCGAAATCTTCCGCCAGGGCAGCGGCGGCATCGAGGGCCTCGGTAGCATCGCGCAGGACGACGGCGGGACGTGCCGGAGCAGCGCGGGGAATGGCATTGAGCGAAGGGGCAACGGCCATGCAGGGACTCCCATGAGGAAACCCTGTAGCCTGAGCACGGGCTGTGCCATCTCTGAAAATCCAGAACTGTCAGTCACTTACGAGTGGCTAGCCACTCTGCCGAGTGGCTAGCCAGACACTTCTGCCGATTCACTGTTGCGTTTCGGACAGTCTGGCCAATGCAGGGCGGTGCCTGCCACAGGAGGGGTCGCCGCCCCTCCCTGCCAGAAATGAGTCCTGTCACCCTGCTGCCGTTGTCGTGCCCGGACCTCGGCACCGCTCGATGAGGCCAAACAAGCAGCTCGAGCCACAGGGGCTGTCGCCTTGATTGCACCCTCGTCATGACCAGCGGCATTCAGCGGCCAGGTGTGCTGACGATTGTAGTGTGGCAGGGGCCCTTGCTATTCGACCCCTGAGAATTTCCTGCAGCTTTACGCGATTCATAAACTTTCAGCTTGTCACTCGAGTGCCAAAGCTTGATACAACCAATCTTCGAGGCTGGACTTTTCTCAGAACTTCACGGCAGGAGAAAGAAGGCATCCAAGGCCAACGCTATAATTAAATTAATCTCGACCGCTAACGCAAACCCATATCATTCGAACACTCATCCAGACTAACAACCAAATTTTTACGTGAAATTTACGGCGCTCAGCCCTTGGAAACCTTTAGCCTTGGGCGGGGCGTTCCAGACACTTAGCAAGTAGGCAAAGGCTAAAGTAAGACCAATAGCCGAGGAATTGATCTGCATAATAATTCACTACCGCTCAGGTCGAGTTTATTACCGCCCGGCTTTATTTACGCAGTATTGAAGTCAAGCGCCGAAAGATACCGCTTCGCTGATGTCCTAGCTTTCCGCATAGCATCGGCCAAACGCCAAGCGACCTTCTTTCGTACTGAGACTCTTCAATGAATCTTCTCGCTCCTGCGGTTTTCGTGATGAATCGCCTCCGGTTCTCCGCCAAGTTTGCCTGCCTGGCAGTCATCGTGCTGATACCCCTGCTCACCCTCAGTGGCTATCTCTACCAGGACATCCAGGAACAGCGGACGAGCCTGCAGCAGGAGGTGCAGGGGCAACGCTTCATGACCGCCCTGGTGCCCGTGCTGCGCGCGAGCATGCTGCAGCGCGCCCTCACCAAGAGGTTGCAGGAGGGTGACACCTCGGCACAGGCCGATTGGCAGAGCAATCGCGATTCATTGGCCCAGGCCTACGACCGCCTGGACCAACTGGACCGCGAGCTGGGCAAGGCGCTTGAAACGGGTGATCGCCTGGGCCAGTTGCGCTCGGCATCCGATCGCCTGGTAAAGGGCATGGCGGCCACGCCAACCCAGGTATTCGAAGCCTGGAACGAGCAGGTGACCAACATCCTGAACCTGTTCTACTACGTGTCGGCCACCTCCGGCCTGGCGCTGGACTCCGACTACAACAGCCTGTTCCTCATCGACCTGACGTCGCTGCGCCTGCCGCGGGAAATCAACCTGGTCGGCCAGTTGCGCGGTCTCGCCTCCGGCCTGAGCGCCACCGGAACCTTCGACGAGGCCAGTCTGAACGTGGCCCGTAGCGTGCTGCGCCAGGAAAAACAGGCCGCGGATGAGTTGGCTCAGAGTCTCGCCCTGCTGGCTCGCCAGGGCCCGGAGTTGACGCAGCAACTGAATACCTCCCTCAGTCAAGCGGCAGGCGACTATGCCGGATTCCGCCAGGGCTTGCTGTCGGTCATAGACGGCCAGCCTTCGGTAGCAGCCCGAGCCCTGGGGGGCCAGGGCAATGCCGTCGTGGCGCGTTATTTCGAGGTACAGGGCCAGGCGCAAGGCATGCTGACGCAGTTGCTCGCCGAGCGCCTGACGCAGCAGAGCAGGCTGCTCGATCTCGTGGTGGGAGGCATCGTGGGCGTGCTGCTGCTGCTGACCTATGCCCTCGCCGGCATCTATTCCGCCCTGCGCCAAGGTATCACCGAGCTGGTGAAGGTCACCGCCAGCGCTGCCGCAGGCGACCTCAGTAGCCGGGTAGTGCTACGGGGTCGAGATGAAATCGCCGATATCGGTCGTGGCCTGAACACCATGCTGGACGCCTTCGGCCGCTCGCTGCTTGAGGTCGACCGAGCCTCCGACGCCGTGGCGAATGCCTCCCACCAGTTGGCAGGATCCATCGGCGCCGCCCGGCGCACACTGCAGTCCCAGCAAGCGGAGACCGATCAGGTGGCAACGGCCATCACCGAAATGACGGCGAGCGTGGCCGAGGTCGCCCGCAATACCGAGGGCGCTGTAGCGGCGGCTCACCAGGCAGAACAGGCCACTCGCGGCGGCTCCCAGGTCATGCAGAAAACCCAGAGCGCGATCGAGCTACTCGCTGCCGAGGTGGACCTTACTGCGACCAAGGTAGCGGACTTGGAAACCCATAGCCAAGCCATAGGCGGGGTTATCGCCGTGATCCGCAATATTGCCGAACAGACCAACCTCCTCGCCCTCAACGCCGCCATCGAGGCGGCCCGGGCCGGCGAACAGGGCCGCGGGTTTGCCGTGGTCGCCGACGAGGTCCGGACGCTCGCTTCTCGTACCCAGACCTCGACCGAAGAGATCCGGCAGATCATCGAGCAACTGCAGGAGGCTACCAGCGACGCGGTCGCCCAGATGCAGGCCAGTCGTACCCATGCGCTAGGTGGCGTGGAAGCAGCCGTACAGGCAACCGCCAGCCTGGCCAGCATAGGCTCGGCCGTGGACCTCATCGTCGACATGAACGTACAGATCGCCAGTGCCGCGGAGCAACAGGCTGCCGTGGCGGAAGACATCAACCGCAATACCACGGAAATACGCACTACCACCGTCCAGGTGCTGGGCGGAATCGAGTCCGACGCCGGCACGGCCGATCGGTTGGCCACGCTCTCCCAAGAACTGCGCGGCGTCGTAGCACGTTTTCGCCTCAGCGCCTGAGTGGGTTCGGCTGACACCGAGGCAGCTATCGCTCGGCTCCGACCTCTAGGCAATTTGCCACCGGGATGCTGCTGGCATCGGCAGCATTTCGAAGAAGATTCTCCTCGGGGTTGCTGGGGCGAGCACCTGGGACGAAAGGTGACAAAGACGGGCATGGGGCAACTGCCTGCCTTGCGCGATCAGCCTGGCGCAGCGCCTGGGATGTCGGTCGAAACAGCCGCGCATCCACGGCGTCGGTCCCGCCAGCACTCAGGGATTTGTTAACGGAAAAGGGAATGCCAATGTCATTCGTGTTCTACGCCTCGAACAAGCTTGAGGACTGGTGTGGCAAGCGGCCGGCAAGCCAGCGAAGGGTCATCGGCGCTTCCGCTTCCCCTCCTCGGGCCTTCGCCTTGCAGAATGGACACCCTGCCCAGTTTCTTCAGGAGGCCGCGGGATGCCCAGCCTAAAACTCTATACCAACGAGGACGCACGACTCCGGGCGCTTGCGGAATATGACCTGGCGAATGGCAATTTCGGCCAGTCACTCGATCACCTCGTCGAGGTCACGTCACGGCTCTTCGACGTGCCCATGGCCTTCATCTCCATCGTCGAACGGGAGCGCCAGGTATTCCAGGCCAGGGTAGGCATCGTGGCCTGCGAAACGGATCGGGGCATCGCCTTCTGCTCCCACACCATCGAGCACGATGACGCCATGGTCATCCTGGATGCTCATCTGGACCCACGCTTCTGCAACAATCCTTTGAGCCGCGGTGAACCCCATATCCGCTTCTATGCGGGCGTCCCGCTGCGGTCGCCGACGGGACAGGCCATAGGCACCCTGTGCGTGGCGGATAGCTGGCCGAGAAATCAGTTCAGCGAAGACGATCTGCAAACGCTCAAGGACCTCGCACAACTGGTCATGGACGCCTTCGAAGCACGGCGGCTCGAAGTGGCGGGCAAGATCGGTCAGACGCGCTTCGAGCAGATAGCCAATACCTCCCCCGATGGCATCGTCTGCGCCGATGCGGAGGGCCGGATCACCTTCTGGAATCGAGCGGCGGAAAAGCTGTTCGGTTATACCCGGGAAGAGTCCCTGGGGCGCGACATAGAACTCATCGTTCCGCCGGCCATGCGCAACCAACACGGTAGCGGACTGAAGAAGGTCGCACAGGGGCGAGAGCCACGGCTGATAGGAAAAACCATCGAATTACCAGCCCTGCACAGGGACGGGACGGAAATCTTCGTCGAGCTGTCGCTTTCCACCTGGTTCGAACAGGACGAGGCGGCCTTCGGCGCCATCTTTCGCGACATCCGCGAACGCCGCAAGAACGAGGAAAAGCTCTTCAAGCTGGCGTACCTCGATCCGCTGACCCAATTGCCCAATCGCAGCGTACTCAAGCAGCGCATCGCCGAACTGGCGACCGCTGGCCGGCCGTTTGCGGTCATGATGCTGGATCTCGACGAATTCAAGCAGGTGAATGATTCCTTCGGTCATCCGACCGGCGACGTCATCCTGCGTAGCGCCGCGAAACGCGTGCTGCAATGCGTCCGTCCGGCGGATACCGTGTGTCGAATGGGGGGCGATGAATTCGCCATCATCCTCACTGACGTTCACTCCATCGACGACGCCACCGCCAAGGCCGACAAGATCATCGCCTTGATGACCGAGCCCTTCAATCATGAGGATCAGCTGCTCTACCTGGGCGCCAGCATCGGCATAACCCTGTGCCCTGAAGACAGCCTGGAGCCCGACGAACTCATCTCCAACGCCGACATGGCGCTCTACGAAGCGAAGATAGCGGGTCGCAACAGATTCGAACGCTATGCCGCCAGCTTGCGCCTGCAGGCGTCGACGGCCCGCACCCTGAGGCAGGAACTGCGGCTGGCGGTGCAGCGCCACGAATTCGAGCTTCACTATCAACCCCAGGTCAGCCTGACGACTGGCCGCCTGATAGGGGCCGAGGCGCTGCTACGTTGGCGACACCCCACGCGTGGCCTCGTCTATCCGGGCGATTTCCTTGGCGAACTGGAAAAGATGCCCGATGCCCTCAACGTCGGCTGGTGGATCTTGAACCAGGCGTTGCAGGACGCCAGCAGCTGGCGCCAACGGGCGTCCCCGGCCTTCCGCATGGCCGTCAACCTGTTCGGGGCGCAATTGAACGCCAGGGAGCTCGAGCTCGAGGTGGCGTGTGCGCTGGAACGAGCGAGCCTACCCGCCTCGGCGCTGGAACTGGAGATCACCGAAAACATCAGCCTTCCTTCGGACTGCGACGCCATACCACGACTTAAGCGGCTCAAGGCCATGGGCGTCAGCATAGCCTTCGATGACTATGGCACCGGCTACGCTTCGCTGAGCCTGCTGAAGCACTTTCCGATCAACAAGCTGAAGATCGATCGAAGCTTCATCATGAACATGGTGTCCTCACCCGCTGATGCGACGATCATCAAAGCCATCCTGGCGATGGGCAAGGGACTGGGCATGAGCGTACTCGCCGAAGGTATCGAAACCTCGGCGGAACTCTTCCACCTGCAGCGCAACGGCTGCCAGGAAGGCCAGGGCTATTTCTTCGGCAAACCCCTACCCGCTGCTGCCTTCGAACAGGAGTGTCTTGGCAAGGATTTCTTCAACAGCCTCACGCGAATCTACTGCTGAAGCGCTCAGCAGCTGGCTGCCGAAGCCTGCGGCAGCCACTCGCAGGCCGCTGAGGCCTTGCCAAGACGTTCAGCAAGGCGCGAGCAGCCAACGCCCCGCGGATGCGGTCTACCTGGGCGACACCCGGCTCCTGCAACCACCGGAACCCGCTACCCTCTGAGTTCAACCAGCTGAACTCAGCATCTCGCTGATCTTGTTGGCCAGCGCCTCGATGGCGAAGGGTTTGGTGATGATCTCCATGTTGGCGGCGAGATAACCGCTCACGTTGGAGCCTTCCGCATAGCCGGTGACCAGCAACACCTTGAGCCCCGAACGCTGGGTCTGCGCCAGATCGGCCAGCTGCCGGCCGTTCATGCCAGGCAATCCGACATCAGAAATCATCAGGTCGATGCGCTGGCGGCTTTCCAGCAGAGGAATCGCCTCCTGGGCATTCGCCGCTTCGAGGGTCTGATAGCCGAGCTCACCCAGCACCTCGACGATGAGCGAGCGCACCACGGCTTCATCCTCCACCACCAACACCACCTCGCCCCCACCCAAGGGTGCGGCCTTGCTCTCCTCGACCGCCAGGCCAGCCAGGTCACCGCCATGGCAAGGCATGTACAGCTGCACGCAGGTACCCTTGCCTGGCTCGGAAAGGATACGCACCGCACCGCTGGCCTGGCGCATGTAGCCATAGACCATGGACAGCCCCAGCCCCGTGCCCTGGCCGATGGGCTTGGTGGTGTAGAAGGGCTCGAAGACCTTGGCCAGCACCTCCGCGGTCATGCCCACGCCGGTGTCGGACACGGTGAGCATCACGTAGTCGCCTTCCGCGAGCTCCATGGCCGCGCCCTCCTCCGCCGATAGCTGCACGGCCGCCGTGGCGATGGTGATGGTGCCGCCGTCCGGCATGGCATCGCGGGCATTGATGGCCAGGTTGATCACCGCACTTTCCAACTGGTTGGCATCCATGCGTACCAGCGAGAGGCCGGCGGCCAACTGGGTGCGGATGACGATGTCTTCCCGGGTGGTGCGGTGCAGCAGATCCTCCAGCGAGGCCACCAAGGGATTGACCTCGATCGGCTTGAGGTCGAGGGTCTGCCGCCGGGAAAAGGCCAGCAGGCGCTGGGTGAGCGCAGCGGCGCGCTGGGCCGAGGTCACCGCCGCCGTGATGTAGCGCTCGTCATTAGCGGCCTCGCCACTGCGGCGACGACGCTGCATCAACTCCAGGCTGCCGATGATACCGGTGAGCAGGTTGTTGAAGTCGTGGGCGATGCCGCCGGTGAGCTGGCCGACCGCTTCCATCTTCTGCGCCTGGTGCAGGGTATCTTCGACCCGGGAGCGCTCCGCCACCTCCGCGACGACCCGGGCTTCGAGGGTCTCGTTGAGTTCGAACAAGGCCTTCTCCGCCTGCTTGCGGGCAGTGATGTCCGCGCAGGTACCCGTCACGTAGGATGGCCTGCCCGCGGCGTCGCGAAAGACCTTGCCCTTGCTCAATAGCCACTGGTTCTGGGCGCCACGGCTCAGGCGAAACTCCACCGCGAAGTCCTTGCCGTGCACGCAATCCATCAGCGAGCGTCGTACTGCGGCGCGATCCTCGGGATGGACGAAATCGAGGAAGCGTTCGATCGGCTCGTAGGTCAGGACGTCCGGCAAGCCGAACAGCTGCTGCAGGGCGCTATCGCAGTAGAACCGCTGTTCGTCGAGGTACCAGTCGAAGATGCCGGCCTCGGAGGCCAGGAGCGCTGCACGAAAGCGCTCGTCGGCTACCTGTGGGGTAGCGCCTGGACGTTGCTGCGTCAGCACCTGTTCGGTGACGTCTTCGGTCTGGTGGATGATGTAGCGGACTTCACCCTGGTCATCCAGTACCGGGACGTTCAGCGGACTCCAGTAACGGACCTCGAAACCACCGCCTGCGCCGGCGGGTCGGGGAATGTCGTATTTGGTAATGGCCATGCGGTCCGGCTCGCGGGTGAGCTGCACCCGCTCCAGCGACGCTCTCAGGACGCCTGCACCGAAATCCGCCTGACCATCCGGGTTGCGGCCGAACACCTCGAAAATCGACCGCCCGATACAGTCTTCCCGCCGGGTATGGGTGCCGCGAAGGCGTCCCTCGTTAGCCGCGACCATGATGAAATCCGGGCCCGGCGAAAGCACCAGGACCAGATGAGGAAGGGCTTCGAACAAGAGCTTGAAGTTTGGATCTTGACTCATGGATTCCTGCACAGGTGTGGACTGCGCCGAGCGCACGGGGACCGCTTCGAAGGCAGGCCAGGCCTCGAAACCTTGCGATCTTTGGTCTTTCTATGGAGAGCGCCCATCGGGCGCAGTTCAACCAGGGAGATGGAGGGCCATCCCTCGGCTTGACGCCCGCGAGCCATGGCCGCACGCCGTCCCTGGACTGGCGGCCAACGAAACCAATGGGCCGTGCTCGGCGGTCGAGCGAAGCGACTCCCGGGCTACCGATGCGCTCCGAAAGGCTTTCCAGAGAGCCAACCTATCCGATAAGAGCCGCTGCTCTGCGATGAGTAGCACGCCCGCGCCCTGGCCCATTACGGGCGACAGACGTCGTCGTAAGGCGGCAGCGGATCCATGATTCCAGGCCCCCTCTCGTACTGGACTCCGAGGTTGCGGCTGCGGATCGCGCCAATCCCTGCAGCCGTTGGCGGAGCCCGCGAATCGCGTGCCCTGGCCCTTCACCCGCGCCTCCCACTGGTACTGGCTTTCAGGCGTCTCGCAGCCTTCCCAGGTGCCCCGTCAGCATCGTGGCCACCGTTCGACAGGTGCTTTCCGCGGGGAGCGCCTCATCGAACAGCAACTCCACGGTGGAGTGGAAGAACTCGACCACGATCCGCGCGACCTGGGCGATTTCCGCCGGCGGTACGCCAGGTAGCAACGCCATCAGCGCCTCGGCCTGCTGCGCCGCCACCCGGCGGTGCGAGTCGAGTCGCACATGCTCCAGCGACGGCACGGCGCGCAGGGCCTTGAGGATCCACATGCCGCCGGCGGTTTCCGCCGTGACGCCATAGGTGTCCAGCAGCAAATCGGTCAGGGCGTCTTCCACCCTCTCCAAAGGACCGGCCAGCAGCTCGGCGTTGATCCTTATCGCGATCTGCGCATTCTGCTTTTCCAGCAGGCGTCGTCCGAGCTCTTCCAGCAGCGCGTACTTGTTGGGGAAGTAGCGGTACAGCGCCGGCGGCGTCAGCCCCGCGCACTCACACACCAGATTGGTCGACAGCCGTTCGATGCCGACTTGGCAGAGCACCTCTGCCGCCGCCGCCAGGATGCGTTCGTAGGTTTCCGCCGCGCGCTGCTGGCTGGGGCGGGCCTTGGGCGTGGCGTGGGAGGGAGAGACAGGTTCTTTGGCGACCATGAAAAGCTCTCTGGCAGGACGAAAAAACACCTTGATAGGCAGCGGAATGATAGTTATAACTATCGTGTAGCGATAACTATCATAACAGCATCACCCCATGCTTTCTCTGCCTCCAGCCACAACCAGAACAAACAGCAGGAGCCTCCACCATGAAAATCTCTTTAACGCTCGTCGTTGCCTTGCTGGCCTTGCCAGTCGCCCTGGTGCAGGCCGCCGAATCGACACCCGTTCAGGGCCTTTGGCTCAGTGCCGACCAGGGCGCCGCGGTCAAGGTAATGCCCTGTCCGGACAACGCCAGCGCCCTGTGCGGCACCATCGTCTGGGACAAGGACGCCGGCAATGCTCATGACACCTGTGGCACCCGCATCTTCCAGATGAGCCGGGACGACGGTGGCACCTGGCGCGACGGCTGGGTATTCGATCCGCGCGATGGCAAGAAATACAAGGGCTACGTCCGCCGCAAGGGCGACGATCTGAACATCCGCGCCTACGTCGGCACCGAGGTGCTCGGCAAGACCGAACAGCTCACCCCCCTGAGCGCCCTGCCCGCCAGCCCGCGCTGCAGCTAACCCTCGCAAGGAGCGACCCCATGACTCTATGCAATCACCGCGCGCCGGCGGCGGCCCTGCTGTGCCTGGCGATCCTGGGCACCACGGCCCAGGCCGACGACGACTTGGCCAGCTATGCCCTGACCATCACCCCGCGCCTGCTTTCAGATGTGCGCAACCGCAGCATCTCGGATTCCCTCAACCAGCCGGGCGCCAAGGTCACCGTGGAATTCGCCCATGAGAGCGGCCTGATCGGCCTGGCCGAATTCGGTACCGTGAACAAGAAGCAGTTCATCGACGGCGATGGCGCCAACGTGCTGCTGGCCGGTGGTTACCGCTTCGGCGATCCCGAGGCCTGGCATTTCGGCGTGGGCCTGGCGGGCGAATTCTTCCCGGGCGCCCATTTCAAGGCGCCCAGCCGCATCGACCCGGATACCGGCGCCCCGGACGGCTATCGCAGCACCAATTACAACAGCCAGTTCGCCGTGCTGGAAATCGGCTACGGCGCCCTGCAAGGCCGGATCCTCAACGTCCTGTCGGAAAACTATCGCGGCGCCAATACCCCCGGCGTCTGCGGTGCCCAGCTGCAATTCAACCCGGACCCCACCAAGGGCCTGGAATGCTACGCGAAGGGCGACCACGACTCCCGCGGCAGCCTGCTCTACGACCTCGACTATCGCTACGAGCTGACGCCGCGCACCAGCCTCAAGCTGCATGCCGGCTACCAGCAGATCCGCAACTTCTCCGAGGCCAACTTCAGCGATTACGGCGTTGGCCTGGTGCATAAACGCTGGGGCTTCGACTTCGGGCTGGACTATGTGAGTCCCCATACCCGCGCCCGCGAACTCTACATCGCCGAAGACGGCGACCATCAGCGCACCACGGACGAGGCCCGCTGGGTGCTGTCCGTGGCCCGCCCCTTCTGAGTCGCCGCCCATGAAACCGCACGTCTTCGCCATACCGCCGGCCCCCGTCCAGGCCACCGCCCTCGACGGGCTGGTGCTGGTGGTGGATCTCGGCACCTCGGGGTGCAAGAGCGCGCTGGTCACCCTGGGTGGCGAGGTGGTCGCCTGGACCTTCCATGGCGTCACCCTGCACGTCGAGGGCCACAGCGCCGAACAGGACCCGGAGGACTGGTGGCAGGCGTTCCTGCGCGGTGCCGGCGAACTGTTGAGCGCGGATCCAGCGCGGCGCCGGCGGGTGGTGGCGGTCTGCTGCTCCACCCAGACCGAAGGCACGGTGTGCGTCGATGCCCAGGGCCAGGCGCTGGGGCGGGCCCTGCTCTGGCTGGACATGCGCGGCGCCGAGTCGGTGGCGCGGCGGGTCGGCGGTGGCCGACTGAAGGTGGCGGGCTACTCACCCTTTAAGCTGTGGCGCTGGATCCGCCTGACCGGCGGCGCGCCCTCGCTGTCGGGGAAGGATTCGGCGGGCCACATCGCCTATCTGCAGGACCACCAGCCGGAACGCTATGAGCGCACGGTGAAGTTTCTCAACGTCCTCGACTTCATGAATCTGCGCCTGACCGGCCGCTGCTGCGCCACCGCCGATTCCATCTGCACCGCCTGGATCACCGACAACCGCGATTCGCGCCAGGTGAAGTACGACGCCGGGCTGATCCGCACCCTCGGCTTCGATCGCGACAAGCTGCCCGACCTGGTGGACTCGGCCGAGGTGATCGGCACCCTCCGGACAACGGTAGCCGACCAGCTCGGCCTGCCGCGCAGCACCCCGGTGGTCGCCGGCTCGGTCGATACCTCGGCGGTGGCGGTGGGCTCGGCCGTGGAGGACTTCGCCCCGCATCTCTACCTGGGTACCTCCTCCTGGCTCGGCGCCCATGTGCCCTTCAAGAAGTCCGATGTCTTGCGGCACATGGCGGCGGTACCCAGCGCGGTCAAGGGCCGCTACCTAGCCATGGCGCTGCAGACCGCAGCGGGCGCCAATCTGTCCTTCCTGCGCGATAAGGTGCTCTATCACCCGGACGAGTTGCTCAGTGACGAACAGCATCCGGATCTCTATGCCCTGCTCGACCGCATCGCCGCCCGGGTGCCGGCCGGCGCCCGGGGCCTGCTCTACACCCCGTGGCTCTACGGCGAGCGCAGCCCGGTAGACGACCCCAGCCTGCGCGCGGCCCTGATCAATCTGTCCTTGGAGCATACCCGCGAGGACATCATCCGCGCCTTCCTCGAAGGCGTGGCGCTCAATACCCGCTGGATGCTCGAACCCTTCGACCGCTTCCTCGGCCGTCGCCCGGAGCGGATCACCGCGGTCGGCGGGGGCGCCCAGTCCAATCTCTGGTGCCAGATCATGGCCGACGTCACGGGTCAGGTGATCGCCCAGCCCGATGCCCCCATCCAGGCCAATGCCCGGGGTTCGGCCTATATCGCCGCCGCCGGGATCGGCGCCCTCGCCTTCAGCGACGTGCCCGACCTGCAACGGGCGCCGCGGCTGTACCAACCCTGTCCCCAGGCACGCGCACGCTACGACGACAGCTACGCCACCTTCCTCGAAGTCCGCCGCCGCCTGGCACCGCTGTACCGGCGACTCAACCCCAACCAGGGAGCCCGACCATGAGCGATACCCTCGAACTGCGCGAGCAGGTAGTGGACCTGTGTTCGCACCTGGTGCGCCGCGGCTTCTTCGCCGCCACCGGCGGCAACCTGGCGTTGCGCCTGGACGCCGAGCGCATCGCGGTGACGCCTTCCGCCCTCGACTACTACGAGATGCGCGCGGAGGACGTCTGCATCCTGCGCCTGGCGGATCTGCACCAGCTCGAGGGCGATCGCGCGCCCTCGGTGGAAACCGGCCTGCACGCCCGGGTGCTGCGGCGCTTTCCGGCGGCGGGGTGCAGCCTGCATACCCACCAGCCGCTGGCCAGCGCCTGCACCCTCCTGGGTAGCGCCCTGACCGTCGACGACCCCGAGCGTTGGCCCGACCTGGGCCGGCGCCTACCGCTGGTGGGCTACGCGCCGTCGGGCACCGGTTGGCTGGCCCGGCTGCTGGATCGCGCCCTGACCGCCGAGAGCCCGGCCTACCTGCTGCGCAATCACGGGGTGCTCTGCTACGGCGTCACCGCCAGCCAGACCCTGGCGGTGCTGGAGCAGCTGGAAGGCTTCTGCCAGCACCACCTCACCCAGCGCATCACCGATCGTCCCGGTATCCCCGCCGCCGACAGCCTGGCTCGCCAGCGCCTGCTGGCCACCCTGTCCGCCTCCTCCCCGTCCTGAGGTCCGCCATGAACCAGCCCCTGACCACCCCGCCGCCCCTCGTCCCCACCCCGCCGGCCATTTCCGCCTGGCCTGATACCGACGCGCTTTACCAACGCTTCGATGCCCTGGTCAAGCAACCCATGCGTCCCCTGCGACGGGACGCCCTGGCCAAGGTCATGGGCTATTTCGACGAGCGTTGCCAGGGCTCGCGGCGCCTGGGCGAGGAGGCCAAGCGCTTCATCCCGGGCGGCATCCAGCACAACCTGGCATTCAACTATCCCTTCCCGCTGGCCATCGCCCAGGCCGAGGGCGCCCACCTCACCGACGTCGATGGCAATAGCTACATCGACTTCCTCCAGGCCGGCGGCCCGACCCTGCTGGGCTCCAATCATCCGGGCGTGCGCGATCAGGTCCAGCGGATCCTCGCCGAGTGCGGTCCGGTGACCGGGCTGCTGCACGAGTACGAGGTCAAGCTCGCCGAGCTGGTCTGCCAGAGCGTTCCCGGCATCGACCAGGTGCGCTTGCTCGGCTCGGGCACCGAGGCGGCGATGGCCGCGGTGCGCCTGGCGCGGGCCTACACCGAACGCCGCTGGATCATCAAGATCGGGGGCGCCTATCACGGCTGGAGCGACCAGTTGGTCTATGGCATGCGCCTGCCCGGCACCGGCCGGATGGAAGCCCTCGGCATCCCGCGTGGCGCCACCGCCCATACCCAGGAAAGCCCGCCCAACGACCTCGACGCCCTGCGCCGGCGGCTACAGTTCAATCGCCTGCGAGGCGGGACCGCGGCGGTGATGGTGGAGCCCTTCGGCCCGGAGAGCGGTACCCGCCCGGTACATCCGGAATTCAATCGCGAGGTACGCAAGCTCTGCGACGAATTCGGCGCCCTGCTGATCTTCGACGAGGTGGTGACCGGCTTCCGCGCCGGCATGGGCGGCGCCCAGGGCTACTTCAAGGTGATCCCGGATCTCACGGTGCTGGGCAAGTGCCTGACCGGTGGCTATCCCATGGCCGGCGCCCTGGGTGGCAAGGCCGCCGTCATGCAACTGCTGGTGGGAGGGATCGGCACCTCGTCGAAGCGAGCCTTCGTCGGCGGCACCCTGTCCGCCAATCCGCTGTGCTGCGTGGCCGGCTATTACGCGCTCAAGGAAATCCAGCGCCTGGACGCGGCCGGCCAAGCCGGCCGCGCGGGTGACCGCCTACGCCGGGGGCTCGACGAAATCATCCAGCGTCGCAACCTGCCCTATGTCGCCTACAACCTCGGCTCCATCGTCCACCTGCAGACCTCCGGAGTGCTGCTGCTAGACACCAGCAATCCGCTCAAGCTGCTGCGCGTGCGCAACGAAGCCAAGGCGCGCAAACACATGATGGAGGAGATGGGGGCAGCCTATACCGCCCACGGCCTCATCACCCTGGCCGGCAGCCGGATCTACACCAGCCTAGCCGATACCGATGCCGTGATCGACGACGCCCTGGAGCGCTTCGACCAGGTGTTCCAACTGGTATGAGGCCCACCATGAAAGCCGAATTACGCCAGCAATGGCTGGACCTGCAGCAACGCCTGACGCGCCAGGGCGAACGCGCGAACCTCGCCCTGTCCGTACGGGTGCCAGGCGCGGCGACGCTCTGGTACGGCACCTTGACCGACGCCGTCCCCGGCGAGATCGAGCTGGGCCGGACCACCGGCCTCGCCGCGGAGCACGCCCTCGTCTACCGCACGCGCGCGGACATCGGCGCGATCATCCAGGGCGGTGGTCGCTACGGACAGCACGTGGTGGACTTCGGCGGCCGCCTGCCGGAGCTGTTCGACGAGCAGGCGCGGCACCTCGGGCGCATGGCACCGGCCGTGGACCGCGCGAGCGAGTTGCCCGCGGCCCTGGCCGAACGGGGCAACGTTCAGCTGCTGGCCGGCCAGCCGCTCTGCCTGGGCACCACGACCAGCCGGGCGGCGCTCAATGCCGACCTGTTCGAGAAATGCGCCAAGGCGTACACCCTCGCCCGGGCCACGGGAACGAACCTTACCCGGTTGCCCTGGTGGGTGGTGCTGATCGCCACTCGCCGCCTGCACCGTGACCAGCGCGCTGCCGCCCAGGCCTTCGTCCAGGGCCGATTGCCAGCGGAAAGCCGCGGCTACTAGCCGTCCATTCGAGGTACATCGGCATGAGCACCCTCGCACCGTCCCCGTCGCGCCAGATCTGCGCCGCCCTGTTGCTGGGCTCCCTGGCGTTGCTGATTCTCGGTCTGCAACCCCTGCTGCTGGGCGAATTGTTCACCAGCGGACGGGCCACCCTCGACGGCCTGGGCCTGGTCGCGATGGGCGAGATCGTCGCTCTGGGCCTGGGCGTGATCGCTGGCGAGGCGGTGGGGCTACGCCTGGGGTTACCGCGGGTACTGGTACCCGCGAGTCTGCTGGCCATCGCCGCCGACCTCGCCAGTGCCCAGGCCAGCGGCGATCTTCTGTTGCTGGGGCTACGAGCCCTGGCCGGGTTGGGCGAAGGCCTGCTGCTGTGGGCCGCAGTGGCCCTGATCGTCCGCCAACCCGCGGCGGAGCGCCTGTCAGGGCTGTTCATGGCGCTGCAGACGCTGTGCCAGGGGCTGCTGGCGGCGGTCCTGGCGCTGTGGATCCTGCCGCGTCTGGGTAGCGCGGGCGGCTTCGTGCTGCTGGCCGCGGTCACCGCGCTTGCCCTGCCACTGACCGCGGTCCTCCCGCGTCGTCTGGCGGCGGTGGAAACCGTCCAGGCGGCCACCCCACGCCGCAACTGGAGTCCTGCCCAAGCCCTGCTGCTGGCCTTCGTCGGCATGCAGCTGGCAGCCGTCGGGGCCCTCTGGGCCTATCTCGAACCCTACGGCGAGGCGCTCGGGATGCGCGCAGCCGAGGCCCAGTTGCTCATCGCGGCCACTTTCGGCACCCAGTTGCTCGGCGGCCTGACCAGCGCGCTCCTGGTGACCTGCCTGCCGGCGGCCACCACGCTGGCCTTGGCCACCCTGCTGCTCGGCAGCCTGGCGGTGCTGATCTATGGCCTCGACCCCGGCGCATACCTGACCTTCGGGGCGCTCTGCCTGGTCTTCACCTTCGTCTGGCAGACCCTCACCCCGTTCCAGATCAGCCTGGCTCTGCGTCTGGACCCCACCGGGCGGGTCGCGACCCTGGTGCCCTCGCTACAATTGCTCGGCAGCGCCGCCGGTCCGGCCCTCGCCTCGCTCTGGCTGGAGGGCGCCGAAGTCCGGCCCGCCGCCCTGACCAGTGCCCTGCTGGCGATCGGCGCGCTGGGACTGGCCGCGCTGCTGGCGCTCAGCGCCCGGGTCACCCGGCCGTCGATGTCGTGGCGTTGGCAGCGCCCTGGCTGACCCTTGCCCACCCCACTCGTCGCCTCCTTCGCCCTGCGGAGCTCCGCCATGCACGCGTCCCTGACCACCCCGCCGTCGCCCCTCGTCGTACACCACGACCTGCACCGCCTCTTCGCCGCCCAGGGTCCGCGCGCCCTGGTGTTGCGCTCCTCCACCGCCGCGGAGCGCCTGGTCCTGCTGCAACGCCTGCACGGCGCCCTGGTACGCCGACGCCAGGCGCTCTACCGGGCGTTTCGCGATGACTTCGGCAAGCCCGAGGTGGAGGTCGAACTCTCCGAGATCATGCCGGTACTGGAGGAAATCCAGCATGCCCGTCGGCACCTGCGCCGCTGGATGCGGCCGCGGCGGGTCCGGCCAACCCTGACCTCGCTGGGTTGCTCAGCGCACGTCCATAGCCAGCCGCGGGGGCGCTGCCTGATCATCGGCCCCTGGAACTACCCCGTCTCCACCCTCCTCGGCCCCCTGGTGTCGGCGCTGGCGGCCGGCAATACCGTCATGCTCAAACCGTCGGAATTCACCCCGGCGGTCAACGCGGTACTTCGCGACCTGCTGGCCGAGGCCTTCGAGACGGACACCGTGGCGCTCTGCGAGGGCGCCGTCGACACCGCCCAGGCCCTCTTGGCACTGCCCTTCGATCACTTCTTCTTTACCGGCTCGACCGCCGTGGGACGCCTGGTGATGCAGGCCGCTGCCCAGCACCTGGCTTCGGTCACCCTGGAGCTGGGCGGCAAGTCGCCCGCGATCATCGATGCCAGCGCCGATCTGGACGCCGCCGCGGAACTGCTGCTCTGGGGCAAGTTCCTCAACGCCGGTCAGTCTTGCGTGGCCCCCGATCATGTCTTCGTACCCCGCCGACTGCTGGCCGCCTTCAACGCTCGCTGCCGCACGATTCTGCTGCAGCGCTACGGCAAGGATCCGGCCAGGAGCCCCGATTTCGCCCGCCTCATCCACCCGCGCCACACCCAGCAGCTGGCGACCCTGCTGAGCGAGGCCCAGGCAGCGGGTGCACGGCTGGTGTACGGCGGCGAGCACGAGGTCGCGGGCTGTTACCTCGCGCCGACCCTGGTGGATTGTTCGGACACCGCCAGCGCCCTGGATAGCCAGGAAATCTTCGGCCCCCTGCTGCCAGTGATCGCCTACGATGACCTGGACGAGGTACTGCAGCGCATCGACGCCGGCCCCAAGCCGCTGGCCCTCTACCTCTGGAGCCGGGATCGCGGGGTACAGCGGCGTGTCCTCGCCCGTACCAGCTCCGGCAGCGTCGGCCTCAATCTGTGCATGCAGCAATACACCCAGCTCCACCTGCCCTTCGGTGGCGTCAACCAGTCCGGCAGTGGCAGCGCCCATGGCCAGGCCGGCTTCCGCACCTTTTCCCACGAGCGCAGCGTGCTCGCCGCCGGTCCGTTGCTGGCGATCCGCCTGCTGCTGCCGCCCTACTCGCCGCTCAAGTTGCGCCTCGCGCAATGGGTGTCCCGGCTGACCGGTGGTGGCTAGCGAGGGCCTGACCGGCGCACCATCCGCCGGGAATGACGCTTCCAAGGATGCAAGACCGGCGCACCAACCCTTAGAATGACCGGGCTGCCGGCTGAGGCCGTGCCGATTCGTGAATGGCGTGGTCGAACGCCGGCACGGATGACCCTTGCACGTGAATTCTATTTGGAGCGGTGAGCTGAACGATGGGCTTTGAGCAACTAGCTGAACTACGCGACCGCCTGCGGGCCGAAAAAGCGCAGGTAAAGACCGAGAGCAACGAGCGGCCGGCGCGGAGACCTTCACCGAAAGCCAAGCCCCGCGAGCACAAGCCCCGCGAGCAGGATCCGGTGGTCGAAGGCATCCGCCGGCTGCAGAAGCAATTCCCGCTGGCCTTCCCGGTGAATCCCGCACCCAAGGTGCCGCTCAAGGAAGGCATCCTCAAGGACGCCGAGCAACACCTGGAGCGCCTGGGCATCACCGGCGAGCAACTCAAGCAGGCGATCGCGACCTGGTGCCGCGGCACCCGCTACTGGGCGGCCATGACCGAAAATGCCCCGCGGCTGGATCTGCAGGGCCAACCGGCCGGCACCGTGACTGCCTCTCAGGCGGTCTATGCCAAGCAGCAGGCTCGCCGTCAACGCGCCCAGGCCCGTCGTGAGCAGGCCAAGGCGAAGGCGGAAACGGCCGCACCGGTCGAAGCCGAAGCGCCTGCAGCGGCCGAGGCCGGCGCCGCCCCGGCAGACGACACTTCCGCCTGAGGCACCCTGCCCCTGTCGGCCTGACAGGGGCAGCCGTTCCAGACGCCCGCCGCGCTAGGACCGGCGTCCCGGCAATTCGATCCGCATGACCGTGCCGCCACCCTCGCGCCCTAGGGCGACGATACGCCCCTGATGCGCCGCGCAGATGGCGCGGGCGATGGAAAGACCCAGTCCGCTTCCACCCAAGTGCCGCGCGCGGGAGCTGTCGGCACGCCAGAAGCGATGGAAGACCCGTTCGCGATCGGCCTCCGGAATGCCCGGACCGCGGTCGCGAAATTCCAGTACCACCCCTTCGGCCAGCGACGCCTGGACTATGTCCAGTTCGCCGCCCGCTGCTCCGTAGCGCAAGAAGTTTTCCAGCAGGATAGTGAGCAACTGGCCGAGCCGATCGCGGTCGGCGAACAGCGCCTGCCGTGGATCCAGGTCCAGTCGTACCTGGATGGCCTCGGCCTGCAGCTGGGGGGCGAACCAGGCCAGCCGTTCCTCCACCAGCGCCGCCAGTACGAAGGGCCGCTGGTCCAGGGCCAGTTGCCCGGCTTCGGCCAGCGACAGGGTGTGCAGATCGCCCACCAGGGTATTGAGCAGATCGAGCTGGCGCTTGACCATCTGCAACTGCCGGGCGTCGGCGGGAAAGACCTCGTCGAGAATGCCCTGCACCCGCACCGAAGCGGCGTTCAGCGGGGTGCGCAATTCATGGGCGAGGATGGCGCTGGAATCGCGCACGTCGCGTTCGTATTGCTGCAGTCGCGCGGTCAGGCTGTTGAAGTCCAGGGCCAGCCGGCGCAGCTCGGCAGGCGCTGTCTCGCTCATCTCGAGCCGGGTGTCCAGCTTGCCCGAGGCGACCTGGCGCGCCGCCGCGGCGATGGCGGAGAACTCGCTCGACAGCGGTCGCGACAGCCGGAAACCCGCGAGCAGGATCAGGGGCACGGCGGCCAGCACCAGGCCTGCCAGCACCCACCAGTCGCGGCTGGCGATGCCGGGCAGGAAGTAGCGCACGGGATAGTAATGGCTGAACAGCTGCCATAACCGGGCCTCGTTCTGCTGCGGATCGGCGCGTAGCTGGAGGATCTCCGCGCGCGCGAGCTCAGGCACCTGGCGCAACACCCACCAGTCGCCGAACAGGAACCAGAGGTACATGCCGGCGGCGATCAGCAGCACCGCGCCCAGCGCCAGCAGACTCATCCGCCAGCCGACCCAGCGCCCCAAGGGCGCCTGCCCTTTCATGCGAAGCGATAGCCGACAGCGCGCACCGTCACCGGCACCCCGGGAATGCCCGCGGCTTCCAACTTGCGCCTGAGATTGTGCAGGTGGGTGTCCACCACCCGCGCCAGGGCCTCGCTCTCCGGGAGGCAACGCTCCAGCAGCTCCTCGCGGGTAAAGGCCTTGTGCGGGGTGCGCATCAAGGTCGCGAGCAGGCCGAACTCGGTGGGCGTCAACTCCAGCGCGCAGGATTGCCCGCCCTGGTCGACCAGGGCACTGAAGCTTTCCAGATCCACCGCGAGGGCGCCATGCCGCAACCAACGCTCGTCCCGTGGGGCCTGGTGGCAGCGGCGCAGCACGGCATGGACGCGTGCCACCACCTCCTTGGGGTTGTAGGGTTTCACCACGTAGTCGTCGGCGCCATAGCGCAGCGCACCGAGCTTTTCCGGCTCGTCGCCGATGGCGGTCACCATGATCACCGGCGTATCCCCCGCACGCCGGATCTGGGCCAGCACCTCGGTGCCGCCGAGGCGTGGCAGCATCAGATCCAGCAGGACCAGGTCGGGCTGCCGACGCTGGAAGAGCTCCAGCCCCTGGCGACCATCCTCGGCGAGCACCACCGCGAAGCCGTCGCGCAGCAGATAGGCCTCCAGCACGCTGGCACTGTCGGGGTCATCCTCGACGATGAGTATGAGTTTGTCGCTCACGTCCGCTCTCTTGATCGAATCTCGACAATTCGCCGAAGGAATCTTGATCCGGTGTTCCTAGGCTGGTGACCAGAGCCTGAAGCCCGGTCCTACCGCCATGCCTGCTACCCTCGCCGCCGCCAGCCGTTCGCTCCTGCTCACCAGCCTGCTGAGCCTGGCGAGCTGCTCGCTGATTCCCGCTTATCAGCGCCCGGCGCTGCCGATCCCGGTCGAGCAGGGCGAGCTGCAGCGAGAGATCCTCCCGCCCGCCGCGGCCAGCGACCTCAGCACCGACGAACGCCAGTTGCTGGCTGCGGTAAGCGACGAAGACCTGTTGCCCGCGGTGGTGTCCCAGGCGCTGGCAGGCAACCGAGACTACCGGATAATCCAACTCAGGGTCGAGCAGGCCCGCGCTCAACTGGCGGGCCGCCAGGCCGAACGTTGGCCGACCCTGGGCCTCAGCGTCCAGCGCCCACGCCAGCGCTTCGCCGATCCCGCCCTGGACGAGCGCTACCAGCAGGACCTGGCGACCGCGACCCTGGAGGTCGATGCCTTCGAGCTGGATTTCTTTGGCCGCCAGGCCAGCCTCGGCGAGGAAGCCCGGCACCAGTTGCTGGCCAGCCGCTACGGCCAACAGGCCGCACGAGGCGCCCTGGTCGCCGAGGTAGCCCGGCTCTTCCTGCTGGCGCGAGAAGCCGACGCTCAGGTCGCCAGCGCCCAGGCGATGGAGACGCTCAGCGAGCAGCTGGTGCAGCGGACCCGCGCCCGCATCGCCGCCGGCGACCTGCCTGCCGCAGCCCTGGAGCCGCTGAACCAGACCGCCCTCGACGCCCATCAACTCACGCGCCAGCGCCTGAGCCAGCGCGCCGACGCCTATCAGGCGCTGGCCTGGGTGACCGGCTATCGCCTGGCCCCCGCGCCAGGCGCCGCCCGCCCCCTCGCCAGCACACCGCCGGCGTCCCCTGGCGAGCTGGCCAACCTGCCGTCCACCCAGCTGCTTGAGCGCCTCGATGTTCGCGCTGCGGAAGAGCGGCTGCAGGCCGCCAATGCCAGCATAGGCGCGGCCCGCGCCGCCTTCTTTCCCAGCATCCGCCTGAGTACCGCGGTGGGCCTGGCCAGTCCGCAGCTGCAGGACCTCTTCAGCGCCGGCCACGGCTTGCGCCTGCTCACGCCGTCCCTGTCGCTGCCACTGCTTGACGGGGGGCGCAACCGGGCCAACCTGGACGCCGCCACCAGCGCGCGCGACCTGGCGCTGGCCACCTACGAGCGCACCTTGCAGGACGCCTTCCGCCAACTGGCGGACGGCCTCGAAGAGCGGCGCCTGCTGCTCACCCAGTGGCAGACGCTGGAGGCCCGGATCCAGCTGAATTACCAGCGGGACCAACGCCTGGCGCACCAGTGGGAAGCCGGCGCCGGCGACCCCACCACCCGGCTGCAGGCGGAGCTCGAAGCACTGCGTACCAGCGAAGCGCTGCGCCAGACCGACCAGGCGCTGCGCTTCAACCGCCTACGCCTGTACCGCGCCCTGCACGGGCTGGACAACCCTTCCGCTACCTGAGGACCTGCCATGAACACCCGGCTCTTGTTCCCGCTGCTGCTCTGCCTGCCCCCTCTGGCCACCCAGGCCGCCGATACCTCTCCCTGGGGCGATCACACCGACGTCAGCCTCGGCCTGGTGGCTGGTGCCGTCAGTCGTTACATGGGCTCGGCGGACTACCGCCCGCAGTTGCTACCCCTGGTGGTCGTGCAGCGCGGCCTGTTCTTCGCCGACACCACCCGCGGCCTCGGCCTGCAATGGCAGTCGGCCCAGGGCCTGACCCTGAGCGGCGCCCTCAACTACGACCTCGGGCGGGACGACCGCGACAACGCCTCGCGTCCGGGCGCCGACCGCCTCAGAGGCATGGGCGAGGTTGAGGGCGCCACGGTGTTCGATCTTACCCTGAGTCAGGCCCTGGCTCCCTGGCTCAGCCTCAATGCCGAGGGCGAATGGCGCCTCGCCGGCGCCCAGCGTGGCACGAGATACCGCCTGGGCCTGGAAGCCATAGGCCTGCACACCGAGCGCGACACCCTGGCCCTGGACCTGGACGCCCATGCGGGTGACAGCCGCTTCAACCAGACCTACTTCGGCGTCACCGACGCCCAGAGCATCGCCAGCGGGTTCGCGCCGGCCCGTATCGATCGAGGCCTCTATGCCTATTCCGCGGCCCTGAACTGGTTGCACACCTTCGATCCGCACTGGAGCTCGGTCGCTACCCTGACCACCACCCACTACACCGACCAGGTGCGTGACAGCCCCTTGCTCCAGCGGGCCACCGCCACCACTGCCCAGCTCGCCCTGACCTACAGTTTCTGATTCTGGAGCTCGTCATGCCCGGCCCGCGTCTGTTCTCCGCCTTCTCGCTGCTCCTGCTGCTCCCCTTGCTGGGCGGCTGCTCGCCCGATTCCCTTCCGGAAGCGGAGCCCGTACGGACCGTGAAACTCGCCGCAGTTGGCAGACTGAAGCCTCAGTCACCGCTGCTGCCCGGTCTCATCCGCCAGCCGCGCACCACGGCGCTGAGCTTCGAGAACGGCGGTCGGGTCGTGCAGGTGGCTGTCGAGGTAGGCGCCCGGGTCAAGGCCGGACAGGTGCTCGCCGAGCAGGACGCCGAGCCCGCCCGGCTGCGCCTGGAGCAGGCCAGCGCCCACCTGCAGGCCGCTCGGGTGGAGCTGGACCAGCGCCGGGTTGGCCAGCGCCGGGCTCACCAGCTGTTCGCCGATGGCAACCTCGCCAGAGCCGAACTGGAAGCCGCCGACGCCGCGCAGGGCACCGCGCTGGCGCAACAGCGCGGTGCCGAAGCCGAACTGGCGTTGGCCCGGCGCGCCCTGGAGCGGACCCGCCTGGTGGCCCCCTTCGCCGGCCAGGTCGTCACTCGGGTAGCCGATCCGTTGCGTCTGATCAGCGCCGGCGAGCCCCTGCTGGGCCTGCAGGCCGAAGGTAGCCGCCAGGTGGTGGTGCAGATCCCGCTCAGCCTGGCGGACAGGCTGCAGCCGGGGGCCCGGGCCCAGGCTACATCCACCGCCGGCGGCGCGTCCCTGGCGCTGAGTCTGGTAGGGATTTCGCCAAGAGCGGATCAGGGGCTGCTGCAGGAAGCGGTGTTCGCCCTGGATACCGCAGCGCCAGCCCTGCCCAGCGGCAGTCTGCTGGACGTCCGCCTGGCGGATGCGGCGGACAGCCACCTGGCCATTCCGCTGGGCGCGCTGCTGCCAGGGCAGACCGGCACGGCGGGCCAGGTCTATGTCTACCAGGCAGACACGCAGCAGGTGAAGCTGCGTGGGGTGACCCTGGTCGCCCTGCAGGACGGCCAGGCGCTGATCGACAGCGGTCTCGCGGAGGGCGAGCAGATCGTCGTGGCCGGCGCCGCCTTCCTGCGCGCAGGCGAACACGTGCTGCCCTACCGGCCTATCACCGTCCTGACCGGGGAGTAGGCCATGTCCCTGACACATTTCGCTCTGAATCGCGGGCGACTGGTGCTCTTCGTCGCCGTCGCCCTGCTGTTGGGCGGCCTCTATGCCTTCCTCGACTTTCCGTCCCAGGAGGAACCGAGCGTGACGGTTCGCGACGCCCTGGTCAGCGTCGCCCTGCCCGGCCTGCCCAGCGACCGCGTGGAACAGCTGCTGGCCAAGCCTCTGGAAGATCGGCTACGTGAGCTGCCCGAACTCAGGACCCTGGTCACTACCCTCAGACCGGGCCAGGCCATCCTTCAGCTCACCGCGCGGGATGACGTCAAGGATCTGCCGGCCCTCTGGCAAAGGGTGCGAAACAAACTGGCCGAGGTCGCACCCGGTCTGCCCGAAGGTACCCAGGGCCCGAGCCTGGACGACGACTTCGGACGGGTGGCGGTGGCCTCCATCGCCGTGACCGCGCCGGGTTTCTCCCCGAGCGAGCTGCGCACCGAGGTGGAACGCCTGCGCCGGGCGCTCTACGCGCTGCCCGGCGTCGAACGCATCGCCCTCTACGGCCTGCAACAGGAACGCCTGGTCCTCGAGCTGGATGCCACCGCGCTGGCCCGGCTCCGGCTGCCGCCACAGGCCCTGCTGGAGCAGTTGCGCACGCGTAACCTGCTGGTCACTGGCGGCACTCTTCACCTGGGCGAGCGCGACCTCAGCCTTTCCATCAGTGGTGAGGTGCCGGACCCGGCCGCATTGGCGGCGCTGCCGATCCAGCTGCCTGATGGTGCCGCCGTCCCCCTGGCCACCCTGGCACAGATCCGGGTCGCGTCCGAGCAGCCGCCGCGCAGCGCCGCCTTCTATCGCGGCGAGCGGGCCCTGGTCCTGGGTATCGCGATGACGCCCGGCCGCAACGTCGAGGCCTTCGGCGCCGAGCTGCACGACCGGCTCAAGGCACTGGAGGGAACGCTACCCACCGGCTTCGCCCTGCACCGGGTGACCTTCCAACCCGAGGTGGTGCACCACGCCATGGAGCGCATGCAGCATGTGCTGATGGAGACCATGGTGATCGTCATGGCCGTGGTGATGCTGTTCCTCGGCTGGCGCCTGGGGCTCATCGTCGGCGCCATCGTGCCGCTGACGGTACTGGCCACCCTGCTGGTCATGCGCGCCCTGGGTATCGAGCTGCAGACGGTGTCCATCGCCGCCCTCATCCTGGCCCTGGGTCTGCTGGTGGACAACGGTATCGTCATCGCCGAGGACATCGAGCGACGGCTACGCGCCGGCGAGGCACGGCGGGACGCCTGCGAAGCGGCCGGCCGCACCCTGGCCATCCCGCTACTGACCTCCTCCCTGGTGATCATCCTGGCGTTCTCGCCGTTCTTTCTTGGCCAGACCAGTACCAACGAGTACCTGAGATCCCTGGCCGTGGTCCTGGCGCTTACCTTGCTCGGCTCCTGGTTACTGAGCCTGACCGTGACGCCCCTGCTCTGCCTGCGCCTGGTACCCGACCCCACCCATGCCAGCCCGACCTCCGGCAGCGTCCTGCATCGCGGCTATCGGCGGCTGCTGGAGACCCTGCTGGGCCACAAGCTGGCCTACCTGCTGGCCATGCTCATGCTCCTGGGCCTGGCCACCTTCAAGGTACTCAGCCTGCCCTACGACTTCCTGCCGCCTTCGGATCGCCACCAGTTCCAGCTCCCCATCCAGCTGGAACCTGGCACCCCAGCCCAACGCACCCTGGAACTCATGCAGGATTTCAGCCGCTGGCTAGGCACGGAGGCGGATATCGTCGAGAGCATCGGCTACGTCGCCGACGGCGGCCCGCGCATCGTCCTGGGGCTGAATCCACCGCTGCCCGGTCCCAACGTCGCCTACTTCACCGTGACGACCCGCCCGGACGCCGATCTGCAACAGGTCATGGCCCGGGTCGGTGAACACCTGTCGCGGCAGTACCCCGAGGTCCGCGCCCAGCCCAAGCGCTTCTCCCTGGGCACCACCGAAAGCGGTCTGGCGGTCTATCGCCTGAGCGGGCCGGACGAAGCCGTCCTGCGTCAGCTCGGCGCCCAGCTCGAAGACCTGCTCGGCGCGGTGCCCGGGACCCGCGACATCCAGGACGACTGGGGTCCGCGGCTGCTGCGCTACCAGGTGGAGGTCGACCAGGCCCGCGCCCGCGCCGCGGGTATCGACAGCCGGGATCTGGCCCAGGCGCTGCAACTGGCGGGCGATGGGCTGCCAGGCGCACAGCTGCGCGATGGCCAGTATCCCGTCGACATCGCGGCCCGCAGCCGCACTCCCGGCACCTCGCTGGATAGTGTCCTGGTCTATCCCCATGGCGGCGGCGAGCCGCTGCCACTGGCCGCGATCGCCCGGGTCGAACTGGCCAGCGAAGCCGGCGTAAAGGTGCGCCGCAACCTGGAGCGGACCCTCACCGTCAGCGCGCGCAACCCAGGCATGACCGCCGCCACCCTTGTTGCCACCCTCGCACCCCAGTTACCCACCCTGCGACTACCGCCCGGCTACCGCCTGGAACTGGGCGGCGAGATCGAAGACTCCGCTGCGGCCAACGATGCCCTGCTGCGCTACCTGCCGCTGGCCGCCGTCGCCATGCTGCTGCTCTTCCTCTGGCAATTCGATTCCTGGCGCAAGGTACTGATCATCGTCGCCGGCATTCCCTTCATCCTCATCGGGGTCGCCCTCGCGCTTTGGCTGAGCGGCCATCCCTTCGGCTTCATGGCCACCTTCGGATTGCTGTCCCTGGCCGGCATCATCGTCAACAACGCGGTGCTGCTGCTCGAACGCATCGAGACCGAGTTGCAGGCTGGCAAGCCGCTGACGCCCGCGTTGCTCGATGCCGCGAGCGAACGCCTGCGGCCCATCATCATGACCAAACTCACCTGCATCCTCGGTCTCATCCCGCTGATGCTCTTTGCCGGTCCCCTATGGACGGGCATGGCGATCAGCATGATCGGCGGCCTGGCCCTGGGCACCCTGGTCACCCTGGGGCTGATCCCGGTGCTCTATGGGTTGCTGTACGAGCGACGCTGACCGGGCCTGCGGGCGCGGTGGCGGGCCGCTTCGCTGGTGTAAATAGCCAATGACGTTATGCTGGAGGAGATCCGTGGCCGCCTTCGCGTGCGGCTGCCCCTCGCCGCGGTGCCACGTCGCGCGCGCCGTCAAGGAATGCCTCATGACCAGACTCCCGTCCCCACCGGAGGCTGTCCCGCTTCCCCCGCTCATCGTGATCGGTGCCTCCGCCGGCGGCATCAGCGTCATCCAGCAGCTGTTCGAAGCCCTGGGCGCAGAGCTGCCGTTCGCCTTCATCGTGCTCCAGCATCTCCCGCCGGGCAGCCCCAGCGGTCTGGCGGGTCTGCTCCAGCACTGGACGGCGATGCCGGTCCAGGCCGCCGAGCGCGGTACCCGCCCCCTGCCCACGCGGGTCCATCTGCCCTCCCCCGACGACATCCTCACCCTGGAGGATCGCTGCTTCCATACCCGCCCCGCCGCAGGCGGACAGCGGCGCCCTGGAACGGATGCCATCGATGCCTTTCTGGAGAGCCTGGCACCCCCGGAGGCCGCCCGTACCGTTCTGGTGATCCTGTCCGGCAGCGGCATGGACGGCACCGCCGGCGCTGTCCACATCCGGCAACGCGGCGGTACGGTCATCGTCCAGGATCCGCTCACGGCGGCCTACGAAAGCATGCCGAACGCCATCGTCCGACGCGGTTTGCATCACCTGGCCCTGTCCATCGGCGATATCGCCCGTTATCTCATCGGCTGCGCCGCGCCGGATCACCCTTGGCCGGAGGCGACGACGCAGCAGATCCCCCTGTCGGCCAACCTGGAGCATATCCTTGCCCTGATCCGCCGCCAGGCCGCCTTTGACTTCAGTGGTTACAAGGCCTCCCCCTTGCTCTGGCGCATTCAGCAACGCATGGATATCCGTCGGGTCTGGGGCTTCAGTGACTATGCCGCCCTGCTCGAGGACGATCCTGCGGAGCTGGTGGCCTTGGTCAAGGGCATTCCCGTCCACGTGACCGAGTTTTTTCGTGACGCCGATGTCTGGGACAGGCTGCGCGAAGACGTCCTGTTGCCGCTCCTCAGCCGGTCGGAAAGCGAGCCGGTGCGCATCTGGATTCCGGCCTGCTCCACTGGCCAGGAGGCCTATTCCATGGCGATGCTGCTGGAGGAACTGCGCAGCGCGCACGGGTGCGGGCGCCGGACCCAGCTATTCGCCACGGAGCCGGTACCCGAGACGCTAGCCCAGGCCAGCCGTGGCCTCTATCGCGGCAACGAACTGGCGACGCTATCCCCGGCGCGTCGAGAGCGGTTTTTCTACACGGTCGATGGGGCCTATCGGGTCAAGCGCTGCCTGCGCGAGCGCATGGTGTTCGCCGCCCAGGACCTGCTGCTCGATCCACCGCTGGCGGCGATGGACATCATCAGCTGTCGCAATCTATTGATCTACCTCCAGCCGGAGACCATCGCCTTCGTCCTCAAGGTGCTGCACAGCGCCTTGCGGCCGGGCGGCTATCTATTGCTCGGCAAGAGCGAAGCCTATCCGCTGACGCGTTACGGCTTCGAACCGGTTGCCCTGCGCTGGAATCTACATCGCAAGGCAGGGCCGCTGCCAGGTCAACCCCCCGTCCTGCCGCGCCGACGGTCCAGCCGGGCCATGCGCGCCGTCGAAGCCGAACGCAGCGCCTTGGAACAATTCGAACTCCCGTCGGTGCTGATCGATGTCGAGGGGCAGGTACTGCGGGTCTACGGCAACACTCAAGCCTTTCTCGGTCTCGCTGCTGGCGAACCAAGCTATCGGCTGCTGGATCTGGTTCCCCGTACCTGGGTCGCGCATCTACGCCACCACCTCAGGGGTGCACTGCACGGCGGCGGTGCGTCGCTGGTGGCCGGTTTACCGGATCGATTCGACGCCAGCCTGAGCGTAACGCTGCGGATCACGCCGCTGGATGGCCCCGGGCAACGTGATCAGGTGCTGGTGTCCTTCCTCCGCCAAGGCGCCGACCTCGTACAGCCCGAGCACGCGAGCGGATCGGAGCCTGTCGCGGCCGTGACGGAAGCGGACTGGCGCGAAGCGATCCGCTTCTCCCAGGAAGAGCTGGAGGCCTCCCGAGAGGAACTGCAGGCTCTCAACGAAGAAATGAACGCCTTGAATGACGAGCTCAAGGACACCAATGAACATCTGCAACTGAGCAACGAGGATTTGCAGCGGGCGAACGGCTCGCTCCAGGAGCATATCGAACAATTGCAGATGCAGCGCCGCATGCTGTCGTCAGGCTCGGTGATGACCTTGTGCCTGGATGACGCCCTGAGGATCCGCTGGTTCACTCCGGCCATGAGCGACCTGTTGCCCTTGAGGCGAGCCGATACGGGGCGTCACGTCCAGGATCTGGTGCCGAAATTCCAGGATCCGAGCCTCTTCGAGGACATCGCGCTCGTCCTGCAGAACGGCGAGCCCCTGACCGAGGTCGTGCAGTCCGACCAAGGGCGTTGGTTCCTGCGGCGGATTTGCCCGGATCCCGGCGACAGTCAGCCCATCACCGGCGTCGCGATCACCTTTGCCGACATTACCTTGCGGACGCAGGCGGAACAGGCGCTGCGTCAACGTGAGCGTGAGCTGAGGCGCAACCAACAATGGCTAACGGCGCAAAACGAAGCCTTTCAATCCGCCATGAAAGGCGAAAGCCTGAGTCAGTCACTGGGCATTCTCGTCCGCGCCCTGGTAACCGCGGCAGGTGACCAACGCCGCTGTGCCTTCTATCTGGCCCAAGGCGGCACTCTGACCCACGTAGTGGGCATGGCAGAAGGCTATGCGCAGGCGGTTGAGGGCTTCATCATCTCCGAGGATTCGCTGTCCTGCGGACTCGCCGTCGCCCGCGGCCAGCCCGTGATCACGCGCGACGTGCTGGCGGAGCCGCTGTGGAAGCCCTGGTCCTGGCTGGCCCGCCGCTATGATTTCCGTGGCTGCTGGTCCTTTCCGGTCAAGACCGCCGAAGGCAAGAGCCTGGGATCCCTGGCCATGTATTTCCAGCACCCCCAGCTTCCGGACGCCATCGATTTGGAACTGGCCGCCGCCTTCACTCACACCGCGGCCATCATCATCTGGCGCCACCTGCAACCGGATGGCGAAACCTCCGAGGCCAAGAATGCCCGCGTCCTGGCCAGCCACTGAGCTCTGGACGTCCGGACGAAATGTCCTGTTGCCACGGGTGAGTCCAATCTACCAAATGCTTGCCATCGTGTTCGTTGCAGAACGGATGCACTGGCCTCAACCGACGGCAGGCTAGTCACTCCCCAGGGTCGGCCAAGGCTTCAGGAGCTACAGGTCCGCCTGGCGCAGAAGCTGTGCCACGAGTAGAAGCGCTCCAGGGTAATGCTCAGCCGACGATCTTGAAGACCCCCTTCATCAGGGTGCGATGCCCGGGGAAGCTGCAGAAGAATTCGTAGGCCTCGTCGCTCTTCAAGGCGCCCAGGGAGAAGGTCACGCTGTCGGCTTCGCCACCCCCTATCAGCCGGGTATGGGCGATGACGCGTGAATCCTTGGGTTTGAGGTAGTCCTGGTCGAACCCGGCGCTGCCACCGTCCGCATCGATGGCCTCGGCATCACTGGCCTTGGCCAGCACCCAGTTATGCCCCATCACGCTCTTGGGCATGTTGCCCGAGTGGGTCAGGTGCAGCGTGAAGGTCTGGCAGCTGCGACCAGCCTCGAGCGTCTGGACGCTGTAGGTCATCATGTCGGTGCCGTCTATCGTCGCCTCGCAAGAGGCCGCCTGGGCGCCCAGAGCGAAGGTGGCTAGGGAGGCAAGGCTGAGGATACGGAGCAGCATGGGGTAATCCTTGATCAAGGCTGGAGACGAAGAAACTGAAGCTGGGGATCGGCCTGGATCTGGCGCTCGGTGAACGGCAGCTCTGGCCAGGCCTGGCGGGAAAACAGCAGCGTCTGGTCGCGGAAGTGCGCCGAGCGCGGATCGCTCGACTGGGAAAAGGCCAGCAGACCCCGCGCCTGGGGGCCATCCGCGGTGAAACGCACCAGCTGGATATAGCTGCTGCCCGACACCACTTCGCGATGATCGCCCCGCGCCTCGCTCTGGATGGCGTTGTAGATGCCCAACTGACCATCGCCTCCGGGAATGGCGATACCAGCGCTGCGTTGCACCTCTCCCCAGAGCCGGGACGTCCGTTCAGCGAGTGCCTCCGTCAGCCAGCGCGCCAGGCGCTCGTCAGCCCCCGCGCGGTCGAGCGCTATCCCGGCGGGCGTGTGCAGCGGATCGGCGGGATCGAAGGGACGCCGCCACAGGCTGGCATCCGCGGTCAGCCGCCGCATGACGCCGGCGAAGACCTGCAGCCCCGGTCCGGCCGCGACATTTGCGGTACCGTCCCAATCGGCCAGCTCCTGGCAGGCGGTCCGTACCGCCGGCACGCGAGTGGGCCGGGCACAATAGACCAGTAGATCCGGCAGCACCCAGTCACGGCTGGCCACGCTATTGGCCGTCACCAATTGGCGCAGGTCATTGGCGCTGATCCGAGGCATGGCAACCAGCCGCGACAGCGCATAGCGCGTGCGACCGCCGAGAGGTTCACCCGCGCGACTCACCAGCGGCGAGAAACCTTCCAACGGTCGGGCCGGGTCGGTCAACCAGGCACTGTCATTACTGTTCTGCAGGACGCCGGTGCCGGACAACTGCGGTTGCAAGGCCGCCGGGACGATACCTGGTTGACGCGCCTGCGGATCGCCGCGCCAGGCACAGGCCGCGAGATCACCGCGCAGGCCCGGCAGGCCATGGGCCGCCAGCTCGGGCAGCAGGCAGGTCTGCAGCTGTGCGGCATCCAGATAGGGCACCACCGATAGATCGAGGTAGGTGACCTGGCCACGGTCGTCCGCAGCCAGGGTATTGACCCAGGGAATGCCCTGGCGGGTGGCGACCGCCCGGGTCAGGGCGGCGGTGCTATCGGCGCGGTTGATGGCATCCCACTGGGCGAGCACCCGGGTGTTGTCCAGGTTGGCGTCGCGCAACGCCCAGGCCTGGGTGGCGGTCTCCTGCAACTGCCCTGGCACCCGGATCAGCGGACCGAAGCGCGAGACCCAGACGGTGCGCTCGAGGGTCCTGATCTGGCCACTGGGGTCTCGTATCGCAACCTTCACCCTGTCCTCGCGCAGGGGTAGCGACTGATCGTCGACCCGATAGTGTCGGGGCCGTAGGGGATCCAGGGCGAGCCGATAGAGGGTGAAATGCGCGGAAGTATCCACGGTGTGGGTCCAGGCCAGGTGCCGGTTGAAACCGATGTTCACCAGCGGCAAACCTGGCAGCGCGGCACCCATGACATCGAGCTGGCCCGGCAGGGTCAGGTGCAGTTGATAGAAACGTAATGCGCCTTGCCAGGGAAAATGCGGATTGGCCAACAACAGGCTGCGTGCCCCGGCAGCGCGGTCGCTACCAACGGCGACCGCGTTGCTACCGCGCTCCTGGCGCAATCGACGAGAGCCGGCCTGCAGATCGGCCACGGCCTTCTCCGCTGGCCCCGTTGCTTCGAGCGGCACGGTCGCCATGGTGAAGGCCTCGCCGAACTGGCCGAGCCCGCCCTCCACCAGTAGGCGCCGCGTCAACCGGAGCAGATCCGCGCGCACCAGCGGTCGTACCCAAGGCTGGTCGGTACAGCCCAGCGGGCTGGTAGGCGCCTGCACATAGCGATTGAAACCGGCGACATAGCCATCGAGGCGGGCGATCAGGGAAGCGGGTTGCGCCTGGTCGAACTGTCGCACCCGGTCCTCGCTGTTGACCCAGGTGAAGAGCACGTCGGACGCGAGATTGGGCAGCCCGGCCGAATTGGCCCCCTGCTCGCCTAGATAGCGCGAGCGCTCGCCCTGGGCGGTCATGGCTTCCTCCAGGAGCAGGCAGGCGTTGTCGCGGGCGTAGGCATAGCCGATACCGAAGCCGAGACCGCGCTCGTCCGTCGCCCGGATGTGCGGGATGCCGTACTGGGTCCAGCGGATCTCCACACCCGGGTCCGCCGCGGCCAGCGCGGTGAAAGATCCGAAGCCCAGCAATGCGGCCAACGGGAAGTAGCGGAATGAAAAACGCACGGAGGCGATACCTGCAAAGCTCGACTTGATGCAGAGCAAACGAGCGTTTGGCAGAAAAATTTAAACTAGCCCAGGCGGTTAGCGTCTCTAGCGCAGCTCTGGTGTAAAGAAGCTGAAAAATAGCCCCAAGGCCTTTACGGTTTCCCCCTGAAACCGGTTAGCCTTGCCCCCTTTCCTCGCCTACCCGACCTTTCCGACCATGACGCCTCCCGCCGGACCTTCCGAGCAAGACATCGCGGACGCCGCCGTCGACTGGTGCATTCGCCTCCACGACACCGACTGCACCGCCAAGGACCGTGCGGCCTTCGAGCACTGGCTCGCCCTGGATCCGCGGCACCGCCAGGAATATCAGCGGGTGGAGCGCACCTGGCAGCTCAGCGGGCTGATTCCGGCGCAGGCCAGCCCGGCCACGCGGCGCACCCGGCGACGCAGGCGCAGTCCGCTGGCGGCGGTAGCCCTGGTGATCCTGGGGACCTCCCTCGCTGGCTGGAGCGGTTGGGAACTGGGCTGGCTACCCAATGACTATCACCGTTATCAGGCCGAACACGAGTTGCGTCGGCTGACCTTGCCCGATGGCAGCGAGCTCGAACTCGACCAGCGCTCCACCCTGAGCTTCGCCAACTTCAAGGACCGTCGCCAACTCTGGCTGAGCCAAGGCAGCGCCTATTTCCACGCCAGCCATGACCGGGAACAGCCTTTCCAAGTGAACGCCGGCCAGGTGACAGTCACCGTGACCGGTACCCGCTTCAGCGTCCGCGAGCTGGGCGACGAGGTCCGGGTGACGGTGGCGGAAGGCTCGGTGAAGGTGGCCAGCGGTGCCAATGGCGAAGATGCCATCCTCACCCCCGGCACCCAGGCCCGCTATCGGGCGGGCGTGGCAAAACCCGAGGTCGGCGCGGTAGACCTGGATACCGCCCTGGCCTGGCGCAGTGGGCGGCTGGTGCTCAACGACCTGACGCTGGCCGAGGCACTGCCCCTGATCAATCCCTACCTGGAGCGCCCCCTGGTACTGGCGGATGCCACCACCGGCCAGTTGCGCGTCGGCGGGGTGTTCGGTACCGGCAATCTACCGGCACTGGTCAAGGGACTGCCGCAGATCCTGCCGGTGACGATACAGGCGGAAGCCGACGGCCGGCTGAAGATCGCCCGGCGCGCGTCAGCAGCCAAAGGCCCCTAAATCCGTCGCCGCGCCGCTCGTCTAGGGGGATAGCCTTCCAGGTACCCTCAAGATTCCCATGACGCCCTCTCGCCATCCCCTTGCCGCCTTGGCCCTGGCTGCGGCCCTCACCCTGTGCGCCCTGGCCGCCTGGGCGCTGCTGCCACGCAGTGATCAGCACGGCCCGACGGTCCTGGTCAGCCGGGCCGATATCCAGAGCCAGGTAACCGCCCTGGGCACCCTGCAGCCCAGGCGCTATGTCGACGTCGGTGCCCAGGCCTCCGGGCAGATCCTGCGTCTGCATGTCGAACCGGGCAGCGAAGTGGAAGCCGGTCAGCTGCTGGTGGAAATCGACCCGGCCACCCAGCGCGCCCGCGTCGAGGCAGGCCACGCCCAGATCGATGCCCTGCAGGCGCAACTCGCCGAGCAGCGCGCCTTGCAAACCTTGGCCAGCCAGCAGCACCGTCGCCAGTTGGCACTCGCTCGCGGCAATGCTACGCGAGAGGAGGACGTGCAGGGTGCCAAGGCACAGCTGGACGCCAGCGCCGCCCGGGTACGCGGCCTGGAGGCCCAGATTCGCCAGGCCCGCGCCGGGCTGCGTCGCGATGAGGCGGAACTCGGCTACACCCGCATCTATGCGCCCCTGAGTGGCACCGTGGTGGCCGTGGATGCCCGCGAGGGGCAGACCCTCAACGCCCAGCAGCAGACCCCGCTGATCCTGCGAATCGCCCGCCTCTCGCCAATGACGCTCTGGGCCCAGGTCTCGGAAGCCGATATCTCCCGCATCAAGCCCGGCATGACCACCTGGTTCACCCTGCTCAGCGGCGATCCGCGCCGCTGGCAGGGCAAGGTGCGGCAGATCCTGCCCGTCCCGCCACGGCCGCTAGAGCAGAGTAACCAGGGTGGCGGCAGTCCGGTTGGCGGCCAGGGTGGCCAGCACCGGGTGGTGCTCTATACGGTGCTGATCGATGTCGACAACGAGGATCGCGCCCTGATGGCCGACATGACCGCCCAGGTCTCCTTCGTGGTCGATCAGGCCACGGCGGTACCGAGCCTTCCCGTTGCCGCCGTCCAGGACGACGGTCGCGGTGGACGCCTGGCCTGGGTCCTCGATACCGATGGCAAGCCCAAAGCGCGGCAGCTGGAAGTCGGCCTGAGCGATCGCCAACGCATCCAGATCCGCAACGGTCTGGTCGAGGGCGAGCGAGTCCTGGTGGATCCTCCCCAGGAGACAACGCCATGACCGGCGCGCCCCTGATCGAACTGGACACGGTGCACAAGGCTTATGGCGGCGGCGAGACGCCACGCATCGAGGTGCTCAAAGGGATCTCCCTGCGCATCGACGCGGGCGAATTCGTCGCCATTGTCGGGGCCTCCGGATCAGGCAAGTCGACCCTGATGAACATTCTGGGCTGCCTGGACCGCCCCAGCAGCGGCCACTACCGTTTCGCCGGTCAGGACGTCTCGGCCCTGGACCGCGATGCCCTGGCGTGGCTGCGCCGCGAGGCCTTCGGCTTCGTCTTCCAGGGCTACCACCTGATTCCCGCGGCCTCGGCCCAGGAAAACGTCGAGCTACCTGCACTCTATGCCGGCACCTCGGCCAGCCAGCGTAGTCGCCGCGCCAACGCCCTGCTGGAACGCCTGGGCCTGGCGGAGCGTACCGCCAACCGCCCTCATCAATTGTCCGGCGGCCAGCAACAACGGGTATCCATTGCCCGCGCGCTGATGAACGGCGGCCACATCATCCTCGCCGACGAACCCACCGGGGCACTCGACAGCCATAGCGGCCAGCAGGTCATGGCCCTGCTCGACGAACTGGCCGCGGAAGGCCACGTCATCATCCTCATCACCCACGACCGCCAGGTCGCCGAGCGTGCCGCCCGAGTGATAGAGATCAGCGACGGCGAAATCGTCGCGGATCGTCGGTTGCGACCGGCCGGCCAATCCGGACACCTGGCCCTGGACCCTTCCCGCCGCCAGGAAACACCCCGCGGCCTGCTGGTCGCCGAAGGGCTCGAAGCCCTGCGGGGTGCCTGGCGCACCCTCTGGAGCAATCGGGTACGGACCGTGCTGACCCTGCTCGGTATCGTCATCGGTGTAGCCTCGGTGGTGGTGATGCTGGCCGTGGGCGAAGGCAGCAAGCGCCGCGTGATGGCGCAGATGGGCGCCTTCGGCTCCAACATCATCTACCTGGGCGGTCGCTCACCCGCGCCCCGGGCACCCGAGGGCGTAGTGACCCTGGATGACGTGGCTGCTCTGGCGACCCTGCCCCAGGTCCGCCGGATCATGCCGGTGAATGGCGCAGAACTCATCGTGCGCCATGGCAACAGGGATATGCAGGCCTATGTGGGTGGCAACAACCCGGACTTTCCCAAGATCCTCAATTGGCCGGTGGTGCGCGGCAGCTACTTCAGCCAGGCCGACGAAGCCCAGGCCGCCACCGTCGCGGTGATCGGCGAGCGGGTGCGCCGCACCCTGTTCGAGGAGCGCGATCCCATCGGCCAGCAGATCCTCATCGAGAACGTGCCCTTCCGGGTGGTCGGGGTACTGGCCGCCAAGGGCGCCAGCTCCGGCGACCAGAATGCCGATGACCGCATCGCCATCCCCTACTCTGCCGCCAGTATCCGCCTGTTCGGCCGCCACGAGCCGGAATACGTGATCATCGCCGCCAGCGATGGTAGCCAGGTCCAGCGCGCCGGCGCCGCCATCGAGCGGCTGATGCTGCGTCTGCACAATGGCCGCCCGGATTTCGAACTCACCAATGACGCCGCCATGATCCAGGCCGAGGCGCGCACCCAGGGCACCCTCTCGCTGATGCTGGGCGCCATCGCCGCCATCTCTCTGCTGGTGGGTGGCATCGGGGTGATGAACGTGATGTTGATGACGGTCCGCGAGCGAACCCGCGAGATCGGCATTCGCGTCGCCGTGGGCGCCCGCCAGCGCGACATTCTCCGGCAATTCCTCACCGAGGCCGGGCTGCTGGCCCTGGTCGGCGGCCTCATTGGCCTGGCATTGGCCCTGGCCGTAGGGGCTGCGCTACATCTGGCCGGCGTGGCGTTGGTCTTCACCCTTCCTGCGGTACTCGGTGCCTTTGGCTGCGCCCTGCTCACCGGGGTGCTGTTCGGCTTCATGCCGGCCCGCCAGGCGGCCCGCCTGGATCCCGTCATTGCCCTGGCCAGCTAATGAATTCCCTCCTGCCGCGCTACCTACCGCTGTGTCTGCTGCTGACCGCCTGCGCCCATCCACAGTCCCCCCTGCCCCCTGCCACAGAAGCCCCCATCCAGTGGCAGGCAGGCGCCCAGCCACTACGCGAGCGCTTGGACACCTGGTGGCAGGATTTCGCCGATCCTGCGCTAGCGTCCCTGATCGAGCAAGCCCGACGCAACAGCCCCGATCTCGGCGCCGCCCTTGCTCGGGTGGAGCAGGCACGCGCCCAGGCCCAGGTCGCCTCCGCCAACCGTTTGCCAACCCTGCAGGCGGGCTTCAACGGCAATCACGAGCGACTGCTCAAAGGCCCCGGCTACAGCGGTATCGATACCTACCGCGATGATCGCCGCCTGGAGGTCTTCAGCCTCGGTCTGGCAGCCAGCTACGAGGTGGACTTCTGGGGTGGGGTAGCCGCCCGGGCGCGCAGTGGCGTGGCCACCTGGCAAGCCAGTGCCTTCGACCGTGACACCCTGGAGCTCACCCTGGTCACTGCCGTGGCCGCGAGCTACCTCGACCTCAGCGCGATCCAGGCGCGTACCGCCATCGTCCAGCGCAACCTGGACAATGCCGAGCAGGTACTGGCGCTGGTCAGCACCCGCCAGGCCGCCGGTGCCGCCAGCCCCTTGGAAGAGGCCCAGCAGCGCGGACTGGTCGCCCGCCAGCACCAACGACTCGAAAGCCTGCGGCAAGACGCTGCCAATACCCGCCTGACACTGGCCACCCTGTTGGGCGAGCCGGTGGAGCGGCTGCGCCTGGCCGCCGGTGACTTCGCCCAACTGCGGGTACCGGAAACGGGCGCGGGCTTGCCCAGTGACCTGCTCGCTCGCCGCCCCGATGTGGCCCGTGCCGAAGCCCGACTCGCGGCGGCTCAGGCTGATGTCCAGGTAGCGCGGAGCCTGATGTTGCCGCGGCTGACCATCAAGGCCAACCTGGCGGTAGGCGCCGACCACCTGGCCGACTTGGTTTCCAACCGCTACTACGACCTGGGCGGCGCACTCCTGGCACCGATTTTCAACGCCGGCGCCCTACGGGCCGGCTACCAGGCCAGCCAGGCACGTCAGCAGGAGCTGCTGGAAAACTACCGCAGGGCCCTGCTGGACGCCTTCGCCGACGTAGACCGGGCGCTCAACGACAGCAGCGGACTGGATCGACAACTGCACTGGCAGGCTCAAGCCCTGGACCAGGCCCAGCAGGCCTTCGCCTTGGCCGAGACCCGCTACCGCGCCGGCGCCGACACCCTGCTGACCCTGCTCGACGCCCAGCGTAGCCTCTACCAGGCCCAGGAAGATGCCATCACCCTGCGTTTGCAGCGCCTCAAGGCCAGCGTCGCGCTGTTCAAGGCGTTGGGAGGCGGCTGGGAGGCGGGAAAGACTCACTGAGGATTGCCGATCTAGAGCCTCGCTCGTATTATTGATAACAATTATCAATGACAATAACGGTCATGACCAGTCAGCCGCCTGTCCTTCCTTCCCGCGATGACCGCGCGCTCATCGATCACCTCTACCGCGAACACCAGGGCTGGTTGCGTGGCTGGTTGCGCAAGCGGCTCGGCTGTCCACAGCATGCGGCCGATGTCACCCACGACACCTTCCTGCGCATCCTCTCCGCGCCCGAGCGACTCGAACTGCAGCAGCCGCGCTCCTTTCTGGGCACCGTCGCCCGCCGCCTGCTGGTTGACCGTGCCCGCCGCGAAGTCCTTGAACGCGCCTACCTGGAGGAATTGCAGCGCCAGGTGGATGCCGGCGACGCCATGCCCTCGGCCGAGGCGGTGGCGAGTGCCCTGCAGGTGCTCGAGCAACTCGCGGCGGCCTTGCGGAGCCTGGCGCCGCGGGTGCGCACGGCCTTCCTGTTGCGGCAACTGGAGGGGCTGGGCCAGGAGGAGATCGCCATCCGCCTCGGCGTCTCGACCCGCATGGTGCGCAAATACCTGGTGCAGGCCTTGCTGCACTGCCATCAGCAACTGGGTGACGCGACGTGAGCCGCCACGAAGCGGCCATTCTGGCCAAGGCGGCGGACTGGCTCGTGCGCCTGGAAGATGCCCCTGAATACCACCAGGCCTTCACTGCCTGGTGTGCAGAGGATCCGCGCCACCAGGCAGCGGTCGACAGCCTGCAGCAGACCTTGCAACGCCTCGAGCCCCTGGCCGCCATGCCGGCCCAGGCGGCCCTGAACGCGGTACAACGTCTTGCGCCTGAGCACAGCGGTCGAGGTCGCGCCCTCACCGCCCTGACGCTCACCCTGGGCCTGTTGCTACCCACGACCCTTTGGCTCCAGGCCAATCCCCCCGCCTATCTAATGGCCGACCTCAAGACCGGTACCGCCGAATGGCGCGAGACCCGCCTGGCCGACGGTAGCCGCCTGCTCCTCGACGCCCAGTCGGCGGTGGATCTGGAATTCGACGCCCAGCAACGCCGCCTAAGGCTCATCCAGGGTGACATCCTGGTCGATGTCGCCCACGACAGTGACAGGCCCTTCATCGTCGAGACGTCTTACGCGAGCATCCGCGCTCTGGGAACGCGCTTCGTCGTCGAACAAGGCGATTCGGCGACCTGGGTGACCATGCTCGAGTCCCGCACCGAAATTCGTAGCACCGCTACCGGCGCCCGCATCACCCTGGCCGCCGGACAGCGCCTGCGCCTCGACGCCCAAGGACCGAGTTCGCCCCAGAACCTGGATGTCACGCCGCTGGAGCAGGCCTGGCAGCGACGGCAACTGGTGGTCTGGGACCGCCCGTTACCAGAGGTGCTGGCCACCCTTGCCCGCTCCCAACCAGGCTACCTAAGCTACGACGCCCAAGCCCTGGCCGACTTCAAGGTTTCCGCGGTACTGCCCCAGGACGATCCCCAGGCAGCCCTGACCTTGCTGGCGCGCAGTTTTCCCCTGGACGTGAGGCACTACGGCCCCTGGCTGACCCGCGTCACCCTCGCCCAGAAAAAATAATGCCGCCTGCGGTTCCGCTTTGGCGGGCTCGTCCGTCCTGGTTAGCACACGCCAACCAGACAGGTACGTCCATGCGCCTCTTCCACCCTCGCCTCGCCCCCCTGACCTTCGCCCTGCAGTTGGGCTTGCCCCTTGCCCTGGGCCTTACCCTCCCACCCGCCCAGGCCCAGACCCACGTCCAGCGCTACGACCTGCCCGCAGGCCCCTTGGGCGAATCCCTCAACCGCCTCGCCAGCCAGGCCGGTATCGCCCTCACCTTCGACGCCAACCGCGTGCGCGACCTCCGCGCGCCGGCTCTGCAGGGTAGCTATAGCCTTGAGGAGGCTTTCGCACGCCTACTGAAAGGCAGCGGACTTGAGGCTCAAGGTGGCAACGAGGGATATGTGCTGGTGGCCATCGATCACAATTCAGGACCGGTGGACTTAGGTGGCATAACCATCACTGGTAGTGAATCTGCCTGGGGCCGGGTAGACGGCTACGTTGCGAAGCAGAGTGGCACCGGCACCAAGACAGATACACCTCTGAAAGAAATCCCGCAGACCGTAAACATCATTACCCAAGATGAAATCAAAGCACGTGGCTCTCAAACCGTAACCGACGCCCTGAAGTACACCCCGGGCATAACAGGTGGCGGCTTTGCAGACCGGGTTGAGGTATTTGATGAACCAACGGCCAGGGGCTTCAGTCCAGCTCCCCTTTATCTAGATGGCCTGCACCTGCCCTATGGTGGGGGTAGCACGGGTGGAGCTCTACAGATCGATCCCTATACCCTGGAGCGTGTTGAAGTACTGAAGGGACCTGCATCCGTTCTATTCGGACAGAATCAGCCCGGTGGTTTGGTGAATTTGGTATCCAAGCGTCCCACCGCAGAGCCGATCCGCGAGGTGGTATTAGGCGGTGGTAGCCAAGACCGTCGTTATGGCGCCTTCGACGCAGCCGGAGCACTCGATGACCAAGACAACTATCTCTATCGGATCACCGGGGTAGGTCGCGATATTAACTCTGAGATTGATTACGCCGAACAAAAACGCTTCATGCTAGCCCCGAGCCTCGCTTGGAACCCCAATGATCAGACCAGCGTGACGCTATACGGTCAGTACCAAAAAGATAACGATGTACCTGAAGCTCAGGGACTGCCTGCCTATGGAACGGTTTTTAATACAACCAACGGACGAATCAAACGGAATAGATTCATTGGCGAACCGGATTTAAACTCCTACGACCGCGACCAGTTCGTTTTGGGTTACGAGATAAACCACGTCATCAATGACACTTGGACTTTCAAACAAAACGCCCGCTATGCTTATGTGGATGACAGATATGTAGCACCTCTGCACGGCTACCGCTTCGTGGCCAATCCGGCAACTGGGATAGAAGACCAGCGCTATACTACTCGCTTCGGCGTTGACTGGTCCCAAACCAACAAGGTATTCGGCCTAGACAATATCTTGCAAGTCAACTTCAACACCTCTGACATCGAACACACTGCGCTTATCGGCCTTGATTATTACCGTTCCAAATCGAATTTCCTTGGCCTCTATTCATACGAATCGTCATCACCCATTATCGACCTTTATAAGCCAGCCTATGGTGAGTCTTTTAGTTTCGGCAATCCCTACCGGTGGGACCGAACCATCTTCCAGACCGGAATTTACGTACAGGATCAAATAAAATGGAACCGCTGGTTTTTGACGCTTGGCGGACGCTACGACTGGGCGGAAACCGATAGCAAGGAAACCGCTGGAAATGCTAACGCAAAAGACGAAAAGTTCAGCGGGCGCGCCGGCTTCGGCTATGAGTTTGCAAGTGGGGTAACGCCATATGCGAGTTATGCCGAATCATTCCAACCTGTGAGTGGTTACAACGTCGACGAGAACTCGAAAGCGTTCAGGCCTACTACCGGAAGGCAATATGAATTAGGCGTAAAATACCAGCCAGCAGGACAGGACAGCTTCATCCAGGCCTCCGTTTACCAGATCGATCAGAAGAACGTCCTCACCACGAATCTGGAAAATCCTAACTTCTACAACCAGTCCGCAGCGATGCGCTCTACCGGATTTGAACTGGAAGCTAAAGCAGGTCTTTCCAGCAACCTAGATGTCATCGCTTCGTTCTCACAAAACAATATCGAATACACCAAAGACAACGATGGCCGAAAAGGGCGACATCCTGCCGGAACTCCGCCGCTAACTGCCGCCGTCTGGATTGACTACTTGGTGGAAGGACAGACTGCTTCAGCTGGTCTTGGCCTAGGCATAGGGGTGCGATACGTTCGCGGCAGCGACGGTACCGATACTGCAGATGACCACTTCACCATCCCCTCCTACGTATTGTATGACGGCAAGCTATCTTACGATTTCGAAAAGTCGCCATTGCGATTTAAGGGCCTTAAGCTTCAGATGAATCTACAGAATCTTACGGACGAAAAATACGTAAGCCGATGTGCCGGGATATGGGACTGTTACTATGGCCAAGGTCGGACCATAACCACCGACCTGACCTACAACTGGTGATTGTCAGGGGAAGGCCCTATTGGCTTCCCCTACAAACCGCCAAGCACTCGCCTAGCCCTCTTTGCCAGCCATCATGGGCTCGATGAGTATAGGAACTCCTTGTCAACGGCATACCTTCCCTGGAGCTGGATAACACAAGATCGTCTCAACGTAACAGGCTGCCGTCGCTGAGTACGACGGCGGCCCCTTCGGCCTCAGCAGGTCTCACCTAGCTGCCGGAGGCAACTCAATGCCTCAAAGCCCCAACCGCACCACTCCATCGCTTCCATTCTCCCGCCATAGTTCATGCTTGCGATCGAGGGGTGCCTTCACCGTCAGGTAGACGGCTTTCTCGTCAGGGGCAACGGCTAGGCTGTTGGGGTGCACCGGCAGGGAAACGTTGCGCAGCAGCCGCTGACTGGCGAGATCGTATACCAGGACTCCGCCCGAGCCGCGGGGCTCGCCGTGACCACTGCCACGGTAGGTGGCGACCAAGCGACCGGTCGTGGGCAGCACCTTGATGTCCAGCAGTCCCTTGACCCCGGTGGCGATGGGCGCGCCAAAGCGACCGCTGGCCAGGTCGAAGGTCAGGATGTCACCGCTATTGGAATCGGTCATGTAGAGCCGGTGTGCCTTGGCGTCCATCGCCATGTTGAGCAGGAAGTGACGGGACGCCTTGGGTTCATCGCTGTTGGTGTCTCCAGTGCGATAGCGCGTGCGGATCTGACCGCTAGCCGGATCGATGGCCACCAGCTCGTCGCGCCCTCCCTGGCTGGCATAGAGCAATCCGCTGGCAGCGTCGTACGCCAGCCCTGCCGTCCACAGCCCCGTCATCACCGTATGCTTGAGGGTGAAGGTCTTGCCATCGACGATCCAGACCCGGCCCCGTTCGCCTGGACTGCTGATGAAAATCAGCCCACTGGCCTCGTCCACTACCACCTTGCGGGTATGCGGTGTAGCGACCACGCCATCAGCATCGCGCTCGGGCTGCGCGAGCTTGAGGATACGCCTGACCTGGCCGCTGTCAGCGTCGAGTTCAGCCAGGCTGCCATCCAGGGTGAGACCGGCATAAAGGGTGCGAGTACGGGCATTAAGGGCCAAGGCGAATGGCCGTTCGAGGAGCTGGATCGTTTGCACCGCAGCGAGCGTGCCCGGGTCCAGTCGATAGATTACCCCGCTACTGTGCTCGTCGAAGGAGGGACTCGCCGCGACGAACAACTCGTTGTGCGAGAAATCACCGACGAGCTCGTAAAGCCCTTGATAACCGTCCTGGCGCCAGAAGGTGGTGGATGCCCCAGACGAGTCGGCCAGGGAGCGTGCTGGGGCGTACGCGGTAGTGGTCGCGGCACAGCCACCCAGTCCAAGAGAAGCGATCAATATACCTAGCGCAGGGATTTTGCAGCGAGTGGACGACATGGGGGCTCCGCTTTTCCCAGGTTGAAGATGTGGTCTCCTGGCTAGACGAAGGGCAAGCGCCGGGATTTAGCCGGCGCGCGATAGCGGGCTCCCTAAGCGGTTCACGCCGTGCGTTGCGCAAGTTGAGGGCGGTGAACGCCCGCCCCCTGCCAATGAGAAAATAGCGAATTGGCGATCTCCTCGGCGCGTAAGGGCAAAACCGACAGCAGGGTGTCGCTCAAGCCATGGCTGGTCTGGCTGAAGCCCTGCAGATAGATAGGGGCGCGCAATTGTGGGTCGGTGTGAACCCGATAGTCCCGGGCTACGACCGGAATCTCATCCAAGTAGTCACGTAGCGGGGCAAGCAGGCGTTGATGAGAGGTGCGCTCGTAACCCGTGGCCAGGATGATCAGATCGTAGCGATGGCGATGGACGTCGCCGGTGGCGGTGTCCCTCAGGGTCAACTCGACGCCCTCCCCATCGGCCTCGGCGCGCTCGATCTGGCGGCGGCAGAGGAAGCCATGGCGTGCCTGACGAGCGACCTTTTGCCGATAGAAGATGCCGTAGATGCGCTCGATGAGGTCCAGGTCCACTACCGAGTAGTTGGTGTTTTGGAACTCGGCAATGAGTTTCTGACGTTCGCTGGCCGGCTCGTTGAACACCAAGTCGGTGTAGTTCGGCGAGAAGATGTCGTTGACGAAGGGGCTGTCATCGGCCGGCTTGAGCACCGCCGCCCGCAGGATCATGTCGACCTGCACCGAAGGGAAGCTATCGTTGAGGTCGATGAAGGCCTCCGCCGCGCTCTGGCCACCCCCAATGACGGCAATGCGCATGGATTGATGGCGGGTACAAGGCTGATCGGCCATCCGCGCAAGGTAGTGCGCGTGGTGGAACACCCGAGGATGTTCGCGTAGAGCGGCAAATTGTGCCGGGAAGCGCGGGGTTCCGCCGGTGCTCAGCGCGAGGGCGCGCGTCAGGTATTCCTGCTCACGCCCCTCGGTGTCATGGGCTCGCACACGCAGGGTATCCACGCCCTGGCCGCCGGACACCGGCTCCACGGCGACCACCGTCTGGCCATAAGCCGCCTGGCCCGCGAAGTGGCCCGCGACCCAACGCAGATAGTCATTGAATTCCAGTCGGCAGGGATAGAAGGTGCCCAGGTTGATGAAGTCCACCAGGCGGCCTTGCTCACGCAAGTAATTGACGAAGCTGAAGGGGCTGGTGGGATTGCGCAGGGTCACTAGGTCCTTGAGGAAAGAGATTTGCAATTCGCTCTGATTGACCAGGGTATTGCCATGCCAGCGATAGTCCTCCTGGCGATCGAGGAACAGCGTCCGCGGCCGCTGGCCCCAGCCCGGCGCCAGTTCGTGCAAGGCGATGGCCAGGGCCAGGTTGGAAGGTCCGAAGCCGATACCGAGCAGGTCTTGGGGTTCAGCGTGGGCGGTCATGCAGGAATCCTCTGGAGAAAGGGAGTGGCGCTCGCGATAACGCGCACCTGTGCTGAACTTACGAAACACCCTGACGAAAATTTACCGGCCGGTATGCCGATCATCCGCCTCAGGACGACAACGGCCACTTGGCATGTCTGGCGTACCAAGGCCGCCGTGAGGTACGGTCGAGCCAGCGTCCAAGCAGGTCGGTCTCGCTGAAGACGGTGCGCAGCGCCAGTTTCATGGTCTCCACGTCCAGCACCGGCTGGTTGCTCGCGGCCTGAACTGCGGAAAGACCGCAACCGTGGGTACTGGGTCCGAGCCAGGGGTCGTCCACCTCGACCCAGCGCCCTGAGACGAACCAGGGCACGCCATGCCGCTCACGACGCGAAACCTGACCGGGATGGAAGCGTTGGTGGGCGCGATACCAGTCCTCGATACGGTCGTCTATCCAGCCGTGGAAGTACCAGAACACCGGGTTGACATGTGAGGAGAAGGGATCGCCAAGAAAATCGTTCTCGGCGCCGAACCAGCGCGGACTGAAGTCCAGCGGATCGCGATCGCCGATCACCGCGGCGCCATTGGCAGGATCGCGGGTTACGCTGGCCCAACGCATGTGCAGCCAGTCGTGCATGCCCAGTTCGACTTCAGAACCGAACTGCCCCAGCGTCAGGTGGGCCAGGTATTCCGGATCCTGATAGCGCGATTCCCAGGCGAGGAAGTTGCTCTCATAGGCCTCGTCACTTTTCAGGCCACGCAGCCAAAGACTGTATTCCTCGTCATCCCCGGCCACCCAGGCCGGCGGCACGGCGAAGCCATCGAGATTGTCGAGCTGACGCAAAAAGGCCAGGCGATCTTGCTGTAGTGCCGGAGCGCTACGGGGGAGCCGCGGCCAGGAAGGCAAATCCTGCATGGCCCGAGTGTGCTGCAGCATGTGCCGGTGCATGAACAAAAAGTCGACGCCTGAGCCATTGCGGTCCTTGTGTACGCCGCGAGCGTCCCGCTCCCGGTCCAGCGGACCGGGCTGCCAACTCAGGCTGCGTAGCGCATCGCGCTGACGCTCACTCAGGCGGTGCCAACGGTCGCGGGTCGCGTGCCAGAGTTGGTGGAACAGCCGGTGGTCGGGGGCGGCCAGCATCCTCAGCAGGGCCGGCTGCAGTTGCAAGCGCTCCCGCGCCAGGGGAAAGGCGCGTTTGACGGCGACGAAGGTACCTGCCGGCTGCGGCGCCGAGGGTGGCAGCGCCAGAGGCAGCAGCCGACCGCTCAGGCTCCCAGCACCCGAGTCGGCGGCGGCCGCCCAGACCTCATCGAACCTCAGGGTGAGGTCGTGGCTAGGCGCCGTGGCTACGCCGGGATAGATCCGACAGGTGAAGGCTCCAGCGGCGTCACCACGCAGATCACCGAGCAAGCGATACGGCGGTTCGTCGGCGCCACGCAATTGCTCCGGCTGTCCTAGAAAGCCCTGGATCGCCCGCCCCTGAGGGCCGACATCCAGCACCAGTTCCAGGCCCTCAGCCGGCAATCCGGGCAAGGGATCGACCAGGGATCCCAGCTGCCACAGGCCGCGCAGGCGGTCTCCAAAACGGGCCAGGGCGGTGGGCGCAAGTTCAAGGTTCGCTTCGCCGGGCGTGGGCGGTGGTTCGATCGGTGCGGCCCAGCGCGCCAGGTCGCGCGCAGGCAGGACGGCCGCACCGCTCAATGCCAAGGCGCCCAATAGGTGTCTGCGGGAAACCTTCATTGGCCTGCTACACGTTCCAAGAATGACATGCCGCTAGAACGTAGCGCCTCTCGGCAAATTTACCGCTGGGAGCGCCCTGGCGCTAAATTCCGCGCCAGGCGTCTCGTCTTCCGTGAGAACCCGCCACCCTGCCGGCGGGAACCTTTCGAGCCTAGCGAGACGCCCCATGTCCTACCGTGTCAAAGCCCTGCTGGTGGCCCTGCCCCTGCTCGCCTTCCTGATCGCTGCGGCGCTGCTCGGCTGGCAGCGCTGGATGGGGCCGTTGGGCTACTCGCCGCAGGTCCTGACCCATGCCCGGGAGCTGCACGAGCACATCATCGCCTTCGACAGCCGCATCACGGTACCTCTGGATTTCGGCACCCACGGCCAGGAAGCGGATCGCGACGGCTCGGGCCAATTCGATCTGGTCAAAGCCGCTCGGGGACACCTTTCGGGAGCGGCCCTGGCGATCTTCGGTTGGCCGGAACTATGGAACGGCTCGAACGCCCCGCACCACCCTACGCCTGGCTTCGTCGCCGAGGCGCAGCAGCAGCAGCAGGAGACACGCTATCGCATCCTCAGCGGCCTGGCGCGTGACTTCCCCGAGCGTGCGGCCTTTGCCTACAGCCCGGACGACGTCCGGCGGCTGGCCATGGAAGGCAAGTTCGCCATCGTCATGAGCCTGCTCAACGCCTATCCGCTGGGTGAAGATCTCGACCGCCTGGATTTCTGGTATGCCCGCGGCATGCGGATGTTCGGCTTCAACTACACCGGTAACAACAGCTGGTCCGACTCCTCCCGCCCACTGCCCTTCTTCAACGACACACCCGATGCCCTGGGTGGCCTCTCGCCGCTGGGCCGCGCCGCTGTGGCCCGGCTCAACGACCTGGGCGTGGTGATCGACGTCTCGCAGATGTCGACCCCGGCGCTGGAACAGGTCGCTCAGCTGTCGCGTGCACCCTTCGTCGCCTCCCACTCGGCGCCACGGGCGCTGGTCGATATCAAGCGCAATCTCTCGGATCGCGAGCTGCAACTCATCGCCCGTAGTGGCGGGGTCATCCAGGTGGTGGCCTTCTCTGGCTATCTGCGTCCACCCAGCGCCCGGACACTGGGCAAGCTGATCGAACTTCGTCAGCGCTTCGATTTGCCGCCGCTGACCGGGCTGGACAATGCCCTGATGCCGGGCGATCCCATCATCGCCATCTGGCCGGAGGCACGTTTCGGCGACTATGCCAGTCAGCTCTATGCCCTGCTCGAAGAAGACCCCAAGGCCACTCTCACCCAGTACGTCGATGCCATCGACTACACGGTGAAGAAGGTCGGCATCGACCATGTCGGCATCAGCTCGGATTTCAACGACGGCGGCGGCCTGGACGGTTGGCAGAACGCCGGCGAGTTGCGCAACGTCACTGCCGAGCTGATCACCCGCGGCTACAGCGACGCTGATATCGCCAAATTGTGGGGTGGCAACTTCCTCAGGGTCTGGGCCGAGGTGCAAGCCAAGGCCAAGGGCCAACCCTCAGCCGTGGAACACGCTGGCCATGAGTGACAGACGCACCTTCCTCAAGCATGGTGGCCTGCTGGCAGCCGGCCTGCCCTTGCTGGCGATGGCTAAACAGGACGCCCTGCCCCATCACGGCAGCGATCCCTGGTCGACGCTGCGAGCGCAATTCGAACTGGATCCGAGCTACCTCCACTTCGCCACCTTCCTGCTCACCTCCCACCCCCGCCCGGTGCAGGACGCCATCGAGGTGCTGAAACGTCGCTTCAACGCCAACCCGGGTGAGGCAGTGGACTGGGATCGCGAGGAAATCTGGGGCTACGAGGATCGTATCCGCGAACGAGCCGGTCAGTACTTCGGCGTGCGCCCGGGCCAGGTGGCCCTCACCGGCAGTACCACCGAAGGTCTCGCGGCCATCTACGGCGGCCTGGTAGTACCGGCGGGCAAGGAGATCCTCACCAGCGTCCACGAGCACTACGCCACCTACACCCGCCTGGAATACCGCGAGCACCTGATGGGCACCCAGGTGCGCAAGATCGAGTTGTTCCGTGATCCGGCCCAGGTCACGGTGGCGGAGATGGTGGCCAACATCGCCCGCGCCATCCGCCCGGAAACCCGGGTACTGGGGCTGACCTGGGTGCAGTCGGGCAGCGGGGTCAAGTTGCCGATCCGCGAGATCGCCCAGGTGGTCCGCGACGCCAACCAGGGTCGTGCCGAGGAGGATCGTATCCTCTACGTAGTGGACGGCGTCCATGGCTTCGGCGTGGAGGATGTGAACTTCGCCGACTTCGGCTGCGACTACTTCATCGCCGGCACCCACAAGTGGCTGTTCGGCCCGCGCGGGACCGGGGTGATCATCGCCGCGCGCGAAGAGCTGCAACCGCACCTGGTACCGAGCGTACCGACCTTCACCCGCGCTGACAGCTTCGGCACCCTGATGACCCCCGGTGGCTACCACGCCTTCGAACATCGCCTGGCGCTGGGCAAGGCCTTCGAGCTGCACCTGCAGCTGGGCAAGGCCCGCGTCCAGGAGCGCATCCACGGCCTCAACAGCTACCTCAAGGCACGCCTGGCGGAGTACCCCCAGGTGCAACTGGTGACGCCCAGCAGTCCGGCACTGTCCTCCGGCTTCACCTTCTTCCGCGTGGACGGCCGCGCCTGCGACGCCGTGGCCCGCTACCTGATGGAGCGCCGGGTGATCTGCGACGCCGTCGAGCGCGACGTCGGTCCCGTGGTCCGCCTGGCCCCTAGCCTGCTCAACGACGAAGGGCAGATCGATCGGGTGATCGAGCTGCTCGCCCCGCGTCTCGCCTGATCTCTTCAGCCCTTTCGGAGGAATGCCGATGTCCCCGTTACGCCCCTTGGCCCTGGCCGCCCTGCTCAGCGCCGACCTGCCCACCTTCGCCGCCGACAAGGCCCCCGGCACCGTCTTCAAGGACTGCAAGAATTGCCCGGAGATGGTCGTGTTGCCCTCCGGCAGCTTCATCATGGGTACACCGGAAAGCGAGGTGGGCCGCCAACCCGACGAGGGTCCGCAGCACCAGGTGACCTTCGCCCGCCCCTTCGCCATCAGCCGCTACCAGGTGACCGCGGCGGAGCTGGATGCCTACCTCAAGGCCACTGGCGTGCGCCTCGCCGACGGCGACACCCGTCCCGGCCGCCAGTGCCTGGCCGGCAAGCCGCGCTACCAGCAGGGTCCGCGCCAGCCGGCGGTGTGTGTCTCCTACCAGGACGTGGTCGACTACGCTGCCTGGCTGTCCCGCACGACCGGGCAGCGCTACCGCATGCTCAGCGAGGCGGAACGCGAGTACGGCGCCCGCGCCGGCAGCACCGGTGCCTTCCCCTTCCCCATGGACCCCGGCCCCAACTACAGCATCGCCAAGCACGCCAACACCTACGGCGCCAGCGACGGCTACAACGACACCTCGCCGGTGGGGAGCTTTCCGCCCAACGCCTTCGGCGTCTACGACATGCACGGCAACGTCTACGAATGGGTCGCCGACTGCTGGCACGACCACTACCGGGGCGCCCCCACCGATGGCAGTGCCTGGATCGACGATCCCCGCTGCGAGCTGGTACAAATTCGCGGCAACGACTGGGGTGAACCACCGGTGTTCTCGCGCTCGGGGAATCGGAACAACGCCTATCGCACGGACCGTGGCGACTGGCTGGGCTTTCGGGTAGCGCGGGAGTTGTAAGCCACAGGCGCCGGGCGCTTACGCCTGGCGCCCCACGCTTCAACCCCGCTCGGCGAGCAGCATCAGCCCCTCGTGCAACGCCGGAAACAGGCTACGATTGAAGTTGTTCCAACGCAGTTCGTAGATGGTGTCGTCGGGCGAGATTTCGGTCTTGAGCACGTCATGGAACACTTCACCCGAGTCGATGCCGTTGTCCACGTAATGGAAGGACGCGCCGGTCAGGTAGAGCGGCTCGGTCGCTTCCGTCTCCCGGGTGCTCCAGTCGATCACCCGTTGCCCGCGGGCCCCATACAGGGCGTTCCAGGTGGCATAGGCGCCACGCCGCTCGTAGGGCGACTCGAGTCGAGTGATGCCTGGATGAATGTTCATGATCCGCCGGGCGAAGGGTGCGCCGGGGCGGACCAGTTCGTCGAGTATCACCAGCAGACCGTCGAGCACCACGACGTCGGCTTCCAGCTCGACCAGGACGTCGTGCAGCCGCTGCTCGAAATCCGCTTTGCCCGCGATGTGCGCCGCCGTGCCGCGCGGATGACGTCGATAGGTCGAGGGGACGCTGAGCAACAGATCGTTCACCCGCCAACCTTGCACCTCGAGCCCCGCGGGATACAGCCAAGGCTGCCCAGCTGCGGGCGCGAAGCCGTAGTCGCCGATCAGCTGACGATCGCGAGGCGACTGCTCGTCATCGTCGTACACCACGCCCACCAGGCGATAGGTGTCGCCCAAGGGCGTCTGGTTGAGGGATTCGACGAGGAATTCCAGCACCGATTTCATGTAGCGCTGCTCGCCTTTGAACTCCACGTATTGCCCAGCCCGGTCGGCGGCGGCGTTGCGTAGCGACCAGATGTACACCAGATTCTTTTTCATCGTTCGACTCCCGCTGAATGAGTGGGCGCCACAGGCGCTTGCAGGGAAGAACGAAATGACCGGGCACCACTTTATGGTCTCCTTGGACGAGCTACCGAGCGAGTTGGAAGCTCTTTCCCGGAGCGACGCGATGTACCGACCGAACCTGCAAGAGCCTCGTCGTAGAGGCTAAAGATCGCTCCGCGAGATTCGTCTGTTCGGGTTAGGGGGCTCTTGCCCTTCGCTCACCTTCCCGACTGGAGTTCTCGATGTCGAAGCCCACACGTGGCGCGTTCTACAGCCTGCTCGCCCTACTGCGCCCCTTCCGCGGTCTGGTGGCGGTATCCATCGTGCTCGGCATGCTCGGGGGCCTCGCCATCACCCTGCTGCTGGCCACCATCAACAATGCTCTGCACTCCACCTCGGGCCTGCCGCAGAGCGCGGTCCTCGTCTTCGCGGCGCTGTGTGGCCTGGCACTCGCCAGCTCCATCGTCTCGGACATGGGCACCAACTACGTCGGCCAGCGCATCATCGCCGCCCTGCGCAAGGATCTCGGTGAAAAGGTGCTGTCGGCGCCCATCGAGCAGATCGAGCGCTACCATGCCCATCGCCTGATTCCGGTGCTGACCCATGACGTCGATACCATCAGCGACTTCTCCTTCGCCTTCACCCCGCTGGCCATTTCCGCCACCGTCACCCTGGCCTGCCTGGGCTATCTCGCCTACCTGTCGGTGCCGCTGTTCCTGATCATGGTCGTGGCCATCGTCATAGGCACCAGCGTGCAGTACTGGGCCGGCGGCAAGGGCATCCGTGGCTTCGATCTGGCAAGGGACCACGAAGACGAGCTGCAGCGCCACTACAGCGCCATCGCTTCGGGGGCCAAGGAGCTGCGCATGCACCGCCCACGGCGCTTCCGCATGAACCTGCATCGCATCCAGGAAACCGCCGATCTCATCAGTGCCATCCAGGTGCGTTCGGTGAACATCTACATCCTGGCCAAGACCTTCGGCTCCATGCTGTTCTTCGTGGTCATCGGCCTGGCCCTCGGCTACCAGGCCTATCGTCCCGATCCCGACCCCACCGTGATCACCGGCTTCGTCCTGGTGCTGCTCTACATGAAGGGTCCGCTGGAACACCTGGTGGGCTATCTGCCGGTGGTGGGCAAGGCCAAGGTGGCCTTCGGTCGCATCAGCGAACTGGCCGAGCGCTTCTCTTCGCCCGAGGCCCACCTGCTCATGGAGGACAGCAAGGCCCCCAATACCGAAGTTCATCAGTTGGAGCTGCGCCAGGTGACCTACAGCCCACCCCCGGTCGCCGGCAGCGAACCCTTCCACCTGGGCCCGATAAACCTGCGTATCCGCCAGGGCGACATCGTCTTCATCGTCGGCGAGAATGGCTCCGGCAAGACCACCCTGATCAAGCTGCTGCTCGGACTCTACCAACCCCAAAGCGGAGAAATCCGCCTGAACGGAGCGCCGGTGACCGATCTCACCCGGGACGATTATCGCCAGCTGTTCACCACCGTCTTCGCCGACTACCACCTCTTCGATGACCTGGTACAGGGCCAGGCCAAGACCTCGCTGGACCAGGCGAGTCGCTACCTCGAGCGCCTGGAGCTGGCGCACAAGGTCAGCGTCCGCGACGGCGCCTTCACCACCACCGACCTCTCCACCGGCCAGCGCAAGCGCCTGGCCCTGGTCAACGCCTGGCTCGAAGAACGCCCCGTGCTGGTCTTCGACGAATGGGCCGCGGACCAGGACCCGGCGTTCCGCCGGGTCTTCTACACCGAGCTGCTACCGGAGCTGAAACGCCTGGGCAAGACGCTCATCGTCATCAGTCACGACGATCGCTACTTCGACATGGCCGACCAGTTGGTGCAGCTGCGTGCGGGTCAACTGGTGAGCGAGTGCGTTCCATCCTGAGAACTGCACTTTTCTTCGCCATAGCGGCATCTCTCCATTTCTCGCGCTGCGCCCAGGGCTCTCTATCGGGCACGTTTCATACCGTTGTCGGGAAACGCCCTTTGGGCAGTCCGGTACCTCTTTTGGTGGTCAACATTGCTAAAGCGATCACGAGCGTGAACCGGTCGAAACGCATGCACGGATAACCGCCTTAGGCGACACGACATGGTGAATCGACGTGCTCCTGCTGGTGGGTTACAGGGGCGCTACACTTACCACCGCTACTTCCCTTGTTTCTCTTTCAGCTTCTGAACGGCTTCTGGCAGGTTCTGGATTAATTTCACGCCTAGATACAACGACCCTTTGCCAACCAGCTTTGCCGTCGAAGCGGCCTTGGCCATACCCGTACCGTGGGAAAAGTCATCTTTAACTTCGCCCCACGCATCGCTGATCATTTTATCAAGCGACTCATTGAAAGAAGGCCTACTAATAACTTCTCGATTTTCCTCATCCATACCCTTTTCCTCGACGAAGCAGACCCACTGCAATTTCCATTGAAGTCAGGTATAAATATTAGATCTCTACTGCAGAAATGATCTTTGCCTGCCCACGCTCGCGCTCCTTGATTTTCTCCTTCGCTTGACTCGCACTGCTAGCCCGCACACTGGTAGTAATTACCGAAGGGTTCGTACCACGAGTAAACGTTACGCGAAAGTTCTTGTCGCTCATCCCTGCCTCTCCAAGTAGTGGCAAATGCCTCGCAAACCACCTTTATCACCTGAAGTTCGAGAGCACAAGCCTGTTATAGCGCCATGGATGGACGACTCAGCGCCCGAGCAACGGCAAATTTAACATCGGCTTGATCCCTCTCAGTCGTGGGCGAATAGAACCAAGCTACCAAGCAATAGGATCAGGAGTTTTGGAAATTGAAATGCCGGCTCGTGGCCGGCATTCGCAACGCTCGATGGGGATGGCTCAGTAGCTGTAGGTGAGGCTGAACAGCACGTTGCGTGGATCGCCGAAGTAGTTGAGACCGTAGTCCACCGATTGGTAGTAGCGTTTGTCGAACAGGTTGTTGACGTTCACGGCGCCACTCAGCTCCTTGGTGAAGCGATAACCCAAGCGCGAGTTCCAAATGGCGAAGCCGCTCTGCTCGCGACCGTAGTAGCCAAAGCCCGCCGAACGACTCTGGGCATTGACGCCACCGCCAATGGACACCTTCGACCAGTCACCGGGCAGTTGGTAGTCCAGCCAGGAGCGGAAGATGTGCTTGGGCGTATGGATGCTGGCGCCGACATCGCTACCTATATCCGGCGCAGCGCTCTGGTAGCGCAGCAGGTTGAGTGTATAGGCCGCGTACACCTGTAGATTATCCGCCACCGCGCCACTGACCTCGGCTTCGAAGCCCCGGCTAATGGCTTTGCCGCCACCGTAGTAGCAGGTACCGCCGCAGTTGGCTTCCTGGATATCCGGATCGAGATCGCCGTTCTCGATCGGAATGTTGTTCTGCTCCATACGGAACATGGACAGGCTGACGTTCAGCCGACCGTCGTTCAGTACGCCCTTGATACCAGTCTCGACGCTCTTGCCGGTCTTGGGCGCGAGAATGCCACCGCTGGCGGTACGCAGCGATTGCGGCAGGAAGATCTCGGTGTAGCTGGCGTAGGCACTCCACTGCGGGGTGAGGTCGTAGATGACGCCGGCATAGGGCACAGCCTTGCCCGACTCCTGAGCGACCGACTTGGAATCGCCGAAGGGCCCGTTGGACTTGTAGGCCTTCTGATAGGAAGACACCCGCGCGCCTAGGATCACCGAGAGATCGTCGGTGAGGTAGTACTGACCCATGCCGTACAGCCCCTTCTGGATCGAAGAGTAGCCATCGTCGCTGCGGGCGTTGGCGTAGATGCTGCTGTCGGAGGGTTTGTTGGTGTAGACGGGGTTAGTGAAGATGTCCCAGCTCGGCACCGTACGTAGATTCCAGCCAAAGGTGTCGCTGCTGTCCAGATCCGAGTAGTTGGCACCAAAGGTCAACTTGAGCTCGCGGCCGGCCACCTTGGTACGGCCGTTGACGTAGACATCGCCGCCCCAATGCTCCGAGAAGAAGTCGAAGAGGTAGTCGTTCCCTCGTAACGTACCGGTGTTGTCCGGCTGCAGAGTGCCGGCCATCAGCAGGTACTTGTAGTCGTTCTTCTCGCGTGCTGTGACCACGGTAGCGGTGAGCGACCAGTTGTCGTTGAACTTGTGGTTCAGATCGGCGTAGTAGGTTTCCTGGATCTTGTCCCAGTAGGACCAACTGCCACCGAGGAAGGTAGAACGGGAATAATGCGGAATATCACCGTTGGTGTAGTTGGGTAGCCCGTTAGCGTTGATGTTGGCATCGATCCGCTCGCGGCTGAAGCCGACCCCAAGGCGGGTCGCGTCGGTGAGGTCGTAGTCGAAGGCAGTGTAGAAGGTCTGGCGATCATCACCAACGTGATCGACGAAGGAGTTTTTGGTGTCGTAGTCGAGCACCAGACGCCCACGCAGGCGGCCTTCGGCGTCGAGGGGGCCGGAAATGTCGGCCTGGGTACCGTAGTGATCCCAGGAACCGGCCTTGGCCGTGAGGCGTACCTGATTGACCGCGGTGGGCCGTTTACGCACGAAGTTGACCGAGCCCGAGGGGTTGCCCCCACCCTCCAGCAGCCCCTGGGCGCCCCGCAGGATCTCGACGCGATCATAGATCGCGGTCTGCCCGGTGAAGTCCGAACCGCGCGCGTAACTCTGCCGTTCCAGGGGCACCCCGTCGTACTGGAAGTTCTCGATGAAGAACCCACGGGAGTAATACTGTTCGCCCGTGCCGAAGAGCGGCACTGTGGTGACCCCCGGCGCGTTGGCCAGCACATCGGACACGGTGCTCATGTTCTGATCCTGCATCCGCTTCTGGGTGACGATCGACACCGACTGCGGAATTTCCTTGATGCTTCTGTCCCCCTTGCCGATGGAGACTACGGGGGAGGCGTAGGAGCCAGTGTTTTCGGTGGTGGCGCTGACCACGCGACCGGTGATATCCATTGCCTCCATGGACACCACGGACGCATCCTGGCGTACCGAACGGAGAATCAGCGTCGTGCCACGCAGTTCGAAGCCGAGCCCGGTACTGCCCTTGAGCAGTTCTCGTACCGCGCTTTCCACCTCCAGCTTGCCGGCTACCCCAGGGCTGCTCCGTCCGCGCAGATCGTCTGGGTTATACAGCACCTGTAGACCTGCCTGCTGGCCCAGAGCCTGCAGGGCAGTGTCGAGACGCTGGGCCGGAACCTTGAAATTCACTTCCTGCGCATTCGCCTGGACCGTGGCGAGCAGCAGTGCCAAGCCCAGTCCTGAGAGTCGTAGGTGATTTGCCTTGCCTGTTTTCGACCGAAGAAACGCTGACTTACCGTGCTCCATTGCGAGTAATCCCTTGCGTGCTGACATTTTTATAGAAGCGGGGGCGGTTGGCCGTGACGGGCCAGTCAGCCCCTGCGGGCTTTCGCAGGAAAGCCGCCTAGGAGGCCCGCGCTAGAGGCACTGCGAACCCAATCGGCTAAGTAACGCACGGGCCCTGGAAAAATTTACCCAGGCCGTCTGGACCTTCGCGGAGCAGCACGCGGGCCGAAAAGGATCGAGCGCCACTGCGACGGGTTTCCCGGTCACAGCGGCGCCGATCGGTACCCCTGGCTACTCGGCGTCGCTCAGGTGGCGGTCGGGCGCTCCGTCGATCAACCAGTCGAGGGCCCACCGCAACCGGCCAGCGAGGCGCGTGCCGCGGCTGGGCTCGACTCGGTCCCGGCGGAAATCCAGGTTGAACGTCCAGACCTCGTCGAACTCGGCATAGAGCATCAGGGGCGTGGAGAATTGCTCGACATGTTGCATCTCGAGCAGCACCAGCCCACCGGTCTCTCCCTCTACCGCGAGCGCTGCGCGGGGATAGTTCTCGAACACCACCACCGAATCGAACAGCTCGTGGCCCCGCTGACGCTGAAGCTCGTCCAGGGCCACGTAACCCTGCTCGCGCAACTGCAGGTTGAGCGCTTGAAGCTGCTGCAGCCATACCTGCACGCTTAGGTCCTGATCAAAGTCCGCCACCAGGGGAACATCGTGGATGAACAGCCCCAGCTGCCGCTCGATGTCTGGCAGTTCCGGCGGTCGGCCAGCGAAAGTCACGCCACAGGCCACCACCGAACGCTGAAGTTCGAGGTGCAGGGCGAGTAGCCAGGCCGCCTGCACCAGGGTGTTCACGGTCACCCGTTCCCGCTTGGCGTAGCGCTCCAGGTCGAGGCTGCGCTTGGGCGTGAGGTCGAAGCCCACGCACCCATGCCCCTGCGTATCCTCGCTCACAGCTGGCGCCGCGGCGGACAGCAGACAGGGTCGCTCCAACGGAGCGAGCTCGCGCTCCCAGAAGTCCCGTTGCATCCGCTGATCGCGTCGCTGGAGCCAGCCCACGTAGTCGGCGAAGCCATTGGCCAGGGGTGGCAAGGCGTCGTCGAGGTAGGCACGTAGCAGGTCGTCGTACAGTCGCGCGGCACTCCAGCCATCCAGCAGGATGTGGTGGGTGGTCAGGACGACCTGACACATCCCGCTTTCCTGCTGGATGACCAGCAAGCGGAGCAGCGACGCAGCGGTCAGATCGAAGGGTCTCAGGCGCTCCTCGCCGATCAGGTCCTGCACCCCGCGCGCATCCAGTCCGCGCCCGTCCACGATCTCGAAGGGCGCGTTCACCTGGGAGCGAACGAGCTGCAGCGGTGGTTCGGTGAGCAGGAACTGGGTGCGCAGCACGGCATGGGTCGCCAGCACGAGCGTCCAGGCACGACGGAGGCGCTCCGGCTGCAAGCCCTGCAGCGTCAAGACGCGCTGGCAGACGAAGTCCCCGGCGACCTGACCGGCATCGCTCAGCATCTGGCGCTGCATGGGCGTCAGCGGGTAGAGGTCATCGATGGGGCCATGGGTCGCGACCAGTTGGTCCAGCTGCGCCTGGCCAAAGCCCGCGAGGGGGACGTCGGAGGGTGTCAGACTGGCCTGCGTCCTGCTGCAGCAATGGTCCACCACGCCCTCCAGCTCCGCGCGCAGCGCCTGGGCCAACTGCTCGATGACGGCCGGTGCGAAAACGTTGCGACCGAAGGTCCAGGTCAGGCTCAAGGCGCCGTTGAAGACCTGGCCATTGAGGGTCAGCCAGTTACCCAGGGGTGTCTGCGGATCCTGGTTGGCTCCGGTATCGCCCGCCGAGAAGGCGTAGTCGGCGTGTTCCCCGGCGGCATCCGCGAATTGCCCAAGGTAGTTGAAGGTGATCGCGGGCTCCGGCAACCGCTGCAGCGCTTGCCGCGTCGCGGCATCGCCCAGGTAGCGCAGCACGCCGAACCCCAGACCACGCCGGGGTATCCCGCGCAATTGCTCCTTGATCGCGACGATCGAACGCCCCAGATCCGGCTCAGGCGCAAGACATACCGGGTAGAGACTGGTGAACCAGCCCAGGGTGCGGGAGAGATCGATGTCGGCGAACAGGTCTTCCCGGCCATGCCCTTCCAGCTGGATCAGGGCATGGTCGCGTCCGGTCCAGCGGCAGAGGACGCGCGCCAGCGCGGTGAGCAGCAGGTCGTTGATCTGGGTGCGATAGCTGGCCGGCGCCACCTTGAGCAGTCGCTGGGTGGTCGCGGTGTCCAGCCGGGTTTCCACGCTCAGGGCGTCGCTGACCGTCTGGCGACCGCTGGCGTCCAGGGTGGGCAAACGAGGATCGGCCGCGGCCAGGTGGGTCGTCCAGAACGCCTGCTCCGCACGTGCCGCGTCGCTGTGCGCGTACTCGTGCAAACGTTTGGACCAGGCCTGCAGCGAGCTGGTCTTCGGTGGCAGATCGACTGGCAGGTCGCTGTCCAGGCGGCGATAGGTGCGATGCAGGTCTTCCAGCAGGATGCGCCAGGACACCCCGTCCACCACCAGGTGATGGACCACCAGCAACAGACGCTGCCCGCCCCCGGGTAATTCGGCCAGCACGGCTCGCAACAGCGGACCTCGCGCCAGTTCCAGACTGCGCTGCAGACGCTCGGCGAGCGGCTGCCATTCATCGAGGTCAGCGAGGGTAAGGTGCGCCAGTACGGTCGAGGATTCCCAGGCGGTCTCCAGCTCGTTCAGGGGGTGGAAATGGGCCTCTGCTCCGTCGAAGACCAAGCGCAGCGCGTCATGCTGGATGATCAAAGCGCGCAAGGCCCGTTCGAGCGTCGCGGCCTGCCAGACCTGCTCCTTGGCCTCCAGCAGCACCGATTGATTCCAGTGATGCCGGGCCGGGATCTCCTGCTCGAAGAACCAACGCTGAACGGGTGTCAGGGCGAGCGCGCCGACGACGGCACCTTGCTCGGTGGTCGGGGATTCTGCGGGAATCATGATCTCGGCCAGGCCGCCGATGGTCTGTTGCTCGAAGATATCCTTGGGCGTGCAGCGCCAGCCGGCCTGACGTGCTCGGCTGACCACCTGCAAGGACAGGATGGAGTCT